>JAKSLJ010000014.1 GCA_024401275.1 Bacteroidaceae bacterium | reverse complement strand
TCTCGCTTGTCGCCACATACATCACAGGATGCTGCATCCCGTTGATGATTTCAAAAATTTCTTTTTTTGTCATATGTAAGAAAGTTAAAATATAGTGTTCTTGTACCTTCATGCAGAACAAATTATAAAGCCTGAAAGTTCATTCTCATCGGGAAGAACCTTATCCCATTTGTTAATTGCTCCACATCGGTATCTTCAAATCCTGCTTTCTTGTAGAATCCGTGAGCGAATGGAGCACTATTGACGGTCATGGTTGAACCATTCAATCCTCCAGAGCAAACTCTATCAGATTTCTGCCGACACCCTTCCTTTGCCATTGAGCATCTACGAAAAGCAGCGCAATATAGCTACCTTTGTTTCGTGTTGCCAACATACCGATGACCTCTTCTTGCTCTATGGCAATATAGTAGCAAAGATTGTCAATGTATGCAGGATTCTGCAACGAACGCTTGAACTCTTCTATTCCTTCATCAGAATAATCTGTAGCCTCAAATTGCATGAAAACATGAAGTGCAAGGTCAAGTGCCTGTTGCTGAAAAGTTTTATCTGTCGTCTTGACTATCTTCATAATAATATTTTTTATTGTTAGACGAAATCAATTCATGTATCTGTCCGAGATGCAGTTTGAGGTGGATTGTATAGCCTTCAATCATATTCTGAAGTGTTACCCGATTGCCTTCATAGTCGAGCCAATAGTTATTGAGCTTTGTCTCATCTACAGAACGGATCACTTGGCAGATGTGGAGATTGTAATACTTCCAAAGCGAGAGGAGTGTGTCCCAATCCTCGTGCTGATAATCCTGAAGTTGTAGCCACAGATCATTGTCCTGCGTATAATCAGGGAAGACGAGCATCCCCATTTCGGTATTCGGCATGGAGTGTCCACATCGAGGAGCATACTGTAGTCGCACCATGCGCTGGTGATTATTGCTTGCCGAATCGATCAGATGACCTATAAGCATCTTGATGCTGCGATTCTGATGATTGAAACGCATTGTGATCATCTCCTCGGAGAGTGAGCGTAGGATGGGCTCCTCACGATTGACAATCTCTAAGATGTCATTGATTATATTATCGAAAGTAACCATTTTTATTGAGTTTCTTAATGTCCCTTATGTTTCTCTTTTCGCTTAGCCTGTTTGAGTTCAAACTTACGCACTTTCTCAGCCTCACGCATTTCTTTAGAGATGGTTTTGCGTTCCAGTTTATTCTCTTCCTGCTGTTGTTTCAGGGCTTGTTGCGACTTGGTGCCAATGCCTGTGCTCTGTATTTGTTTGCGAGCGTCTCTTTGCAATCTCTTCGGATTCTTAGGCTTAGCTCTTACTTCTGTTACGACAGGTTTGCTGTATTTCAGCTTATTCCAATTCCTATCAAGAAACTCCAGCACTTCCAGCTCTGTCGGTTCTGCACCAAAAGTCACTTTGCACACCTGCATTTGATCTCCTTCAATCGATTCGAGCAAGCCAATCCAAAAGGGATCTTCGAACAGGATAGTCAGCGAATGCATTCTGTCATAAATCACAATTATCTGCCATGTTATTTGTTCGGATTTTTTGTGTAACTATATAAATAGTGTGTATAGCGCTGCGCCCAGCAGACAAGGGATGAGTCCGATAAGCATACCCCATAGTGAGCGGACGAAGTGGTACTTCTTTTGGTGATAGACCCGATCCATGTGCTCAGTGCCAGGAAGCCTTATGGCCTTGATGCGGGCAAAGAATACCCAGTCGAGGATAAAGCAATCGTACCAATCCACGATGAGCCAGAGGGCATAGCTGACCATGAAAGCCTCAGAAAAGGAGTGAGCACCAATCCACGAGATGAGGGCTACGAGCATAGCCAAGGCTATCAGGAGGCCTAAGCACTTTTTCAGGAGAACCGTTTTCGAGAAGAAGGCCGAGGGAACACGCTCGTGAGTCCTGAAGTACTCCTCCTGTATGTCCTGCGGGAAATCATGTATCCACCATACCGGATTCTTGATGAGTGGTATGAGGATCATAGCTGTAAATACTATCACCAGCACGATGGCTGTGATGATGAATCTTGAAAGCATCATGGGTCATTCTTTCTTTTTATACGCATTCACCACCTCGATGTAGCGTGGCATGAAGTCGTACATGGTTGGGTATTTGGAAGTCTGCTGTTCGCGCTCAGCCAAGGCCTCTATGACATCCTTGATCATGTAGAATCGTTTCTGATTGTAGTCAATATCGATGAGCAGCTGGAGGTAGGCATCCTGAATGTACTTGATGCGGTCGAGAGCCGCTGAGAGTTGTGCTTCGTCGATGCCGAGCATTTCTATCCAACGGTCGGTGTTCTCGCTGAAGTCGAAGGGATGGGACATCAGGTAGCGCATCACGCAAGCCTCTACAAAGGTCTCGTTGAGCACAAGGACGGGTTCTCCGTAAGCCTCTTCGGCATAGTGCTGGGCATTGGGAGCAAAGAACGCCTCTATCTTATCCTTCAACTGTGGCCAGAACGCTTCGTTGAGCGGGTTGCAATAGGAGTGATTGCACTCATGCACGATGATGGGCAGCGTGCTGTAGGTGTCGTAGCTTATCTCGCCCTGGCGGTTACGATAGCAGCACCCCATCACGGCATTGATAATCTCGCAGCCATCCTGGCGCTTCTGATGTACGGCATAGTTGGCAGGACCGATGAGAATATTGGCATAGACATGGAACGTGCTTCCCTCACGAGGTCCGAAGAAACGATCATACCAATCGAAGTCCACCTGGTCAAGCACACGCTGCATGGCTGCCTCACATTCCCTGTAGAGGGTGCGATGCTGCGTGTAGAATTCATGGAAGCGTGAGGCATCGTAGAAGTCTTGCAAGAGTTGGATTAACTTCTTCTCGTTCTCGGGCGTGATGCGGTCGTAATAGTCATCGAAGTCCTTTTCCAGGTCCTCGTCATACGTTATCTTCCCGTCCACAATATGCAGACGTAGTGCGATGTGCATGGGGAAGTGCCAGTTAAATCCCTCGCCGTGCAACTCCTTCCGGATGTAAGGCACGATAGGATGCGAGCGGAATGGGGCAAAGGCGCTATCCACCTCTGCCAGATAGTCATCCACCCCCACATCCTCGGCATCCCAGTCATAACCATTTGCTTCTGCCAGATGTGCCACGATGCTCACCAGTTCCGTTTCCTCAAGATACTGTGCTTTCGCCCTATTTTGCGCTTTGGTGTGCGTGGCAAGAAGCAGGAGGGCCAGTAATGCGTATGCACGTAACATAAATTTATATCGTTTACAGATTGTACTTTGTCTTATACGCCTTGCGCTCTTCTTCGGAGAGGGTATTCATATAGCCTTTCCAACCGGGACAAAAGCCGATGTGCCAGCGCCAGAAGCGACCGAGGAGTGACTTAGGATTCTTGTCATATCGTGCACGCAGTTTGCAATGTACACAGGGGATATTTTCTTTCTCCATATCTCAGTTTTTTATTTATTTGTTATTGTATAAAGTCAACCTATCGTTTATAGTGCGAAAAAGCGTTGGTTTGGGCTGATGAAAGGATCGCTATTGCCGTTGTTTGAGTGCTTTCAAATGTTTCTTTGAGGGTAAGCAAATGAATGTTTGAGGGTAGGCAAACGAAAATTTGAGGGCAGGAAAATGTTTGTTTCGTACGATGAAACGCCATGAAAATCCATAGGTTGAGGCAAGCTCCACATCACGCTAATCAGTTGGTTGTTCCAATCGCAGGTTCATGCTGTTTGTTTATTATTGCTATTGCGCAAGGCATGCGACCTTCAACTATGGTGAATGATACATCTTCGTCGGTCATGCTTCGTATGAATGCCTGATATGATTCATAGTCGAACTGACGCTTGAAATCCAATCCCAAGAGTTCGAGAAATCGCGCTGCCCAACTGCTTTTTCCGTTTTTCACAATGTTCACATAGGTAGGGATTATTACTTTCCCACCTCGTTTGCATACACGCATTAGTTCGTGGAAGGCTTTCTGCGGTTCGTCAAGCAGATGGATTACATTGCCTGCCACTACCTTGTCGAAACTCTCGTCAGCACAATCCAACGCCATGATATTCGCCTGACAAAGAGACACATTGTCAAAACGCGAGCATTTCTTGACAGCTTGCATAAGCATACCCTCAGAGAAATCCGTTGCCATCAGTTTCTTGCAACAGGGAGCAATCGCAATGCTGATAGCACCTGTTCCGCAGGCACACTCCAATACGACATCAGATGACAGAATATGCTCAGCCACTGCATGACCCGTATTCTTATATACTTTGCCGTTGTACACATTCTCAAACAAATCGTACAACGATGCTATCTTATTCCAAAACATTATCTTCTCTTCAATAATACAATCTCAGGATTGGCACCGTCTTTGCCATACTCACTTACGAGAATAAACCTCTCGCAACAAGCTATGCCGTAGCATTTCTCATCAGACTTCATCACCTGGTTGCCCCAATAGGTGGCGTTATCGTCAAGAAGCTTCACTTCATTGCCGTTGATGTTGTATGCCTGATTGATGAACGAACCTTGCAGGACGTAGAGGTTATCGACGCGAAGGTCAGGGATGCCGAGGGCGTTGACTTCCTCGATGAATACCTTCTTCATGGGGTGGTCAGCATGAGGGAGGGTTGCATCGTCGCCCTTCCAACGCTTCAAGGTTGGATAGAACTGGCGCAATACTTCCTTATACTGACAAGCAGTAAGGTTCTGACCAGTGTTCTTGTTGTACTCCTCCACGAACATAGAGCAGTACTCGACCATCTGTTCCATGGTGAAGTCACCAGTGAAAGCACCGTCCTTGAGGCAGTAGATGCAGTATTCTTCGTTCTTTGAACCATCGGCATTTGTGCCGAGTATTTCTTCTGTGAGCGGCATTCCGCAGCTCTGGCAAAAAATCATTTCCATCTTACGTTTTTTTATAATTGTCCCGTTGATAAATAACTTAACTCATTGTGTTATTGTTATCTGTATCTTATTCCGGTTTTGCCCAGAAACGCTCTGGATCGGTGGTCGTCTTTGCACTTGCGTAACTGCCGTTCTCAAAACCTGCTGGCACGAGTCGGATGTCTTCGTTGTCGGTGTTGCGATAGACACTCTCCTGATTGAAGAAACTCCTTTTCTTGCACACCTGATAGTAGAGGTTCTTTGCCATGTAGGTTTCCAAATAGTATTCCTTTGTCTGAGGATTCTCGTGGTTCCAGTTGGCTGTAGGGCAGAGCACCAGTTCGCGACCGTCAATGAGTCGCTCCCTCACTTCTGCAATGCTCAGCATAGTGCCGTTCTCGTCCATCACCCAAGCATCCATCGTTGGGTCTATGTATAGCCATTTCTGCAATGTCTCCGACCATACGGAGTTTATCACATGGCAGTCGGGATCGTTAGGGTCAGCAGCAAGGCAAGTTACCACGCGAGCCTTGTAGCCCATGGAGAGATAGATGTCGCAGAGTGTGATTGCCAACATGCGGCAGTTCACGCCATTGCCCGTAGCCTTGTAGTAGTTGTAGAGGTCTATGGCATCAAACTCGCAGATGGTCATACGGCTGCCGTCGTGGCGGATGTTGTCGTGAACAAAGTGGAGAAGGTTCTTGATGTGCTCCAGTTCGTTGTCCTTGCCCGGGATGGTGTCGAGTTGGAAATATTCGCGCACACGCTGAAGGTTGGGATGCTCTTTTGGCTGATACTCGAACTTCGGAATCACATTCTCAGCCTCGGCTTTGTAGGCATTTGATTTCTTCAACTTCTCCAGCGGCTGACGCTCCTTCACGATGGCGAGCAATGCCTGGAATTTCTTGTCCTTCTTCAGCGAAGTGAGGTCATTGTCCCAGCACATATTGCCATAGTTCTCGTATCCGTTGTCAACAAAAGCCGTAAGTGTTTCCAGAGCCATTTTCTTCTTGCCCAGAATGGCATAGCAGCAAGCAAGGTCATACTGGTACATAGCCTTCTGCGCGTCCAGAGCCTGCTTTGGAATGTTGATTGACTTGTCATTATAGACGGTTGTCGTATCGAGGTAGTTGATGAGTTCCTTTAATGGAACAATCGCCTCGGTGTAGTTCTTGTTGGAAACGAGTTCGCGAAACTCTCCGTAGAGTCGTTCCGAATCTTGCTGCAACTGCATCACCTGTGCACTCTGTGCCTGTGCATTGAATGTCGCTCCAAGAATCAGGAACGCCACCATTATGATCTTTCTGAAATTTTTCATTGTTTTTGTGTTTTATTGTTAGCGTGTGCAAAGGTACCACATTATTGACAAACGGATATGTAAAAAATGGACATTCCTGCTTAGGCATGCAAGAAAGTCCATTTTGTGGGATGCTATATCACATTTTCTATTTTAATTTTCTTTTTCATCAGTCCGCTGAACTGCGAGCCGAAAGTCTCTGTGAGTTTGGCTCCCGCTGCAAGCATTTCCGATGGCGAATAACCGCTAAGGCTGCGGAAATCGCTTGTCATGTGGGCAAGGTCGTAGTAGCCGCAACTCCATGCAACTTCAGTCATCGACGCACTGTCCTCCTTGACCTTGGCAGCGTTCTTCCTCAGTTCCATCAGAGCCTTGTTGAATCGCAGCAGACGGAGATAGGTCTTCGGATTCATGCCCACATATTTATTGAATACGCGAGTGAACTGCTTCTGGCTGAGACAAGCCGTTGACGCAAGATCGTTTGGCGAGAACTCCTCATGTCCGACAGGCGGGTGCGCTACGCTGCCGTCAGTTGGAACAATCTGCTGGAAAACATCATTCATGCGCTCAAGATTGATGTCGTCGGCAGGAATCTCGGAGAGTCGCTTGCAGAAGAAATCGTCGAGCAAAGTCTTGCGCTCTTCATCGCTGGCGGCAGAATGTATGGCGTTGCTCACTGCCAGAAACTCCTCATCGTCAGTATCTTCCGGCATGATATGCGGCGATGTGGCATCAAAGTGGAAGAACATTCGTGCGCAGAAAGGCACGAATTCCACGCCGAAGATTTCTAGCGGACCTTCTTCCGTCACGACTCCCATGCAACCGATGTCGTGGCGGTTGAGTGCCGTGCGATACATACGGTCTTGCGGTTCTGTGGTTTTGGAGGTATGAGGTATATCCACAAGCCTCACTGCTTGCGAGAGATAGAAGTGCAGGCTTGTCGCACCGTTTGAGAATATCTGTTGCGTGCCGGTAGCAGTGCATTGCGCACTCAGCAGCCAGTAGTTCCTGATGAACGGCTGCAACGCTTCGTGGCAAGGTATAGGATTGAAGTTCATGTTTGTTCTGGTTTAAGGGTAATTGTTGTATTTAATGAAGCTAGTTTTTATGTTTAACACCGTGCAAAGGTACTGATGAAAAAACAAATATGCAAGAAAATAATCAAAAAAAGAAATTTCTCGCAGATTAATTTGCAGAATTGCTTAGAAAGATATATTTTTGCACAATGAAAACAATATTGTAAGCAATAAACATCAATAACTGATTAATCTATCTTGGTTACTTACCTACATCCTTAATAACTATGAAATACTGCGATAACTGTGGCGCAAAGTTGGATGATCGCGCTTTGTTTTGTGCTAAATGCGGAGCAAAGGTGGCAGATTCTGACACTGCACAATTGCCAACCCCTCCGAAGTCGGAACCTCAGGTTAAGTTAAGCTCGAATGTTACGCCAGAAGCAAAGCCGAAGAAGAAATCTAAAGTAGGCATTCTCGTTGCCGTCGCTGTGGCTGCTGTTGCGGTCATTGGCGCTGGAATCTTTGGCGTTTACAAGTATATGCACAAGGACGACGAGCAGGAAGAGTTGATAGAGTATGCAAGCTACCTGAAATCAGACCTTTATCGCTTTGACCTTAAGATGTTCGAACGTGCTTCAAACCTTAGCCGTGACGTTACTCTGCTGTATGTTGACTATCTCACGAACGGCTTCACGGCAAAATTCGGCGAGAACACGGAGGAGTACTTCAACGAGAACAAGGATTACTACTGGAAGATGATGGCAAGCATCGGATTGCAGTTGGATCGTGAAGGCGAGTTTTATCAGGCTTCCATCGACCGACTGATGGAGCACGGCGTGTTCACTTCAAAGATGGATGTGGATGAGAACGGCAATACATACCTTAAGAAATTCGCAGAATACAACAAAGACGAGAAGGTGGCAGCAGTGCCTTCTTTCAAGTTTTCCGATCTTATTGCCACACCTGCATACGCTGGAGTAACACTACCTCCTTTCAAGAGCGGTTACGACTTTCAAAAGGCTCCTAAGAAAGCTGCAAAGGACACGAGAAGAAAACTCATGACCGTGGCGCAGCAGCTGTCTGGTGAAGACCTTCGCGAGCTGTTCAATGACCTTCCTTCAAATTACAAGGACGGCGTGAGCGACTATAAGACCTGGTGGAAGAATCTTGAGAACGGTAAGTACGACAAGGATTCATACGCCATGCTGCAGTACATGCAATATGTCAACTTTGCCGTTAATCCCGACCACTCATCTACGACCAATTTCCAGAAGGTTGCGGAAGATTTGGGCATTGAAAGCAATCAGGAATTCGTTAAGACTGCAAAAATGATTGGTGAGGCAGGAGGCAATCTTGCCAAGGATTTCAACAAGACATGGCTTGCACTTATGGCTGGTGCATCCGCTCCTTCGCCGGAATTAGCCGCAGATTACCAATCGGCAATGGGCACGGGTCTTGATTTGGCAACCGACAATTATAACATTGGAGACAACACAAGTGGTATTGCCGATCACTATGAAAACAAGGCCGAAATCATTCTCCGCAGAGCGTATGATGCAGCCGTAGAAGGCATGGAATTGAAAGGCAAAGGCGTAAAGGTGGATGTGTTTGGTGCAAGCGACATCATTGATGGTATCAAAGTGGGCTACGATGCCGCCAAGGAGTTCTTCGTTGGCGAAACTGATAGACCTACGATTGACTGGGACAGCAAGAAAGTCCCATCCATCATAAAGCTTAAGGACAATGACGAAGAGTCGTCTGCCGTTATGGCTGTAGTATATAACGAAACTACGCACGAGCTTTACTCTACAACAGAGAAGGACAAAGACGGCAACTTCATCATCAAGATATACGACCAAGACCAGGGAAAACTCGTTGTATCCATTTATGATGCAGATGGCTCCAAGGCTACTGAAGAAATCAAGATGCCTAAACTGGGAGAAACCTCAACTGTAAGCCTCACTTCCGACGTGGAGGATATTAAAGGCGAATATAGCAATGATGCCTTATCTACTTTTGAGAGAAGAGATGACAGTATGACTAGAGCATACAACAAGGCGGTTGATCTGTATGACGAAAAGAGAAATAGCATCAGTGGCAAACTTGATAATGCCTTAACCGGTAGCCTTGACAAGAGAGGCGAGGATCTGGCAAAGATGGAGGACAACATCTTGAGTACCAGGGCTGATGGCATTTCCATAAGAGAAGAATTGGAGTCCATACGACAAGAAAAGAAGGACGCCGACGCTGCGAAACAAGCTGCAAAAAAAGCCGAACTGGAGGCGCAAGATAAAAGATGGAAAGATTACTTGGCTAAGCAGAAAGCCGAAAAAGAAGCTGAAGCCAAGAAGAAAGCTGATGCCGAAGCCAAGGCTAAAGCTGATGCGAAGAAACGAGCTGACGCCAAGAAAAAGGCTGAAGCAGGAGCTAAGAAAAAAGCCGAAGCCGAAGCGAAGAAGAAAGCCGACGCCAAGAATAAAGTTGAAAAAGAAGATGCCGCAAAGGAACCAAAGGACAAGCATCAGCAGGAGCGCGAGAATGCAAGCGGCATGGACGACAAATTCCTTGTCGGCACATGGAAAACTTCTAATCTCACTACGGCAAACGGCATAAAGATGCCTGTCGGATTGGGACTGAAAGTTGAGGCCACATTGACCTTCAACAGCAACGGCACATGGAGCGGTACGGTAGCTCCGATAAGGATTCCTGGTGGTGTCACCATTAAGGGACAGAACTCAAGTGGCAGGTATACCTTCGACGGATTCAATCTCAAATACAGCTCTGGCGAAGTGTTTGTCGTGACCAAGTTAGGCCCGAACAAAATCTCAACACGTGATCTTAGATCAGGCTCAAAAGTCACCATGACAAGGATAAAGTAAAGCTCAAAATATCAAATAACAAAAAAACATACAAAATATGAAAGCATTAAAATCTTTATTATCAGTTGCAATCGTTGCAGCGTGTTTCTTCACTTCATGTGACAAGAACGTAGCTAGCCTACAGGATCAAGTTGACTCGCTCACCACTATTCTCGACATGAACGAGAGTATGCTGAACAGTACAAACGAGTTTATCAGCATCATGAACACTTCCATGGACAGCGTCATACTTGCTGATGGCAACTTCATGGTTGGAGCAAGCAAGGAACAGGGCGTTCTCGGCAATCGCAAGAAGATGGAGGCTAACCTCGAGGCATACAACAAGATGCTCCAGAACCAGCGCAACCGCATAGAGAAACTCGAAGCGGAACTGGAAAGACTGGCTGGCGAGAATCTTGATAAGGACGAACAGTTGGATGAGGTGGCAAGGCAGAACAAGGCTACCGTTGCTAGAATGAGCAAGATGATTGCAAACATGAAGGCTCAGATCGACGCCAAGGATGCCGAGATAAAGCGTCTGCAGGCAGAGATTGCAAACAACCAGATAGACATCAGTAAACTGAAGCAGCGCAACGAAAACCTCACTCGCGACGTGAACAATCTCACTGAGGAAAACCAGCGCAAGGAAAGCGAACTCAACGAGACAAAGGCTAAGCTCAGCACGGGCTATTACATTGTTGCTACAAAGCAGGAACTGAAGGAAAAGAACATTCTTGACGGTGGCAATCTCTTCAAGAAGTCAAAGCTGAACATGAGCAATGCTAGTCTCAGCAATTTCAAGAAGATAAACATCTATCAGACAACTACTATTCGCATTCCTGACTCTTCTGCTAAACTTCGCACACAGGCTCCTGAAGACAGTTATACTATCCAGAAGAATGGCGACGGCACTTGCACGCTCATTATCAATAACCCAGATAGATTCTGGAGTCTCGTTGATGCTCATGTCATTCAGTATTAGGAAGTTACCGCTAGTTCCAAAAGATTCCAATATATTCAAAATAGATTATTATGGCATATTGTATATATTGCGGTACAAAAAACCGCGACGAAGCGCTTTTCTGCAAGAATTGTGGAAAGCCAATGGCTAAACCAGAATCAGTGGAAAACAAAGTTGAAGAACCAGTAGTTCAAGAGCCAGTAGCTCAAGAGCCAGTAGTTCAAGAGCCAGTAGCTCAAGAGCCAGTAGTTCAAGAGCCAGTCGTTCAAGAGCCAGTAGTTCAAGAGCCAGTAGTTCAAGAGCCAGTAGTTCAAGAGCCAGTCGTTCAAGAGCCAGTAGTTGAAGAACCAGTAGTTGAAGAACCAGTAGTTCCAAAACCAGTCGTTCTGCAACCAGTAGTTCAAGAGCAGCCAAAGCCTTCTGTTTCTTCGACTGTTGATATTTCGAAGCCGAAACACAAGAAACTTATCACATTCATGATTCTCCTTCCAATAATCGCTCTTGTGTTAGCTCTCATTGGTGGAGCCATCTTCCTCTTCGTTGCTTCGAGAAACATCAAAGACGAAATGGCAAATACCATGGAAGTCATTAACCACGAGAATGAAGAAACCCAGAAGGATGATGACAGCCAAATCGACATGACAGCTGTTGGCGAGGATGTATCGGACGAGGCAGAAGAGGCTGAAGTTGCAGAAGATGCTGAGGCTGTCGATGAGAATATAGCAGAAGCCGTTGCTCCAACAGCTACATCAGCTGCGTCACTCAGCACAAGGGCAAGGCCTACACTCGCTGATTTCCAAGGTTGGTACATCAATGGAGCAATGAAGCGTGGCAGACCTGCGGGCGTAAAGCTACTTTCTGACATTTCCGAAATCTCCGGCTCGTGGAAAGCATTCCTCTTCCTCGATCCTTCAAACAAATACGACTGCAAAGCCCACACTCTCGGCACGATTACCATTGAAGGTACAAACGAAAGACCGAAGTTTTACCTGAAGCGCTATTCCACTCATTTCTTCTCCGACAACGAGACCTTGAACGAATCGGACGAAGCGCCAGATGCATTCTCCGGACGATGGGCGGCAGGAAAGCTCAATGCCAGTGGTGTCGGTTCCTTCACCATCACTGCTTTCTGGGAGCAAGATGGCAAGCAATACGCCATCGGAACATTCAGCGCTCAAGACGGAATACCTGCTTCCATGGCAATGGTTAGACCATAATTCTTTTCTCCATAAGTCCTACTCTTTGGCAATGAACCTTTGAGTAGGATTTTTTATTGTCCCAACCAATTCCTGAAAATCCTTAATGACAATTGACAATCGTGACAATGATGACAACGAAATGGAAATGCGAACCGATTTGTCGCAAAATATGTTGCACTGTAGCACTGGTTCTTTCTACATGACTGAGAACCAATGCATTATCCAGTGCAACATGTCCCAGATTATGTTGCACTAAGTTGCACTTTATGTTACACTGGCAAGACATCTCCCCCATTTTGTGGGGCGAAGTTTACTGAGCCGTTTGCGTGAATTCTGTATAGGAGGGGTGCAGACCCAGCGACCAATCCGCCCGCGGATATCACATACCACTACAGTTCCAAAACTATGGAGAAAGATTAGCTTATCCTTTGCTTTAGGTAACAGTTTCTTACTAGAAAAAATGATTTCTTATAAGAGATTACATTAAAATCCTTAGCTTTTCCTATATTAAAACAGACGAATTTTGCGGCTCTGTGACGGAAGGTATGGAACAATCGCGAGAGGATCACGGATTATAGCCCCTATGATCTTTGGTCGGTACAGTAATCTGTCTGTCCCCTGTCCTATATTCTACAGATGCAAATCCATCACGGACACAGCAGTAAAGTTGCCGTTAACGCCGTTGCCCCAATAGATGTCACGAATTGCTGGAGACTCATTTGGACCTGCATACTTAGCGCGCACGATGGTTGCGTTAGGCTTCTTATCAGCCTGAAGCTTGAGGAGTAACTGCTTCTTCTCAGCCGAAGTCAACTTGCCAAGGTTAAGCACTTTATAATCGCTTGTTTCCGACAGAGGCCGACAATGCTTAGGGCCATACAAGAAAACCGTCTGGTTTCCATATACATTCTCCTTGATTGTCAGCTTATTCACACTCTCATCATACAGGAAATATCCCGGTATGCTATGGGCAAAGACCAGAAGTCCGTTCTGGATTGTGCCAAGCATCAGGTTGCTCACGCCATAGAGTTCGTCGCTGTCAAGAGCGACGATCACATCCTGAAGTCCACTTCCTTCAGGGAAGATCCAATAGCCGAAGTACTCATTTCTCAGTTCCTTGCGAGTTATCGGCATTGCGTTTACAGGCTTTGTGGCCACCTTAGAAAGATAAGCCTCGAAGAAGTTATCTGAATTTGTGCCCACACAAATGCGATAGAAATCCTTGGCCTTGCTGTCAGGCACAACAAGCGCTACCGTACTGGAGGTCACCATATATGGCTCTGGATTGTACATGCGGTCAACTTTGTTGCTCCACATGAAGCCGCAGTCGTCTGTTTCGTCTCTACAACCATACATCAGGTAAGGCGCCTTCGCATTTGGCGTCTTGCGAATATAGGAAGAGTTAGTCTTGGAGGTGACGAGTGTCGATTGGGTTAGTTTACTATAGTAAAACTTAAGATTCTGGGCATCAGACACAGCAGAAAAAGCGAGGAGAGCCAAAAGGAATAGTGTTCTCATAGTTATAAATACATTTGTTTTGCATGCAAAAGTAATGATTTTTATTGATTTCAAGGCAGAAAAGTAAGAAAAATGTGACTCTACTACTTAAAATTACCTCTTTCATAGCAAAATAGCACAAAATGTAAGGTAAAAAACAATGAGTTTGAGATCCGCCCCTTGACTCAAGGATGACGACCGCGTGATGGCTCGTGCCCGACTCCGCGACCACGGCACTGCAATGCGAATGACAGCATGTCTGATTCTCTGCTCCGTGCCGAGAAACTCATTGAAGACCATGGACTTACAGGCGCTGAGAAGATGCTTAGGGAGCAACCTTGGCTAACAGCGGAAATAGCTTCCGAGATGCAGTCTCCAGCCATGCTCCAAGCATACGAACTGCTTGCGGAATCGCTCATCGACAATGACATGATCTACTTACGTGATAAGCTTGAGCTGGCATCGGCAACAACCGTCAGCATCGGCAAGAATCGTGCGAGAAAAGGCGGCAACGACATCATCTACAACCGCCTCCCGGACAAGTTCTCCTTCGAGCAAGCAATGGGCGCAAAGGGCAACGGCTGCTCTCGCAACAGTGTCCACCAGATGCTGAAGAACTGGAAATCGCAGAAGCTCATCACCCAGATGGACGCGACTGCCATTATCAGAAGATTGGGTAAAATGTAGGGCGAAGATTTCTGAGCCGTTTTGGTGCGAGGATTCTTGCGGTCAGCGGCTCGGAACCGTGGTCGGCGGCGCGAAGCGGAAAGTCAAATCCTCGCCCTACAACCTAATTCCTCATGTTGTCATCATTGTCACGATTGTCAATAGTCATTAAGAAAAACAATTATACATGTAGGTATAAGAAAAAGCACGGCTCAGTGAGAGTCGTGCCTTTGTTTGTATTTGTGCGTGTGGATTAGAAGCCGTTTCCTTTCCACTTGATGGTCTTCTGCTTCTTCGTGCCGTTCTTGTACCATGAGGTTGCGATGATGTCCTTGCCTGTGCGTGGCAGAGTATAGGCAATCTCGTAGTTTTCGCCACCGTATGGGAACTTTGAACGGAAGTCGGAATCGTAAGTCAGCTTTTTCGTAGAGTTGCTGTAGCGGAGGAAGGAAATGCCGTCATACTGTCCTGGATCGTACTTGCCATTGGTGTAATAAGCCATGCTGGTTGCAACGATCTTGTGCTTGTTGTCTGACTCGTTCCAATAGCAGATTTCTATTCTCATCTTGCTGTTTCCGAACTTGTCTTCGTAGAGGATATAACCGTTCTTCAGGTCAACGACAAAGGTTATGTTCTTTTTCTGTGCCTTGCCCTGCTTGTAGCGGTTCCATGCATCTTCGATACCTCCGTGGCATTCGCCGAAACTGCTTTCGCATGCATCACCGTCTTCATCACTATCGTTGAGCAATGCGACGAGGAAGTCGCCAATGTTTGGAGCGGTACCCTTGTATTTAACGGGAATGGATTCATTCTGTGCGGACATTGCAAGTGTGAAGAATGTCAGCAGAAGGGTCATTAGTTTTCGTTTCATGATGTGTAGAATGTTTCTGGTTATTGCTTTTTACAACTGCAAAAGTATAAATAATATTTGATATAGCAAAACTTTTCTCCGCTTTTTTTGCTGATTGTTTTTGGAAAGGAAAACTTTCCTTTACTGAATGCGTCCTCCCGACAAGTTGTATCTTTTACCGTTACGCTCTATAAGAATCCTGCCACGTTCCATTCGCTTGGCAGGACGCTTGGTGTTGCGCTCTGCATGGGTGGTGACGATTGTGTTGGACATGTCATAGTTGAAATTGTCGAGTTCGGTTATGAGCTTCAGGTAGAAAGTCATTCCGTAGTCGGCATGCGTTGATTTTGTGTCATCCAGAAGGTATTGGTCTTCGGTAAGATGTAGTCCGTCAATGGCGTTGTATGTGTTGAAGACAGGCACCACCTCGTCGCATTTGAGGTGTATGAGCTTAATAGGGTAGGTAGGTTGCCATCCTGTGCAGATACAGTCTGCCTCTGCAAATTCCATGTACTTCTTTGCCAGCGCCCCGTCCACGGATGTCATTTCTGGTTTGAAGATGTCGGCAAGGGTGAGGCTTCTGCCACCTACCACCTCACGCATCTTCCTGTTGATGTCGCCCGTGTCCATCTTCTTTTCTGACAACCATGTTTCCAGTCCTGCGTCTAGCATGTCGTCGGTGATGAAGTCTGCAAATGTAAGGTCGCCTTTCAGTTCTGCAGGGGCACCACTCAGAAAACCATTTATAATCATAGGCAATACGGCTGGAAACGAAACCTCGTTGGGATGGTTGAGATAATCCACCACGCAAGCCTTGATGTCGTAAGGACCGTCGCCGCACCATGAACCCGAGAAGTGCAGTTCCTTTGCCAGTTCGCTATTGTTCTCCATTTCGCGATGTACAGCCATTGCCACGCCACCGCCCTGTGAGTAGCCCACATTCAAGAGATTCTCGTGTTTGAGTTTTATCTTTTCTTTCTTCACTATATCCCATGCAATCTTTGCGATGTCGATGGAGTTCAATGCGTTTTGTCGCTGACACAAGTAAGGGTGCACCTTGTCCGTAGTCTTACCATATCCTATATAATCAGTAGCAGCGACTACGTATGCAAGACTAAACAGCATGCCGGCAGCAGAAGACCCTTGTACGCTCGGTGCCTCGGCGTTGGCGGTGATAGTGTGATGGTTGTCGAGTATTACGCAGTTAGCATTCCCGCTTGAAGGGATGGTGATGACACCCGACACGATGTCCGTTCCTGTCATGTCTGCCGACACAGACTCGTACTTCACGACATAGGACTTATAGAAGAAGGATGATTTCGTCTCAACAATCTCATAATCAATCGCAAGAGCATTAGCGGTTGCGACTATCAGGAATAGTATGGCTGTTAATGTTTTTTTCATTTGTATGTGAAAACTAAGAAACATTGTTAGAATGTGTCCCGCATTGTCACGATTGTCAATTGTCATTAAGGATTTTCAAAATATAAATTTTCCTTAATTTGCAGTTTTTGTATG
This sequence comes from Bacteroidaceae bacterium, assembly GCA_024401275.1. Lineage (GTDB taxonomy): Bacteria > Bacteroidota > Bacteroidia > Bacteroidales > Bacteroidaceae > Prevotella. The sequence continues at coordinate 54,749 of JAKSLJ010000014.1, read as the reverse complement.
TTTATTCTTCAAAATCGACTGCACGGTTTACATAGTCGATGAATGGCTTTGATGTTCGGAATATGTCGGCAACACGTTTTGCGAGGTTTGGTTGGAGGAGAAAGTCATTGCCTACATTGAAGGCTATGCAGAAAGCTTTCTGGCGCATCCAGTCGGCGTATGGAGCATCGGCATCAAAGCCTTTCGGCACTCTTTTCAGAGCGTCCTCCTCACTCATCTCAAATCGTGGATCGGCAGCGCCGAGCACATCGTCGCGAAACTCCTCCCATCCCAAGCTGATATCTTCACGTAGGAACTTCACCGTGCGACTGTCGTAGCAGTAATTGCCCGCTGCCAGCATGTGAGCGTGAGGATAACCGCCCGCATCGCCAGTGCCTATGTGGAAGTAGTAACCGGCATGCATAGACTTCTTGCCGCCAGGTGCGAGGAACACTCCGAAGTGGGTTTTGTAAGGAGACTTGTCGTGGCTGAAGCGCGTGTCGCGATAGATGCGGTAGGTGCATTGGCTGAGCGTAAGTTTCGCAATGTCCTCGTCGTACGATCCTATTTCGCGAATCAGTTCGAGGCAGAACTCATTCCACTGAGCCTGCACTTTCTTGTAGCGATTTTTGTTCTCGTTGAACCATTCGCGGTTGTTGTTTGCCTGCAAGTCACGCAGGAAGTCAAGTATTTCTTTCATATCTTCAATAGGGTCATGGAATCTGTCCGTGTGAACCCTCGGATTTTAGAATAGTTTTACTTCCAGATCCTTTCTTTCAACCATAGTTTCAGGATAGGGTCTGCCATATCAACAGTTTTGGGTGCTGTCACCTCTATCAAGTCTTTCTCAAGTAGTGCTTTTTTCAGTTTCACTATGTTGGCAGATGTACCAAGACGGTACTTTGACAATGTGCTTTTCAACGAGAAACCTGTATGGATTCCGTCTGCTATGGCGTGGAGATAGTTCATCTGGTAATCAGAAAGGCTTTCTGTCTGCTGGATAAAAAGCGCCTCTTGTGAATCAAGAAGTCGGTTCTTTCCGAAAGTAAGGTCGCACTCCGTAGCCTCTCCGTCACATTTTAGCCATACAAACCAAGCCAACTGCTGTACGTATGACGAATAGCACTCTGTCAATCTGCAGATTCTTTGCGCCAATTCCTCCGATATGGATTTTCCCGTAACAGAAAATCTCTCCATGATATACTTCACCCAGTCCCTCTCGCTAATCTTCTGCAGATACATTATGTCGCCAAACCGATAGAACGGATAGCTTTTATTCAGGAAGATACGCTCCATCATGTGTTTCTTGCTGCCATACATGCAATATGTTACGTGACTATGGTGCTGCCATACACTACGCAGCTTTTTCTGAAAAATCAGTGAATCAGAAAATTCACCAATCTGCTGGAATTCGTCTATACACACTACAATCCTGATGCCTTTACTCTGCGCAATGAGTTCGGGCAGCTGCAGCACTTCCTCTGTCGTGTTGTTTGACGGGTTATATTCCAACGAAACAGAGAAGTCGTTTAAAGGATCTTGACCAAAACTGATTTTTGGAACAAAGCGACTAAGGAATATCTTGGCATTCTCCATCCACTCCTCCCAACGTGATGACGTAGCCTTTACAACGGCTGTAGCAAAAGCGTTTACAAAATCCGTTTCACATCTCAGCCCAAAAGCATCAATGCGTACAACCTTTATCTTGTCCGTATCAACAAGTCCACACACCTTATCAACCAACGAGGTTTTGCCCATTCGTCGAGGAAATATAAGCACCGTATTCACGCCATAGTTGAAGTTTGCGAGCAAAGTTTTCGTGTCCTCAGTTCTATCAGTGAAGTTGTCGCCTTCCACCTTTACTCCAAACACAAAAGGTCTATTGTCTTCAAATACCATAAATGTCGTTTATTTTTCCCCCAGATTTATAGCCGCTCCTTATTAAGAGGCTCAAAATGTTCATTTTTTCGGTGCAAAGGTAATAAAAAAAATTACTAACCAAATGGTTACTAACTATTTTGTTAGTTGTTCTCTATAATAGTTGATTTTTCAGTACTTTAAAACCACACATTTCTGTGATTATTTCTCGCAGAACATGCCATTCGTTTTCATATTGCCGATATTGTCTTCTCGGTGCTGAGGAGATTTGGACAGAGGGTCACGGAACCTATCCCTGTGATCCAGCTCCCTCGTGCAGCCAGTGGCAACGGTAATGTTTGGCACTGCAGTTTGGTATGCCTTGCCGAAAACGCCATCACGGACGATGCTCCTATGTGTTAAAGTTGTCATTTTGTTCATGTTGGATTATGGGGTAGAACCTGTTGGTACAGCGACTGTCCCCTGTCCTCCCGCGTCTCGTCGCCAATATTGTTTTGCTTTCTATTTTAATAGTGTATAAAAGAAGGCACTCATTATAAAAAGTAACAATCCTCTAAATATATATGATGTTTTGCATTTCTCCATCGCAGACATTTTCATGTATTTGATAGAACTCCAGATATTAATTATGCCCCATAAAGGTATAAATAATACACCTACAATCCTATAATGCATAGTTCCTTCCAACAGGAAACAGACGGTTACAATCCACACACATAGTATAATGTATAATGATAGTGTCATCTTCTTTAATTTTTGATCTTTAGTAGAGAGAACCACTCCTGCAAATAATGTAAAGATGCCTATAAATGCATATTCATCCAAAAAATCATTGCGTTCATCTATAAACAAGCGGTATTGGTTAAGCAATATTAGAGCTGCAAGGCAAAGCATATTTCCTAGCAAGAAATTCTTGATGATTGTTTTCATCTTTTTATATACTTGTACTTTGGGTAGTTGATACGTAAATTATTGAACAGGGTTGCAGGTATGGTGACAAGGGACGGTTCTCCTTCACATTGGATTATGGGGTAGAACCTGTTGGTACAGCGACCTGTCCCCTACGAATATGTACCGAGAAAACGTTCCATAGTTTCTCGTTATGTATCCTATATTTTAAAACTCAAATTCTTCCTCATCTTCAACAGGAATGACGAATTGAGAGGATTCTTTATAATAAGCAATTCTACATCTATATTTCTTAACTTCCCGCATGTTCAAGAAACTCAATTCGTCAAATCCAACATCGTTGTTGTTTGAATAAACAACCACCAAAATGCCATTGCAAAAGAAGTATCCGATAGTTTGTTTGGGATCATAAAAGGCAGATGCTCCAAATTGCAAATAATTATTCTCGTCTTTCTTGTAACAATATATGTAATATACGTTGGCAAGAACATTTTTCATGTATGCATACAATTTTTTACAAATAACAGGATTTTTTATTGTTTTTTGAAGAGAATCAATTACAATTGCAGATTGGTCATAGTGGTTGACAATTTCAAACCCACCATCTTCTTTCTTTTTCATTATAATATTTTCTCGTTCTTTTTCTTCAATCATATTATAGCTACCCTGTTCACAGTAGCCACTTATTGTATCCCTAAATGGTATCATATCATCAATATTCACAATAGTCTTGTCAGCTTTACCTGTCCAAGAACAAAAAGTAACAAGATTTCCATTAATAAAACAGTACGCATCTACAAATGGTTTATTATAGAAAGAGCCACTAGTCAGAGTGAAGTATTCCTCATTTCCAAAATTATTCTGGAAAACATGATATATCGAATCGTTGGAATTGTGTTCAAACAGCGACTCCAGTTGTATAGTCAACTCGTCAGAATAATATTGATTATGCTTATCACATCCAATGCTCACTAGTACAACCAAAACAATAATAAAAAAATGAATGATATTTCTATATGAAAAACTATCTATATAAGTCCACATATGTATTAATATTTATTGTTCTAATTTGAGGGATCATACGGACAGGTATGAAGTGACCCGTCGCTTTCTATGTTGTTGGAATGTAATCATTCGGGTGCAAAGTTAGAAAACATTTTACAAACAAAAGAAGAAAAATGAAAAAAAGAATATACACCAGTTTACACAGTTAAGAGATAATGTGCGATTAATCAGTGTGTTCTATCAAGAGAATCACTTCAGTAGCAGCCCCAGCGACCTATCCGCAAGCGGATATCATGCAAAGATCATCGTTGTTCTTGCCGCTTGTGCGGCATGGTTGCTGAGGCTGCGCCCCCTCCCAACAACGAGTCCTTTTTGTCTTTATAAACAATGTTAAATAAATAAACAAAAAAGTCATCGTTAACATGTTGAATATAACTATGATATTTATCCTTACACATGGAATATGCGTCCCATTCAAATTTTATGTTATGCATAGAGTCAGTAAGGAGTAGATACCAATAGACAGGAGTATAGAAATTCGTTGGTTTATAGATGCATGTTTCGATTTTATCTTGATCCAGCGAAAATAAATTAGTCATAATAGTATCGGATACAGCTATTTCTTTCTGTACCATTTGCCTACCACCAAGTTGATTTCCGTAGTATAGCGTATATGACTTCTCTTTTTTTACTGTAATTGCCCACAAATTTTCAAAAAATAAACCACAAAAAGGGTTGTTTGCAACGCTGTCCTTTAACCCTTCCTGTTCAATTATTTCATTAACAACGTCATGACCTCTTTGGTATTGTTTTACTAAAGTGGAATCTATTGTTGATGCATTTATTTTTATCAATGCAATATTCATGGCAATAAGTGCTAATATGTATTTCATCTGTGTTCTGGTAATGAAGTTGGATTAGAAATGTATTCTCTGTTTGCGTGGTTGCTCCCATCATTAATTGATGTGATTCCCATTACACGACGGATTAAGTTTTCTGTTTGTATTGCATCAACATGTTGTGAGTTAAACCTGCCTAATGCTAAAGACCGACCATGACCAAACAATTCATGTCCTGTTGTAACAGCTCTACCGACTGGATGTAGTGATGATGAGTTTACAACTACAGTGTGTGTTCCATTAGAGGTCTTCATTGTGAGTCCGCCACCTCCTGCATTTTCTATTAAAAAAGTTGGCAAACCACCATATGTTTCAATTGTGCTATTTAACGCAGGTACGGGGTTAAAAGCATTTTTAGCATCTTCAGAAACTATACCGCCAGTTTCTGCATATTCAATTGTGTGTACATCATCAGAATTAATAGTGTTAAAAACCATATTAGCCAATACCTGCTGATCTTTAGAAAGTTTCACGTTGTCAAATGCAGCTTTGAAAGCATCATCACTAATTTTTGCCAATGTTTTTCCTCTTTGCTTTTTTCCTGATTGCACTATGAGATTCCTGAAATTATTAAACTCTTCAGCAGAAAATATAGCTCTTAAATCCTCAACGACTTGTTCCGCGTCATTTCTGGTTTGACCTTTTATTCTGCGACCATCCGGATCCACAAACCTCACAGGATTATTCATACAATACACATACGGACTGATGCTATAATATTCATGTGCCAGCGGATCAACCCTATCCCACCTTGCTGTAACTGGGTTATACTGGCGAGCTCCGTAGTCGTAGGTGTTAAGACCGTGCATACGGTCAAACTCCTTGCCATTGTACTTGCGTGATTGCACAGAGCTTTTTGCTGTATTATCGCAGAACTCCGCGCCGAAAGGATAGTAGTTGTTCCTCTGTATCACATTGCCGCCACGGCTGCCGTCCAACTCCGTCACCTGACGAACGTTGCCGAGATGATCCTTGTCGTAGTAGCAGAAGGTGAAGTTGGCTTTGCTTGTATTATATGTATGAAGAGCTTTCATTTGGCTGCAAAGTTAGAAAACATTTTACAAACAAAAGAATAAAATTGAAAAAAAGAATACACACCAGTTTACACAGTTAAGAGATAATGTGCTATTAATCAGCGTGTTCTATCGGTGACACAGAACCGTCCCATGTCACTTTTCGTCGTCAAATATACCAATATTTTTTCTATTGACAAAGAAAAGGCGGAATTTTTGTAAAAAAAAGTAAAAAAGAAGGCGAAAAACGAAGAGTCGGAATGCTTTTTAGGGCTTTCCGACTCTGTTTGTGCGACAATCTTTTTACCGCATGTTAACCTGAAACATCTTTTTCTTTTGTGTATTCTTTTACTTTAATATCTTTTTTCCGTTCTTGATGATTATTCCACGATAATCCTTTTCGACGCGCTGACCTGAGAGATTGTAAGCATCCTGAATCCTATATTTATCATTCTGAATTGTAGGAATGCTGGTTGTCTCTGTAACATCCGTAACCTTGAACTTTGCGCCTTCCTTCTCAGTGGAAATCTCAAAGTAGGATGTCTGCTTGATGTTTGAAACATCTACCGTCTGAGGAGAACCAGATGCTGTACTCCAAACGAAGTTTACGCAGTCGGAAGCTGAGGATATTCTGTAAGTCTGGTAATACCATGTCTTGCCGTTGATGGTGGTCTTCTGCGTAACGGCATCTCCCGGCCAAGCTGTGTTCTTTGGCGAATGGCTGCCGTCGCCGCCCCATGTCCAGAAGTTTACCCTGCTCCAGCCAACTTTATCAACATTCACATAGACATTGATGTCATAACCGTCGAAGGTCTGCTTGGCAGTATATTGGCGAGTTTGAATGCTCTTAACCGTACCTCCTGAAAGCAAACCTACCTTTAGCGTGCATGGAGCTGAGAGCGTGACCTTCGTGCCACTGGCAACCTGCTTGCTGCTTGTTGTAGGCGTAGTGCCGTCTGTGGTATAGACGAGCTTTGCGCTGGCATCGGCAGAGATGGCTGAAAGGGTAGGATAGAGCGTGCCTTCGTGTTCGCCCGACGGAATGGAAATCCAAGGCTGCTCGGCAGTGTTGCTCATATAAACCTGATAGTTTGTACCTGATATAATCTGTGTGAAACCGGCTGGAGCGGAATAGCCTGAACCAAAGGCTGTTATCACGTCGCAGTGGTTGTTGTCAGTCGTACGGATGGCAGAGTAGTTGCTGTTTGTTGCGGCAGCGATGTAGCGGCTGCCGTCGTTTGTAATGCCAGCCACCTGGCGTGCGTAGATGAGCTGCTTAATCTCGTCCTTGTAGTCAATCCAATGCTTGAGGAAGACGCATGGTGTGCCGTTGATAAGGAGGATGTAAGCGTTTGCAGCAGCGATGTTCTTCGTGATAGGATCTTGTGGAGCCTGAGCAGAACGATATTCAGTGTCGTGGTTCTCGCAGAATGTTATGGCGTATCTGCCCATGCCGTTCATCTTGGCAAGTCCGCTGTTTGCAATCTTGCTCCATGCGTTGCCGTTGAATACATCGCGTGCAATATAGCGTGTAGGGAAGTCAAAGGCTGCTGACTGTATCTGATCGCCAACCTTTGTGGATTCAAGCCATGACTTCAAGGCGGTAGCGTTGCCGTCCCAATACTCGCCGACAGAGTAGGTTGGCTTTGCCGTAGAATTGTAAAGTCCAGTCCATTTTCCGGCATAGCCTTTTGTCATGTCGTAGCGAACGCCAGTGTAGCCGAGGTCATTGAGAAGGAAATCAAGATATGCCAGTACATTCTTCTGCACATTCTGGCTGTTGTGGTCAAGGTCGCGCATTCCGCCCCAACCTTCGCCGTCGTCCTTGTTTTGCGAAAGCTGGTAGCCGTTCTGCGTAGCCCATTTCTTGGTCTCTCCGCCATCATCGTCAGCGCAGATGTCTGTTGACTGCAACTGGTAGGTAGTGCCCTTGTATGTCTCGGCAGGGAAGTCAACCCAGTTGCTCACGTTCTTGCGATGGTTTATGACAACATCAGCGATAGTTCCGATGCCTTTCTGCTTGAAAGTGGAAATCATGGAGCGGAGCTCATTCTCGTTGCCGAAGCTTGAATTGTAGTTTGAAAACCAGTAGAGGTCGTCGTAGCCCATGGACTGACCGCCGCAGTTGGCACTCTGCGGAATCCAGACTAGCTTGAAGAACTCGCTCAGCTCGTCGGCTTGCGACTGGAGGTTTGTCCATTGCGTTTGCGAGTAGCTGTCCCAGTAGAATCCTTGCAGCATCACGCCTTCGTATTTCATAGGCCATCCCTGTGCCTTTGCTCCGAGTGTGGCAACGAGGGTTAAAAGTAGTATGTAGAGCGTTTTCTTCATAAGTAGTTTGTTTGGTAACGAGATTAGTTTTATGGCTGCAAAGTTATATATAATTATAAAATGTAGGAAATCAAATAGATACAGATAGCATGCTTGTGTATTGCAAACGGTTGCAAGGAATGGTTCTTCCCCCCTTGAAACGCAAAAGCGCAACCTCATGATGAAGTTGCGCCTTTGTGAGTATGTTTTTAGTAAGATTCTGTTTTACTGAACGTTCTTGTAGTCGTTCTCAAGGTGATACTCTACCTGAGAGATCTTAGACTTGTAGTTGCGTTCGTTAGAACCGTCAGTGTCGAGTTGCTTTGCCTTGTTGAGGTAGTCAAGAGCCTTTGTCCATACTGGCTTGATCTGAGACTTAGCAGTGACAGGGATGATGCCTGACTTACCTGCAGCACGGTTCTCAGCTTCTTCAGCGCGTCCCATCCAGCACTGGCCGATGAATGCGTTGATACCAGCGTCGTTTGGCTTGAGCTGGTCTGCCTTCTCGAGGTCAGGAAGAGCGTTCTGATAGTCGTGGATGAGGCAACGGATCTGGCCACGGAAGTAGTAAGCGATGTGGTCGTCTGGCATAGCGTCGATACGCTTCTGGCAAACATCATAGAACTTCTCTGCTTCGTTGAGACCGAGACGGATCATAGCGAGAGTCTGGAAGTTCTGTACGTTAGTAGGATCCTCGTTGTACATAGCCTCGAGTTTGTCAGCGTATGCTACAGAGTCCTCATGAGTCTTGAGGCCCTTTGCTGCGTAGCTGTTTTTGAGCGTCTGAGCGTCCTTAGCATACTTCTCGTCCTTAGAAGCGATAGCGATGTCAGCATACTTGTTTACGAAGTCCAAGCCCATATCCTGCTGCATACCGTAGTAAGCTGTGAAATAAGCAATCTGAGCGAGGTTCTGGTCTAATGGAGCCTTCTGCTCAGCAGGAACAACGTTGAAGATTTCGCTGTCTCTTGTGCCGATGAATGCCTCGAAGTATTTGATAGTTGCAGGAATGTCGTTCTTCTCGCTGAAGAATACACCGCCGTTGAGGACATGACCGCGGTTCTGGAAGAGGTCCTTACCGATTTCCTTGAACTTAGGAGCTACCTTGCCCTTGAGATTTGGAAGCTGGTCGTACTTGTAGCACTCGATACCTGCCTCAAGAGCCTTATAAGCTGCGTTGTAGAAGTTCTCGTCTTCAGGGATCAGTGGCTTCTGCATGATCGTGTTCTCCTGGTTCTTGGTGACATGGTCGTTCACCATCTTATTGTACATAACGGCGAGCTTGTTGTAGCACTCAGCCTTCTCCTGATCAGACATTGTAGAGAGATTAGCCTTGATTGCCTGTTCTACTTCTTCTGTAGTCTTCATTTTCTTGACCTGCTTGAAGACATCCTGAGCAGATGCGCTAACTGCGAATAATGCAGTGAGAGCAATGATAGTTAGCTTTTTCATAATTTTTAAGGTTTATGTTTTTTGTTTTTGTTTTTTGGGGTATAGTTCCCAGCGGATAACCGCTGGGGATAGTCGCTTGGAGAGCCCAGCGGAGGACCGCTGGGAACTATGGCTTATTTAGCGGCTGGAGCCTCTGGAGCTGGCGCTTCGCCTTCTGTTACTGGCGCTTCGCCTTCAACTGCGGTTGGGAGTTCTTCCTCTTCTTCGGCAGTATCGACTACGCAGATGTCAGCGATAACGTCGTTGCGCTTCTTGAGTTCTACAAGCTTAACGCCCTGAGTGTTGCGGCCCTTGTCCTCAAAATCTGCAATCTTGAAGCGGATGGAAACGCCGCTCTTGTTGATGATTATGAGGTCCTTGTCGTCGGTTACCTTGCGGAAGCCTACGAGGTTGCCGGTCTTGTCTGTGATGTTGATAGTGCGAACACCCTTAGCGCCACGACTTGTCTGGCGATAGTCAGAGATTACGGAGCGCTTTCCGAAGCCGTTTTCAGAGATTACCATTACCGACTCTTCGTCAGGATTGTTTGTTACAACCATACTTACGATGCGGTCTTCACCACCTTTGTCGAGAGTCATACCACGAACACCGGCAGCACCACGACCCATTGGACGAACTTCGTTCTCGTCAAAGCGGACAGCCTTGCCATGATAGCTTGCCAGCATGATTTGGCTCTGACCGTCAGTGAGTGCTACGCCAATGAGTTCGTCGTTGTCCTCCTTGAAGTCAAGAGCAATGATACCTGCTGCACGAGGACGTGAGAACTGCTCAAGCGATACGCGCTTAACGATGGCGTTGCGAGTAGCGAAGAAGATGTAGTGACTATTGATGAACTCTGGGTCCTTGATGTCCTTGACAGTGAGGAATGCCTTTACGCTGTCGTCAGAATCAATGTTGAGGAAGTTCTGCAGAGCGCGTCCCTTAGCCTGCTTGTTGCCTTCTGGAATCTCGTAGCAGCGTGTCCAGAATACGCGACCTTTGGCTGTGAAGAAGAGCATCCAGTCGTGAGTCATTGCAGGTACGATGTAGCGAGTGAAGTCGGCATCGCGAGTGCTTGCTGCCTTTACACCAACACCGCCACGGTGCTGTGCCTTGAACTCTGTCTGGTTCATTCGCTTGATGTAGCCGAGGTTGCTGATAGTCACGGCGATAGGATCATTTGGATAGAAGTCTTCTGGGTTGAACTCCTCGCTTGTGAACTTAATCTCAGTGCGGCGTTCGTCACCATACTTCTCCTTAACTTCCTGAAGTTCTTCCTTCATGACCTTCTTGCAAAGCTCTGGGTCAGTGAGGATGTTGTTGTAGTATTCTATGAGGCGCTGGAGCTCTGCATATTCTGCCTTGAGCTCGTCAACACGAAGGCCTGTGAGCTGTCCGAGACGCATCTCTACGATAGCCTTAGACTGAATCTCGTCGATGTTGAAGCGATTCTCAAGACCACGCTGAGCATCAGAAGGACTCTTTGAGGCGCGGATGATGCGGACAACCTCGTCGATGTTGTTTACTGCGATGAGCAAACCTTCGAGGATGTGAGCACGCTCTTCAGCTTTCTTGAGATCGTACTTTGTGCGGCGGATAGTTACGTCGCGACGGTGCTCTACGAAGTAATGAACGCACTCCTTGAGAGTAAGAAGCTGTGGACGACCGTTTACGAGAGCGATATTGTTTACAGAAAAGCTGCTCTGGAGGGCAGTCATCTTAAAGAGCTTGTTGAGGATGACGTTAGCGTTAGCGTCGCGCTTTACATCAACAACGATACGCATACCCTGACGACCAGACTCGTCGTTTGCATTTGAAATGCCGTCAAGCTTGCCTTCCTTTACGAGTTCTGCGATGTTCTCGATAAGCTGTGCCTTGTTTACGCCGTAAGGAATCTCCGTAACGACAATCTTATCGTGCTGATCGTCAGACTCAATCTCAGCCTTTGCACGCATGATGATTCGTCCGCGACCAGTCTCGTAAGCATCCTTGACGCCCTGAAGACCGTAAATATAACCGCCTGTAGGGAAGTCTGGAGCCTTGATGTACTGCATGAGACCGTCAGTATCGATGTCTGGATTGTCGATGTAAGCGCAGCAGCCGTCGATGACTTCGTTGAGGTTGTGAGTTGGCATGTTTGTTGCCATACCTACTGCGATACCGTTACCACCGTTTACGAGGAGATTAGGAATCTTTGTTGGCATCACGGTTGGCTCGTAGAGCGTGTCGTCGAAGTTGAGCGACATGTCAACAGTGTCCTTCTTGATGTCGTCCATGATGTGCTCACCCATCTTGGAGAGTCGGCACTCAGTGTAACGCATAGCCGCTGGAGAGTCGCCATCAACCGAACCGAAGTTACCCTGTCCGTCAACGAGGGTGTAACGCATATTCCAATCCTGTCCCATACGAACGAGTGCGCCATAAACTGAGCTGTCGCCGTGTGGGTGATACTTACCGAGTACTTCACCTACGACACGCGCACACTTCTTGTATGGAGAGTCGGAGGTGTTTCCGATGCCGAGCATACCGTAAAGGATACGACGATGCACCGGCTTGAAACCGTCACGCACATCTGGAAGTGCGCGGGCTACGATAACCGACATAGAGTAGTCAATATAAGAGGACTTCATTTCCTCCGCAATATTGACTTTCATTATTCTGTCGTTGTCTTGAGTTTGTTCCATTTATGGTTGTAGTTTTTAGTTTTGTTTTTGGTGATTACCCATCGGAACCGATGGAAATAGTCGCAAATTAGTGGGTGGCTGTTTTGAACCGAAATCGCGTTTTTGGCGGTTTTTAGCCCGTTTAAGCCATTTTTATGGGTACAAAGGTAAATAAAAATATTGTATTTAAGTAGGTTTTTCCTAATTATTTTCTAGAAAATCCCTATTTTGTGCATAAATCATCTTTAATAAAACAATTTTTCGTAAAAGTTTACTAATTTTGTGGACATAAACAGCAAATAATGAAGAAAATATATCTTAAAAAAGGCAAGGAAGAATCGCTCGGCCGATTTCATCCGTGGGTGTTCTCTGGTGCTATCGCAAAGATGGATGATGGCATAGAGGAAGGAGACTTTGTGCATGTAATAAAGAGCAACGGCGAGTTTATCGCAATTGGTCATTATCAGATTGGTTCTATCGCCGTTCGTGTGCTGAGTTTCAAGGACAAGGAGATAACACCTGCATTCTGGGAGCAGCATTTGGAGACCGCTCTTCAGGTGAGAATTGTGTCAGGAATGGCTGATTCGCCTACCAACAATACATATCGCCTCATTCACGGTGAAGGTGATTTCCTGCCGGGACTTGTTATTGACTGCTACGGCAAGACTGCTGTCATGCAGGCTCACAGTGTGGGTATGCACGTCTGTCGCTTTGACATTGCCGATGCTCTCATGAAGGTCATGGGCGAGAGAATTGAGAATATCTACTATAAATCAGAGACTACTCTGCCATACAAAGCCGATCTTGGACAGGAAAACGGTTTTATCGTAGGCTCTACACCAGATGATATAGCAACGGAAAACGGCTTGTTGTTCCATGTTGACTGGTTGCGTGGACAGAAGACAGGCTTTTTTGTGGATCAGCGTGATAACCGCTCTCTCGTAGAGCATTACGCTAAAGGCAAGAAGGTGCTGAATATGTTCTGCTACACAGGCGGTTTCTCTTTCTATGCGATGCGCGGTGGAGCGGAGCTTGTGCATTCTGTTGATAGTTCGGAGAAGGCTATCTCGCTCACGAACAAGAATGTAGAATTGAACTTCCAAAGCGACACTCGCCATCAGGCTTTCTGTGAGGATGCGTTCAAGTATTTGGACAAGAACGAGAATGTATATGATTTAATTGTGCTTGATCCGCCTGCTTTTGCAAAGCATCGTGGTGCTCTGCATAATGCCTTAAAAGGTTATACTCGCTTGAATCTGAAGGCTCTCCAGCAGATTAAGTCTGGCGGTATTTTGTTTACATTCAGCTGTTCGCAGGTTGTAACAAAGGAGCATTTCAGGAATGCAGTGTTTACAGCTTGTGCTCAGTCTGGCAGAAAAGTGCGCATTCTCCATCAGCTTCATCAACCTGCCGACCATCCAATCAATATCTATCATCCGGAAGGTGAATATCTGAAAGGCATAGTTCTATATGTTGAATAACCTCATAAAGACCCTCCCCGCAAAGGAGGGCTTTTTGCTTGTAGCTCTGTCCGGCGGTGCCGATAGTGTTTACTTGCTGCTGTCGCTACTGCAAAGTTGCGGCAAAGATAGGATTGAGGCTGTTCATTGTAACTTTCACTTGCGTGGAGATGAGTCGGATAGAGACGAACAATTCTGCCGTGAACTATGCGAAAGGAAGGGCGTAAAACTACATGTTGCTCATTTTGATACAAAGAAATATGCTGCAGATAGAAAAATTAGTATAGAGCTGGCCGCGAGGGAGTTACGCTATGACTATTTTGAAAAACTGAGGACGGATTTGGGCGCAGATTACATCGCTGTGGCACATCATAAGGACGATCAGGTGGAAACTGTTTTGCATAACCTTATTAGAGGTACTGGAGCTCGTGGACTTTGCGGAATGCGAGCGCAGAACGGCTATATCATTCGTCCGCTTTTGGGCGTCTCAAGAGCTGAGATTGAGGCGGAACTTGCAGAATGGGGTGAGGGGTATGTAACTGATAGTACAAATCTGGAAGACGAGGCTACCCGCAATAAGATTCGTCATCACATAGTTCCGCTGCTGAAGGAAATAAACCCGAAGGCTGTGGATAATATTGTGCGTATGGCTCAGCGTATGGAAGAAACGCTGTATATTGAAGAAAACTATTATGCAGAGCAGTTAAGTAAGTTTGAGAATGGAGAATTTGAGGATGTGAATTTCTCAGAAGGATTCCTGCATTATCTTCTTGCGCCAAAAGGGTTCAACGGAACTCAGATACAGAATATACTGCGTGCAATGGAAAGTCCTGAGGCTAAAGTGTTTGAGGCAAAGGGCTTTGTGGCGGATGTTTGTCGCGGAAAACTATATGTTTCTGAAAAGAAAGTTGATGACTTTGAACCTTATCAAACAGCAGAAGGAAATCTTGTTCGTCGTCCGAAGGCAGGCGATCGTTTTCGTCCGAAAGGTTTGACAGGAACAAAACTCGTTTCTGATTATATCAACGAGAAGAAACTGACACCGCCACAAAAGCGCCAAGTTCTCGTGGAGGAGGGGAGAGACGGAAAGATTCTTCGTGTTATTTTGCCGTAAGAAATGGTGCGGCTCACAAATGTTCGCCCTACAAGCAAAAGTCCCACTGCTATTGTTGACAAAATAAGAAAACCCTTGCAGAGCGATCTGCAAGGGTTATATGTTTTCTGTATTTCAAGAAAAGTCGATTAGAGGTTAGGGTTGATGCTTGCCCACTCTGCTACTGGAGGAACGATGTTGAGAGTAACGAGCTCGTCGCGCATCTTGCAGAGGTGCTCGTAAGAAGCGTCAAGCTTAGCGAGCTCTTCCTCAGTACCAACAGGCATAGTGTAAGTACAGCCGTTAGTGTCGAGAGTTGTCTCCATAGCCATCATGATGTTCTGGTACTTCTCGTTCTTTACATAAGTACCTGCAGGCCAACGGAAAGACTCACCACCCATAACTGAGCGAATCATCTCTACAGAGCAGTAAGCTGGAGACTGCCATGAAGAACGACCGCGGAGCTGGATAATCTTTGCACCACCCTGAGTTGTATCGAGCTTAATCTGCTCCCAATCCTCAGCAGAGCACTTGTCAGTGCCGATAAGTTCTGTGAGAGGAGTACCTGCAACCTTAACAGCAGAGCCGAATACTGCCATCTGCTCGCCGTGACCACCGTAAGTCTTGCAACCTGTTACCTCGTACTGCTTTACGCCGAACTGCTTAGCGATAGCAGACTGGAGACGAGTTGAGTCGAGAGCAGCGAGAGTTGTTACCTGTGATGGCTTGAGGCCAGAGTAGAGGAGAGCAACGAGACCAGTGAGGTCAGCTGGGTTGAAGATTACTGTGAGGTGCTTGAGGTCTGGACAGTACTTCTTGATGTTTTCACCAAGTTCCTTAGCGATAGCACAGTTGCCAGCGAGGAGGTCTTCACGAGTCATACCAGCCTTACGAGGAGCACCACCAGAAGAGATGATGTATTTTGCGTCCTTGAAAGCTTCTGCAACGTCAGTTGTAGCTGTGAGGTTCACGCCGTCGTAACCACAGTGGAACATCTCTTCCATAACACCCTCCATACCTGGAGCGTAAACATCATAGAGACAGAGGTTTGGAGTGAGCTTCATTGTGAGAGCTGTCTGAACCATTGTAGAGCCGATAGCGCCACCAGCGCCAACGATAACGAGTTTGTCTTCTGTTAAAAATGCCATATTATAATAGTTTTTTAGTTTTGTTTTTACATCGCAAAATTAAATAAAATAAATCAAATATCATCATGATATAGGACAAAAGTGCGCAAATATCATGACATTTTAATTTCTTTAATATTGTTTGTAAACTTTAGGTTGCAGATTTTTGTGATTTTTACTCCGACATGTTCTTTACGCGCTTCGGAACGGTAAGATTTTTGAAGCCGAAGACCCTTACTGCATTTTCGCCAAGTAAAAGGCGTTTCTCCTCGTCGTTGAGCAAGTCGCTCTTAAGGACGAAGTCGTACGACATCTTATATGTGATGGCAGTAATGGTACGAGGGTAGTCTGAGCCCCACATGAGTTTTTCTATGCCCACCATATCAGCAGCTTCTCGTATCTTCTTCATTGCGGTAGGGTAAGGATAGAATTCTGGATTGTAAAGCCATGTTATTCCGCCGGATTCAAGCATTACGTTCTTGTTCTGGCAAAGCTTAACTTGCTCGTACCAAGTCTGTTCGGTAGGCATACCGAAATGTCCGATTGCAACTTTCAAATTTGGGCATTCCTCGATAACTTCGCGGAACTCGGCAGTCTGCTCGTTGTCTTCAAGGCATAAGGAGAGGATGAGATTGCGCTTTTCCATCTCCTTGAACATCTTCATGAAGTCATCGCCGTTTATTGGCATTCGCTTTCCGTCCTTGTAGATGCGATGTCCGGGAATGACAACGCCTTCCCAGCCCCCCTCCGTCTCCCCCACAAGGGGGAGGGAAGAATCTCCATGTGAAGAAACGGGCAAAGTGAACTCGCCGTTCATGTAGTCGAGCATGTAGAGACATTTCAAACGGTCGCCGTATTTTTGGTTTACGGTCTTGTAATAGTCGTTCTGGATTCCATCGATGAACTCTTGCGTAACGACAGCTCCTGCCACCTGTGCGTAGTTCATATTTGAAAGGAAAACTTCTGCCGTATTCTTTCCGTCAATCATGAATGGCGGACACATCTGCACTTCTTCGCCAAGAAACATACTGCGACCGTTTGGAAGCGGAGAGATTCTCTTGCCATTCCACTCTGTGTCTTGCCTCAACCAAAGGTGAGAGTGGGCATCGATAATGATTGGATTTTCCATAGCTTGAACTTATGAGTTAGCCCAGCGAACGCGCATCTGATCGCCGATGAATGCCTGCACTTCTTTTGCCAATTCTTCGTCGTATTCAGAGTTCACGAAGTCGATGTTTTTAAGAACATTCTTTGGATTTGCAGATGAGAAGAGGGTAGTAGCAATGCGAGGATTGCTAACGCTGTACTGCATGGCGAGCTTTTCTATTTCTGTGCCACGTTCTGCGCAAAGTTTTGCTGCTTCTGAGCAACGCTGCTTGAGAGCTTCAGGAGCAGGATGCCAAGATGGCGCACCACGCTGTGAGAGCAAGCCCATGGAAAGAGGTGAAGCGTTGATGACACCGATTTCGTTCTTCTCGAAAAAGTCAAGATAATCGAGGAGCATATCGTCGTTCAAACAATAGTGGCAGAAGCAAAGCACGCTTTCTACCGTACCCTTTGGCGTGTGCTCAATTACCCATTTGAGATTTTCTGGCTGAAGGTCTGTGATGCCGACATGCTTTACGACGCCTTCTGCCTTCAGTTCATGCAAAGCAGGGAGTGTTTCGTTTGCGATGATGCTGAGGTCAGAACAGAACTCTACATCGTGAACATTGATAAGGTCAATGTAATCAATGTTGAGACGTTCCATGCTCTCGTAAACGCTTTCCTTTGCACGCTTGGCAGAATAATCCCAAGTGTTTACGCCATTTTCTCCGTAGCGCCCAACCTTTGTTGAGAGATAATAGCGAGAGCGGTCAATATCTTTCAATGCCTTACCAAGAACAGTCTCTGCCTTGTAGTGACCATAGTATGGCGAAACATCAATGAAGTTTAATCCACCGTCAACAGCAGTGAATACCGCCTCAATAGCTTCCTTTTCCTTGATATCGTGGAATACTCCACCGAGAGAAGAGGCACCGAAAGCAAGGTTTGCCACTTTCATGCCAGTTTTTCCTATTTCATGATATTGCATAATTTCAGTATTATATATTATATTTCAGTATTATATATATTAATGTGTAAAGTTTTTCGAGGTTAACTCGCCGTTATTGTTCTGCAAAATTACGATTATCTTTTCTTTTCTGCAAATATATGGAGTGAAAAATTTGAAAATAGCGAAAACTTATCTGTATGGATACAAAAAAGAGAGCGACTTCTGCCGCTCTCTACCAACACAAAAACTAAACTAGACTTTATCTAATGTGATAAGACTTGTTTCACAACTTCGTCTTTCACTGGTGCAAAGGTAGGGAGTTCTTTTAATATTTGCAAACTTTTTCCTATCTTTTTCACCCAAAAGCCTAAACTTTTTCTGTGTGCTCGTACACAATTTTTTCAAGAAAATCTGTTATCGCACACAGTGTGTTCTGTTTTAGTATATTGTTTAATAACGATGTTCTTTTCAGCATTATTAATTGATGAGGAAAACCTTCTCAACACCGTTGAATGAGCAAGTGACTTTTGCACGACCATCTGAGATCTTGCCTACAGTAGCCTTGACATCGCCGCCGTTAGCCTTCACAGTGATTACAGAGTTGTCATTGAGCTTGCCGTAAACCTGATAGTGGTTGACCATTGTGTAACCATTCTGGTTTGTTGAGAAAATAGGAGCTGTAGGCATAACGAGTGGCTGACCATCAACGAGGATGTTCACTGTAGGAACTACAGGACGCTCACACTTTGTGCCGTTCTTTGAGAAGCCGAGTCCGTGAATGTCAACGAGTCCGCGTGGACGCTGTGGACCTTGGTTGCGACCACCGAAACGAGGCTGCTCTGGCTCCTTGATTTCAGGACCTTCAACAACGAGATAGATTGCGTGCTTGCCAGCAAGGCCTTCTACGGCAGGAACGTCAGCTGAAACAACGATTGGCTTTGCCTGAGCGCGTGCCCAAGGGTTCTGACGACCACCAGGAACCTCTGCTGCAGGAACATCAATAACGGCAATCTCCTTGCCATTCCAAGTAGAGTTTGCGTAAGGACCGTCGAGCATGACATGAATCTTGCAAGCCTGTGCGCTTGGAGTAACATCGATGTTGATCTTTGTGCCATCGCCCTTCTTTGCGCCTTCAAATGCCTTGCAACCCTTAGTGTCCTGGGCAAGACCGCCGAAACCGAAGTACTTGAAACCAACGATAGCGCCGTTCTTTAGGCCAGCGAGATCCATGGAATTGTTCCATACATCCCAGTTGTCCTGCATAGCGTTGTTGTCGTTGATGTAGCAAGCAAGACCGGCAGAGTAATACTTGTATGGATCGAGACCGAAGATTTGGAAACCTTCTGAAGTTACCTCAGCACCTGTGTAGTGGTCGCCGTTTGAAGCCTTAGCTGTCCAAACATTATCCTTTGCATATGGGTCGTAGCCAACGATTGTAACCTTACCGCCGTCGGCAACCTTCTTCTTGTCCCATACAATCTTCACAGGAGCAACCATTGACTGGCGAGCGTTGCCGAAGCCGCGTGGAGGACGATGGTAGAACACATACCACTGACCGTTGATCTCCTGAAGAGAACCGTGAGTGTTGTGGGCGAAGTTTGTGGTAGTAAGCTTAGAGCCGTCCTCATTGAGCACAACGCCACGAGAGTCAACGAGCACACCACCTGAACGCCAAGGACCGAGTGGAGAGTCGCCGTAAGCATAGCGAAGAGCAGAGTTTGTAGAGCCAAGACCGTAGTCAGGACCAGAGTAACCAGAGAACACCATCACATACTTGTTGCCAACCTGACGGATGGAAGAAGCCTCGAAGAAGTTGAACTCGCCTGGGTTCTGACCTTTGTAGAGAGCAGGATATTCAGTGCCCTTAGGGTCGCGAACCTCACCGTAGCGAGAAGAAGCAGGGATGAAGTAGTCGTGGATGTCTGTGCCAGGACGAACGCTGTACATAGTGTTCTGGTCGAGCTCAGCAGCAGTAGAGTGCTGGAAACCGTAGAATACATAAGCGCGGAAGCCCTTGTCGTAATCCTTGTCCTTCTTGTTCGTGATATTCTCAATGAATACGGAAGGGTCGAAGTCAATCATTGAACCAGGGAGACACTGGCGGCCACCCTCTGTGAGATTGATTGCTGTGAAAGGACCATTTGGACGATCGCCCTTTGCAACAGTAGGCACGCGGCGATTACCACGAGAGTGAGGATAAAGGTAGTAGGTTTTCTTGCCTGTTGTCTTATCCTTAACCTCCACAAGGTCAGGAGCGAACATTGTGTCCCATTGTCCGTCAACATAGTGCTTGAAGAGCGATCCTTCGTCACGCCACTGGCTGAGGTCTTCTACTGGAGCTGACCACATGCGGATGTCTGGACCACAATAGTCTGTGTTCTTAAGGTCATGAGAACCAATGATGTAAGCACGAAGCTTGCCAGGGTTGTCTGGATCTTCGAATACGCGTGGCTCACCATCAGGAAGGTGTTCCCAAAGAGGAAGGTAAGGGTTCTGTGCCTGAGCAAAAAGAGTTGCTGCGGCAGAGAATAAGGTTAGGAGATACTTTTTCATTTTTTTATTTTAAAGGTTTTGTTGATTTGAACAAGTTTGGAAGGAAACGGTAGTAGAGAAGATGACGCCATGTTGACCAATCGTGTCCGCCGTGACCTCCTGCATAATATTCGTGCTTGATGCCGTGAGCATTGAGAGCGTCAACAAGTCCCTTAACGCGAACATTAAAGAATCCGGATTGCTCTTCTGTGCCTTGTCCTACGAAAAGATAATCCACTTTCTTGTCAAGGTCCTTTGTATTAAGGAATGTTGGGATAGTCTTTTCCGGCTCTGCATCTCCAGCGCTAAGAACACCGAAGTTGGCGAAAAGGTCAAGACAGCGTTCCATGCCACTGAACATAGTATGACGACCACCCATGGAAAGACCAGAAATAGCACGTCCATGAGCATTAGCTATTGTGCTGTAATGGCTGTCAACAAATGGTACAACAACATCGCGCAGTTCGCGTGCCATGATGTCGAAAGTAAGGTCGGCATGTTTTGGATGGTTTCTATGTACAACTTGGTTGTTGATGATAGCAATAATCATTTCTGTTGCCTTGCCTTCAGCCAAGAGATTGTCCATGATGAAGTTTACGCGACCGTCGTACATCCAGTTAGAAGGAAGTTCGCCACTACCGCCCATTAGATAAAGTACAGGATACTTTTTCTTTGGATTGTATGTCGGTGGGGTATAAACATACATATCGCGTTCACCACCAGTAACGGAACTTGTATAAATATGACGAGTAATAGAACCATGAGGAACAGGCTTTGCGTCGTACCACTGAGGACCATCGCCGTGGATTATAAGCTCGCTGTAAGGAGGCATTGCGGTGAATGCTGCGTAAGTGTTGTTCGGGTCAGCCATGCTCACGCCATCGATGATGATGTTGTACTGGTACATGTCAACTGGTAGAGGACCGATCTTCAAAGACCAGATGCAATCGTCACCCTTTGTGAAAGGAAGTGGGCTCTTCTCGTGCATGACAGTGAGCATTGCACCAGAGAGTTTAACCTCGTTTGCCTGTGGAGCCTTGATGCGGAAGATTACGGTATGATCATCGTTCACCTGTGGAGAGTTTAGCGAGGCGCTGAAAGGAACGAGTCCCTCCGTATCTTTTTGCGGATTGTGACTAAGGTTGATGTTTGATTGCTGTGCATTGGCAGAAATGCACATTGTGGTAAAGATTAAAAGAAAGAGTTTTTTCATTGTGATTGTATCAATAAGGTGATGATAATCTTAGAAAGCACTTGCCTTGAGGTTGAGACCTGCACGCTCGTCAATGCCGAACATGATGTTCATGTTCTGTACAGCTTGACCGACAGCACCCTTCAGAAGGTTGTCAATCATGGAAGTTACTACGATTTTGCGACCGAATGTCTCAACATGGACAATAGCCTTGTTGGTGTTGACAATCTGCTTCATATCAGGCGCTTTGTCTGAATAATGAGTGAATGCAGCATCCTTGTAGAAGTCCTTATAGAGCGCAACAATAGCGTCTTTGTCAGCGGTCTTGTCGAGAGTGATGACCTCAGTACAGAAGATTCCGCGTGGGAAATCGCCGCGATATGGGATGAAATCTACCGTGATGCCTTCCTTGTCGTAGCCGTCGTTGAGTGTGTCAATGACAGCAGGAGTGTCTTCAGGACGAAGCTCGTTGAGCGTCTGTGTTATTTCGTGCAGATGCTGGTGAGTAAAGAGCTTATATACCGAGAAGTTATTGTTACGCCATGAGAAATGGGTTGTTGCACCTGGCTTCTGACCAGCACCAGTAGAACCAGTTATAGCGTTTACAGAGATGTCGTTGAAGAGCATGCCTGCCTTAGCGAGTGGCAGGAGACCGAGTTGGATACAAGTTGCAAAGCAGCCAGGATTAGCAAGGTGCATACACTTTGCAGTTTCTTCGCGATGAATCTCTGGAAGGCCATAGACATAGTCGTGGTCGCCTTTGATGCGGAAATCCTGTGCGAGATCGATAATCTTTACGTTTTCTGGAATTGTGTGCTCCTTGAGGAACTGCTCACTTTTGCCATGGCCGAAGCAGAAGAATACCACATCAACCTTGTCAAAAGGCATTTCGCTTGAGAACTTCAAGTCGGTTTCGCCGATGAGTCCTTCGTGTACATCGTAAACATTATTTCCGGCATTGGATTCAGAGTTGGCAAAGACAATATCTGCTTGTGGGTGATTGATGAGCAAGCGAATGAGCTCACCGCCAGTATAGCCTGCGGCACCGAGAATGCCGACTTTTATTTTGTTTTCTTTCATATTTTCCATTATCAATGTTCAATTTCCCATTATCAATTACCTTAGTATCTCCAAGTGCCAGAGCTGCTGCCTGTTCTCCATGTGTTGGAGTTGTATGATCTGTAGTTTGATGAATTGCGAGGCATTACTCTAACCTTATCCTTGATGGCGCGGTTGATGTCGTAAACACGGCTTGAGATGGCAGAAGCAAAAGCATCAATCTCTGCGCTACGATACTTGCTGCGATCAGCAGGATACTTGACTTCAACTGGCCAAGAAGCGATGACAGTACCGTTTCGACTTGTGCGCAGATCAATAAGCTGCATCTCAAGGACTGAGCCTTGGTGGTGGTTGTCGTTGTCACGGTAAGAACCGTTATTGCTCTTTTCCTCAAGCACGATGACGAGATCGCCTCGCATAGCCGAGAACGCACGGCGCATATTAGGATCAACGACTACCTCTACATACATAGGAACAGCGTCCTGAAGTCTTCGAAGTGTGTTATTGTTAATGTTGTCGATGTTTACGATGAGAGTCATACCGATGGCGTCAAGAAGCTCATAGTATCCCTGCTCGCCTTCTCGTGAACCATAATCGGCTGCCTTGATATAGCTCTTTAATGCACTTTCGTAATCGTATGATGAGAGATTATTGCGGAAACCACGTTCACCGTCAGAGAGGAGTCTGTTAATCAGCGACTGCTTTGCCTGTTGTGCTTTGTAGGTGTCGCCAGCTTTCTCATAATCTTTCATTGCCTCTTCATATTGGTATGCAGAGGCCGTCTCTTGATTCATAATCTTGTCACCACGGTTCTCATAAGCGAGAATAGCTCCTTTTTGGGCGCGGTTGACAAGTTCAGAATAATCTTGAAGTTGGAACTGCTGGCCACCGATTTCTATATATCCCTTCCCGCCAGAAAGCAAATTGAGTGCTTTGCTGAATGCATCAATCTCAGCAGCCTTCTCGTTGAGCTTGATATATTTGTCCGGATTAATCTGTGCCTCGCCGTCAAGTTTGCGAATGTCTGCTTCTGCCTTGGCAAACTTCTTGCTGAAATCCAGGGCGTTCTTTTCACTACGGTCAGCATAGTACTTTGCCGCACTCTTTGTTGCAGAAACTATGCTGCCAGAACCGCATGATGAGAGTGTGAGAGCAGTAGCAAAGAGTAGGGTAGTAGCTATTGCTGCAGAAGGAGCCTTTCTTACCAATTCGGATTCTACAACAAAGAACTTAGATTTCTTGAATCCAAACATATTGGCGATGATGTTCTTCGGGAAAGTTTCAACAGCATTGTTCATGTTGCGGACACATCCGTTGAAGTAACGTCGTGAGCGTTCAATTTCCGTTTCCATCTCAACAAGCTGTCGCTGTAGAGCCAGGTAGTTCTCGTTTGCCTTGAGTTCAGGGTACTTTTCTATGGCAACCTTTATTTCGCCGAGAGTCTTTGTTATCTTGTCCTCTATGGCAAGTTGTTCTCCTAAATTCTGAGTGTCAATCGCACTTGTACGAAGTGCTGTGATTTTCTCGAAAAGAGCCTGTTCGTGCTGAGCGTAGCCTTTTACTGTGTTTACAAGCTGCGGAATGAGGTCATGGCGCTTTGTGAGGAAAACATCAATATTGCTCCATGCTTCTTTTGTCAGGTTGCGCAAGTTTACAAGGCCGTTATATATAATGATAACAGCTATTGCGAGTACGACTAATAATGCGATGATTATGTACATTGTTTTTTATGTTTTGTTATGTTCTTTGTTTATATAGTTGGTGGGCAAAATCGGCAGGGTTTACCAACCGCCGCCGCCTCCTCCGCCGCCTCCGCCGCCGGAGAAGCCGCCTCCACCGCCGCCGCTGCTCCATGAGCCGCCGCTTTCGGAATGAGCGGTGTCATAAGACTGGATGGAACTCTTTGTCTGTTTGGTAAAGTTGTCCATCATGGAGTTCATGCCGCCATTGTACAAGAGTGTTGATACGCCGTAGTTCGTATCGGCAGAGTCATACCAGTCTGGCTTATAGTTGCAGGCAGCAAGTATTTTTTCAAACTGCTTACACCATTTGTTTTCCAGTCCGAAAGCCATTGCATAAGGAAGGAGTTCCTCGAAATGCTCAGGAGTCATTTCTTTCATGCGAAGCTCTTCGGCAGTCTTTATGTACATCTTAAGTCCTTCAACCTCAGACAAAGTTTTTATTCCGCCAATGGTGTATTTGCCAATTACGGAGAAGTGCCATATAGCAACCAAAATGGCTCCAATGCCACTGTACCAGAAAGTGTCGTCCGTTGGTTCAAGACAGAAGGCAGTAATGCCGGAGCCGATGAAAATTAGCGCTGCTATTAGAACGTAGCCTGAGTTGTATTCGTAGATCTTTCCATTGCCATATTCTGCTTCGGTCTTGTCCTTGACTGCGGTACGCGCATCGGCAAATTCATCCTCATTGTCCTTTGTGGAAATATGTTCCGAGGCATTTTTGACGAAAAGTTTGTCAAAAGCGACTTCCGCGAAACTGTCAAGCTTGTCATTTTGACCTTTATCCAAGCGGAAAATCTTTTCGGAAACGCGATTAATCGTTGCACCGCCGTTTACCACCATGGAGAGAATTGTTGCCATCAACTGCTTTGTGTCTGTGGCGTCCATGATGCGTCCTGCCAAAGCCGGTGAAAGACCTTTTGGTACGGTGTATTGTGGAATGACAGTCGGTTTCTTAGGGTCAATTCCTTCGCAAATCCAAGTGATGAGACAGAAGAGTGTGAAGATGGCGAAAAGAGACCATAGAATAACATCATCTCCCCAAATTTCCCACCATGTGAGAGCCTTCTGCGAACCTTTTGTGAAGCTGACCGCAATAGTCATGTTCTCTCCGCTGATGAATGGTCTTGAGGCGTAGAAAGTGACGGTGTTATCGCTTGTTTGCTTTGAGAAATAATCTTCTCCCTTAGCACCGCTTTCACCCGTGTAGGCTATGTGTTCAGTAAACTTCGTACCGCCAGGTATGGTGACAGTCGTGGAGAGTGAATCAAATGGAACAGACCAGTCGAAGCCATTCACGTTCCAGTAGATCTCATCGTGGTCATCAAAAACTCCGATGTGTCCAGGAGCAGAGTAACGGATAAGATATTCGTATTCTCCTTCCTGCAAGTATGTGTTAGCGTCTCCGATGTAGATCTTGAAGTCGCTCGACTCGTCGTCCTGATGCCAGTCGGCGTCCAGTCCGTTGCATTTTACTTCCCGCAAGTATATATTTAGTCTCTTTCTGTGTCCGTATTGGTCGGTGCGGGTGTCTGGGATGTACCTGAAGATTCCATGCTTGAAAATGTCACCCATAGCATATACTTTGATATGCTCCGTAACCTCCACCATGTTGTTCGCCCCAAGCAGAATGTCAGAATGAAAACTTATAATGCGCTCTCTTCTCTCAACATAGTTGTTTGCGTCTATGCTGTCAATTTCGTAGCTGTCATCTATGTCTTGCGCTCTGGCTGTTGTGCCAAAGCAAAGAAGCAAGGTCAAAAAGAGATATAAAAAGTGTTTTGTCTTCATATTTGTAGGAAAATATTACTGCAAAAATAAAAAAAAACTTGTTTATAAAAGATTATTTGAAAGATTAATCTTATGCGGAGTGATGTATGTCACACTTTTTGACTGACTGACAGACAGACTTCTGCCGAAAGTATATGAATTTGTTGGTCGCTGAGGCTGCGACCTTCCTTGGAAGATAGAATACATCTTCTTTGGTGTTCCTGATAGTATTGCCCCGTCGGACGTCCCATTTTCTTATAAGAAAAAATATTTTTTCTAGTAAGAAAATCCTGAGTTTCTTATAAGAAAATTGATCATCCCGCAGGGAGAAACATTTTGCCTCGCTTGGCGATACATATTCTAATCCCCTTAAAACTTCAGAATATCGCTTTGCCTTATGGAGATGTGGTGCCCTCACCACACCATGGGGGGATATGATTTAGAGGCAGTTGGTGCGCCGAAGGGCAGCGCACCAACATAAAGATACCTCCATAAAAAGCCAAATTGTAAATATAAAGTTTCCTGTTTTAGTCTTTCATGCTGAGCGAAATTCTGTTACGCTGGAGATCAACAGCGGTGACTGTAACTTCTACGGTTTGTCCCACATGAACAACAGTTAGTGGATCCTTGACATAATGGTTTGCAAGTTGCGAAACATGTACAAGACCTTTCTCGTGAACTCCAATATCAACGAATGCTCCGAAGTTGGTTACATTGCTGACAATTCCTGGCAACTTCATTCCTACCATAAGGTCTTCTGGAGTGTGGACACGAGGATCAAACGAGAATTTCTTTAATGGTTCACGAGGGTCGCGGCCCGGTTTGTCAAGTTCTTTCAGAATGTCTTTCAGTGTCTCCTGACCAACATCTTTATATCTGTCAATGTCTATCTTTGAACGCAAACTGGCATCTTTCAACAGCGTAGAAACAGTGGTGTTGAGGTCTTTTGCCATACGCTCCACAACATGATAGCTTTCAGGGTGTACGGAAGAATTGTCAAGCGGATTCTTTCCTCCTGACACACGAAGGAAACCTGCGCATTGCTCAAAAGCCTTTTCTCCCATTCGCTTCACCTTCATCAGTTCCTTTCTGCTCTTGAAACCGCCGTTTTCTGTGCGATAGTCTATGATGTTCTGCGCAAGCGTAGGACCAAGACCAGAGATGTATGTTAAGAGATGTTTTGATGCTGTATTCACATCTACACCGACAAGATTCACGCAAGAC
Source organism: Bacteroidaceae bacterium (assembly GCA_024401275.1). Classification (GTDB taxonomy): domain Bacteria; phylum Bacteroidota; class Bacteroidia; order Bacteroidales; family Bacteroidaceae; genus Prevotella. The sequence continues at coordinate 27,431 of JAKSLJ010000014.1, read as the reverse complement.
ACAACCGTTTGGTCAAGTTGTTGCTTGAGAGCGGTTTGGTCAACATCGTGCTGATACTGACCTACGCCGATGCTCTTGCTGTCTATCTTAACCAGTTCTGCAAGTGGATCCATCAGGCGTCGAGCTATGCTTACAGCTCCGCGTACCGTAACATCCTCATTCGGAAATTCCTCTCGTGCAATCTTTGATGCGCTATAGACTGAAGCGCCGTCTTCGTTTACAGAGTAAATCTCTACCTCTGCATCGGAATTACGAGCATTCTCGTTCCTCAGATTAAGACTTCGAATGAATGTCTCAGTTTCTCTACCGGCTGTTCCATTGCCAATGGAGATTGCCTCTATAGCATATTTCTTTGCAAGTTTCTTGATTTTTTCAGTAGCTTCAGCTGTTTTGCTCATCGGTGGGTGTGGGAATATCACATCGTGATGAAGGAGCATGCCGTGAGAATCAAGGCATACAACCTTACAGCCTGTACGGAAACCAGGGTCTATGCCCATTACTCGTTTCTGTCCGAGTGGAGATGCAAGTAGGAGTTGGCGCAGACCATTTGCAAAAACTGCGATAGCCTCTTCGTCGGCCTTTTCCTTGCTTAGAGCAGCGTATTCATTCTCTATTGATGGCTTTATGAGTCGTTTATAGGCATCAAGGCAGGCTTTTTCTATCTGGTCGCTTGCTGCACCTGAGCGTCTTACGCGAAGTCTGAGCAACTTGTCTTCTGCAAGTTCATCATCGGGACTTATGGTGACTTTCAGGAAACCTTCTCTTTCTCCACGTCGCATGGCAAGCATACGATGGGATGAACAGCGCTTAAGAGGCTCGGAAAAGTTGAAGTAGTCCTTGAATTTGTCGCCTTCAGCCTCTTTTCCCTTTACCACTTTTGATGTGATTGTGGCAGTATAGTTGAACTCGCGGCGCACAGCATTGCGACATTTCTCATCTTCAGAAATATTCTCAGCAATGATGTCACGAGCACCTTGAAGAGCATCTTCTACGGATTTCACATTTCCTTTTACGAATTTGTCTGCATTGCGCTCAAGTTCAGACTCGCTGCCGATTCGTTCCTGAAGAATAAGCATGGCAAGCGGTTCCAGTCCGTTCTCTCGTGCAACCTGAGCTTTGGTACGACGCTTAGGCTTGAATGGCAGATAGATGTCTTCCAGTTCGGTCGCGTCATAGCAGTTTTCAATTCGCTTCTTCAACTCAGGCGTCAATTTTTCCTGTTCTTCAATCGTCTTGAGAATCGTTTCCTTGCGTTTCTGCAGTTCTTTCAGTTTGTCCGCTTGTTGTGCAATATTGCTGATGGCAACCTCGTCAAGCGAACCTGTCATCTCCTTTCGGTAACGCGCAATAAAAGGAATGGTTGCACCTTCGTCAAGCAGTTTCAAAGTTGCCTCTACTTGGCGTTCGGAAATGTTTAGGCGAGTGGAAATTATCTTTGTTATCATGTGTTTTATTACATAAAACCTTGTTGCTTCAATGCTTCAAGCATTCCGGCAGACATTGCTTCGTTGTCTTTCTTTGTGTAACGGATGTCGGTGAATATCTGGGCGAGAGTCTCCTTGTTGTTTATCTCGCAGAATTGCTTGTTTTCCTCAAGAGATTCCTTGTAGGAATAATGACTGTCAATGTCTGCTGCAGAATAGTCGCAGTAGGTCTCTTCGTGTACAATTGCAGTCAATGGGAGTCTGTCAGTAAGAGCTGGCTGCTCATCTGGCCATCCGAGAGTGATGGTTGCAACAGGGAAAACGAGTTTTGGAAGTTTCAATGTGTCGATGATTGACTGTGGCTGATATACTGTAGTGCCGAGGAAACAGTAGCCGAGTCCTTTCTCTTCCGCAATATTGCAGACATTCTGCGTATAGAGCAGAGCGTCTGTAGCTGCATTGATGAAGGAAAGGAAATTGTCATAACCTGGATTTGCCTTGCGTTCTTCTGCCCAACGAGTTGTGCGGCGGAAATCTGCGCAGATGGTCAGAACTACAGGTGCATTTGTAACCATAGGCTGGCAGAAATGAGCCGGCGCAAGTTTTTCTTTCATCTCTTGGGAGCGAGTAACAACTACGCTGTATAACTGCAGATTGCCCATTGTTTGGGTTTGCTCTGCAGCTGCAAGAATCTCGTTGAGAAGTTCTGTGGATATGTCCTTTTTGCAGTATTTTCTTATGCTTCTGTGTTTTTTTATAGTTTCCATAATATATTTTAATGTGTAATATTTGCCGTGCAAAGGTACGGTTTTTTATTTTGATTTCGTGTCAATTTGTTATGGAAAACGCCTAAATGATGAGAAAATGCTATATTTTCTCGATTTTTTTTGAAGTATGCATAAAAAATAACAGATTGGTTATGATATTATTATTATTTTTTTATATATTTGCACCCTGAAAACATGAAAAACAGAAATTCTCTGAAAAAAACATTTAAATAAAAATAATCAATAAATCCTAAAAACAAAATTATGGCTTACACAGAAACAAGAACTGTTAGCTACGGCTCACGCCTTGGCAATTCATTCAAGGGCATCGGCACAGGTTTTGTCATGCTCATTATCGGTACCATCCTTCTTTGGTGGAATGAAGGTAACTTTGTTAAAACAGAAAAGATGCTCGAGGAAGCTCAGGGCGCTTGCGTACATGTAGAAGATGTAACAAAGGTTGATCCTGAATACGAAGGACAACTCATCCATGCTATCGCTCCTACATCTACAAAGGACTCTCTCTCAGACCCTATGTTCAAGGTTGGTGCTGTCTGCGTAAAGCTCAGCCGTGATGTTGAATACTACCAGTGGGTTGAGAACAAGCACGAAGAGCACAGAGACAAGGTAGGCGGTGGCGAAGAAATCATCACTACTTACACTTACGAGCAGAAGTGGGTTAGCTCTCCAGAAAGCTCTGCAAGCTTCAAGGAGGCAGGTCATACTAACACAGTGAAGATCACTGGTATTGATGACGAAAGCGAAATAGCAGAGAACGTTAAGTTCGGTGGTTATGACCTCCCAGGTTTCCTCATCAGCCAGATCAGTGGCTTCAAGGATCTTGACATCAATCTTCCAGCTGATCAGGTTATCGACCTCAGTAAGCGTGCCGGCGGAAGCTCAGTGCTCTCAAACGGAGTTGCTGCTCAGGAAGTTAACGACACTACAGCAGCTGCTCCTGCAAATCTTGCAGAGACTAACATGATTCACCAGCAGGGCAATGTACTCTATATCGGTCGTAACTCTGGTTCTCCTGAAGTCGGCGATATGCGCATCACTTTCAAGTATGTAACTGCTCCTAAGGCTGCTTCTGTTATCGCAAAGACTCAGGGCGAGACTTTCGCTAAGTTCGTTGCAAAGAACGGCAAAACTCTCTCTGTACTCTCAGTAGGTTCTCACTCTATGGAAGAGATGTTCCAGACAGAACATGACAACAACTCTCTCCTCACTTGGGTTCTTCGTATCATCGGCGTTCTCCTCATCATCGGTGCATTCAAGTCTATCTTCGGTATCCTCTACATGCTCTTCAAGGTTCTTCCATTCCTTGCTGACATCGTTGAAATGGGCGTTGGTCTCGTTGCTGGTATTCTCGGCATCGCTTGGTCGCTCATCATCATCGCTCTCGCTTGGATTTGGTATCGTCCAGTCATTGGCTGCATCATCCTTGCAATCGTTGTTGGTCTCATCGCTTACGGTGTAATGTCCGGCAAGAAGGCTAAGGCTGCAAAGCCTGCTGTAGAACCTGCTCCAGCGCAGTAAAAACAATATACGATTTGACATAGGCCATTATGGAGGTGCGGTGCCCTCACCGCACCAACTGCCGCTAAAGTAATATTACACTTCATCGCGCTTGGTGTCCTGAGGGCAGGACACCTCCATAAGCAAGCCTCCATAAAATGCCAAATTGTATATCAATCCCAAACCATAACAAAGGGCGGACCATATACAGGTCCGCCCATACATATATATAATAAGATGATTAAGAACAACATCAAAACAATTGTCCTTGTAGGTGTATTAGCCATTGTAGGAATCGTCTTTTTCAGCACATACAATGGCCTCGTAACAAAGGAAGAGAAAGTTGAAGGAACATGGTCGCAGGTACAAAATCAGTACAAGCGTCGCGCAGATCTCGTGCCAGCACTCGTCAAGGTGGCAAAGAGCTATGCAGAACAAGAAAGAGCTACATTGACAGCCGTCATAGAAGCTCGCAGCGCTGCCACTGCCATCAAGCTTGACCCTACAAATATGACAGCAGAGGACCTAAAGAAGTTCCAACAGGCACAGGGAGAACTCTCTCAGGCTTTGGGTAAGCTCATGGCCATCTCTGAGTCGTACCCTGATTTGAAATCGAACCAAAACTACCTTGACCTCCAGGCTCAGCTTGAAGGTACGGAGAACCGCATATCAGTGGCACGCAAGAACTTCATTGATGCCACACAGGATTACAACACTGCCATCCGCAGAATTCCTACAAACATCATAGCATCGCTCTTCGGATTTGATAAGCGTCCATACTTTGAGGAAGCGGAAAGCAGTGCGAACATGCCAGAAATCGATTTGTAAACCTGCAGTAGAATGAACAAAGCACTTAAATGGGGATGCGGCTGTGGCTGCGGACCGATCGTCGCACTCTTTGCTGCTGCGGTCATCATCGCTTTCATTGAGGTTATATTCGACGTGAATATAATCAGCGTTGATGAGCCGAAGCAGGATACCATTGCCGCTGTTGATTCGGTAGAGAATGCGAATACGCTTGCCGCAGATTCCTCATCATCGGCATCGGACAAGGTTGCTGGTCTCCATGCTTCAACGAAGGCAGACTCCGCGAAGAAGGTGGTTGTGGTGCCTCACACGCCAGGCGAGCCTTATACGATAAAGTCCATCCCGAACACTCGTCTCAATGGAAACAATATCCATGTGAGCGACCCGGACAGCATACTCGGAAAGGAATACTCTGACAGCATCAATATAATTCTGGCAAGTGTTCGCGACAGTTCCGACATCTTTGTCGTTGCCGTTGACCGAGTTGACAATCCTAACGGCGATGAGTTTGCCAACGAACTCTTCAACTACTGGGGCATAGGCGACAAGGATAAGGACAACGGCGTACTGGTGTTCATGACAATGAAACCACACTTCATCCGCATAGAGACTGGCTATGGCATGGAAGGCATACTGCCCGACGTGACATGCAAGCGCATACTTCGTCACAAGGTGACGCCTCTCTTCCAGCAAGACAGATACCCGGAAGGTACTCTTGAAGGCGTGAAGGCTTTGGCATCAGTTGTTTCGCCCGACTCTACCGGCATGAAAGCAGCATTGTTCGCAAGCATGGACGCAATAGAAAAAGAAGAAGCGCACCAGCGTGAACTGCGAGAGCTGAAGGAAAAGGAGGAACAAGAGGAAGGGATAAGAATTATGCTTTGGATACTTGGCATAGTAGGCCTTATCATCAATCTCATTGTAATAAGAGACGAGTTGCAGGGATGGAATAAGGCTTCAAGGCATTCCAGAGTAGATTCATCCCAGCCATCAAGCGTGATAAACGAAAGACTCTATCAACAAAGCCGAATCTACAAGAAATATCCTGAGAGCGAATGGTGGATATACCTGATCGTTCCTCTCGCCTTGATATCTTACCTCATCGTGAAGTTCCAATCAAGAAAATTGGTTAGGAGACCAAGAATCTGTCCGCATTGCGGAAAACCTATGCGACTGCTCAGCGAGGCAGAGGAGGATGCATATCTATCTGAAGCTCAACAGAATGAGGAAAGATACAAGTCCAAGAACTACGACGTGTGGGTTTGCGACGATTGCGAAGCCACACTCATAGAAGACTACGAAGCAGACTCTGCAAATTACTATACATCCTGCCCACACTGCCACGCAAAGCTCGCCAAGATAGTCATCACCGTGGAGGTTCTTAAACCGACAATCTACAAGGATGGCGAGGAAAAGACCACCTTCGAGTGCCTCAACTGCGGAAAGAAATTCAACAAGACATACAGTATTCCACAATTGAAAAGATACTCAAGCAGCAGATCTAGCTACAGTAGTTCAGGAAGCTCTAGCAGATCTAGCTACAGTAGCAGTTCAAGTAGTTCAAGAAGTTCAAGCGGATCGTTCGGCGGCGGTCGTTCCGGCGGTGGTGGTGCAAGTTCAAGTTGGTAAGAAACTCTAATTATATGAAGTTCATACTTAAATTCTGTTGCATAGTCGCCATCGGCATCTTCGTATTGTTTGCAATTCTCTTAACTTTCGTCCTATTGGATGATGGTGATGCAAAAGAACAGCCAGAAAAAACAGCTTTCGTGGCAGACTCCACCAAGACCTTGGCTGTGGAAAAACATGAGAAGAGCAAGCCATGGACAGTAAAGTCCATACCAAACACTCGACTCAGAAGCAACTCAATACATGTCAGTGACCCTGACAGCATCATCGGTGCTGCTTATTGCGACAGCATAAACCGCATTCTCTCAAGCGTGAGAGACTCTGCCGACATCTTTGTGGTAGCTGTCAATCAGGTTGACAACGCCAACGGCAACGAATTTACCAACGACCTATTCAACTACTGGGGCATAGGCGACAAGGACAAAGACAATGGTGTGCTGATGTTCATGACAATGAACCCACACTTCCTCCGCATAGAAACGGGCTACGGCATGGAAGGAGTCTTCACCGATGCCCTTTGCAGCCGCATCGAGCGCGATGCTATCAAGCCACTGTTCCTCGAGGATAGGTATCCGGAAGGCATTCTTGAAGGCGTAAAGGCGATGGCACTTATGCTGGGTTCAAGGAATGTAGGGGTGTCAAGGTTCGCACAAATAGAGGCAGATAAGAAGGCGGAAGCTGAACGAAAAGCAGAACAAGACCGCCAAGATATAGAGGAAGGCTACGGGATTCTTCGGACAATAGGAAAGATAATCCTATGGATTGTTGTCATCTTACACTCATTGTTCTCTCTCTACATGGCGAAAATGCATGTGGATGATTACAAGAAAGCAAAAAACAGCGGGGCTGTTCATGCTGCAAAGACTGAAAACGACAAACTCCACGCAGAGACAAAAGCCTTGGTAGAGGCAAGCGATTCTGCTTGGTTTGTGTATCTGCTGTTCCCTTTGGTATTCATTGTCTATATTCCTATAAGACTGATAATAAGGAAGAAACGCAGACAAACACGTCATTGTCCTATATGCGGAAAACCTCTAAGACTGCTCAGCGAGAAGGAAGAAGACAAGTACCTAAAGAAGAATGAGCAACTTGAAGAAAAGAATGGTGCTATAGAATACGACGTATGGTACTGCGAAGAATGTGATGACGTCAACGTGGAGCAATACAGGGGAGCACTCTTCGATTATTACAAGAAGTGCAAGAAATGCGGTGCCCATCAGTTTCATAAAGCGGAAACTAAGGTTGTCCTTGAGCCTACTTACTATGAATGTGGCGAGAAAGAAACCGTTTTCAGATGCGAACATTGCGGACATGAGGAAAGGACACAAACCTCTATTCCAAAGAAGGAACATAGCAGCGAAGGAAGCGGCTGGTTCAGAAGTAGCTCCGATGACAATGACAGATATGACAGCGGCAGCTCAGGCAGCGGTTCTTTCGGCGGCGGAAGCTCCGGCGGTGGTGGCGCAAGCATGAGTTGGTAAAGTATTCCCACGCAGATCAAGCAGATAATGCTGATTTCTGTTGCCCAAAATAAATCTGCAAAATCCGCAAAATCTGCGTGACAAAAAATAAATCAAATCAAAAAGACTATAATAGACTATGAAACATTTATTTGGATTTATTCTTGCCTTGGCATTCAGCGCATCAGCGTTTGCCCAGGACGCAGACCTTAAGATTATCGGCATCAATGACCTTCATGCCGCAGTCCAGAACTTCCCGAAGTTCGCTTATCTCGTAGATAGTATCCGTAAAGCTAATCCAGACAAGGAAGTTCTCGTGATGTCTGCTGGCGACAACCGTACAGGAAATCCCGTGAACGATTCCTATTCAGAGCCAAATCTCCCTATGATAGAGATGATGAATGCCGTGGGCTTCAATGTTTCTTCAATGGGTAACCACGAGTGCGACCACAGCGTGGAGTCTTTTGTTAATACAATAAACAAGAGCCAATGCACTTACGTTGTGGCAAACATGCACCCTGCCGACTCTGTAAAGATGCACGTTCAGCCGTTCAAACTCTTTGAGCATCAGGGCGTTCGCATCGGTGTTATCGGTATTGTGCAGATAAACAACATGGGTATTCCTGACTGTCACCCAAGCAAGGTTGAGGGCATTCGCTTCTCTGATCCGCTGAAGGCACTCGACAAGTACAAGTGGCTTCGCGACCAGTGTGACGTTTACATCTCGCTCAACCACATGGGACTTGAGAATGACACTCTCATCGCCGACAACCATCCTGAGATTGACCTCATGATTTGTGGCCACTCTCACGACCTCGTGCCGGGCATGATGCGCAATGGCGTGATGATTTGCCAGGCAAAGCGCGACGTGAAATACTTCAATGAGATTGACATCAAGGTGCGTGGCGGCAAGGTTGTGGAGAAGAAGAACAAGCTCATAGATATCCGTGCCACAAAGAACTTTGACGCAAAGGTTCAGGCTATGCTCGACAAGTTCTCAGACAATCCATTGCTCAACCGCGTTGTTGCCCAAGCTACAAAGCCTTTCACCAAAAAGGAAGAACTTGGCTGCATGATGGCTGACGCTAACCGCATCATCGCTGGAGCCGACATTTCCGTATCGAACGCTGGCGGTGTTCGCTACGAAGAAAAGGAAGCCGGCAACATTATCGTCAATGACATCTATCGCCTCGATCCATTCGGCAACGAGCTTTACACCATTGAAATCACTGGCAACGAGCTCAAGGCTCTCCTTGAGGAACTTCCTATCACCGATGAGTACGGCCCTTGCTATGTGTCTGGTTTCCAGTACACTATCGTTGCTGATGGCAAAAACGGCGAATACAAGGTAAAGAAGATGCTCACTGCTGACGGCAAGAAGTTCAATATGAACAAGACATACAAGCTGGCTCTCAACAGTTATGTTTATTCTACCAACAAGGCCGTTTCAAGCAAACCGTTCTTCAATACCTATAAGACGACAGCCGATGCTCTCATTGAATATCTTGAAAAAGAAAAAACGGTAGATTACACCGGCGCTCACCGCGTGACAATAGTGGGCGGCACTCACCGATAAACATGAATAATCAATAAATCCTACTTATAGGACTGATGCGTATGAAAAAGATTTCACTATTACTCTTCGCTTGCGCCGTATGTATCTCTGCTCATGCCCAGGACACTATGCTGCCAACACAAGAGAGATTCTTTGACGACAAGGTAAAGATCCTTCACCGCTTTCACGAGGCATTCCCTGAAGGTGGCGACAGCACTCAGTGCGCATTGTATGATGTTGACCAGGACGGAACGCCGGAATTGTTTGTAAAGGACAAGGACGACAACAAGGCAATGGTTTGGTATTCTGGCAATATCTTGAGATTTGAAGATCTAGGTTTCTGGAATATGGGCGTTACCATCTGGCCACGTTTCGTTGTTTCCGAAGGTTCTGCTGGCACCGGTGTTGCCATTGAATATCTTATAGAGATAAAGAAAAGCCGCATCATCAACAACATCTGCATCACGAAGGAATTTCGTTATGAAGGCGAAGGCGATGACATGGAGGCAAGTATCGTAGAGTCATACAACGAAGGCTACGACGAAACAAAGGTAAACAAGGTTCGTTCCCGCATAAAGAAAAAGAATGGTGCCGTAACTTGGGACGAGCTTGACTGGCAACCGTATATGTTAGAATAAAATAACCCAATTATGAAAAAGATTCTGTTTCTTTCACTCATGATGCTCTGCAGCATTTTTGCAAGTGCACAGACACCTGAGTTCGCTGTCATCACTGACGAGAAGGTGAATTTCCGAAAAGGCGCATCTAAGTCTGCCCAGATACTCATGCACAATGACAGAGGCATAGAAACCTTCTATCGTTGGGCGGCAAAGGCTAGTGGCGAGTACATACCGCTATACTTGCCTAAAGGTTACGTTTTGCAAGTCATGGCAAAGCAAACCGACTGGTACAAGGTGCGTTTCTATCCTGACTACGGCTCAACCCACCTCGTTTCTCCACAAAATGTGTGCTATATAGAAGGATGGATGAGCAGTAAGTTTCTCAATTTGGTAAAGCCTATCAAGCTCAATACGAAAAATGTAAACACGGTCTTGAAGAATTATGAACATTTTGTAAACGACAAGAACGTACCTCAGACAGTGCTCGTTCAGGACGGTAACGATGGAGTTACATGGATGCTCTACGGCAAGATTGATAATGACCACATGAATATTTTCGGAGATGCTGATGACCTTGAAGTCGTTTTCGATCCAGATATCAAAGGAGCAAAGATACTGAAAGAAGGAATCTACAAAAAACTCCGCTATGGCAATGATGTTGCTATTGACGATTATTCTGTTAATGTCACTAAGTGTACTCCACAGGTGCGTGAGCAAATCTTCAAGTCTATCAGCAAGAAGCCTTACAGTCGTCGCTATTACTTCAACTTAGACAAGAACTTTGCATTTGACGGCGATGATGGCAAGCGCGTTTTTGAGATGAGTCTTCGATAAAGTATACTACTTTGGTTAGTTTATGGAATAAATGACAATAATATTATAAAAACTTCCTTTGATAATTATTGCACTTTTCATGTGTACAAATAAATAATCTGTGTTATGAAAAAGATTCTCTTTTCTCTCTTCCTTTCCCTTGCCTTCTCTTCTTCAGCCATGGCGCAGAAGAGTAATGACGCGTGGGTGAAGCAAATCCGCAAGTCTTACGCCGAGGCATTGAAGAAAATCGAGACTGGTCAGCAAGATGCTAACTTGAACAACAAGGCGGTCATCGTCATTAACCAGAATTTCCCTGGCAGTGGACCAAGTGAGTTCACAGTCGAGTATTTCTTCGACACAAAGGACAGTGAGCAGTTTGAAGGCGAACAGGAACGCCAGCTTTACTTCATGCGAGTGAAAGAACGTTGGGCTGAAACGCCAAGTGTTTACGAGTATCTCTTTAATACAGAGAACGGAGATTTGATGTTCTATTTCGCAAAGACTATCGATCCTGAGACTGGCAAAAACCATGAGCGTCGTGACTATTACAATGGCATTAAGGCAGAACCTTTCCTTGAAATCATTGACGGAAAGAACTACAAGACGTCAGTGGACGACCAATGGATGTTCATTAAGCGTTTCCTGATGGGCTACAGGGAAGTATTCAACAATCTACCACCTTATTTTGAACATTAAAACATCCTCACACTATGAAAAAGATCTTATTCTCTCTCCTCATCCTCACACTTCTTCCAGTAGTAAAGGCAAGCGCAGCGAACGATGGAGATGTAGTGGAAGCCTACTTATTTGATCCAGTAGGAAACTTTACAAATATTCGTGTTGCTCCGAAAGGTGCTGTTAAAGTCAAGCTTAACAACAAGGGCGAATATGAGCCATGTTTCAGTCTTGTAGATTACAAGAACGGTTGGTGGAAGATAAAGTATTGCGGTGACGCTACCGAATCACCTGAAGGTGAGAAACTTTGTAAAAAGGCAATAGGCGGCTATATCCACTACTCTTGCGTAGGCATTGGCACACGCAACTATGGCGGACAGCATGTACATCTCTATGCAACTGCAAACCACAAGAGCAAGGTAGTCTATACCATAAAGGAAGAAACCATCGTTCGCCCTGTTGGCGTTGCTTCTGGCGGTACATGGGTAAAGGTCAAGACTGCCGATGGAAAGCATGAAGGTTGGATCCAGTCTGAATGGCTCTGCTCAAACCCTCTCACTAATTGTTGCTAGTCGAAACACCGAGATATCGAATAATAGAAACATCGGAACATCAATAATTCGAAAAAACCTAAATCATACATCATAAATCAAAAATCATAAAATGAAAAAGCGTTTCTCCCTTTTACTTCTATCTCTCGTTGTTCTCTGCCTCTCTGGCTTTGCCCAGAATAAAGACGCAGAAATAAAGCGACTTGTACGAGAGAATACAGACCAGTCCATTAAGGCTGCCGCAGAATTGTTCTTTGACAACGACAGCATCATTGGCTGCATGACTGACCTCGGCAACCCACTCTACGACTTCTATTTCTATCGCTGTTATTGCTTCTTCTCAAAGGAACATCCTGAGAAGGAGTTTGAAGAGAATTTCCCAGAATACAAGAACCTCATCAACACCTTTGCCGACCATACAAAAGCTGATGCCAATGCAAAGGCAGAGTGGGAGGCTGTTGTGCGACGTATGCTAAAGAATGTCAGCGTAACAAATCAGGCTGTCAACCTCAACATCATACAGCAGGCGTTCTGCAATCATTTCATGGAACTCCCTGGCGATGATGCTTACGAGCAGTGTCTGAATGAAATTGAGATGTATAGCGTTGATCACGGCTATATCGCTGCGCGTAACTATAAGCGAATAAACGGTTGTCTCGGCGACTATTCCGGCGGAGGAAAGAATGCGTGCAACAAGAAGGTCATCACTTCCATCAAGGATATCAAGGGCACAAACTACGGCAATGTCGATCGCATGGTTGACGGCAAGCCTGTAGGCAACGAGCCTCTCTCAATGACCCCTGCGTCTTTCGCCACTATCCTTATCATGGATGCTGCATGCAACAACTCATCACTTCCTATTCCTATAAACCTCGTTCGCATTGTAGGCCTCGGTGGTGCTTGTCCTTACCTTGGACTTCAAGGCAATGATGTCAAAGAACTTAAGGCTGCTGTTGAAAAGGAAATGAAGTCAGGTCCTGTTGTATGCAAGACCCAGTCATATCTCTCAATGTCAACCGACGCTCTCAACAACTACTTCATCGGTTACCCAGACCGTCAGGTAATGATGTATGTGAAAGTGCCAGCAGAAACTTCCATGTATGTAAGTTGCCACCTCGCGGAATCGGAGGTTGTATTTCCTCGTCTCGCCAAAGGTAAGGTTACTTCTGTGGGATCAATGACAGTGCCACACAAGACAAAGGCGGGTAAAAAAGTTGAAATGCTCACTCTCGGCATCGAGATGATGTAAAGCCCCCTTATTATGACACTTGAAGAATTCAAAAAGAAATTGGCCCAAAAGAAAAAGGAATTTCAGGAAAGGCCAAACAACTACAGCATAGAAAAAGACGGCATTCATACCCGTAGGCTGTAGCAAAAGCAAGAATGAAACAATGATCATGATAAGTTGTTAATTCGTAAATCGGTAAATCCCAATGAAACATTTCATCTTAATGATTTTTACGCTTCTCTCCCTGTTCTCTTGTGCAACTGCCAAGAAGGCACCTGTCAATAGCATGACGAGTTATTCGTACAGCTATAGTTCCAGCCCTGCATACAATCATAATGAGTATTCTGCGAAGCTCCTTGAGGACGGTAGTTGTCAGATAGGTTTTGCCCATAACGAGCAAGGTGACACCATTATCGTTGGTGGGGATGTGATGAAGCAGATTGAAGCTATTTATCGCAAGCATAAGATCTACAATTACAAGAATAAATACACTCCGGCATTTGAAGTCCTCGACGGTGACAGTTGGTACTATAGCGCATACTTTGGAAAGGAATCTTTCTCTTCAAGCGGCAGTAATGCTGGTCCTTCCGACAGAGGTTTAAGTGAGATTAACAATGTCATCATTAATCTTCTGCGCAAGAACTACTCAAAGCAATATTGCGGCAGTACTTGGCAAGGCAAGATTAAGGACAACGACCTCAATGTCATGTTCACAGAGAAAGATTCTGTTGTCAGCGTCAGCATCCAACTCAGCAATGGTGAAGGTACTTGGCTTTCTGTTGCAGGCGACCTGGAAGCTTATAACGACGCCTTGGCATCTTTCCACGGTCAACTGAAGAATCAACTTGTTGACACTCCAAAGCCAGTGGTTACTTGTGTTGATGTCTATGTAAAGCCTGAGGCTGAAGAAATCTCTATCAGTCTCTCCGGCAATGACATGACGCCACTAATCCAAGACAACATCGAAGGTGCTACATGGGAAGATCACAGTTATATACCAATGAAAAAAATAAATCAGTAGAATAATATGAAAAAGCTTTTTGTTTCACTCCTCGCACTCGTAGCAGCCACAGTCTCTGCAAACGATAGTGGTTATGCTACCTATGGCAACATGCTTATTCCTTTCGTTTCTACAGACATCGCTGTTGACAAGGAAGTGCTTACCATCCGTCTTACCGACGAAGGCAAGACTTATATTGATGTTGACTACACCTTTATCAACCGCAGCAGCAAAGAGAAAACCATCCTCATGGGCTTCGAGGCTGACCCAGGCTATCCTGGTGTTATGGATATAACCGATAATGGTCATCCTGAAATCTATGACTTCACAGTCATGATGAACGGTTCTCGCATTACTCCAAAAACTTCTGTGGTACTTCTTGACGAGAACGAGAATGTCATTGACCGTAAGCCTATCAATGTTAAAGAGTATGTTTATCAGGACTTCCGCAGATTGGTGAAGAAGGGCAATGAGGAGAACTACGAGGCAGAAAGTTGGGGATATGCGTTCGTGTATTCCTTCAACGCAACTTTTAAGCCAGGTGAGAATCATATCCGCCACACTTACAACTACCAGAACGGTGCTGGCGTGATGGAAAACTACTACCTCACCTACAAGCTTTCTCCTGCGGCACGTTGGGCAGGCGGCTCTATCCGCGACTTTACTCTCCGCATTACTGCTCCTAACACAGCAAAACATTTCTTCCTTGAGACAGAGTTTGTCCAGAAGCAGAATCCAAAGATTGTCTCTGGCGTAGCGAAATTCCGCGACAAGAGCAAGAAGTACGATTATGAAGACTCACCAGTAACTCACTTCTACAAGGAGATTTCAATGCGCAACGCAACTCTCGAATGGCACCTTACAAACTACTCTCCTAAGAAAGAACTCGAGATTCGTTCTGCCGACGGCTTCTATGCGAACTTCTATGATGAAAAAGCCACTTCTCCTACATCCTATTACGACCGCTCTTGCGGCATCTACTGGCTTTGGATGAACCAGGAGAACTACAACGCCCAGCAGCGTCGTCTTATCCGCAATCTCCCTTACGCAAGTCGCGGCTACGTCTTTAAGGATGCTGGTCTTAAGAAGCACTTCAACAGCCTTTGGTGGTACATGCCAGATCCATCTTACAAGGCAACAAGCACATCCGACTTCACGGAGCGTGAGCACGAACTCATCAGCACTTACAAGAAATAAAAACTTACCTTTTCGTGTGGACGATGATAGCACCGTTGGCTCCGCGCGAACCGTAGATTGATGCGTCTTTCATAATCTCCACGTAGTCA
Organism: Bacteroidaceae bacterium; assembly: GCA_024401275.1. Classification (GTDB taxonomy): domain Bacteria; phylum Bacteroidota; class Bacteroidia; order Bacteroidales; family Bacteroidaceae; genus Prevotella. The sequence continues at coordinate 12,095 of JAKSLJ010000014.1, read as the reverse complement.
ACATCGTATGGACTGATGTACGATAGCGAACTTTGTTCCATACCATCGACAATGAAGAGCGGCGTGTTTGAGAGGTTCAAGCTGCTGATACCACGCATGGTTACGGAAGCTTCGCCTCCCGGACTATTGTTCGGATTTACGTTCAGTCCAGCAACCTTACCAGCCAGAGCATTCAGCAGATTGCTTTGGCCTGTTCTGACTAATTCTTCGCCGGAGATGGTGTTGCTCGGGAGAATGTGCTCGCGTCGTTTTACGAAACCGTAGCCAATATCTACAAGTTCTTGGCTTTCAGAAACTTCCTTTATATTGTCCTCGTCAGCAATTATGATGACGAGGCTTTTCTTTCCTTCTACCGGAACCTCATACACTCTCTTCTTTACCTTGATGTGCAGAACGTCATCCGGCTTCACATTGGTAAGCCCGAAACGTCCTTGCTTGTCGCTCATGGCGCAAAGGTGTGGATTGTCCACATAAATGCGGACATTCTTCATCGGACGTCCTAAAATGTCTTTCACGATTCCATTGAACGGAACATTCTCTTGCGCATTGCACATCAAGGCAGTTGCTAGCAGACAGATAAAGGTAAGTAGCTTCTTCATGGTCGTACAGTTTGGGGTGTCTTTTTCTTTATTATAAAACGCAAAAGTCTGGTCATTAGTATATAGTTGCATTATATTTTCATCATAAATGGCAAACAATTATTTTGGGGATAATGCTTTTTTGTATTTTTTTTCGTGGAAAACGAAAAAAGTTGTATTTTTGCACATTATTATGACATAAATGTCAGTTGAAACGCTTTATTCTAACTAACCTACTAATTAATGATTAAAAGATTATTCGTAAACTTATTGATGTTATTGACAGCATCAATAGCATTGGCACAGCCAGCGAAACAATTTCCGTTATCAGTTGATGGCAAGACTGCAACAATATGGGTGGATGACAACGACCACCGAGTTGCGATAATCACAGCGCAGATGCTTGCTGACGATGTGATGCGCGTGGGAGGCAAACAGGTCGTTGTGAAGCAGACAGAGAGTTTGAAGAAAGTCAGTGGCGATGCCGTAGTTCTTGTCGGAACTTTGGGCAAGAGCGCAATAATAGACGAGCTTGTCGCAAAAGGAAAGATTGATGTGTCAGCCATCAAGGGCAAGTGGGAATCTTTTGTTTGTACGACATTGGAAAAGCCGACTCCAAAGATAAAGCGAGCTTTCGTTATTGCCGGTAGTGACCGTCGCGGAACAGCCTTTGGTGTGACTTCCCTCTGCGAAAAGATTGGTGTGTCGCCCTGGTATTTCTGGGCAGATGTCGCTCCTCAGCACAAGAATGAGATTCTGCTTGATGCTAAGACCTTCGTACAGGGAGAACCATCGGTAAAGTTCCGCGGTTTCTTCATCAATGACGAGCGTTTCGGAGGTTGGGCAAGATGGGCTGAAGAGACTTTCGACAAGGAGCATGGCGTTGTCGGTCCAAAGACATACCAAAAGGTTTTTGAACTCCTCCTTCGCTTGAAGGGCAACTACCTCTGGCCTGCCATGCACCCTGGCACTCAGGCGTTCAATGCTGACCCGGAGAATGCTCGACTTGCAGATGATTACGCCATCGTAATGGGCACTTCACACTGTGAGCAGATGCTTCGCAACAATGAGGACGAATGGAAGAAGCTTGGCATCTACGGCGACTTCAACTACCTCACAAATCGCGAGACAATGCTCAACTACTGGGAGGAGCGCGTGAAGACAAACGGAAAGTACGAGAACACTTACACGATCGGTCTTCGTGGCATTCACGATTATCCGATGGAAGGTGCAAGCACTAACGAGGAGCGCATCGCCATCATGCAGCGTGCCATAAACGACCAGCGTGAGATGCTTGCCCGAAACATAGACAAGGACATTACGGAAATTCCACAGGTGCTTTGTACATACGAGGAAGTGCTTGACGCTTACCATGGCGGACTTCAAGTGCCAGACGATGTTACGCTTCTGTGGTCGGACGATAAGCAGGGTTTCATGCGCAATCTCTGCAACCCTCAGGAGATGAAACGAAAGGGCGGTGCTGGCATTTACTACCACCTCTCTTACCACGGCGATCCTGACAGCTGGTTCTGGCTTAGTCCACTCTCACCGGCACTCATAAGTGCAGAACTTACGAAGTCTCACGAATATGGCGCACGCAATATCTGGGTGTTTAATGTTGGCGACATCAAGCCTGCTGAGAAAGAGCTTTCACTTGCCATGGAACTTGCGTGGGATGTTAATAGTTGGAAGCCTACCGAAGCTCATCGCTTCACTGAATATTGGATTCGCAAGACATTCGGAAACGATGTTTCTGACGATTGGTGCAAGCAACTTGCTGAGGTGCAAAACCGCTACTACCGTCTCATGGCTTACGGCAAGGAATTCCACACTCGTTGGCTTGAATATACTGACGAGGAAGTTGACGAGCGACTGAAGGCATGGAAAGAAATCCTTGCTAAGACGCTGCAACTTGAAAAGGAAGTACCAGAGTCGCAGAAAGCTGCTTTTCACGAACTTTTCTACTATCCTATTGGAGGTGCTACGGCTATGAACCTTTATGTGTTGCAGTCACGCAGAAGTATGGTTCAGGCAAGCAAGCGTGATCAAGAAGCGCTTAAGACGGCAGGCGCAGCAATAACTTCCATGGCAGTTGTGGATGGGATGACAAAGTATTACAACGAGCGACTTCTTGGAGGCAAGTGGAACAATTTCTTCAACTGGCACCCTAACTGGTATCTTGATGGAAAGAAACCGGTTATGCAGGTGGCTGACGAAGCTTTGTTGGAGAAGGCAAATGCCATGCCTGCGGAGAAATGGATCCTCAACGAGACTGCCAACAATGTGCCGACTCCCAAGACGGAATTCACTTTTGAATCAGAGAAAGATGGCAACATGCCTTTGTGGGTTAAGGCTCGCACTCGCATAAACAACAATAACTTTGAACCTGAGAACAATGAGTTTGCCACAGTTACCATTAACGGCAAGTCTTTCCGCGCATCTGCTTTGCCTCACGGTAATGTTTGGCACACTGACACAATCGGTCCGATATGGTCGTGCGTAGGTGAGATTCCTGTCGTTAAAGGCACCAACAAACTCCAGCTTAGCGAGATTATTCTAGGCACTCAGATAAGCGCTCTTTTCGCTGGCATCCAACCAAAAAACTACGAATCGCGCTACATTCATCGCATTGCGGCAAAGAACTTCACAAACAAGCATGATGTAGAAGGCGCAAAGCTTACCGTAATCCCAATGCTTGGCTACAGCGATGGTGTTACTGCACAGCCTTTCCAGACACCTTCATTCGAAGCAAACGACAGCGCGCCATGGCTTGAATACGCCTTGCCGGAAATTGCGGATGACAATCTTCTTGAGATTCGCACTCTGCCAACACTCCGCATCTACGAAGGTCGCTACGTTCGTTTTGCCGTAAGCGTTGACGGCGCGAAGCCAGAGGTGTTCTCTATCCACGAAGGCGACTACACTTCAGAATGGCGTTGGAATGTTCTGCGAGGCTATGCCCGCCGCTTCGTTCCTGTGAAGGCTGGAGCAAAGAAAGTCCGCGTCTATCTACTTGATCCAAGCGTCACATTACAAGAAATAATCGTTACAAAATAAAGCTGCTTTGAAACCATAATCATACGGCATATCTGATATGATAGGTGGACATAAAGGTGGAATAAAAGTGTTGACGAAAATCAAAAAAGCGAAAGATGCGCAAATACATTCCAGTATTCGCTTGAATATTCGGGATAAATGTGTAATTTTGCAGTGGAAAAACTGACCAATGATAACTAAAACACTAATTAAAATATGAAAAAACATCTTATCGCAGCATTGTTCGTACTCGGTTTGGGTGCAACATTCACTGCATGCACAGACCAGAAGAAAGCACAGGAAACTGAGCAGGCTGCCACTGAACTTACTGACTCTGTAAAGGAGAAGGCAAAGGAACTCTTCAAGAGCGTACACGCTGAGCGTATGAACATGCTCAACGAGGTTGTTGTAACTAAGGACGGCGTTAAGACTATGCCAGTGAAGTTCTTCCTCGCACTCGACATGGCTGACAAGGCTCAGACTAACTACGAGAAGAACCAGCTCCTCGGTATCTATCTCGCTGACAAGGAAACTAACGATTTCGTCTTTGTTAAGGACGCTAACAATGCAAAGGAACGTGCTGCAGTTATTGCAAAGCTCGTTGCTGAGACTAACAAGAAATATGACGTTGCAGCTGTTGACTCTCTCTCTAAGGAGGAAATGATCAGCATGACAGACTCTCTCACAGCTCAGTCTGTAGAAGAGGCTCTTGAGAATAACACTGCCGATGAGATGCTCATTAACTTCACTTACGCTGTTATCGAGAGCACACTCAACAAGATTGGTGTTGCTGAGATGGTAGGCGAATATGACCAGCAGGAAATCTTCAAGGACATTCTCGGTCGCAAGGATATGCTTGCTAACATCGTTGAACTCTACAACCTTCTCAAGCCTTACTACAAGTCACTTGAAGAGATGGCTGAGCTTGCAGAAAAGATTGACGCTGTTGTGAAGGCTGACGAAGCTACTGCTGACGAGGCTCTCGGAAACTTCATCACTTTCTGTAAGGAGCACAGAGGTAAGATTGCTGCTTATTAAATAAAAGATATAGCAAGCTTGACTTGAACTGAAAAGTGAAAAATGAAAAATGAAAAGTGCTACGCTTTAGGAGTATTTTTCACTTTTCGTTTTTCACTTTTGTTATTTGAAATGACATGAACGACCACACGCTAGCCTCGCTGATAAACCTCTTTGCACTTTTTGTCTCGGCGTCAGATTCGGATGAAAAGGACAAGGAGCATGCCCGTGAAGTGGTGATAAACTATCTTCAGAGTTTCTTCGGTATCCACAATTACGAGAACTATATTGGCATCTACGACAATCTGACTGACGTTTATGACCTGACGGTGCCAGACCTTGACGAGACTGTTGCCAAAATCGTTTCGCAGTTGAAAGGACGAATAGGCGCTGAAGATCAGCTGATGCTCATGCTGCGTTTTATGGAGTTTGCCTTCATAAACGGTACTATCGACAGCAATGAGAGGAAGATGATTACCATTCTCGGCAAGGAATTCTGCATTGGCGACGACGTGATGGACGAGGCTTACAACTTCATCACATCGCAGAAAAGCGACAATGTTGGTATTGCTACGTTCAAGGATCTCAGCGGAAGCCTTAGGGTTTTGCGCCTGAAAGACTTCAACAAGGTGGTAGTGGCATACGACGGCGACGAGTCTGTGAAGATGAACGAAATGCCGTTCGTAAAGGGACTTTTCATGACTTGGCCGGAAAACGGCATCATCAAGTCGGCAAAGTCAAAGCCTATTTACTATAGATTTGTGTCTCGCCTTCTTGGTGAGGATGACCGCTATCAGGCTATTGCCATTGAAGGACGCAACGTGAATTTCCGATTCCCGAACAGCGATAACGGTCTTCACAACTTTACATTTGCCCTGCGCTCAGGTGAGTTTGTTGCCATTATGGGCGGCAGTGGAGTGGGAAAGTCAACACTGCTGAGCATTCTCAACGGTACGCTGCAACCAGATAGCGGCACGCTGACTATCAATGGTTTGTCTCTTTATGACAATCTTGAACAGCTTAGAAAATACATCGGCTTCGTGCCACAGGACGACTTGCTCATCGCAGAGCTTACGGTCTATCAGAATCTGTTCTATACAACAAAGTTCTGCTTTGCTGACCTCACAGATGAGCAGATTGACGAGAGAGTAAACAAGACACTCGACGACCTCGGCCTTTCGTATATAAAAGACCTTAAGGTAGGTTCGCCGCTGAACAAGACCATCAGTGGTGGTCAGCGCAAGCGACTCAACATTGCGCTTGAGCTTATCCGCGAACCAGCCATCCTTTTCCTTGATGAGCCTACCAGCGGACTTTCTTCTTCCGACTCGGAAAAAGTTGTCCACCTGCTGAAGGAGCAGACTTATCGCGGAAAGTTGGTCATCGTAAACATCCATCAGCCATCGTCTGACATCTATAAACTCTTCGACCGCCTTTGGCTTCTTGACAAGGGCGGCTATCCAATTTTCGACGGAAATCCGATACTTGCGCCAGTCTATTTCAAGCAGGAGGCTAACTACGCCGATGCCGACTCTTCAATGTGTCAGGAGTGCGGAAACATCAATCCGGAGATAATGCTGAACATCATAGACGAGAACCGTCTTGACAGTTCCGGCAGACAGACTTCCGCGCGAAGAATACAGCCGGAAGAGTGGCACGAGAAGTATCTTGCCAAGGTGGCTGAAAGAAAGGAGTTTAAGGAAGAACCAAAGGAAATTGCTTTGCCGAAAACCGAGCAGAAGCACCCTGGCTATCTGGAGCAGTTCTTCATCTACTTGAAGCGAAACATCAAGGCTAAGCTCACCGACCGTCAGTTTATAACCATAGCATTGCTTGAAGCTCCAGCACTGGCACTGATAGTAGCTTTCCTGACACGCTATGCCGGAGATAAAGGCTACACCGTTTTTGACAACAAGAACCTGCTGTCCTACTTCTTCATGGCTATAATCGTAGCCACCTTCATGGGCATGAGCATCTGCGCAGAGGAGATTTTCAAGGACAGGGCTTTGCTGAAGCGAGAGCGCTTCTTGCAGCTTTCTCATGGCGCTTATATTTCGTCGAAGATTGTGCAGACGGCAATGGTTTCTGTTATTCAGACTGGTCTTTTCATACTTGTCGGAAACAATCTTCTCGGCCTTTCCGACCTATGGATGGAGTGGTGGCTCATCATGTTTGTAACAGCCTTCCTCGCCGGATTGACAGGCTTGCTACTCTCTCAGTCGCTGAACTCCGTAGTGGCTATCTACATCACTATTCCGCTGCTGCTTATTCCGCAGATTCTGCTTTGCGGACTCGTTGTTTCGTTTGACGACATCAACCAGCACAGCAAGACGCGTAATGTGCCACTTGTGGGCGACCTGATACCTTCGCGCTGGGCCTATGAGGCTCTTGCGGTAACGGCGTTTACGGAAAACGACTACACGAAGAACTTCTTTGAGGAAGAGGCTGCGCAGTATGAGTATCAGCTTGACCGCATGGGATTTCTCTCCACCATGAAGAAGAAAGCACTTGCTGCTGACATCTCGAAGCTTGCCAACGAGAAAGATTACATTCAGGACCTGCCAATGCTAAGACATGAGATAAAGCGACTGACAGAGAAGTGGGACCTCAGCGTGTTCACTGACCTGGACAAACTTACGGAAAAAGGCTTTTCACACGAGGTTTACCAGAATCTGGAGAAGTGGATTGCTGAGTCAGACAAGTCTTTGTACAAGAGAAGTCTCATTCATACGCGAGAGGTTGACTACCTGAAGATGCAGATTATCAACGAGAAGGGAAGCCAATATCTGATGGACCTTCAGACGAATCATTGCAACAAGAATCTGCAGAACACGCTTGCCAACACAAATGCTGACGAGCTTGTAAAGCAGGAAGGCGACTGCCTCGTGCCATACGCCGGCACCATCTATCTTGCTCCGACAGACCATTTCGGTCGCGCTCCGTTCTACAGCAGTCGCAAGATGATAGGCTATGGCGAGGTTCCTACAATCTGGTTTAACCTCTCGGTTATGATGATCATGGCTGCTATTGTAGCGCTTCTACTTTACACAAACTTCCCTTGGAGAAAAGAGCAATGACCCAGTAAATACCCTTAAATACAATGAAGAAAAGCAAAAAGCAATATAATCGTTCCTTCGCCGCAAAGATGACTTTCATTCTTTGCATGACGGTGTTGATAGTTTTTGCCTTGATATACTCCGTCAACATATACAGGGCAGCAACTTCAATCCTCGAGAAAGAGAAGGAAAGTGCCGCTACTAAGGTCAGCTTGTATTCCGAGGTTTTTGGCGTTATGGGAGTTGATCTCGGTTTGAAGGAATTCAAGAAAGAGGTATCAGAGCTTATCAGCAAGGATGATACAAAGAGCTCAGTCTTCCTCTTGGACAAGGATGGCAAATATCTGGTCAACGAAGCCAAGGGAGAAATAGCCGAGACCTACATCACCGATGCCCGCAAGAACCATAGCGAAGACCTGGAGGAGATAGGACGCGACATGTTGGATGGAAACGACAGCACGCGAGTGATGGTGTACAATGACAAGAAATATCTTGTCAGCTATGCCTACATTCCTAGCATAAAGTGTGGCGTAGCTGTCAGCAAACCATACGATATAATTTACGAGAAAATGATGATCGGACTGCTGCGAACAGTCCTCATGCTTCTTGTTACGATGGTGTTGGTAGGTTTCCTTATTTGGCACATCGTGCGTCGTCGCACACAACCAATACGCAGCTATGCAAAGTCGGCAGCCATGATTGCCGAAGGCGACTTCGACACACCTTTGAAGAAAGCAGCTTCCGGCGACGAGATTCAGCAGCTTGGCGATTCGCTTGAAAACATGCGCGTCTCACTGAAAGCCTATATGCAGGAGCTCACTCAAAACACAGCTATTCGTCAGAGCATGGCAAAGGAACTTAGCATTGCCCATGACATTCAGATGGGTATGCTTCCGCACAATTTCCCGTCGCCACCGGAATATAAGGATGTCGATCTCTTTGCCTACCTGCAGCCAGCGAAGGAAGTTGGCGGCGATTTGTATGGATTCACGATAAACGATGGCAAACTCTATTTCATCATTGGCGATGTCAGCGGAAAAGGTGTTCCTGCTTCACTCGTCATGGCTATCACCATCAGCATGTTCCACGCCGTTCTGCAGTCGGCAGCAACGCCAACCGATGTCGTTGACCATATAAACAATGCCATAGCTCCGAACAACGAGCGTAATATGTTCGTTACTTTGATAGCCGGCGAACTCGATCTTGCCAATGGACATCTGCGATTCTGCAATGCCGGCCACGACCCGATGCTCCTTCTGCATAGCGAGAGCCTGGAGGAGATAGAGATGGCAAGCAATCTGCCGGTCGGACTGATAGAGAACTTCCCATACCAGATGAATGAAGCCGATATGAAGCCGGGCGATAAACTCCTGCTTTATACCGACGGCGTTGTTGAGGCGGAAAATCCAGATAAGCAGCTCTATGCCATAGACCGACTCGTGGCAGCCGTTGAGAAGAACCTGCAACTCTCTTCACAAGGCATAATCGAAATGATAACAGACGATGTTCGCACCTATGCCAACGGAGCTGACCAAAGCGACGATATAACAATAATGTCTATTCACTATAAACCCGAATGACACAATGAAAAAGGAAATTATTTTCCAGAACAAGATGGAGGAGGTTACCCGAATAGCCGCCTTCATCGACGAGATTGGCGAGGAGTTGGAACTTGATTTCTCACTCCTTACCAGCATACAGCTTGCCATAGAGGAGGCTGTAGTCAATGTTATTGAGTATGCCTATCCCGACAATGTCGAGGGGCAGAACAGCCTGAGCGTGCAGAAGAAGGGCAACACCATAATCTTTGTGCTCTCAGACAGTGGCACGCCTTTCGATCCAACAGCAGCCGCTGCTCCCGATCTTTCTCTTCCTGCCGAAGACAGACCGATAGGCGGACTCGGCATCATGCTCGTAAAGAAAATCATGAACGAGGTTACCTACCAGCGCATAGATGGTAAGAACGAACTCACCATGAAGAAGAATATCTAAAAAATAGTAATAGAAAGACTCAAAGATTATATGTGGCTCAAAGAAATGGATAAGAAAAAAAGAAACTTACTTAGCGAAGTAACTCAGCATTATAGCCGCCCCTTATCAAGGGGCTCTAAATCTTCGAGCAAATAAAGAGAAATCTTAGATAAATTTCTTTGTGCGAACCAAAATTGTAAATTGTAAATTCGTAAATCTGTAAATATAATGATGGAAACAAATATTCAAATCAATGGCTCAGAAGCCGTAATCGCTCTCGTTGGTCGTCTTGACACACCAAGTGCACCACAAGTAGAAACAGAAGTTCAGAAGGTAACATCTTCCGACGCAAAGTCCGTACTCGTTGATTGCTCACAGCTCACTTACATCTCGTCTTCCGGTCTTCGCATTCTCATTTCGCTTCATAAGCACTACCTTAAGTCTGGCGGCGCCCTCACTATCAAGGCGCTTTCTCCAGAAATCAAGGATGTCTTCGACATGACTGGCTTCACAAATATCTTCACTATCGTGGAGTAAGGATAGGGATTTTTTATATGTAGGGCAAGGATTCCACAATAAAAAGCAAAGGAATACGAGTCGTAATCCTAAGGATTGTGCCTCGTATTCCTTTGGAATATTTTTTTATTCCTTTGGAACAATATTATCCCCCCCCTAAGAGATTTTCAGAACGTCCACGAATTCAAAATACTCATCACTCGTCACATTCGTTTGTAATATGCTGATAGTCAGTAAGCTACAGCGTGACAAGTGTGTGACGAGTGCCGTCACATACAGCAGAATTTGTGATGAAACGTGACGAGTTGTGATGAATTGAGAGCCACTTGTCACGCGTGTATGTTGCTGATACATAATGAGTTAGATACCAAATGTGACGAGTGAGGAGTGGATGACTAAACCATCAGTTTTTATCAAATTCTGGTTCGGCACAAAAAGGAACTGTACTGTTCTCGATGTTATTTACGATGTAAGGTTTAGTTGCTTTTCGGCCATTACTAACTGTTATTAAATTCTTGCCGAAGAAAACAGACAATTGCCCTAAAGTGCGAATGGTGAAATTATGCTGTCCGCTTAACCATTTTGTGATCTCGCTAGGTCTCTTTCCAAGTTCATCTGCGAACTGCTTCTTTGTTAATCCGCGTTCAGTCATTAACTGATATATACGATTGGATATGGCAAAACTCAAGTCAAGTTCCGCTTTGATATCCTTTGGTACAGACGATACCAATTCATTGAAATTTGTATTTATCTGTTTCATAGTTTAAATAATTCAGCGTCATTCTTAAACTTATTTACGAATTTCTCAAACTCAGAATCCGTGTCCATTAGGAATTGAATCGTATAGATGGTGCAGCCATCACCTTAATTTACAAGTGCTATTTCCGCTTCTTTCATGTCCTGTAATGTTAGATTTTGGTACAAAGTTAGTATTCCTGTTTTATTTATAAGTAAAATACACGTTTTATTTATAAGTAAAATTCGATTTGTTGTTTGTTATCAATTAAACGTCTATGTTTCAGTGCTAAACAAATCTGGCGCAAATCCCAACAGTTATAATAATGTCAGGATTTGCGCCAGGTTATGTTCTGTCTCTATTAGTGTAGTTTCTATTATTGTTTCTTCAATGTGAAACCGAATGTCTTGCCATTGTATAAGTTGTAGAAGGTACCAGAATAGGTGTTACCATTTATATAGCCGTCAAACTTTCCAGTTTCATTACCGTTTTTATTTGTTTCCAATAATACAAGATGATCTCCATTATTCTCCACAACTGTCAGATACAGACGATTGCCCCATTTTGTATATTCATACCAAAAATCGCTTGTATCTTCATTAATGTACATACGGATTCCATATTTACCGATTGAGCCAGCCCACCATTCTCCATTGCTTGGATCAGGAGCATCAGCTTGCTTTGATTCCAATAAGCTTGGAGTTTCTGAATCAGAATCATATTCCTCTTCCTGTTCTTCCACATCCGCGTCACCTTCTTCTTCATAATCCTCTTCAATTTCCTGTGCCTCTGCATAGTTGGCATCTGCAGCATCACTTATGACTTGTGTTGTCGTGTCAGCCGTCTCTGTAGAAGCATCTGAAGAGGTGTTTTTAGGCATCATATAGAAGTACCAATATGCGCCACCGCCTATAAGCAACAAGGCGACAAGGGCAACTGCCACCCATTTCCAAGGATTAGAAGTTTCCTCTTCCTCATAGTAAACATCAGGCTCAGGCTTTTGCTCAAACCTGTTACCACAATTCGTGCAAAACATAACGCCCTCAAGAACCTCTGTTCCACACTTTGGACATTTCTTACGCTTAGGAAGTGGCTTCCCGCACACGACGCAAAACTCGGCGCCTTCCTTGATTTCGGCACCACAACTTGAACATTTCATGATTACAATTTTAAAGATTAAAGCAA
>JAKSLJ010000013.1 GCA_024401275.1 Bacteroidaceae bacterium | reverse complement strand
TAACCTTCTGATCCGTAGTCAGATGCTCTATTCAGTTGAGCTACGGAGCCATTATTTCTCGTTTAGCGGCTGCAAAGGTAATAACATTTGGGAATTTATGCGCTATGTTTCACTCTGTATTTTTGAAATGATTGAGATTTATTGATGTGTATTAGTAATAAGGCTCTCAGATTGCTAGTTTTTTGTAGAAAAGCCCTCTTTTTCGTTGAAAAATATTAACTTTGCAAAAGGTAAGACGACAATAAACTGCAGACCTTGTTCCCTTACCGCTTGAGACCAAGAAAAAGTTTAATAAAACAACTAAAAACAAAGAATTATGGAAGTAAAGATAACTGCTGAAAATTTTGAAGAGATAAAGAATGGCGCTCTGCCAGTAGTGTTGGATTTCTGGGCAACATGGTGTGGTCCATGCCGTGCTATTGCTCCTTTCCTTGCTCAGCTCGCTAATGAGTATGACGGCCAGATTGTTGTCGGCAAGTGCGATGTTGAGGAATGTGACGATATCGCTGCTGAGTTTAATGTTCGCAATGTGCCAACGGTGGTGTTCCTTAAGAATGGCGAGGAGTTTGACCGTATGGTGGGTGCTGCTCCAAAGGCTAAGTTTGAGGCGAAAATCAAGGAGATGCTTTAATGGACGCACAGGAGAAACTTAGACGCGACGAAATATACTCTCGTTATGTGAAGACTGTTCTGCCTCGTTTTGCAACTGACATTGAGGCAAGCAAGGCAGAATTCAAGTCTCTCTGCGAGCAGTATATTACAAGCAACAGAAAGAACTCGCTCGAGAAAATATTCAATTATCTTGAGAAGACGGACTTCTATACTGCGCCATCATCAACGGTTTTCCATCTGAACTGCCCGGGAGGTCTTTGCCGTCACTCCATTAATGTATTCAAGGCTGCCAAGGATATCTGCGACAATGTGCTGCATAAGCATTTTGAGGAGGGTAACTCAGTCATTGACCATAAGATACCGATGGAGAGCATAGCTATTTCTGCGCTTTTCCATGACCTCTGCAAGATTGGCATGTACTATCCTGACGAGAAGTTCACGAAAGACAGCATGAACCGCTGGGTGAAATACCTGGGGTGGGGGATAGACGACCAGTTGCCTATGGGGCATGCCGAGAAGTCGCTTTATCGTCTGAGTCGTCTCATAGAACTTATGCCGGAAGAAATCCTTGCCATCCGTTGGCACATGGGTATGTACGACATGGGTGAGAAAGGTACGTCTCTGCGAAACTCGTTCTATTCGGCTACGGATATGTCGCCGCTTGTAACCGTTCTGCACATGGCAGACTCCTATGCTGCAAAGTGTCTTGAGCCGACTTACGACCTCAAGGAATATACTCTTTAATGATGCATGATTCGTGATGCATCCCCCCTTGAACTAGAATGAAAGAATTTGTAATATCAGAAGTAAAGGCTGAAACTGCTGTGCTTGTTGGACTTATAACACCACAGCAGAGTGAAGCCAAAACCAAAGAATATCTCGACGAACTGGAGTTTCTTGCCGATACCGCCGGAGCCGTTACTGTAAAGCGTTTTACGCAGAAGGTGCAAGGTCCGAGTCAGGTAACTTATGTGGGCAAAGGAAAGCTCCAGGAAATAGCTCAATACATACGCGACGAAGAGGAAATGGAGAGGGAAATCGGTATGGTGATCTTCGATGATGAGCTTTCTGCAAAGCAGATACGCAATATCGAAGCTGAACTGAAAGTGAAGATTCTTGACCGTACATCGCTCATCCTTGACATTTTCGCCATGCGTGCTCAGACGGCAAATGCCAAGACTCAGGTGGAACTTGCTCAGTACCGCTATATGCTGCCTCGTTTGCAGCGACTTTGGACTCACCTTGAGCGTCAGGGTGGTGGCTCTGGTTCCGGTGGTGGTAAAGGTTCTGTGGGTTTGCGTGGACCTGGTGAAACACAGCTTGAAATGGACCGCCGTATCATCCTTTCGAGAATGTCTCTGTTGAAGGAACGATTGGCTGAGATAGACAAGCAAAAGGTTACACAGCGTAAGAATCGTGGCAGACTTATTCGCGTGGCTCTCGTGGGCTATACTAATGTCGGAAAGTCAACCATCATGAACCTTCTCTCTAAAAGCGAGGTCTTTGCCGAGAACAAGCTCTTTGCCACTCTTGACACCACTGTTCGCAAGGTTGTTGTGGAGAATCTTCCGTTCCTTCTTGCTGATACTGTAGGTTTTATCCGAAAGTTGCCAACGGATCTTGTGGATTCGTTCAAGAGTACGCTCGATGAGGTTCGCGAAGCCGATTTGCTCGTTCATGTGGTGGATATCTCGCACCCAGACTTTGAGGATCAGATAAAGGTTGTTGACAAGACTCTCGCCGACCTTGACTGTGCGCAGAAGCCGCAGATGATTATCTTCAATAAGATAGACGCTTACACATGGGAGGAAAAGGAGGAAGACGACCTGACTCCGAAGACTAAGCGAAATATCACACTCGATGAGTTGCAGCAGACTTGGATGGCAAAGACTCCTAACTGTCTGTTTATCTCTGCCCGTGAGAAAACAAATCTCCAGGAGATGCGCGATACGCTGTACAAAACAGTTCGCCAACTTCATGTGCAGAAATATCCGTACAACGATTTCCTCTACGACATTCAAGAACAAGAATAATAGGCGTGTAGGGCGAAGATTGCTGAGTCGTAAATTATGCGAAAACGACTCGGGAATCCTCGCCCTACAGCTTTTTTTATTGTTGCATGGCGAAAGTTGATTTGATATAGTGTAATAAATCTTTAGATTTCAAGCAAATGTATGGCGTTTTCTCGTAATATAACGAATAATTTTCGTAATTTTGCGGCGCTAAAACAGAATAATTTAGAATAATAACAAAACAAAATAATTTAAATGAAAGCATTCGTATTCCCTGGTCAGGGCGCTCAGTTTTCAGGAATGGGCAAGGACCTCTATGAGACAAATCCTAAGGCAAAGGAACTTTTTGATAAGGCAAATGAGATTCTCGGCTTCGAGATAACAAAGATTATGTTCGAAGGAACTGCTGAAGAACTTAAGCAGACAAAGGTTACTCAGCCTGCCGTATTCCTCCACTCTGTAATCAAGGCTATCTGCCTCGGCGATGAGTTCAACCCAGACATGGTTGGCGGTCACTCTCTCGGTGAGTTCTCTGCTCTCGTTGCTGCTGGTGCTCTCTCTTTCGAAGACGGTCTTAAGCTCGTTAGCAAGCGTGCTATGGCTATGCAGAAGGCTTGCGAGGCTGCTCCTTCTACAATGGCTGCTATCATCGGTCTTCCAGACGAGAAGATTGAGGAAATCTGTGCTTCTATCAGCAAGGAAGGCAACATCGTTGTTCCTGCTAACTATAACAACCCAGGTCAGCTCGTTATCTCTGGTAACAAGGAGGCTATCGCTGAAGCTTGCGAGGCTCTCAAGGCTGCTGGTGCTAAGCGTGCTCTTCCTCTTCCTGTAGGTGGTGCATTCCACTCTCCACTCATGCAGCCAGCAAAGGACGAACTCCAGGCTGCTATCGAGTCAACTGAGTTTGCTACTCCAAAGTGCCCAGTATATCAGAATGTTGACGCTAAGGCTCACACTGATGCTGAGGAAATCAAGCAGAACCTCATCGCTCAGCTCACAGCTCCTGTTAAGTGGACTTACGAAGTTCAGACTATGATTGCTGCCGGCGCTACTGATTTCACTGAGTGTGGTCCTGGCAAGGCTCTTCAGGGCATGATTGCAAAGATTGACCGCAGCGTTTCTATCCAGGGCGTTCAGTAAAGCCACAGTCCTCGGTGTTTTTCCGCTGGGCATAAATACCTCTCTCATGATTATCTACCAAATCTTCACTCGCCTCTTCGGCAATAGCAATACTACAAACCTCCCTGCCGGTTCTCTCGCAGACAACGGTTGCGGCAAGATGAGTTTCTACACAACTCCTGTCCTCAACCGCATAAAGAAGCTTGGCGTTACTCATATCTGGTTTACAGGTATCGTTCGTCATGCTACTGCAACCGACTATACTGAGTACGGCATTCCACGCCAGCATCCTGCTGTCGTAAAGGGAGTGGCAGGTTCTCCTTACGCCATCTGCGACTATTACGACATTGATCCTGACCTTGCAGAAAAGCCTGAGAACCGCATGAAGGAATTTGAGGCTTTGCTCGCAAGAGTGCATAAGGCTGGGCTGAAGGTCATTATGGACTTCGTGCCAAACCATGTTGCGCGTCAGTATAACTCAATAGCAAAACCTGAGGGCGTGAAGGACCTTGGTGAAGGTGATAATAAAGACTGGCATTTCGCTACCGGCAACAACTTCTACTATTGTTGGGGACAACCTTTCTCTCCTTCCATCTCTCTCGAGGCAGAAGGCTTTGAAGCATACAAGGAAGAACCTGCAAAGGCAACAGGAAACGATTGTTTCAACAACGCTCCTGGCCGTAACGACTGGTACGAAACTGTAAAACTCAACTACGGTGTTGACTATTGCGATGCTGGTGGTCGTTCAGAGCATTTTGATCCAATTCCTGATACATGGAACAAGATGACCGACATTCTCCTCTTCTGGACAAAGAAAGGCGTTGACGGTTTCCGTTGCGACATGGCAGAGATGGTTCCTTCTGCTTTCTGGCGTTGGGCAACAGATAAGGTGAAATACGCTAATCCGGACATTAAGTTCATCGGTGAAGTGTATAATCCGGCTCAGTATCGCGAGTACATCTGGTCTGGCTTTGATTATCTCTACGATAAGGTCGGCTTGTACGACTGTCTCAAGGCTGTTGTTCGCGGCGAATGTTCTGCACAGGCTATCACGCAGCAGTGGCAGAATGTTGAGGACATCCAGAGCCACATGCTCAACTTCCTCGAAAACCACGACGAGCAGCGCATCGCTTCTCCTTTCTTTGCTGACAACGCTCAGAAGGGAATTCCTGCACTTGTCGTCTCTACTATGCTGAACACAAATCCTTTCATGCTTTATGCCGGAGAGGAATTTGGCGAGAAAGGCATGGACGAAGAAGGATTCTCTGGCAAGGATGGTCGCACAACAATCTTCGACTATTGGAATCCTCAGTCGCTCTATCACGGTTATGTCAAGCGCACTAAGCTTACTGCCGAGGAGAAGAGCATTGAGAAGCAACACATTAATATATTAAGTATAGCAGCTAAGGAGAAGGCTGTAACTGACGGCAAGACATTTGATCTCATGTATGTCAATCCGCAGAGTGACGAGTTCAATGCAAATCGCGTTTATGCCTTCCTCCGCTGTCATGGCAGTGAGCGTCTGCTTGTTCTCGCAAACTTCTCCGACGATATGGAGCAAGTTTCTGTGAACATCCCACAGCATGCGTTCGACTACCTTGACATTAAGGCTGACGATTATGGCGCAAAAGACCTCATCTCAGGTGACGATTACGTAGTAAAAGTCTCTCCAGAAGAGCCAGTTCGCCTTTTCGTGCCAGCCAACAACGCCATCGTGCTGAAGTTCTAAGCCACCGTTCTCGACGGTTTACGCGCTTCAAAAAGCTACCGTTCCCGAAGCGTTCGCTTCGGTTAAAGACAATGTTCAAACGAAGAGAAACCCACGTCGCCAACCCCCTTAGCGAATTTCTTCGCAAGTCGGGGCTTGAAACACCGCTTCTCCAGCGACGTCTCATTGCCGCATGGCCGGAAGTTGTGGGCGAATATATCGCTTCTGTGACGGGCGAAATCTTCATAAAGAACCAGACGCTGATAGTGAAGCTCCACTCTCCGGCGTTGCGCCAAGAACTTTCCATGCACAGCGCAAAGCTTACAGAGAATCTCAATGCCAAAGTGAACTCGCAAGTCATCACCGGCATCCGCTTCTACTAAGCCCCCGTGTTCGAAGCGTCAGCTTCGAATTTCCAAACGATAAAACCTAAAACCTCAAAACCATATTTAATGGATCAGAATAATTTCATGGTATTTGCCGGCACTGCCACTCACGACCTTGGCGAGCGCATCTGCCAGCAGCTTGGATGTCCACTCGGAAAGCTTGTTATGACAAAGTTCTCCGATGGCGAGTTTGCAGTCTCTTACGAGGAGTCTATCCGTGGTCGCGATATATTCCTTATTCAGAGTACATTCCCAAACTCTGACAATCTTATGGAATTGCTCCTTATGATAGACGCTGCCAAGCGAGCATCAGCAAAGAGCATCAACGCCGTTATCCCTTACTTCGGATGGGCACGTCAAGACCGTAAGGACAAGCCGCGCGTAAGCATCGGAGCAAAACTTGTTGCCGATCTTCTTAGCGTTGCTGGTATTGACCGCCTTATCACTATGGACCTCCACGCAGACCAGATTCAGGGCTTCTTTGATGTACCTGTTGACCATCTCTACGGTTCGGGCGTCATTCTCCCTTATCTTGAAACACTCAATCTCCCAGATCTCGTCATCGCATCTCCTGATGCTGGTGGTGCAAAGCGTGCTAAGACATATGCGAAATACCTTGATTGTCCGCTCGTGCTCTGCAACAAGACTCGCGCTCGTGCCAATGTCATCGAGTCTATGCAGATTATCGGTGATGTTAAGGGCAAGGATGTTGTCATCATCGACGATATGGTAGATACTGCAGGTACTATCACAAAGGCTGCCGACATCATGAAGGAAGCTGGAGCAAAGACTGTTCGTGCTTGTGCTTCACATTGCGTAATGTCTGGTCCTGCCAGCGATCGCGTTCAGCAGTCAGCTCTTGAGGAAATCGTCTTCACGGACTCAATCCCATATTCAAACCGCTGTGCTAAGGTAAAGCAGATATCAGTAGCAGCAATGTTTGCTGACACTATCCGTCGCGTTCTTGATAACGAGAGCATCTCTGACCAATATCTTGTATAAGCAAGAGCGCTCTGAAATTAAAACACTTAAACTAAAATAAAAGATGAAAGTAGCAATTGTAGGCGCAAGTGGCGCCGTAGGACAGGAATTCTTGCGCATTCTAGACGAGCGCAATTTCCCAATGGATGAACTCGTATTGTTTGGCTCTGAGCGTAGTGCAGGTACAAAGTACATGTTCAAAGGCAAGGAAATTGAGGTGAAGCTTCTCCAGCACAACGACGATTTCAAGGATGTTGACATCGCCTTCACATCTGCTGGTGCCGGCACTTCAAAGGAATTCTGCGAGGATATCACTAAGTACGGCGCAGTAATGATTGACAACTCTTCTGCCTTCCGCATGGAGAATGATGTACCGTTGGTAGTGCCAGAGTGTAACGCTGAGGATGCTCTCGATCGTCCACGCAACATCATTGCAAACCCTAACTGTACAACAATCATGATGGTTGTCGTACTCAAGCCGCTCGAGGCTCTCTCTCATATCAAGCGCATCCACGTTGCTTCTTACCAGAGCGCATCAGGTGCTGGTGCCGCTGCTATGGCAGAACTTCAGCAGCAGTACAAGGAAATCCTCAATGGTGCTCCTGTTACTATCAAGAAGTTTGCTCATCAGCTCGCTTACAATGTTATTCCTCAGATTGATGTTTTCCAGCCAAACGGCTATACTAAGGAAGAAATGAAGATGTTCAATGAGACACAGAAGATCATGCATACAGACGCAAAGTGCTCTGCAATGTGTGTGCGTGTTTCTTCACTCCGTTCTCACTCAGAGTCAGTTTGGATTGAGACAGAAGAGCCAATCTCAGTAGAAGATGCACAGAAGGCTATCGCTGCTGCTCCTGGCTGCACACTTCAGGACGATCCTTCAAACCTCGTTTATCCAATGCCACTCGAGACAGCAGGCAAGGACGATGTTTATGTTGGTCGTGTTCGCAAGGACCTCTCTGATCCTAATGGCTTGACATTCTGGCTTTCTGGCGACCAGATTCGCAAGGGTGCTGCTCTCAACGCTGTACAGATCGGCGAATGGCTTATTGAGAACGATCCTAAGTTCAAGAAATAATGTTTTATAATCTCTACAGAAGTTTTTATTTCTTAGATAAGTAAAATAAAGAAACTGCCCTAGCAAAAACATATGTTATGCTTGGGCAGTTTCTTTTGCGTTATACATTTTAGTGTTATACATATTTGTGTTATACTTTTTTTGTAATAACGCACACTTTGTTGAAAAATAATACCGCAACATACTTCTCTTATAGAAAAGTGATGTTGCGGCATTTGTGTTGTTAATATCAAAATTAGAATTCTGCAGTCTTTGGAGTACGTGGGAATGGAATCACGTCACGGATGTTCTGCATACCAGTTACGAAGAGGATGAGACGCTCGAAACCGAGACCGAAACCACCGTGAGGACAAGAACCGAACTTACGAGTGTCAAGATACCACCACATATCCTTCATAGGGATGTTGCGCTCCTGGATTTCGTTCACGAGCTTGTCATAGTTCTCTTCACGAACAGAACCTCCGATAATTTCGCCGATTGCTGGGAAGAGCACGTCTGTACCCTGAACAGTTTCTTCCATTTCCTCACCGTTGAGAACAGGCTTCTCTGCATCAATCTTCATGTAGAATGCCTTGATCTTCTTAGGATAGTTTGTCATGATGACTGGCTTCTGGAAGTGTTCTTCTACGAGGTAACGCTCATGCTCAGAAGCGAGGTCATCGCCCCAGTTACATGGGAACTCAAACTTCTTGCCCTTTGCGATAGCTTCCTGAAGAATCTTGATACCTTCTGTGTATGGAAGACGAACGAACTCTGTGTTAACCACTGAGTTAAGACGCTCAAGGAGAGTCTTGTCAATCATCTTGTTGAGGAATTCAAGGTCTTCCTTACAGTTGTCAAGTGCCCAGCGTACGCAATACTTGATGAAGTCTTCCTCAAGATCCATAAGGTCTGTGAGGTCGATGAAGCAAGCCTCTGGCTCAACCATCCAGAACTCTGCCAGGTGGCGTGGAGTGTTTGAATTCTCTGCGCGGAATGTAGGACCGAATGTGTAAATCTGACCGAGAGCAGTAGCACCAAGCTCACCCTCAAGCTGACCAGATACAGTAAGCGAAGTTTGCTTGCCGAAGAAGTCATCATCATAAATGATAGAACCATTCTCGTCCTTCTTGAGATCGTAGAGGTTCTTTGTTGTTACCTGGAACATCTGGCCAGCACCCTCGCAGTCACTTGCAGTGATGAGTGGAGTGTGGAAGTAGAAGTAGCCATGCTCATGGAAGTAAGTGTGGATAGCCATTGCCATGTTATGACGAATGCGCATCACAGCTCCAAAAGTATTTGTGCGGAGACGCATGTGAGCGTGCTGACGCATATACTCGAAGCTCTGACCCTTCTTCTGCATTGGATAGTCGTTGCCGCAACCGCCGAAGAGTTCGATGCTTTCGCCCTGAATCTCAACAGCCTGACCAGAACCCTGGCTAGCAACGAGCTTACCAGTGGCAGAGATACAAGAACCTGTAGTGATCTGCTTGAGCATTTCTGCGTCAAACTTCTGTGGCTCGATAACCACCTGGATGTTCTTTATAGTAGAACCGTCGTTAAGCTGAATGAAATCAACAGCCTTTGAACTACGGTGAGTACGAACCCATCCCATTACGGTGATGTCCTGTCCGCATCCTTCTGAAGCAAGAGCTTCAACAATCTTTGTTCTTTTCATGTGTTGGTTTTATTTTTATTCAAACGCACCCATACGGAGCATGTCAACTTCCTTCTCTGTGAGGAAACGCCAGTCACCGCGGCGGAGATTCTTCTTTGTAAGACCTGCGAAGAGAACGCGGTCGAGCTTGATTACGCGGTAACCGAGGTGCTCGAAGATACGACGAACGATACGGTTACGACCAGAGTGAATCTCAATGCCTACCTGCTTCTTGTCTGTTGGGTGAGCATATTCGATAGCATCTGCATGGATTTCACCATCTTCAAGCTGAATGCCATCAGCAATCTGCTGCATATCGGCTGCTGTTACATTCTTGTCAAGCTGCACATGGTAAACCTTCTTCTTGAGGAACTTAGGGTGAGTAAGTTTTGAAGCGAGGTCACCATCGTTTGTAAGGAGAAGAACACCAGTAGTGTTGCGGTCGAGACGTCCTACAGGATAGATACGCTCTGGGCAAGCACCTTCAACGAGCTGCATAACAGTCTTGCGGTTCTGAGGGTCGTCGGAAGTAGTAACAGTATCCTTTGGCTTGTTGAGGAGCACATAGACCTTCTTCTCAAGAGAGATGTTCTGATCGTGGAAGAGGATTGTATCTGTGCGAAGAACCTTTGTTCCGAGCTCTGTTACAACTTCACCGTTTACCTTAACAACACCTGCCTGGATGAAGTCGTCAGCCTCACGACGAGAGCAAACGCCTGCGTTAGCGAGGAACTTGTTCAAACGGATTGGTGCATTTGGATCGATGTTTGCCTCCTTATATTCAATGCGCTTCTTGAAAGAATACTTTGCATTTGGATCATAACCAGGACGACCGCCGCCAAAGCCGCCGCGCTGCTGTGGGCGACCGTAGCCGCCTCCGTTGTTGTAGCCGCCACGCTGCTGTGGACGACCATAACCACCACCGTTGTTGTAGCCGCCACCGCGGTTGTTGCCGTAGCCGCCACCACGATTATTGCCGTAGCCGCCACCGCGATTGTTGCCGTAGCCGCCACCATTATTATAGCCTCCGCGCTGCTGGCCGTAACCACCGCGCTGCTGATATCCGCCCTGACGGTTGTTGTAACCACCGCGCTGCTGATATCCGCCTTCGTTGTTGAAGCCTTCTTCGTTGTTCTGGTCAAAGCCGCCGTTGTAACGAGGACGCTGCTGATAACCACCATCGTTGTTGTAGCCACCATTGTAGCGAGGACGCTGCTGGTAGCCGCCTTCGTCATTGTTGTTGTAACGAGGACGCTGCTGATAACCACCGTTGTTGTAACCACCACCGCGCTGGTAACCTCCACCAAAGCTGCTACCTGCAGGACGCTGTGTGCGGATGCGCTGGCGCTGTGGCTTGTATCCTGAGTTGTTCTCTTCGCGGCCTTCACGGCTTTCGTTGTTGCGCTGTTCGTCACCACCTTCCAGATGATGATTGAACTCAAAATTCATTTCTTCTGACATGATTTTGTTAGTTTGTAGATTCGTTTTAGTTTTTATTATTCTCTTTCCTAAGATGCTTAATTCTCTTAATGATTATTGAACGTAATGATTAAAATTGTTAAGATTCTTAAGGCTATTTATGCTAAGTTTTTATACTCCTGTATAGTTGTGTGGAGTAATGACGCGGAGCTCTTCCTTCACGCTTTCAGAAACTTCAAGAGTTTCAATGAACTCGTGGATAATCTCTGGAGTCATCTTTGTATTAGTGCGTGTGAGAGCCTTGAGCGCTTCGTATGGATTTGGATAAGCCTCACGACGAAGAATAGTCTGGATTGCTTCTGCTACGACAGCCCATGTGTTGTCAAGATCGTCAAAGAGAGCCTGCTCGTTGAGAATAAGCTTGCGGAGACCTTTGAGAGTACTCTGCATAGCGATGAGCATGTGTCCGAGAGGAGTACCTATGTTACGAAGTACAGTTGAGTCTGTAAGGTCACGCTGCAAGCGGCTGATAGGAAGCTTGCGAGAGAGGAACTCAAGGAGAGCACCTGCAATGCCGAGGTTTCCTTCCGAGTTCTCGAAGTCGATTGGGTTGACCTTGTGAGGCATAGCGCTTGAACCAACTTCGCCCTTCTTGATCTTCTGCTTGAAGTATTCCATTGAGATGTACATCCAGAAGTCACGGTCAAGGTCGATGATGATAGTGCCGATACGACGGAGAGCATCAAATATAGAAGCGAGATGGTCGTAGTTTGAAATCTGAGTTGTATATTGCTCACGCTCAAGACCAAGTTTCTCGCTTACGAACTTGTTTCCGAAAGCCTTCCAATCATATGCAGGATAAGCTACGTTGTGGGCGTTGTAGTTACCTGTTGCACCACCGAACTTAGCGGTGTATTTGCATGCCTTGAGAGTTGCAAGCTGCTCGTTGAGACGATAAACATAAACCATGATCTCCTTGCCGAGTCGGGTAGGGGATGCTGGCTGACCGTGAGTCTTTGCGAGCATAGAAACATTCTTCCATTCCTCAGCATAAGCAGAGAGCTGATCGATAAGCTCCTGAAGAAGTGGAACGAAAGTTTCGTTGATAGCCTCCTTTACAGAGAGAGGCACACTTGTATTGTTGATGTCCTGTGAAGTAAGGCCGAAATGTACGAATTCCTTGTATTTGTCGAGTCCACCGATAGCGTCAAACTTCTCCTTGATAAAGTATTCTACAGCCTTTACGTCGTGGTTTGTAATGCTTTCAATGTCTTTCACGCGCTGAGCATCAGCCACAGTGAAGTTACGATAAATGTCACGAAGTGTCTCGTATCCACCACTAACAGCTTCCTTCACGCCTACAAGCTGTGGTAGAGGAAGTTCTGCGAGAGTGATGAAGTACTCTATCTCTACTCTGACTCTGTAACGTACGAGGGCATACTCAGAGAAATATTCAGACAATTTTTCCGTTTTGCTTCTATATCTGCCATCAATCGGCGATATAGCTGTAAGGAGATTAAGTTCCATTCTGTAAAATTAATGTTTTGTGTTATTGAAGATGTAAATCTATAATCCTAAATTAATGTATGTTTACAAATTTTGTGCAAAAATACAAATTTTTATTTTTATAGAAATTGTGTTTCTTGACTTTTTTGAAAGTTTTTCTATTTAGTTTGATATTCTTGATGTATCTTTATGTGCTGGAAAAGAAGATTTGCAGTAATCCTGAAAAAATGTTATCTTTGCACAAATTATAATGTGATTACCCTAAAAAAGAAATATTGATGAAGACGATAAAAGATCAGGAATTTGGTGGAGAACGTCCGCTATATGCTTCGCATGACCTTCAACTTGAAAATGTTGTAATACATGAAGGAGAGTCTGGATTGAAGGAGTGCACAAATATAGTAACACGTAACTGTCGTTTTGAAGGAAATTATGTCCTTTGGCGCATTGACGGATTGGAAATGGAGAACTGTACGATTGCTGAACCAAGTAGAGCATCTCTCTGGTATTCTAAGAATGTTGTCATGAAAGATTGCGTCGTTGATGGTCCGAAACTGTTGCGTGAGGTTGATGATATAACCCTTGAACGAGTGAAGTTTACTGACGGTCAGGAAACTCTCTGGCATTGCCGTGGCGTAAAGATGAGCGACTGCGAAATGGAAAATGGCATTTATCCTTTCATGCATTGTGAGAATGTAGAAATAAGCAATTTCAATTGCAAAGGAAAGTATATCTTTCAATATGCCAAGAACGTCGTTGTTCGAAACGCAGTTATAGAAACTAAAGACGCTTTCTGGGAGTCGGACAACTGTACCGTTTATGATTCTACCATAAAAGGTGAATTCCTTGCATGGCACTCTCGCAATCTTAAGTTGGTACGCTGTCATATAGAAGGAACTCAGCCACTCTGCTATGCAGAAGGCCTTGTTCTTGAGGATTGTACAATGGGTGATAATGCAGACCTTGCTTTTGAATATTCTAATGTAAATGCTACTATCAAAGGTCATGCTGTTAGCATAAAGAATCCGCACCACGGAAGCATAAAGGTTGATTCTGTTGGTGAGATTATTATAGATGAAAATCTGATAGCCGATTCTGATTGCAAGATTGAAGTCGCTGAAGAATAACGAAACAATGATAATAAAAATAACAAAAGACGAGTTTGTTTTCCCCACTCTTGGAAAGGAATTTAAGCAAGCTGTAGGTGTGAGTGTCGCTGCTAACATGCGCGAAGCGTTGAAAGAATATGACGCAAGTGCAGATGAGGTTGTGGTCTATGTTGACACTCCTGTGGTGTTGATGCCTGAAAATCAGCTTGAAGAAGAGAATCCTGAGCAGCTTTATAAACTTACTGTTACTAATGAAGGCGAAGAGATTGTTGTGTTGAAAAACGAATTCTCTGAGTTCAATGTTTCTGTGCTTTTCTCGGTCAGTAAGGACCTGATGACTGTTATTGAGGACAATTTTCAGCAATTTGAAATCAAACACATTCTGACAGAGAAGTTCGGTGAAGCGAAAGTCTCTGATTATAAGGAAAAAACGCTTTATGCGTTCTTCTATGACAAGACAATGTACGCCTATGCTTTCAAGCAGGGTAGATTGGCGTTCTTCAATGAGTTTGAGGCTAATGAGGCGCAAAACTGCGTTTTCCTTCTGTTGAGTGTTTATAAACAGCTGAATTATAGCCAGTTGAAGGATGAGATAATTCTTGAAGGAGATGTTGCTTTCAAGGACGAACTCAAGGATTTGCTCTCCGAATTCGTTAAGAATGTGACTGTCTAATGTGTGATTTATCCTGCTGATTTTAAGGAGAATCTTTACTTGTTGACTATTGAATAAATCGAAATATGCGAATAATAACAGGAGAATATAAGGGTAGGCATTTTGATGTTCCGCGTACTTTCAAGGCACGTCCAACTACGGATTTTGCCAAAGAGAATATCTTTAATGTGGTGAGGAGCTATGTGGATTTTGAAGATGCAGTGGCTCTGGATCTTTTTGCTGGTACGGGAAGTATTTCTTTAGAACTGCTTTCAAGAGGTTGTCAGCAGGTGGTAAGTGTGGAGAAAGACCGCGATCATGCGCGCTTCATTCGTCAATGCCTTGAGAAACTTGGTGATAAGCGTTGCAATCTTATCCAGGGTGACGTTTTTAAATTCCTGAAAAGCTGTCACTTGAAGTTCGACTTTATTTTTGCTGATCCGCCGTATGCACTGGAGAATCTTGCCTCCATTCCTGATCTCGTGCTGGACAACGACCTGCTTACCGAGGATGGAATCTTTGTCTTTGAACATGGTAAGACAAATAGCTTTACTGACCACCCTCGCTTTGTTGAGCATAGAGCTTATGGAAGCGTTAATTTCTCTTTATTCAGATAAGGGTAAGAACAAGTTTATCATTTCTTCAAAACGCTTGATTGTGCCGCCACCGAATTTCTGCAAAGAACGTCGTGCGCCTTCAAGCGTTTTTTCTTTTTCAGGATGTGATTTTGAAAAGAATTTGTCTGCAAAGCAAATCAGCTTCTCTTCCGTGGTTTCCGGCAGCAGGTCTTTCTCTGGCAAAGGCAGCTGTTGTTCTTTAATTTCCATCGCCGTAATTCCTGCACCAGTGTGGCGTTCTGCTACTCGTGCGTGCTTCGTAAGTCCTTCTTTTCTAAGGAGTTCTGCGCCAAGAGTGCCGTGACAGATATAAGGCTTGTCTCCATGGCAATATATGCCAGGAGCGTCAGTCATGAAGATGCCGATGTCATGTAGCATGGCAGCGTCATAGACAAACTGCTTGTCTATGTTCAGCTCTGGGTGATTTTCTGCTATTTCCAGAGCTTTTCTTGCAACATCTTCGCTGTGTCGTATTAGTAGCTGACGTAGATCTTCGTTGTCTGAATAATATTTGTTGATGAGTGAGAGAGCGTCCATCTTTAGATTCGGATTATGATTGAAATTTGAGCGCAAAGTTATTTTTTTTCCTGAATTCGTGATTTAATAATGCATTTTATATGTTAAATATGTGGGTAAAACATAATTTTTGTGTTATAATTTGCGTATTAACAAATAATTATTGTAATTTTGCCGCGTATTTTGGTATATTTCATCCAATTATACATGCTTAACAAATAATTACTAAACTGACATTCTAAAACAATGGAACTTTCCGAGAAAACCATTGACATACGAAAGATTTTACAGGATAAGATGGGAGCTAAAGCTAAGTTTGTACCGTCTTTTCTCGTAAACTGGCTTATCAAAGTGATTCATGAGGACGAGGTGAACAAGTATCTCTGGGAGAGTCGTCACCTTGTTGGCACTCCTTGGCTTGAAGAATGCGTGCGTTATCTCGATTCCAATCTTGTCATAAAAGGTGCCGAAAATTTCCCTGACGATTCTGATGGCAGCCTTTATACTTTTGTCAGTAACCATCCTCTTGGCGGAGCTGATGGCGTTGCTCTTGGCTCCATCATTGGCAAACGCTACGACAGCCGTTTCCGCTATTTGGTAAACGATCTCCTAATGAACCTTCCTGGGCTTGCACCGCTTTGTGTTCCAATTAACAAGACAGGCAACCAAAGTCGTGATTTCCCGCGAATGGTGAATGAGTGTTTCAAGAGCGACAATCATGTTCTGATGTTTCCTGCCGGACTTTGTTCGCGTAAGATAGGTGGCAAGATACAGGATCTTCCATGGACGAAAACCTTTGTCAATAAGAGTGTTCAGACAAAGCGTGATGTTGTGCCAATCCATTTCTCCGGTCAGAATTCGGACAAGTTCTATCGTATAGCCAATATAGCAAAGGCGTTGAAACTCAACTTTAATCCTGCAATGCTTTTCCTTGTTGACGAAATGTACAAGAATGTCCACAAGACTTTTGAAATCACCATCGGACAACCAATTCCTTGGCAGACATTCGATAAGTCAAAGTCTGCTGCAGAGTGGGCTCAGTATGTTAGAGGAAAAGTTTACGAACTTGCAGAATAAGAAATATTACTTAAGCAATCAAACATTTGTTTGAATAATTTACAAAATGGAACAACCGATTATAGCCCCGATAGATAAAGAGGTACTCAAATCAGAGCTGACTCCTGATAAACAGCTTCGACTGACTAATAAAAGTCATAACGAGATTTACATCGTTACTCATCATGACTCTCCGAATGTGGTTCGCGAGATTGGTCGTTTGCGTGAGATCGTTTTCCGTGAAGCTGGTGGTGGCACAGGAAAAGAACTTGATCTTGATGAGTTCGACACTTGTGAAAACTGCTACAAGCAGCTTATTGTCTGGAATCCTGAAGCTGAGGAAATCATAGGCGGTTATCGCTATATTCTCGGTACTGATGTTGAGTACGACAAGGAAGGGCAACCTATTCTGGCTACAAGCCACATGTTTAAGTTCTCAGAGAAGTTCATTAGCGACTATATGCCTTATACCATAGAGCTCGGACGTTCATTCGTGACTCTTGAGTATCAGAGCAGTAAGATGGGAGCCAAGAGCCTTTTCGCACTTGACAATCTTTGGGACGGCCTTGGTGCGTTGACAGTCATAAAGCCAAATGTGAAGTACTTCTTCGGCAAGATGACGATGTATCCTTCTTACATTCGTCTTGGTCGCGATATGATACTTTACTTCCTGAAGAAGCATTTCCATGATGATGACAATCTCGTTATTCCGATGAATCCGCTGAAGCTGGAGGCTGATGAGGAAGATCTGGCCGAAATCTTCTCTGGTCGCGATTTCAAGGAAGACTATAAGATTCTGAACGGAGCTGTTCGCGGTATGGGCTACAATATTCCGCCACTCGTCAATGCATACATGGGACTTTCTCCTACTATGAAGATGTTCGGAACAGCCATCAACGATGGTTTTGGTGATGTTGAGGAGACTGGAATCCTTATCGCAGTTGACGAGATTCTTGAGCCAAAGCGCGTGCGCCATATCGACTCGTTCATGAAGGAAAATCGTGAGCGTCTGAAGATTACCTCGGGCGCGAACAATATTATATATAAGAAGAAAGAACAATAAATGAACGCAATCTATACGATACTGCTTCTCATCGGCTCTAATGTGTTCATGACGCTGGCGTGGTACGGACATCTTAAACTCAGCGAAATGAAGATCTCTGACAGTTGGCCGCTTATAGGAGTAATTCTGTTCTCTTGGGGTGTCGCATTTTTTGAGTACTGTCTCCAGGTACCGAGTAACAAAATTGGCTTTGTCGGTAATGGCGGGCCTTTCACCCTTTTTCAGTTGAAAATCATACAGGAAGTAATCTCGCTTACGGTGTTTACGATTGTGGCTATGTTGATGTTCAAGGGAGAAAGTCTTCATTGGAATCATATAGCCTCCTTTATCTGCCTGATTGCGGCTGTAGGATTTGCTTTCATGAAATCTTAAGTCAAAATATAATAGTAAGGGGAAGGATAAGCTGCGAAATGTTATAAAAAATAATACTTTTTAACATTTGCGGCTTTTACTTTCTTTTTACTATTTGGTCAAATAAATGTTATGAAAAGGTTAATTATGTTGTTTGTGGCTGCTATTGCAGTCTTAAAAGTGTCGGCACAGGCTGAGGTAAGCAACATTTCAGTTGCGACTTCAGGCTCGCAGATTGCTGACTCTGTGAAGACAAAAGCTCTATCTGTAACCGACTCGCTTAAAAAAGTAAAGGAAGATAGTATCGAGTCTCGCGCGAAATTCGTGCGAGACTCAATTGCTTATGCCAATGAATCAATCTGGCGAGACTATGACATGCAGGAGGTTGTGGTGAAGGCTATGGCTCCTCGCGTTATGGTTAAGGCTGATACTGTTGTGTTCAATGCATCGCAGTTCCGCACTCCGGAAGGTAGTGTGATAGAGGAACTCGTAGCAAAACTTCCTGGTGCAGAGATTGACGATGACGGTGGAGTGAAGATCAACGGTAAGACAGTAAAGAAAATTCTTGTAGATGGTAAGGAGTTCATGACAGGTGATACAAAAACTGCTCTCAAGAACCTCCCTACATCTATAATTGATAAAATCAAGACTTACGATCAGAAGAGTGACCTTGCCCGCGTGACCGGTATTGAGGACGGTGAAGAAGAAACCGTGCTTGACTTCGGTATCAAACCAGGTATGAATAAAGGTACGATGATCAATGCTGACCTTGGTATTGGTACGGAGAAGCGCTTTGCAGAACGTGTTTTTGGCGGCTATTTCCAAGATTCTCAGAAACTTATGGGTATGGCAAGCGCCAACAATACTAATGACCGTGGATTCCCAGGAGGCGGCGGTGGCCGTGGCTGGGGCGGTGGAGGCTCTGGCGACAACATCTCCAAGATGGTGGGCTTTAACTACAATCTTGATGTGAAGAAATTCAAGATGGATGCTTCTGTTCGTTGGAATCATAACAATGGCGATACTCGTACTGAGAGTTGGTCAGAGAACTTCATGGTTCAGAATGGTAAGTTTACTGATTCAAGCCGAAAGAACTTCTCTCGTTCTAACTCTTGGAACGGTCAGTTGCGTTTGGAATGGACTCCATGGGAGAATACTAACATCATGTTCCGCCCTTCTCTTTCTTATTCTACAAACGACGGAAAAAGTTTCAATGAATCTGAAACTTTCAATGAAAAATCTCTTGACGGAGTTGCTTCTAATTTCGTGAACAAGCAGGAAGATCGTGGTCTCAGTTATTCTGAGAATACAAACCTTCGCGGTATGTTCCAGATTAACCAGCGTCTTAGCGAAAGCGGAAGAAATGTTACTTTGCAACTTAATGCAGGTATGACGGATTCTGAGTCTCAGCAGATGACTGCAAACGAGGTGCATCTCTATCAGGTGAAGGATACTCAGGGCAATGACTCTACTTATCACACTTATCGATATAACACAACGCCTTCTACACGCTACAACTATAGCGCACAAGTAACCTATAGCGAACCAATCTTCCCACGCACATACATTCAGTTCTCTTATCGTTATGCTTATGATTTCAATAAGAGTGACCGTGCTACTTATGAATTCTCAAAAATTCCTGGACTCAATTTCTATGACGTAACACCTCGCTATCGTCAGTGGGATGATTATCTCGGTGCAATTCCTAACTATCAGAATTATCGTGACCAGAACCTCAGCCGTTATTCTGAATATACTACTTATACGAACGATATCAACGTGACATTCCGCATGATTCGCGATAAGTATCAGCTCAATGCCGGCATGATGTTCCAGCCACAGTCTTCTAAGTTTATTCAGGACTATCAGGGCGTAAAGGTTGACACTACTCGTAGCGTATTCAATTTCTCTCCAACTCTTGATTTCCGCTACAATTTCTCTCAGCAGCATCGTTTGCGTGCCCAATATCGTGCAAATACTTCACAGCCATCCATTAACAACCTTCTTGATATTACGGATGACTCAAATCCACTTAATATCACAAAGGGTAACCCTGGTTTGAAGCCTTCGTTCACACAGAATATGAATGCTTACTACAACAATTACATAAGCAGTCATCAGCAGAACATCATGGCTAACGTACGATTCTCTACCACTAAGAATTCCATCAGCAATATGGTAACTTATGATGAGAAAACCGGTGGACGTACTACAAGACCAGAAAATATTGATGGTAACTGGAATTTTGATGCTGGTTTTGGCTATAACACTTCAATCGATTCAGCTGGTGTTTGGTTCACAAGAACAAATACAGACTTTAGCTATAGAAACAATGTGAGCTATTTGCAGGTTGACAGAAATGCAAGTTCTGTTAAGAATACTGCAAAGACTGCAAGCATTCAGGAGCGTCTTGGTATCGGATTCCGCAACGACTGGCTTGAAATTGAGCTCGACGGATCTCTTCGTTACGAGCGTGTTCGCAATGAGCTCCAGAGCAATAATGACCGTGATACCAAGGATTGGCGCTTCGGTGGTAGCATCCAGATCACAACTCCTTGGGGTACTTCTCTTTCTACAAACATGCACGAACTCATGCGTCTAGGTTATCTCAGCAAGGAAGCAAACACAAGCGAACTTCTTTGGAACGCACAAATCTCTCAGTCATTCCTCAAGGGCAAGCCACTCGTGGTTTCTCTCCAGTTCTATGACATTCTCCATCAGCAGAGCAATCTCTCTCGTACAATCTCAGCAATCCAGCAGAGTGAAAGTCGCAATAATAACGTAGTTTCTTACGCGATGCTGCATGTCGCATATCGCTTCAACGCTTTCGGAGGCAAGAACGGTCGCGGAATGGGCGGCCCTGGTGGCTTCGGCGGCGGAATGCCAGGAGGCGGTCGCCAGTGGAATGGTCCGGGAGCAGGCTTTGGCGGTGGACGTCCTCCAATGTAATGTTAACTCTTTATAAGTTTTATATCCCTTAAAAACTAAGCGGGGAATTCCAATCTGAATATAATTGGGATTCCTCGCCTTTCTTTTATCACACTTTGTTGAGATAGTGTCTGTGTATATTATTTTTGAGTGAGTGAGTGAATGAGTGAGTGAGTTTTTTCGAAAACATTCTTGCTCACCTTCCTAATCTGCCCTCTGCTCTTGAATCTTGATAGAGCATTTGCAGGGTTAGATTTGTGACCTACCTTTTTTAATGCGTTATAGAATTCTTCTCGCGTGAATTTGTCATCAAGAATTTCAAGCGGAGAACTGATTTCAAAATCAGAAATTACTCCTTCTTCGAGGAACTCTACAGATGCCTTTTCGTAGAAGAGGCTCATCTTTACCCACATTGAATAGTAGAAGCACCACCAACAGAAAGGCTCAAATTCCTCTTCCCACTTACCGCCATTAGCGATATAGAGAACAATTATCTTCTTGATTTCAATAACGTCTTACTTGTGCTCTCTACGCTGGCAAAAGTATATAAAAGCCCGATATTGAGCAAATAATAAGGTCACTAACTCTCTGGAAATTGATGTATTTGGCTTTAATTGCTTATATAGTACGTTGTAGCGTTGATTATCTTTTAACGCTCTGTAGGGGCTTTTATATGGCAAATATGGGTAATAAAAAAGGGAATAGGTTTGTTTTTGCCTATTCCCTCTTACCCCATAATTAAATTATGGTTGTAGTCTTTTAGCGTTGCCGCTACTCTCTTTTCATATAGATATATAAATGTAGTATTTATCCCATCTCAAAATCTTCGTCTTCTTCGTCAATTCCCCCGATTTGGTCGTTTATGTCATTATTGCCGCCACCCATTCCGTAATTATGGCTTGCAGTGAGTAGGGGAAAATTTGGTAATTGTATGACCTTTATTTCTGGCTTTATATATTCCTTTTTCATGTCTTGATGTTTTAATGTCTTAAAGGGCTTATATGTCCGTTAATAATGTCCATAATATCCTCTATTTTCTTTTCATTCTCTATGCCTTGGTTTACCTCTTCAAAAGCGTTTTTAATTCGTTCCTCGGATAGGTTGGGGTAATCGTATTCGTAATAGTTAAAATGCTCCTTTAATACCTTTTCTCTTTCCTTTTCGTTGATGGTTAAGACGTTGTTATCGTCAATGGTTATAATGCCATCTTTCCAAATTGTTAAGGTTTGGTTATACGCTTTATTTCCGATATTGTCGGTAAAGTTAATAAATGCCTTAAAGTTATCTCTCGCTTTGTTATATATATCCATGTTACTTTGCACTAATTGCTCTGCATTCTGTCCTAATTCGTGCGCTATATCTCCGATATGTTCCACCCATAACTCTCTTTCTAATGCCTTTTTATCTCTTATCAATGAGCGTAATTTCTTTATATCCCAATGGATTAAATTTGATATGTTTTCGTTGTTCTCGTTGATGTGGTCTATAAGTGCATTTTGATTGCTTATTGCTTCCTTGATTTGTACGTTGCCAATAAAGTTTGTGACCTTGAATAACTCGCAAAAATACTCCCATTTGTCTTTACTGATTGTTACGCTTTCTTTCTCCTTTATACGTTTGATAATCGTTTCTTTATCTTTCAGATATAACTGATTGCCATCGTGGGAAAATGGATTGATTTGGTCTGTAAGTTCTTCATGCTTAAATTTGAAAATCTCGCTTGTAATATAAGTTTCATCAATACCATTTAATAGGTAATAAACATCTTTTAATGGTTGGATTGCTTGATATGTTAGCGTTGTTTTCTGCTTGGATTGTGGGTTGAGAAATGACCCGAATCTTGTTGCTGTTTGGTTGCTCTCCTTGATGTCATTTAATAGCGTTCTGTACCATAGCCCAATATCTCCTTTTGACTCTTTAATCTTGATAAAGTCGTTTAATGTTACCTTATACTTGTCTGTAGGGATTTCGCTTGCTTGTGAGTTGTTGTATCTAAAAGCAAAATATGATATATCGCTGTATATCTTGTTAATAATCTCCTTGCTGTAAATGGTTACTTTCTTTCCCTTGGTCTCTACTATTAGTTTATTAGTTGATTGCATATTACTTGTATTTTTTAGTTAGATTATTGTTAATTTTGATATTGTCTTTGTTTATGTCTTTTTCGTTTTGTTTGCTGATACCCTTTAACATTAGGAGATATGCTTTTAAATCTGTATCTTGTTTCATTTACTTTGATTTTATGATTTAATGTTATGTTTAATCTTTTCGCTTTCAATCTCTGTTGGTGTTAGAAAATAGGTTCTCAAAAGTGTTGCTTTGTCAGGAATAGGGTTAGCCAAATTTGAGATAAATGCTATAAAATGAAATAGTCTTTTTTGCTCTTGCTTGTAGAGTCTTTCGTAATAATCTGCTCTTTCCTTAAATTCGTTAATTGTTGTTAAATAAGCAAATTCTTTGCCGTATGATACGCCGTTGATTGCTTGCTCTTGTTCCTTTGCTTTGTCTGCTGTCTTAATTGTTTTTGCCATCTTTTAATTTGATTTATAATTTTATTTTATGTTTAAGATTTTGGCTTGTAATGGGGATTTGTTGCTCTTGTTGTTCAATCTCCTCTAATTGATTATATATTACCCTTTGTCTTTCTTCATTAAGTTGTATTAGGTTGTGAAATTCTATTGGGTCTATCGTTCCCAATATCATCTTTTCGTTGAGGTCATGATATTGCCTTTGCAGTTGTTCTAATTCTCTGTTAAGTTCTTCTTTCATGTCTGTTTATCGGTATTCAAAGGTTAAATTATCTTTATTGCTCCTCTTTCGTTTATCAAGGTGTTTTTCCCAATAACTTGCAAAATCTCCTAACGTTTCAAAAGTTGTATTGATTGTGATTTCCTTTAGTATTTCGTTTTCATTGATTGCCTTGATAAGTTCCTCTACATCCCTTTGTAGATAATCGTTAATAATTGTATTCATACTCTTTAATTTAATTCTTTATCTTTGCTTATTAGTGTGATTCCAAAAGCGTAAAACGCTGTTAATATTATGCTTTCTATTGTTGCTGTTATCATTGTTTATATTATCGTTTATTCGTTATTATGATAGGTAAAAAAATTCTTTGTTGATGATGTGGAAATCTCCGTCTCTATATTGGATAATATCTGTAAAATCGTATAATGGTTTATTGGTTTCTTTTTCTCTCTTTTGTACCTTTGTTTTCTTCATTGTTATCTGTATTTATATACTTTATTTTCGTGGTATCAATGTTTATCGTATCGCTTGATGTTACTTTGGTTTGCTGTATAACTTTGTCTAAATTATCGCTATATTGTTTTAGGGTGTTTGTTGTGTAGTAAAGCCAGCCCATAAATAATAAAATGATTGGAATGTATATGTATTTTCGTTTGTTCTTTGCCATAATATTTACATCGCTTTAACTCTGTTAATTTGGTTATCAATATTTGCCCTTATTTGGTTATAGTTGAGATAACAATCGTTTGCAGTAAAACCATATTTTCGTTTGATGTATTGCTCTAAACTTACATTCTTGAATGATGGTGCATTATGCTTGTAATGCTGCCATTCGTAAAGCAAATTTAATGTTTGCAGTTGCATGTAATCGGGTGCTTGTTTGCTTCCTCTGTATGCTTGATTAATTGATATTATCTTTGCCATTGTTTTCTCTTGTTATGATGTCGTTAATTTCGTTGCTGTATCTGATAATCATCGCCACTCCATACTTTTCGTTTGGTGTCAAATGTTCAGTTATACAATACTCTTTGAGTTGATTCAATAACTTGTCTGTTGGCTCGTTGATGTACTCCTTTGTTATGGTTGTTATATACTCGTTAAAGTATGATAATAACCTTCTCCCGATTAATTGGTCGGTATATAGTTTTAATACCTTTTTTGTGTAGTTGTTTTTTTCTTTTTGGTTCATTTCTTTTACTGGTTTTTGAAGTTATTATTTTCTCTCTTATATTGCTTTTCTGTACTCTTTCAAATGTTGAAATTCTCCGTTAATATAGTGTAAATTACAATTACGTTCTATATGATTCTTTATCGCTTCAAATTGATTAGATGGTTTGAAATTCTTTAAGTCGCTTTCATATAGTTTGCTAATCTTATCACTATCGTTTATTATATACTTTCCTTTGCTGTAATCTTGCTCTTTATGTATGGTAACTAACCACCTCTTTCCAATCTCGCCAAATGTCGCTGCTAGTGTTCTGCTTATAAATAGTGTTTCGTCATGGTTTCGTGTAATGGTAACGTGATTTTGTTTGCAGTATTGAGATAACTTTTCCATGTACTCTATTTGCTCGTTAAATTCCTCTGTTGATACGTTGTTATTTACGTTTGAGGTTGTCGAGATTCCGATACGTTCTTCTTTGCTTGGAGTTGTTGGTTCGCTCTCCTTATATGCTTTGTTAAGCGTGTTTGTGTACTTTATTGCTTTGTCGTTATAATATGGGGTATCGTCATAACTCTGTATTCTCAATCTTGTTATATCCTTGCAGTGCTTATCTAATATAATGCCATCGTTTGAGAGTTCTGTTTGTATGGTGTTGAAAACGTCCTCAATCTCTTTCCCTTCTTGATACTCTACTAGTGCATAAATACCATCGTTTGAAAATGACTTTGCAAAATAGAAAATATAATCTTTCTCTTTTAGTTTATCTTCTATCTCTTGGAGTGAGAGTGTTTGCTCTTTGCCGTCAATATCTAAACATAATATATGATTAATATGAGTAATGTTATCAATGTTTCTCTTTCCATCAAAAGTTGCTGATATTGTAACGGCTGGCATTGCTTGTTTAAGGGTCTTATATGTCGTTTGATTCCCTTTTTCCTTTGCTTCTCTCGCTTGCTCAATGTAGCCTTTGTAATTCTCCCCATTATCAATAAATTCTTTCAGTGTAATATTGCCGTTATACTTAGAAAATGGGATACCTCTGTTCGGATAAAATACTGATACAAAAGTATTGGTTAATATGTCTTTGGTAATAGGTATTATTTCCCCCTTGATGATTTGTTGATACGCTGTAGCGTTAATCTCTTGCTCTCTCTGTAATAGTTCAATAGGCACTAATTTTTTGCAGTTTGGGTGCAGATATTTAACTTTATATCCTCTTTCGCTCTTGATGTCCTTTATCTTAAAGTTGCCAATCTCGTCAAATTTTATGTTATCGTATCTCTTGAAATTCTCTGTCTTTACTCTATAATAATTTACATGTTTGCCTTTGCTTTGTCCTACGCTCTTTATACTTAATAAGTCGTGTAAAAACAGTGTATCTAATTTTGGATATATTGCCTTTTTGCTCTTGGTTTGGATTCTCCTTTGCAGTTCTTCAGATGGTAGGTAAAAATAGCCATCAATCGTAAGTTTGTTGGCTTTTCCATACATTCTTTGGAGGTTCAATAGTGTGTTAAGTATATTGCGAGTTCTAAAACTTAGTATGTTCTCAAAAATTGTTGGTGTTGGTATAAAGTTGTAATCAATCTCTTGTTTCATAATCTCGTCTCTTCTTTAATAATGATTATCTTGGTTTTCGTCTCTTCTTGTTGTCGGAAAAAGGGGAGAGAGAGTATAAGATGAGACGAAATAAGATACCCTCTCCCTTGCCGATAATAAAAACAATGTTTCCCCTTTTCCTTATATAGATGATAATAAAGTATTACATGACTTTATCTGTTAAGTTCCAAATTATGCCTAATCTCTTTTTGTACTCTGCTAACTTGTTATTGAGCGTTGCATCTTTGGAATGGTCGTTAACGCTGTTTCTGTAAACCAACTCTCCCAATGTCTTATAAAAGGCTGTATATGCTCCCATCTTTTTCCCTATTGCTTGGAGTTCTCTCTTTCTTTCTTCTGTCAAATTTCTTTTCATTTTCTATCCTTTCTTTACTATAAATATATATTACTTTGAAAAAATGTCAATATTTAATCATTTTATTTTGTTATAAATATATTATATTGTTGATTATTAGATGTTTAACGATGTTTATTTTATGCAAACTTATATAAAAAATATGTAAATAACAAGTTTTGGATAGATTATTTTATGATAAATATTGGATAGATGTTTGTATAATAGATAATGATATTAAAATTTATCTTGTATCTCTGTAAATTTTGATGTATTGTTGCATTGATGATGTTATACTTTATCTTTCTGTTATCATTGATAAGATATTGATTGAATAATGATAATATAATGTTATGAATTTTCTTTTTTTATATCTATATTTTTAATTATATATCGTTTTATCTTCTTTCTTTGTGTTGGTCCTACCTTACCACTAACCATTTGTACAAATTGATAATCAATAAGTTAAAAGGGGTTTACTTTTGCCTTAATTGTAGGTTAAGAGGGTCAAGGTCAAAAAGGTCAAGGCCACCTTTGTTGTATGATTGAGGGGCGAGGGATTTCGTACATTGTAACCTTACAGAATATCGACCCCCATCCCTTATAATGTAACCTATTGCGTAACCATCTTATATTAGTTTGATGTTGTTTGTCAATCTGTACTTAATAATTTGTAATACCTCTATTTGCTCTGGAAATGGGTCAGGATTGCGTTCTTTCATTCTTTGCTTGTAACTTATCCCAAAACGCTGTAATCGTCAAATCCTGACGTTTTATTTGATGTCATGTAAATGTAGATTCTTGTTATCATTATTTGATATGTTGATATGTTGTTATGATATGGTTAATGATATGGTTATGTTGATTGATGATATACTATGCTGTCGTTAATTGTTGACATTGAAATTCGTTTATACTTGTTTGGTTGATGATATGATTATGTATTGTTATTGATGATATATTGCTGTCGTTAATTGCTGTCGTTATGTTTGTTTCTGTTGATGTTATATTGACCTTGATTGCTGTCGTTGATTGTTGATAGATGTTGTTAATTGCTAGCGTTATGTCTGTTTATGTTGATTGATGATGATTTGTAATTGATATTGTATTGATGATTGTTTATTGTTGATAGATGATTGTATATTGTATTGATGATATAATGATTGACATTGTATTGATGATAGATTGCTGTCGTTACATTTGTTTATACTTGTTATTGGATATGAGATAATGATATGTTATTGATGTTATTGGATATATGATTGTATTATTATCTATATTTTCTTTTTCTCTTATAATCTTTTTTTATTATTTACCGTTATTATTCTTTCTTTGTGTTGGTCCTACCTTACCACAAAATCTGTAAGTAATATGATTATCAGTAAGTTAATGAGGGTTTACTTTTCAGTTTATTATATGATAATTGATAGGTGTTTATATGCTTGGTTTTACCTTTGATTATACCCTCTTTATGCCTTTATTATTTGCTGTTTATATTGGTGTTATATCTCTGTTTATATATCGTTTATTTGCTCCGTAAATGGCTCTCTATGGCATTATATTTGATTGCTTGATAAGTATATTATCGGCTTGTTATTATGGCTTATAATGGCTTAAAAAGAAAAGGGGAATAGCGTTGTTACTATTCCCCTTTATCATTGATTATATGTGCTCGTTATCGCTTGGCTTGTTGATGTTATCAATCAGTTTATATTGTTTGTTTCCATGTGGCTTTGCTGCTATTGTGAGCGTGTTTCCGTTGTATAGTTCATATATTAGATGATACCAAGTTTTATCGTATCTATACGTTACTATCTGCTTTACGTTGTCCTCAAACTTTGATTTAACGTCCATATCTAACAAACTAGTTAATTCGGATAAAGTTACTTTGATTGATGATATTTCGTCATTGGCTTCGTTTATCTTCTTCTGTATTCGTTCAAGTTCTTTTGTTTCTCGCTTGATACTATCTAATGGAAATTTGTTTTCCAGAAGAATGTCAATCTTAGCCTTTAGTTCATCGTAATCTTTCTGCAAGTTATCTCGCAATTGCTTACGTTCTTTTATCTGCTTCTTGTATTCCTTTATCTTGCCTTTGATGGTTTCTTCGTTGTTATGCTTTACCCAATCGCTTCGTAACGCTTCCATTACTACCTTTGTCGATTCTTGGAGAGTGGTTTCGCTTACTGATGTCTTAAAGCAGTGACAATGCCATCTTTCCCCGCTTTTTGAGATTACTCGCCCGCAATGTTTGCAGAATACTTTGCCCTTAAAGATGTTTGTTATAGAGCCGTACTTTGCCCTTTTAACTCGCTTTTCTTCTGCTTTCTTGCGTGCCATAAGGTACGTTTCTTTGCTGATTATTGGCGGTACTTCTATATCTTGATTAATAGTTTTGCTGTGAGCGATTCCGTAATAAACAGTGTTGGTAAGTATCTTATTGATGTTGCTTATGCCGTAAATCTTGGAGATTTCCTTAATAGATACCCCTTTGATATATAAGCGGTAAATGTCTCTTACGATTTCGGCTTTCTCTTCATTGATTACAAGTAAAGAGTTGACCATATCGTAACCGAATGGTGGTTTGTTTGTGTAGGTCATTTTGCCCTCTATCATCTTGTTTCGCTTACCGCTTGTCGTACGTTCAATGAGTGTTTCTCGTTCAAGTTCTGCCATACTAGCGAAAAGCGCTAACATAATGGTTGCCATAGGTGTCTTTTCGCCGTTATCATCTAACATTTGGAAATGCTCTTTCAGCGAAATTACATTAATTCCCTTTTCTGCAAAATCTTTTGCCGCTTGATAGACGGTTGTTGTGTTGCGACCTAGACGGCTTATCTCCCAAACCAAAATAACGTCAATGTCGCTCTTTGTGAGTTCTGTCAGTTTCATAAACTCTGGTCTGTTGTCCTTTGCTCCGCTTATCTTTTCTGCAAAAATGTACTTGATTTCAAGATTAAATGCTTTGCAGTAGGCTTTGAGTTCTGCTTCTTGTCTTTCGTAATCTTGCTTTGATGTACTTACTCGGAGATAAATTGCTACTTTGGATTTACTTTTCATTTTTTTATAATTTAATAATTGTGTGGGACTATTCCCAGTTCAAAACTATATTAAAGATTTTTCAATAACAAGTTTGAAATGTTAATAAATCATAAAGTACGCAAGTGTGACATTTTTCATTGAGTTTTGTACGCCAAGCAAAGTTCTTCCATGTATCGTCTGGCATCGTTTTTGAGTATTCATCGATGTAAACGCTCATCTCTTCATCTATTCGGAAGAGCTGCGTAATCTTAAGAGGCTTAAGATGTCCACGCTTATCCCACTGTCCTCTGTAGTCACGAAGATTTCTGATGTAAGGCTCAAGTTCATCGTAGAAGTCATCGTCATAATCGCCATAGACAAACTTTTTCAGGTCAGCAGGAGGCAGCATTAGCGAAAAGTCTATTCGTGATACTGTTCCATCGGTCAATGATTTCTTAAAGAACTTCCTTGCGTTTCCTGGAGTCGTCGATGAGAGCCAGTTCCAACGCAGTGGCGCATGTCCCTTTGTGGCTATCGAAGTTGAGCGGTTGGCACCGATACGGCCACGGTCGTATGTTTTCTTACACAACTGCATAACCTTCTGCCTTCCATTGGTTACACCCATGTCGTAAAGTTCCTCAATTTCTTCGCACTTGGTGAAGCAGCACAGATTCTTTGCGTAACCTCCCTTTACACAGTTTATGAAGCTTGTGAGGATGGCAGAATACGATGCATTTGTTTCCAAGATTCTAATAGGCGTTGTCGGCTTTTTCTTGCCCTTTTCGTTAGAACCCTTTGTGTTTTCATATTCATCATAAGCAGCCCATTCCTCTTCGGCTTTCTCATCGTCGGCAGCAATATCTTCCATAATGATTTCCACAGGCTTGTCAATACCACCCTTTCCGACTGACTGCTGACCAGCAAGAATGCCCATTAGCGAAAGTTCAAAGGGTTTATTCTCTTCAAGAACAAAGCAAGCTTCTGGCACATGCGCAGCAAGCGGCGGGAAGATCATCTGTGCAAGGGCAGGCTTCTGGAAGTCCATGACCTTTGATGTCAGCAGTTCAACAAGCCTTGGTAGTTTTTCGGGGAGTTTTGGTATTGAATCTAAGATGGATTTTTTACGATTCTCACCTACTTCTGCCTCTTCATCAAGGTCATTGATTTCCTCCTCTGATGCCTGTTCTGGAGTAAATTCCTTTCCGTTCTGTAGCCAGTCAAGGACAGCAGAAAGCGCTTTAGTTCTGCGAAGAGAGTTGTGCTGAACTGCCCAAGTGACAGCATCGCGCTTCTCATAGTCTGGCTTATCGAAGTTAGGAATGAGCGACACGAGCCAATCGACATTGGAGTCGGTGATGGAGCGGAGATCGTTGGCAAGAGTGATGATTGTGTGGTGACGTTCTCCGACTTCTGGCGTGCCACCGTGGTACTGGATGAGCGCCTCAACGATTTTTTCGTACGAGATGCCGCGGTAGGTTGAGGGGAATAGCCCCCCTCCGGCTCCCCCCCCAGTGGGGGAGAGATTATCAATGGAATTTAACTGGGAGTTTTCGTCGGCAGTTTGCGATTTGTTTGCATAAGCCTTGGCGTAAGGGTTGACATCCGCAGAGTCAGATTTGTTTGCATAAGCCCTGGCGTAAGGGTTGACATCCGCAGAGTCATTTTTTACTCCCCCTCCCCCTGGGGGGAGGGTTGGGGTGGGGCTAAAAAGTATTTTAGGGTTAATAAATAGGATGTCTTTGGCTTGTGGAACGAAAGACCAGCGTGAGAGGTCTTTTGTGCATACATCGTGCTTCACGCCAAGTTCTCTTGCAAGAATCTCTTGGTCGGCAGCGATAGGGCCGCCGGCAAGAGGTTTCATCACGATTCGGAGTCCTTCGCCCGATGGTGTGATGTGGACGAGTGCAACTTCTCGATTGATGTCGCCACCGTTCCTTTCTATAAAGTCCTGAGTGGCAAGCCAAAGACTGTTCAAATCTT
Source organism: Bacteroidaceae bacterium (assembly GCA_024401275.1). Taxonomy (GTDB): domain Bacteria; phylum Bacteroidota; class Bacteroidia; order Bacteroidales; family Bacteroidaceae; genus Prevotella. Next base: position 40,929 of record JAKSLJ010000013.1, on the reverse strand, counting down.
TCGTTGTATGGTCAATATCGAGCATGAAGAGTCCAGTAGGTAGCATGTCTGCTTGCTTTCGTGAGCCTTCAAGTCCTTTTAGGACTTTAGGGTCATAGCCCTGGAAGTTGACTGCTGGCAGTCGTTGCTTCCAGTCAATGTTCTTCGTCTTTCGGTACTGCTTTATGTATTCAGCAGTCTGTGGCGAATTCACCATTTCCTCCCACTTGCTTTGGTCGCAGCGGCGGGTCTTGGTGTCTTTAATTGTTTGTAGGTAGGTTATCATCTTGAGAATTTATGATTTATGAATAATGATTTGTTTTGAGCGGTTATGTTGTAGGGCGAACATCTGTGAGCCGCGATTCAGGTTTTCTGCGGCGAAACGGCTCAGTAAACTTCGCCCTACATCAAAGCTGCTCAGAATCCAATTTAACATCCTTCCCTTTGGGAAGGCTGCGAGTAAGTGAGAGCAGAATGAAGCTAGCTTCATTTTGCCGAACGGAAGCAGGCTAGACCGTAGGTCAAGGCTTGGTTAGGCTTCTTGGGTGGGCTCTTAGGCTTTTTTCAAATCCTCCATTATCCATCTTTGTGCCTCGGCTGCGTAGGCAGAGAGTTGCTTGATGGTGAGCGGCTTTCCGTCAGTGCCTTGCGATGGCATGTTGATGCGGTACTTGCCGTAGATGCTGCGGCTGATTGAGCCATCCCAATCAAAGCGTTTCACTACCTTTGTGCTTGCAGCGGCTGGGTTTCGTGGAGGGCAGATGAAGATGTCCATTGAGTCGGTTTCTTCCCAGTGGAAGATTTCAGCCCTTACTTTGCGGAATTCATGTTTTCCGTCCTTGTTCCGCTTTGTCGGACGTTCGGGAGTGACGCGGAAACTGCCGTCGTACTTCTCTAAAATTGCGGGAATTTTTTCCATAGGACCCCCTCCAAACCTCCCCCTGGCCCCCTCTGACTCCCCCCTTAGGGGGCGAACTAAAGATAGGAGTACCATTTTTGGGAGGAAGAATATGTTTTGACGGCTGAGGGGTTAAGCCGGTTTTAATGGGTTAATAATTAGATAGATGTGCCTTCAATCCAATTAAACATCCTTCCCTTTGGGAAGGCTTGGTTAGGCTTCTGGGTTAGGCTTCTTTAAGGCTCCAGTTCATACTCACAGGCTTTGCCGAGCATATTCCATGTCTGCTCTTTCACATTGTCTATGTAGTGGTTGAACCAGGTGATGTTTGATGAGTCGATGCTGAGCTCTGGGTCAGCCGACTCTTCGATGTCCTTAAGGTAGGTCTGGAATGTAGCCTTCAACATGCATGCACTCTTGTGAAGATGAAGAAGCTTCAGATGCAATTGTTCTTTTGTCATTTTTTTAGTTTTTTGGTTAATAGCTTTGTTGTAGGGCGAACATTTGTGAGCCGCGATTCAGGTTTTATTCCGGCACTACCGGCTCAGTAAACTTCGCCCTACATCAAAGCCGCTCAGAATCTATTTAACATCCCTCCCTTCGGGAGGGCTTGGGTGGGCTATGAGATTCCTAATCACTTTCTTCCTATTGTTTCCGTTCTGACGGATGGCAACATGAATCCAGAATGTCGGACTTGAAGGAGTATTGCGCTCGAGGATGAGTTCGTCGAAGTCTGGTATGTTCTTCTGCATCCAGTCAAACCATTCTTCTCCGACCTTGTTGTTCGGAACCTTGATGTCCGCAGCATAGCCGCTGAGGTGGTTGCTCGTTGAGACTCCACCGATAGCCTTGTTCAACTGCAAGCAGCGGTAGCCGCTGTTGATGATGATGGGCTGATTTGCGTGAGCGCGGAGCGGTTCAAGGATCTTCTCGCAGAGGTACTGGAGATTGGAGACAGAGCCAAGTGTGGGAGTGTTATCTATGCCATGGGCGGCGGCCGTGGATGACCTTGTAAATTCAGATAACACAAAATGCGGAGATAACTTGATGTCATACATATTCATGTAATTGATAATTGATAATGGATAATTGATAATTACAGCATGGCAACGAGCGTTGGAGCAAATGCGACAGCTGCGTTAGCTGAAAGACCACCCAGAATGGCTGTAAGGAAACCTATAAGGAATTTCAGCAATGTTGATATTGTTTCTTTTTTCATAATTAGGTTTAGGATTATGCCTCCATGAAGATAACAGAGAAGAATAATATTACCTCTGAAATCAGGAGAGCGTTAATGATGTGTGGATGAATGCGGTCAAAGCTATTGACCTTTTGAAGAAGAAGGCGCTCCGTTGGAGTAACCTCCTCGCTTGTCCGGGAAAAGATTTTCTTGATGATTTTCATATTATTATTTAATTAGTTTTTCGTTTTATGTAGTAGGGCGAACATTTTGTGAGAAAATCCTCGCCCAACTTTTCCACCGCAAGTCTATTCAACATCCTTCCCTTTGGGAAGGCTTGGTTAGGCTTCCTTTACTCAATAGCGTACTTGTTGTCCTCCTTCATGCGGATGGCCTGCTTGCGCTCAGCAGCGTTGAGCTGACCAGTGCCACGAGCGTTGAGGTTGTAGCTGCGGATCTTGTCAGGAGTTGCCTCGTTGGCAGTGTCCGATGGCTTGCAGCTTACGCCGAGTGAGAAGATTGCGAGGTCGTCGATCTTGACGGTCTTGCCGTCAACAAGGAGTTCCTTGATACAGTCAACCATGTCGGTGAGGATACCCTTAATCTGGCCCTTTGAGAAGCCGCTGTTGTGCTTCGCCATATGCTCGGCAAGGCCGTTAAGGTTTATCTGCTCTCCAAAGATTACGCGGATGAACCACTTACCGTTGGCACCTTCAAGCGTTGACTTTGACTGATACTTCTGATATCTAAGCATAACTCTCTCAATTTCTTTTTAGCCCCACCCCGACCCTCCCCCCAGTGGGAGGGAGATTGAAATAGTCTTGCGGGCAAGGCTGGGTTAAACTTCTAGTTGCGTGAAAAGGGTTCTGAGCTTTGGGCTCAGCCCAACTTTCGATTAAGCGCTTATTTCTTATTCTCTATTTCAAAGATTAATAGGATAATCATTGTTTGAAACTCAATTGTTTCTGATTTCCGAGTGCAAAGGTAGGGAGAGTTTTTGAGCTATGGAATGGAATGTGGATTTGCCCCCACTTTATCCACATTGAACTGCTTCATGAATGCTTCTTTCTGCCTTTCTGCCTGTGTTTTCATGCCCATGCTGGCTAGAAAAAGGTCTATCAGAAAGTCCTTTATCTTCGGTACATTTCCGTCGCTGGAGAAGCTGTATCTATAGTCGTCAATGATTCTTACGAACTCTGCCAGGTAGAAATCATGGACTGTCTTTTTCTTTAGCGGTTCTCCCGCCTCTATCTTTTTCAATGTCTTGGGGTCAAGCAAGTATTCGTTTCGCATGACCGTTTTGGTCATTATCCTGTTTTTCAGGATGAATTTCAGAGCCATCGTCAGTGGCTTCTGCTGTTTGTTAGCGTGGATTGCCATAATCTCGGTTTGGATTTTGGCAACCCTCCTCAGTTTTCAGAGATCTCATTATGCGCATTTCGCTGAAAAGAGGATTGCGTGGATAGATTTTGTTTTTAGATTTGCATTCAGATTTTAGTTTAGATTTCGAGGCGCTTGCGCCGATCCCTCAAAAGACCTTCTGAAAGCGAGGAATTTGAGCGCATTTTCAGTTGAGATTTTTATTAAAGATTATGGTAATGAACTAAAAATTTAAAACTATAATCCTCACCAAAATACGCTCCACTACGTCGCTTTTATGAGGTCTTTTTAGGGGATCGCCTAACGGCTCGAAATCCTAACTAAAATCTTTATAAAAATCCGTCTTCGTCTCTCGTCAAGCTATCTCGTTCACGAAAGGGCACTTCAGATAGTCGTGTATGAACTTGCGTCCTTGCTCTGTCCATACGAGGTAAGTATTGGTGTAGAGCACGTTCCCGAAGAGGTCGCAGCCCTTTCTTGTGCGGTAAGCCTCGTAGCCCTTGCCCAGATGATCGGCGTAGAGCATGAACGGACCAGAAGGCGAGCGGTAGATGATGCGAAGCTCATGGAGCAGGTGCTGGAGATTCTGTACAGTCATGCCCTCGAACTTGGCGATTTCCGTCATCGTGTAGCACTTCGGAGAGAGGAGCACCTGGTCAGCGTAGTCGGCAAGCGGCGCCAGCTCAGCAATCTTCTGCTTCTTCTCCGCAATCTCACGGTCGCGCAGCGCAACCGTGTTCTGCATGATGTGGAGAGCCTTGCAGAGAATCGTCTTCTCGTCGTCCTCGCGAGAGACAGGGATGTAGCCGCCAGTCTTGCGAATCTGTGGGAGAACCTCGGAAGTCACCCAATGCTTGAACTTGCGGGCGGTAGGGAGTTTGGAAGAGAGGACGAGAGCGTAAAGGCCAGACTCGTTGATGATGGTGGTGTTTGCCTTGTAGTTAGAACCTGATACCTGAATTAGGTATGAGGTTTTATCCTCCTCTTCTACATGAGTAACCAGAGCGTTGCTTGGATTTTTGTATCCCAGCGCTTCTGCCACATCCTTGCCTACGAAGCCAATCTGTCCGTCTGGCATTCTCATTGTTCGGAGAGAGCCGAACATCTCATGCTTGAAAATCTGAATAGAGTTTTCCATTTTGTTGTTAGTTTTTTACCCAAATGGATTATTTGGGTTTAGTGTTAAACATATTGTTACTGCGCTTCTGATGTGGCCACAAAAAGAAAGCACCCGGAATGTCAGCGCCATTGCTGATTTCCGAGTGCAAAAGTAAGGACAAAAAACAAGCACCCGAAAAACTCGGATGCTTAGTGCAAAATAAGTGCAATTCTGGTGCAGAAAAAGTGCAAGTTTGGTGCAGTTTTGGTGCAAGTTTTGTTTAAGAAAGCTGTCGTTGAAGGTTCTTTATTTCTCTAGAGCCCTCATATTGCCTCAGATGCGGCAGAAGAGCCTTGGCAAATTCCATGCCGAAATCCCTGAAGCCATGGTCTTTCAAAGTCTTGCAGACTCTCAGTCGGATGTCCTTCGGCTTCTTGCAGGTCGCAGCCCATCTGACGATTTCCTCATAAAGCGGTTCCTCCTTTATGATGGCATGAAGCTCGTCAATCGCCTCAACCGGCTTCTCGTCCTCCTCCGGAATATCCACCATAGCCCCGCTGCGGCAGTCGCGGTAGATAGCCTGGTGGAAGCCCGCCAGCGCACCTATCTTGCTCATCTTCTTTGAGAGATACTCCCACTGAGCGAAGTACAGCTTGAAGGCATCAAGATTCTCGCCCTCCTCATTGCCCTGCATCGAGCGGATGTGGCGCACCAGTCGGGCAAGATCCTTCTCCGAGTCCTTCAGGTAGAAGTCACTCTCCACCATGGAATTCTCCGCCATCGTGCGAAGCTCATCGCAAGCCTCATACTCATCGCAGCCGCGGCGCTCCATGTACTTCGAGATATAGTCGTCCCACTGCGCGCTCTTCTCGCTGATGATGCCTTTGATGTCATCGCAGAAGTTCAGCACCCAGACACCCGTCGTCGTGGCATCGTTCAGGTCCGAGTGTGCCGAGTCCTCCACCTTCCCCAAGCTCTTGCGCAGCAGTTCGTTCAGCTCATGGATGAATCGTCGGCCGTCCGTAGCCTCAATCTGCGACTCCATCATCTCCGAGTCCTTCAGCAGACGGATTATCCCCCTCACATCGCTCAGGTCAATCCAGTCCCACACATAGTAAGTCTCCCTCAGCAGCCCCGCGTAGGCATCCGAGCGGAACACCAGTTGCATGCCATGCTCGATGTAGCGCTTCATCTTCGACATCGCCGTGAGGATACGCTTCTTCATGTCGCTGCGCATCACATGGAGCTGATGCTTGCAGCCCGAGGCATGGATGTTGTAGCAGTCGATAAAGTCGTCCACGCACTCCTTCAGCCTGTAGGGAGTCATCCGTCGGAAAGCCTCCATAGCCTTCTCGTAGCACTCTCTCGTGCCCCTCTCCAGTGCCTCGCAGACCGTGGCAAAGAGGTTCTCCAGCGAGATTGTTCCCGCGATGCATGCCACAGTCGTTGTGTTGTTGTTCAAGTTTTGAAATGTGTTTCCGTTCATGTTGTCCTTGAAGTTTTTTGTTTGATGGTTTTTAAGTTTTTTGTTTGAAGCATTTAAGTTATTGATTCTCTATTCGTTATCGCTAATGAACTAAATTTTCATTAGTTCTTCATGGTGCAAAGTTACAACAATTTTTCTTACTGCAAAACAAATTGGCAAATATTTTTCATGGGCATTTCGGGCAGAACAAGCAAAGACGAATGTCTAAGATTTGAGTATCAAAAGGTTAGAGGTGAAAAAGGCGAAATGCGAATTTTGATTTAAGGCAAAAAGGGGGCATTTATTATTGCAAAAGTTAGATTATGGCACCTCGCCCTGAAAGGGCAATCACGGAGTGCACATAGCCCAACGGCAAGCGAAGCGGCGCCTTGGGTTGTTGTGTTGGGTATGGGTGTGGGGAAACGCCTTGAAAAGGCAAAAGCATTAATTTCGTCACGATGTAGAGCTTTTGCCCTTGCAGGGCGCTCCAATGCCGTTTAACTATAACCCAGGGTGTCGCTTCGCTTGCCCTGGGCTAGGTGCTCATTGGGCTTTGTGCTTCGCATCCCTACGGGACTCGCTATCGCTCGCGACTGGCCTTCGGCAAGTTCAGCCCGTTGATTTGTCTTGCGGCGGTTTAACGACGCCATGGGGCGTCGTTTCCAATGTCGTTTCCAATTAAACATATTATAGCACAAAAAAGAGCCGGAGGGTGTCTCCGACTCTGAATATAATTTCGCAAATGTCTGTTTTTACTTCTTTACGACAACCATTTTTGTTTCGCCGTTCTTCTTAACGACATAAATGCCAGACTTGTTTGGCACGTCAACCTTCACGCCGTTGAGGGTGTAGAACTCCACATCGCCGTATTTGTCGCTTATCTCGGACAGCGTTATAGCTGTCGTGCCGTCCTCAATGATATTTATGAATTCTTTCCATCCCCTGGCAGAGGCATAAGTCCCTTTTGTTCCAATAGGCACATATAGTTTGCAGTGGTTTGTATTGACACCATTGAAAGTTTCATAATAAGCATCAGGTGGTGTTATAGCCTGGCTATGAATCTCTTTAAGGCCGGAACAACCATAGAACGCACTGAATCCAATGCTCGTGACGGAATTCGGGATGGTGACTGAGGTAAGGCCGGAACAACCAGAGAACGCGTAGTTCTCAATTCTCGTGACGGAATTCGGGATGATAACAGAGGTAAGGCCGGAACATTCATAGAACGCACCATTTCCAATGCTCGTTACGGAATTCGGGATGGCGACTGAGGTAAGGCCGGAACAATAATAGAACGCCCCTTCTCCAATGATCGTGACGGAATTCGGGATAACAGTATTCTGGCATCCAAACATCAATTTATTTGAACTCGTCTCAATTATGGCATTGCAATTATCTCGACTGTCATAGTTCGAATTTCCTTCTTCTACCGTTATGGAGGTAAGGCCGGAACAACCATAGAACGCCCTGTATCCAATGCTCTTGACGGAATTTCCTATGGTGACAGAGGTAAGACCGGTACAAAAATAGAACGCAGCGTATCCAATGCTTGTGACGGAATTCGGGATGGTGATTGAGGTAAGGCCGGAACAATTAGAGAACGCATAGTCTCCAATGCTCGTGACGGAATTCGGGATGGTGACAGAGGTAAGGGCAGAACATTCATAGAACGCAGAGCTTCCAATGCTCGTGACGGAATTCGGGATGGTGATAGAGGTAAGGCCGCGACAATATTGGAACGCATAGTTTCCAATGCTCTTGACGGAATTCGGGATGGTGATGGAGGTAAGTCTGGAACAACCAGAGAACGCATAGCTTCCAATGCTCGTGACGGAATTCGGGATGGTGACAGATGTAAGGCTAGAACAAACAAAGAACGCATCCCATCCAATGCTCGTGACGCCATCTTCTATTTGTACCTTGATGATTTTATCTCTGTTATCATACCAAGGAGATGAATCATAATCCATATAGTCCTTCATATTCCCACTACCGGAAATCACCAAGGTACCGTCATCGTTAAGGACGAATGTGACATTATCGCCATTCCAGCCACATGAACCTGACTGGATAACAGCATTGGCGGTGATGGTCAATGCCACAAAAGCTAAAAGGGTAAGTATTCTTTTCATAGTTGTTTTGTATTTTTTATTTGATTGCAAAAGTTAGATTGCGGCACCTCGCCCTGAAAGGGCATTCACGGAGTGCTCATAGCCCAACGGCAAGCGAAGCGGCGCCTTGGGTTGTTGGGTATGGGTGTGGGGAAACGCCTTGAAAAGGCAAAAGCATTAATTTCGTCACGATGTAGAGCTTTTGCCCTTGCAGGGCGCTCCAATGCCGTTTAACTATAACCCAGGGTGTCGCTTCGCTTGCCCTGGGCTAGGTGCTCATTGGGCTTGCAGCCCGTTTCTTCATCTTACGCTGTAATAGTGAACATTGGTTCTACCTTCTTCATCTCTTCACGGCGCTTGCGCTTATGTTCACGCATTCTTTTCTATCAAGTTACGCATTTTCTTTGAAGGTTCGCTGATATTACTATGGTCTCTGTAGTATATGTGCCCATAATCTTTGAAATTATTGTTTCTTGGCTGCAAAGTTACGATTAAGCGAGCGAAAAAACAAAAGAAAAAGCAATTTTCTTTTTATTTTCCGAGCGAGAGTACCTAAAACGATAGTTAAAGGTACGAATATTTTTGAAAAAACAAGAAAGGATGGGGGAAAGTTTGTCTTGCGGCGGCTTAACGACGCTATGGGGCGTCGTTTCCAATGCGGCGATTTTGGAGAAGAAGCCCCATGGCTTCTTCAAGGGGGGAGTATGGCTTGCGGAACAGTACGGCTGAAGGCCGTTTGACATTATAGCCTAGGGCAGCGCCCTAGGACCATGATTGCAGCGGCGGAACATTCGCCGCAACGCGGCAATAAGATGATTGCCTAGCCCGAACTGGCGAAAATTGGTTTGGGCTATGGCATAATGTCATTGCTGCGTTGCAGCGAGTTTCAACCGGCTACGATTCAACAACCTAGGGCGATGCCCTAGGCTAGAGTGTTTAAGGCTTTCAGCCTTTTTGATTGCTTAGCGGTGGGCTTTAGCGGCGGTTTCATGTTCGCTTCCTAACGACGCCATGGGGCGTCGTTTCCAATGCGGCGAGTTGTTGCTCCTTTCTGCGGGTTGAAGTATTTAACATCCTTCCCTTTGGGAAGGCTTGGTTAGGCTCCCCTTTTGTAACTAAAAAGCCGATTTTGCTTACACTTTGCTTTCGCGTATGTGCGTGAGAATGGCGTATTTCGGGGGTGAAGATATTTGGCGAGGAATATGGAAAGGAGAAGGGGATGTGAATAGGGTTGATAATCAAAGGGTTAGGAGGGGTGGGGCGGAAGGTTATAGCTTTGCGGCGCAAACGGCTCGGAAGGTTCCAGCTCGGCGGCCGAAGGGAAAGCCAAATCCTCGCCCTACAATGCGCCATACGGCGGGAAAAGGCGGTCAGTTTTGCATTAAAACGGCGGCAGTTTCGCATTGAAACGCCAAGGGAAACGAATCGTTTCGTAGGGAGTTTTGCATAGGATGCCCAAATTGGGCTTAAATTAAAGACAAAAAGCCTAATATTAAAGATTAAAAATTAAAAATTAGAGGGTGCGGAGAATTATCTGAAGGAAAAAGCCAACAAAGGACAAACTTACGGATTGTAAGTGAAAATCACTCATTCACTCACTCACTCAACACTAAAGAAAACATTTGTCCCCCCACTTACTCTTATTAATAAGTTTCTCGATTCCTTAATTATATTATATATATATAGATGTGTAAGCTCTTTTTTGTGTATTTTTTCTTGTATGTAAATTTTGAGTGAGTGAATGAGTGAGTGAAAAATTCGCGCCCAAAAATCACTCATTCACTCACTCACTCAAAAAAACAAACTCCCTCCCCCTGATGCGGAGGAGAGAGTCTCGAGAGAATTTACTATGTTATGTCTTTTACTTTGCGTAAGCTACTGAGCGAGTTTCACGAATTACGGTGATCTTAACCTGTCCAGGGTATGTCATTTCGTTCTGGATCTTTGTTGCGATCTCGCCGCTGAGTGTCTCTGTCTGCTTGTCGTCCATCTTGTCTGCGCCAACGATTACGCGGAGCTCACGACCAGCCTGAATAGCGTAAGTCTTTGTTACGCCAGGATAACTCATAGCGATTGCTTCAAGGTCATTGAGACGCTTGATGTAAGCTTCTACGATTTCACGGCGTGCACCAGGACGAGCGCCTGAGATTGCGTCGCAAACCTGAACGATAGGAGCAAGGAGAGTGTTCATCTCGCATTCGTCGTGGTGAGCAGCGATAGCATTGCAGATGTCTGGCTTTTCCTTGTATTTCTCTGCAATCTTGCCACCATAAAGTGCGTGTGGGAGATCTGTTTCCTCATCTGGCACCTTACCGATGTCGTGGAGAAGACCTGCGCGCTTAGCCTTCTTAGGGTTAAGACCGAGTTCTGCTGCCATGATGGCGCAGAGATTTGCAGTTTCACGAGCGTGCTGGAGGAGGTTCTGACCGTAAGAAGAACGATACTTCATCTTACCTACGATGCGAACAAGCTCTGGATGAAGTCCATGGATACCGAGGTCGATAGTGGTACGCTTACCGATTTCTACTATTTCCTGGTCAAGTTGCTTCTTAACCTTTGCTACAACTTCCTCGATGCGAGCAGGGTGAATACGACCGTCTGCTACCAACTGGTGAAGTGCAAGGCGACATACTTCACGGCGGATAGGATCAAAACCTGAGATGACGATTGCCTCTGGTGTGTCATCAACAACGATTTCCACTCCGGCAGCTGCCTCAAGAGCGCGGATGTTACGACCTTCACGACCGATGATGCGTCCCTTTACCTCGTCATTGTCAATGTGGAATACGCTGACTGAATTCTCAACTGCGGTTTCTGTTGCTGTACGCTGGATTGTCTGAATGACAATCTTCTTTGCCTGTGCAGCTGCGTTGAGCTTGGCTTCGTCAACAATCTCATTGATGTATGCCTGAGCTTGTGTGCGGGCTTCATCCTTGAGGCTTTCAACGAGTCGGTTGCGTGCATCTTCTGCGCTGAGACCTGAAAGTTCTTCGAGCTTTGTGCGCTCTTTAGCTATCATTGCGTCAACTTCTTCCTGCTTGGCAGCAAGGGAAATCTTCTCAGCCTCGTTGATTTTTTCCTGCTTTTCAACTTCCTGCTTGCGCTTGTTGAATTCATCTTTCTGCTTGTTGAACTCATCGCGCTGCTGATTGAGAGTGTCCTGCTTCTGGTTGATAGTGTTTTCGCGCTGCTTCAAGCGGTTTTCGCTAGCTTGAATCTTTGAGTTGCGGCTCTGCACTTCTTTGTCGAGTTCCTGCTTCTTGTTAAGGAACTTCTCCTTTACCTCAAGCATTTTCTTCTCTTTAATAACTTCGGCCTCCGATTCGGCCAGTTCCATTTTACGGTTATATATGCCTTTCAGCACATAGCGGAAGACAAGATAACCTAACAGCACACCTAAAACGAGTGCTGCAATAGGCAATATAATCAAAAGTATATCTGACATATTTTTTAGTATAATGATTAGATGATTTGCTGATTAATATTAATGAAAAGTCTTACTTTCTACAAAACCTCTTCAACTTCTTTAGTCAGCGATGTGAGAATATCATTATACACTTTTGTATCGTTGCGCTGTTTCTCCTTTTCGAGTCTTAGCGCAATGTCTATCATTGCCATCATAAGAACCTCCTCCTGCGACTTCGTCTTGATGAAGTGCTGCACGTAGTTGGTTATTGTGGAATTGATGTTTTTTGCGGCTTCACGATATAGCGGCTCGTCCTGCATGCGGACGGTTATTGGCATTGTCAAGCCGTTGACGATAAGTCGTATGTTGATTTTTCTGTCTTCTGTCATCGCAGACGTTACTTTATTGCATTTGCTTTGGTATAGAGTGGGGGAGAATGGGTTGGATGGCAACCTTATTCTTCCGCACTAAGCAATGCAATAGTTTTGTTTACATCTTTTATCAGCTTTGATATCCTTGCTTTCGCTACTTCAACATCCTTGTTTGAAGAGGATATGGCTTTTGCCGATCTGAGATGCTCATAGTCAGCCCGAAGCTGTGCTATCTGTTGTTGCAGAGCCTTTGTTTCGTCGTCTTTCTCCTTTAGTTCTTGCTTGAGTATAGCGACTTCTTCCTGGATTTCCTTGTGTCTGATTACAAGTTGCCTAACTCTGGTTGTGAGTCTCTTTAGAATGTCATTACCTTCTTGCATGATAGGAGATATCGGCGGCAAAGTTACGATTTTTTATTATAAAATCAAATGTTTTCTCGCGTTTTCTTGCTCAAATTGCGTATTTTGAGCAATTATGTATGGTAACAATCTCGCAGATTGGTTACTTTTTGCTGCTTTCCTCGTAGTTTTGCGCTGGTTCTTTCTTTGCCAACATGACAATTTGGAAAACGAAATCGGTAATCCATTTCTGTGAGAAACCAAGTCTGTTGTTGATTTTCCTTATGCCAACAACGGTTTTCATAACGCCTGGCTCTGAGAAATCATTTTTGTTGAAGATGTCGTTGATGGTCTTCTCCGTCATTGTGTAGATGGCCTTCTTGAAGAAAGATGGCATGCGGAGCTTCAACTTCATGAGATTGCCGACAAGCATCATGAGGTCTTGCGTCAAACCCTGGAACTGGAAGAGGTAAGTCTGGACGTCTTGCAGTTTCTTGCAGTTCTTCTTGATGCTCATGTCAACCTCTGTGAAGAAGTTGTCGTCGGTTCCATAAACGTCTTGAATGATTTTCTTGCAACGCTTTTTCTCTCCAAGTCCGAGCTTGTTGTTCACGGTCGGAACTTTTAGGGTAGTCTTGAAAGTCCTGAGGTCAGGGAGCATTGCAAGGTTTGTTATGCCTGCTTTTTCGGCAATGGCGGCTTGGAAATACACTCTGATGAGTGTCATGTAGTCTTCAATTCCGCCAGTTTTATGTTCGTCTTCGGATTTTTTCTTTCCGAAAATTTTACTGAAAAATCCCATAGGTTTTTGTTGAATGTTTTGTTGTAATTTTTTGTTTTTTGCAGTGTTTTTTTGCTGCTATTTTTGATCATTGAAATGATTTACGCTGCAAAGTTACGCTTTTTTTGATAAAAAAGAAATAAAAAGTTTAGTTTTTCTGTAAAAAAATGTAACTTTGCCCCAAAATTGTCCACTAAGTGGCGTGCTTTGTTAATAACAAGTTCCGAAAAATATGAAAGGTATAGTACTCGCTGGCGGCTCTGGCACTCGCCTTTATCCGATAACAAAAGGCATAAGCAAACAACTACTTCCAATCTTCGACAAACCGATGATATATTATCCGGTTTCGGTGTTGATGAATGCCGGAATTCGTGAGATTCTTATCATATCAACTCCGTACGATTTGCCTGGTTTCAAGAGATTGCTTGGAGATGGAAGCCAGTTTGGCGTTGAGTTCTCATATGCAGAACAGCCTTCGCCAGATGGTCTTGCCCAGGCTTTCATTATCGGTGAAGAGTTTATTGGCGATGATTCTGTCTGCCTCGTTTTAGGAGACAATATCTTCCATGGCGCGGGCTTTACCAAGCTGCTTTCGGAGGCTGTGGAGAATACAAAAGAGAACAAGGCAACCGTGTTCGGTTATTATGTTAATGATCCTGAGCGTTATGGCGTAGCTGAGTTTGACGATGAAGGAAATTGCCTCAGCATAGAAGAAAAGCCTGCTAAGCCTAAGAGCAATTATGCTGTTGTGGGACTTTATTTCTATCCTAATAGCGTTGTTGAGATTGCCAAGAACATCAAGCCCTCTGCTCGAGGTGAACTTGAAATCACAACGGTCAATCAGGAGTACTTGAAAAAAAGCGAACTTAAAGTGCAGACGCTTCTTCGCGGTTTTGCTTGGCTTGATACGGGTACTCACGACAGCTTGAGTGAGGCTTCAATCTTCATTGAGGTGATAGAGAAACGCCAGGGACTGAAGATTGCCTGCTTGGAGGAAATCGCATACCGAAAGGGATGGATTGACGCCAAGAAACTCGAAGAAGTGGCGCAGCCTATGGCAAAGAATGCTTACGGTCAGTATTTGCTTAATCTTATTAAATGATTTTAGCAAAGAACTGCTTGAAGATAGAATTGTAAACTGAAACCAAAAGATACACATTAATATATTATGGCGACTCAAACAGAAGTTAACGAATCGGAAAAGAAATACTACGTTGAACCTCAGGAAGAGGGTGGTTTTGACTTTATGATGATTTGGAGGCTTTTTGTCCTCAACTGGTATTGGATTCTTCTCTGCGGAGCTTTAGGCTTTGGCGCTGCATATACATACTTGAAATATGTGCAGCCGGTTTATTCTTCTGCAGCTAAGATTCTTATCAAGGAAAACGAACAGCGCACAAGAGCACGAAATGCCTTGTCTGTGACTGACTTGGGTTCATTGACAGAAAGTAGTGGTTTTGAGAATGAGCAGGAGATCTTGAAGTCTTCTGGTCTTGCTGCTGATGTGATTCGTAATCTCAAACTCTATACTACATATTCTATAAAGGGACGTTTTGCTACAAGAACTCTTTATAAGGACGAGCCGATTTCTGTTGATCTCAGAAGTGAGAAACTTGAGAAACTGAATAAGCCTATGAGCATCGTCATTTCTCGTAAGAAGAATGGCGAGTATAATGCTCAGATTAGCTACTTTGTGCCAATTTCCGAGTTTGAATATGAACCAACAGTTTACAGAAAGAATGTGAAGATTACTTCTTTCCCTTCTTCTGTTTCTACAAAAGTCGGTGCTGTTACATTCTCTAAGGGCAAAGGTGAACTCAGTGAACTTGCTCAGGAGTTTGTTACAATTCAATCGCCACAGACCGCTGCTCTTGGATGGGCTGGCAAACTTGGAATTACGCCGACATCTAAGGAAACTTCTGTGGTAAATGTCTCTTTCACTGACTACAATATTCAGCGAAGCATTGATTATCTTAGAGAGTTGGTTAAGTGTTATAACCTCCAGGCTAACGACGATAAGAACGAGAAAGCTCTTCGTACAGAGGAATTCATCGCTGAGCGTCTTGGTAAGATCTCGCAAGAGTTGAATCAAACTGATGACAAGTTGCAGAAATTCCTTGAGGAGAACAAGACTATCAGTGTTGATGCAAGTTCTCAGAAGGCATTTACACAGACAACAGAATTTGAGAAGAAACTTGCTGATATTGCTATGCAGGAGGATCTCATTCAGAGTCTTGTTGAATTTGCTCGTCGCCCAAACAATCAGTATCAGGTTATTCCTTCAAATGTAGGTCTCTCTGACCAGGCTTCAACTTCGCTGATTAACCAGTACAACCAACTTGCAATGGAGCGCAAGCGTTTGCTTCGTACTGCTTCGGAGAAATCACCTGTAGTTATAGAGATTTCTCAGCAGATGGATGATGTTTGGCGTTCTATCGATGAAGCTCTTGAACAGAGTAAGAAGAGCCTTGCTATCCAGCGCAGTGCAATGGAAGGTCAGCTCGGCGGTTCTGAGGCAGGTGTAAGTGAAAGCCCTGAACAGCAGAAGAGATTGAAGCAGATTGGTCGTGAGTCTGAAATTCAGTCTGGTCTTTACCTTACTCTTCTTCAGAAGCGTGAAGAAAATCAGATTCAGCTTGCATCTACAGCAGATAAGGCACGAATCATTGAGCCTGCTCGTTTCGTGGCTCAGGTTGCGCCAAACCGCAATATGATTCTTCTTATTGGCTTGCTTATCGGATTGGCAATTCCTTTCTTGATCCTGTTCTTGATTGAATTCTTCCGATACAAGATTGAAGGACATAATGATGTGGCTAAGCTTACATCGCTTCCTATCCTTGCTGATGTTGCCGTTGCTAATGAAAAGGCAAAAGAGCGCGGTGATGTCGTGGTTAAGAGAAATACAAATAACCAGATGGCGGAAATCTTCAGAAGTATTCGTACAAATGTGCAGTTTATGCTTCCAGAAGGTAAGAAGCGTATCATGCTTACATCAACGCTTTCCGGTGAAGGTAAGACGTTCATTGCAGCAAACCTTGCTGTAAGTTTTGCTCTTCTTGACAAAAAAGTAGTGATGCTTGGTCTTGATATCCGTCGTCCTCGTCTGGCTAACCTCTTTAAGCTTGATGGCGTTAAGGATACTCAAACTGGTATTTCTACACTTCTTACACGTGATAATATCACTTGGGAAGATATCGCTGACCAGCTTGTTTCTTCAGAAGTGAACGAGAACCTCGACCTTCTCATGGCAGGTCCTATCCCACCAAACCCTGCTGAGCTTCTTGAGCGCCCAACGCTTGGAAGGATTCTTGAAATCCTTGAGGAGCGTTATGATTATGTGATTATGGATACCGCGCCTATCGGTATCGTAACTGATACTGTACATATCGGTAAGTTGGCTGACGTTTCTATCTATGTTATGCGTGCTGACTATACTCCTAAGGCAAGTGTTGAGGGACTTAATGAACTTGTGGAAACCAAGAAGCTCAAGAATGTTGGTATTATTATTAATGGTATCGACATGTCTAAGAAGAAGAATGCTTATGCATACGGTTATGGCCGCTATGGTAAGTATGGTCGCTATGGCAACTACGGTCGCAAGTACGGTAAGTATGGTAGTTATGGACGCTATGGCGGTTACGGTAACTACGGTTCTTATGGAAACTATAAGAATAGCCGCTACGGAAACAAGAAGGATAATTCCGTTAAAGTTCGTGGAATGGTATTCTAGACCACTAAACTTCTTGGAAGGTGTTCTCAGCCACTAAGTTTCTTGGAAGGTGTGTGGTTTAGTTCACTTACTTGAATATTTAATAATATAATATTGAATATAAGGGAGGTCATTTTCTGCCCTCCCTTTTTAAACTCTTTACACAATGAATATTGCAGTAGATTTCGATGGTACAATAGTTACTCATGAGTATCCAAAGATTGGTCGTGAACGTCCATTCGCTATTGCTACTCTGAAAAAACTGAAAGAAGAAGGTCATAACTTGATACTCTGGAGCGTACGCGAGCATGAACTCCTACAGGAAGCTGTTGATTGGTGTAAAGAGCGTGGCCTTGAGTTCTACGCTGTTAACAAGGATTATCCGGAAGAGAGTCATGAAACTAATGATTTCTCTCGTAAACTCAAGGTTGATATGTGGATAGATGACAGAAATGTGGGAGGACTTCCTACATGGGGAGAAATCTATCAGATCATACATGACCATAAAACTTATGAGCAAATTTTGTCGGAGGCAGAACGTGGTATTGATGACTATGCGGCTCCGAAAAAGAAACATTGGTGGCAAATCGGATAGGTTAATTCCTGTTTATTTAACTGAAGTTTCTGCGATTTCTCGTAAATGTTAAAAAGAATTAATATCAAAAAATCGGGGCTGTTTGCGCAAACAGTCCCGTTTTTTGTTTTCTATTTGAAAAAATAGTCGTACCTTTGCACTCGAAATGAGCAACTTGGATGTTTTTGGCCATCCGTAAAAGCCCTTTTCCGGCTTGGTTGAGAATGGAAAAGTTGTAGATGTTTAATGTGACATTTTTGCGTTGTGCTGCTTTGGTGGCAGTGAATGCTATAAGGAGTGAAGTACCCTGTGATTGGGTCCATAATCACTGAAGATGCTTGGAAAGAGTAAGATCGAAACAAGCATTGAAAAATCCTAGATGTCAGAAATTTAGTTTTATGTCAAAATGTATTAAGATTGCTATGGTGTTTGCCGTACTTTGTGTTTCACTTTCACAGTCTGCGAAGAATACTCGCCAGGGACAGAATGATAATGATTCACTTGTATGTAAGCAGGTAGCAGAAAAAAAAGCTGAAAACAAACAAACTAATGATGCCGCTTATTGGAGCGCAGTAATGAACGCCATTATCCAGGTGGAAAGTGGTGGTAACAGCAGAGCCGTCAATGGTCAGTATGTTGGCGCAATGCAGATTGGACCAATCCTTGTTAAGGATTGCAATAGTATTCTCCAGTCTCGTAATATTAACAAGCGTTATACTCTTGCTGACCGTTATAGCGTACAGAAGTCAAAGGAAATGTTCCTCCTTATTCAGTCACGCTATAACCCTTCTAAGAATATTGAAAAAGGTATTCGCATTTGGAATGGCGGTTGTAACTATCGCGTGGCTTCGACTAATGGTTATTATCGCCGCGTGATGAGCAAGATGAGGAATGCATAAAAGTCCTTGGATTTATATGAAAAGAGAATGTATCATGACTTTGGTACATTCTCTTTTTGCATGATATGATATATAAGATTACAAAAGCCATGTGCCTTGTTCTTTGTATTTCCCCCAAAAAGCATGTTGGGAGGTGTTGTTTTGCTGACATACATGGTGGAAAGTAAGAAAATAATATTTATTATTTTGTTTTTTGTGCCCAAAATTGTAACTTTGCACGCAAATTAGACGAAAAGAATATGCTTGAGATAAAAAACTTACATGCCAGAATAGGCGATAAAGAGATTCTGAAAGGTATAAACCTGACTATACCGACAGGCGAGATTCATGCCATAATGGGACCTAACGGCTCTGGAAAATCAACTCTGTCGGCTGTCCTCGTGGGCAATCCGCTCTATGAGGTTACCGAGGGCGAGGCATGGTATAACGGTAAGAACCTCCTTGAGATGGCTCCTGAGGATCGTGCGCACGAAGGTCTTTTCCTCTCGTTCCAGTATCCGGTGGAGATTCCGGGTGTGTCAATGACCAACTTCATGCGTGCTGCCATCAACGAGAAACGCAAGTATCAGGGACTTGAGCCGCTGAATGCGTCGGAATTCCTGAAGCTTTCTCGCGAAAAGCGCAAGCTCGTAGAGCTGGACAACAAACTGGCAAATCGTTCCGTGAACGAGGGCTTTTCGGGCGGCGAGAAGAAGCGCAACGAAATCTATCAGATGGCGATGCTCGAGCCTTCGCTCTCTATTCTTGACGAAACGGACTCTGGCCTTGATGTTGACGCTATGCGCATCGTAGCCGATGGCGTAAACAAGCTGAAGACTCCTGAAACTTCTTGCATCGTGATTACGCACTATGCTCATCTCCTGGAACTCATCAAGCCGAGCAAGATTCACATCTTGTATCAGGGACAGATTGTTGAGACAGGAGGTCCTGAACTTGCTAAAAAGATTGATACCGAAGGATTTAAGTGGATAACTAATGCCTAAGAAACAATACATAGATATATTCTGCGAGTGTCGAGAGATTATAAACAGGCATAGCGCAGAGGCGATGAATGCCAAGCGTGAGGCAGCATTCGAGGCTTTCCGTGACGCTGAGCTGCCAACCCGAAAGGTGGAGCGCTACAAATATACGGATATTCAGAAGATGCTTGCCCCAAACTACGGTCTGAACCTTAACCGCCTGGAGATACCCGTAAATCCTTACGACGCATTCAAATGTGATGTGCCAAACCTCTCTACGCTGCTCTATTTCATAGTCAACGACCAGTTCTACGACAAGGTTTTGCCAAAGGCTGCTCTTCCGGAAGGTGTTTACATCGGTTCGCTGAAGGCTTTTGCCGAAGAAAAGCCGGAGATTGTGGAAAAGCATTACGGACAGATAGCCGAGAAGGATTCGCTGACGGCTCTGAACACCATGCTTTGCCAGGACGGTTTGATGGTTTATGTGCCAAAGAATGTGAAGGTGGACAAGACAGTGCAGGTAATAAACATACTTCGCTCTGATGTTCCGCTGATGGTTAACCGTCGTGTGCTCGTGGTTCTGGAAGAGGGTGCGGAAGTGAAACTCCTGTTCTGCGACCATTCTGCTGACGACCGTGACTTCCTGACAACCCAGGTTGTAGAGGCGAATGTTGGCGAGCATGCTCAGCTGGAGATGTACTGCCTTGAGGAAACTCACTATAAGAACAACCGCATCTCGAATGTTTACATCAAGCAGGAGAAGGAGAGTGTTGTTTATCATAATGTGATAACGCTCCATAACGGCAACACGCGCAACCAGCTTGACCTGACGCTTTCGGGCGAAGGTAGCGAGTGCTTCCTGAACGGCTGTGTGATAGCCGACAAGAAGCAGCATGTTGACAATAACACTGTCATTGACCACGCTGTGGGCAGCTGCACTTCGCACCAGCTCTATAAATATGTCCTTGACGACGAAGCTACGGGTGCTTTTGCCGGCAGAATATTGGTGCGCAAGGATGCCCAGAAGACTTCTTCGGAAGAGACTAACCGAAATCTTTGCTGCACGAAGAACGCCCGAATGTGGACGCAGCCGATGCTTGAGATTTATGCCGACGACGTGAAGTGCTCGCACGGTTCCACTGTCGGTCAGCTGAACGATCAGGCGCTTTTCTACATGCGTCAGCGAGGCATAACGGAAAAGGAGGCGAAGACGCTTCTGCAGCAAGCCTTTGTTTACGAAGTTATCGACCAGATAGCGCTTCAACCGCTGCGCGACCGCTTGCACTATCTTGTGGAAAAGAGATTCCGCGGCGAACTGAGCAAGTGTGAGGGCTGTAAGCTCTGCAAGTGATTTTCCCGCGAGTAACAAATGCTCTAAAGGCGGAATGATGAGATTTGCTTATAGACAATTTGCAATATTGATACTCCTTCTGGCAGCTTCTTTTGTATCGGTTAACGCTCAGTCATTAGTCTATGCTTCAAACCAGTTGGAGCAGATGGCTAAGATGATGCAGATGACGGATAAACTGAAGAAACTGCCAGTAGGGGTTTCTTTGCGTTGTGATAGCTACAACGGCGTTCCGCTGACGGTGATAAAGAAGGGCAATGTGGTGAAGCACATCGGCTATTCCGTATTTTCAATAAAACAAAGAGAAAGAGTGGGGGAGACAAGGAGCAATTTCATTGAGCGATTCCTTCTTTCGACGGATCTTCCTTTCAACAGGGAGAAAACTGTTGAGGAAGAAATGATGGAGGAGAAAATAGCGTTTCGCTCGGGAAATCTTTCTTTGCTGAAAAGCTTTGCCAAGGACAGTTCGCTGTCGGTTGATGCTTCCCTCGTGAAGGAGAAACTACACGATGTGAAGTGGATGAGAGAGGGCAAAACGGTGTGCGAGATAGGTTTTCCCGCTAACCACGAACTGCTGACGGGAAGGAATATGCTTGAGAACGACAATCGCCTGCAGATGGACATTCTGCTTATGGCGGATTCGGTGGTGAAGGGCAGATACTCTTTCCAAAAAGATGCGTTGAAGGAGCATGAGGAGGTTTTCGTGCTTTCCGGTGGCAGCTATTTGTCTGACGAACTGTTGGCAAACCGCTACTTCCTGAAGAATGCTGATGGCAGTTTCTCGCCTCTTTGTACGCCGATAGCGCCAAGAGAATCCCTTGCCAACCTGCTTTCTGCCAATGATATTCCGAATAATTTCTCCTTGGAGATAACGCTCAAACAATATAACTATCGTGAGGCAACTTTCTCGGTTCCTTTGACAAAGTGGGTAGAATACTACAAGGAGCAGGGATGCAAGCCTTATTTTTGCGTCATAGGACAGGAGAAGTCGTTCCTGGATTGCCTTCTCTTGCTCCGTAATGAAGACTTGGGTTGCTGCCATGTCATGAGGTTGAGATTTGATACGGACTTGCTTGAAAAGCGTAAGGGTAAGATAACGGTGCGTCTGAATGCTTTTGTGCCAACTTCAAACATTAAGGATTTGTATTACGAAAACAAGATTTAAGGCAAACGAATATCCCCATACTTCCTATGAGAAAGTATGGGGATAAAAAAATTGATTGTCTCGCGACAACCAATCTTCTAACCTTAATAATCTAATACCATGAAAAACACGATGCAAAGTTACGACTTTTTCCGAAACCTGCAAGTATTTTCTTGGATATTTTGCTATATTTTTACGAATTGATGATTTTTGTCAATTCTGGATATATTCTTTGTACCGGTAAACCCATTACATTGTAGAAACTTCCGTCCATGCCAGTGACGCCTACATAACCTATCCATTCTTGTATTCCGTAGGCTCCTGCTTTGTCAAGTGGCTTGTATGTTTCGACATAGTAATTTATCTCCTCGTCGGAGAGTTCCTTGAAGCGGACTTCGGTGAGAACGGAGAAATGAGTGTGGTTGAGATCTTCCTTTATTCCGATACATACACCAGTAACAACATCGTGCGAACGACCACTGAGTCGGCGCAGCATTTGTTTTGCCTCATCAAGAGAACTTGGCTTCTCGAGAACCTCGTTGTCAACGATGACAACTGTGTCGGCTGTGAGCAGCACTTCGTCGTCGGCAATAGCGTCTTTGTAGGCTTTTGCCTTGTTCTGTGCAAGAACTTCTGGGAGAGAATAGCAGTCGATTCCCTCCGGGTGCGTTTCGTCTATACCGGATATAACACGCACTTCAAACGGTATGTCAAGCCCGGCAAGGAGTTCCTTGCGGCGAGGGCTGTTGGATGCTAAAATGAGACGCTTCATTTGTTGATTTGATGATTTGTTGATTTGATGATTTGATGATTTGGTGATTTGATGATCTTTAATTATCAATTATCCATTTTCAATTATCAATTCTTTCTACACATGCTGCCAGCCTTGCGCCTTGAGCTCAAACTCCTGATCGTCGCGAGAGATGAGCTGTGTGCCAAGTTCAGGCTTTGTTATGTAGCCAATCATCTTTACATTGTCTATCTGCTCTATCTTATGCAGATCGCCTATTGGTACGGTGAAGAGAAGTTCATAATCCTCGCCGCCATTGAGCGCACAAGTTGTTACATTCATTGAGAACTCTTCAGCTGTGACTGCCGTCTGATAGTCGATAGGCAGGTTCTTTTCGTAGATGCGACAGCCGCAGTTGCTCTGCTTGCAGATGTGGAGAATCTCGGAAGAAAGGCCGTCGGAGATGTCAATCATCGCTGTAGGACGGATGCCGAAAGAAGCAAGCTTCTCGAGAATGTCACCGCGAGCTTCTGGTTTGAGCTGTCGTTCAAGAAGGTATTCCTTGCCAGAGAAATCCGGTTGGAAGTTTACCGTAATCTTTTCTTTAGTGTTTTTTGCCTTCTCCTGTGCCTCGCGAACCTGCTGGTAATAGACAGCTTTCTCGCGCTCAAGAATCTGCAATCCCATGTAAGCCGCACCAAGATCGCCAGAAACGCAGATGAGGTCGGTTTCCTTGGCTCCGTTGCGATAGACAATCTCGCTTTCCTCAGCAGAGCCGATGCAAGTGATAGAGATGGCTAAACCAGTGAGCGAAGAAGTAGTGTCGCCGCCAACGATGTCAACATTCCATTTGTCGCAAGCACGACGAAGCCCACGATAGAAATCTTCCATGTCTTCAACCGTGAATCGCTTGGATAATGCTATGCTGACAACCATCTGTTCTGGTTTTCCGTTCATGGCAAAAATGTCGGAAATGTTTACCATGGCAGATTTGTAGCCAAGATGTTCAAGTCCGATGTAGGTGAGGTCGAAATGAACGCCCTCCATCAGCATGTCTGTAGAAACGAGAGTGCGGCGAGTGCCGTGGTCGAGTACAGCGCAATCGTCGCCAACGCCGTATATAGATGATTTGTTGCGAAGTTCGTGTCCGTCAGTAAGATGATTGATAAGGCCGAACTCGCCAAGTTTTGCTATTTCCATTAATGTATTTTTATCTTTCCGTTAACATGAATAAAGCATGTTGTTGCTTTACTTATTCCTTGAAACTGATTGTAACAACATTGTTGTTGTTTGTCAAGGCTGGTTTGTTTGGCTTCTCTTCCTCGTCGGATTGAGTGGCAGTTGGCACAATCGGCATGTCAGGCTGCTGCTCCGGTGCGACGGAAGGTTGCGTGATGGCTGTAGCATCTTTGTGGACATAGTCGAGGATGATCTGATTGAACTCGTCTTCCTTGTCCTGAAGAATCCTAACTGTGATAGGCAAGATGTAGGCAGACTTGCGCAAGTCGAGCGAGAAACCGTTAAGGCCTTGCAGTCGCGTAGCATCTTTCTCCGTCGTAATCATGATCTTTGGTGATGGCATGAAAGAGAATGTCTCGTTAATCTCGTAAACTTCCTTCTCTGTAAACTGGTGATGGTCCTGATAATGAAGTTCCTTGAATTTCATGCCATAAGGTTCAAGGTCTTTCACAATGTTATCTGGAGAACCGATTGCTGTTACGAGAAGAACATTCATCTTCTTCAAATCCAAGAGCGACATTTCTGCCAACTCCTTGTCAAAGAGAGGCTTGAGAGGAGCGTAATCAATGGTCGAGAAGAACAGTTTTTGGAACGCCAGCATGCGCATGTCGTTAGTGGCAACGCGTATGTCAAGCGGACTGATGTCTTGCGGACATTTTGTAATAATGATGATGTCAGCTCTTTTCTTGCTGCTTGCCGGTTCGCGAAGCATTCCGACAGGCAGAAGATGGTCGCGAGCAATAGGACGATTGAAATCTACGAGCAAGATGTTAAGGCCTGGCTCGATATAACGATGCTGGAAAGCGTCATCAAGAACAACAGCCTCAACCTTCTCCTCTTCCAACAATCGGTCAACGCCATCGCAACGCTTTTCGCAAACGGCAACCGTAACATCAGGAAACTTCTGATGAATCTGGAAAGGTTCATCGCCAATATCCTGCATGTCGGTTTTGTCCGTAGCCAGAACATACCCCTTGGTCAGTCTCTTGTAGCCTCGGCTTAACACCGCAATCTTGCAGGAGCTTTTAAGCAACTGCAGAATGTATTCCGTGTGCGGAGTCTTTCCCGTGCCACACATGGTGATGTTGCCGACAGAGATTATAGGGATGTTATAACTGCGTCTTTTCAGCACATTCGTGTCAAAAAGATGGTTGCGTATGGAAATAACAATGCCGTAAATCCACGAAATAGGGTAGAGGAGGAACTTCATGTAAGTTTGTGAATTACTTGATGTTCAGGATGTAAGGCAAGCGAGCTTGGATTCTATCCTGATTGTTGATGTCGTTGATGAGCATGAAAGGAGTGTAGAAGTCGCCGAGAGTTTCCTTGAGTTTGCCGTCCAGGATGCCATTCTCTGTCTTTTCAGCAAACATCTTGAGAGTAGGATCTTCCTTTACAGGGTAAGTTGTAGGGTGATATTCCTTCAACTTGGCAAGTTCGGCAGCTTTCTTTACCGCAACATCAATGCCGCCAAGTTCGTCAACAAGCTTATGCTTGATGGCATCTTGTCCGAGCCAAACACGACCTTGCGCAACTTCGTTAACAGCATCCTTCTTCATCTTTCTGCCTTCAGAAACGCGAGTGAGGAAAAGGTCGTAGCCGCGAGTGATGTATTTGTCAAGAATAGCCATTTCATCGTCATTGATAGAACGGGATGTAACTCCGAAATCGGCATGCTCGTTAGTTTTTATCATGTCATATTTTACGCCGAGCTTTTCTGTGAGAAGTTGGCTGAAATCAGGGAACATGCCAAAGATACCGATGGAACCAGTGAGTGTGGTTTTCTCTGCAACGATGTAGTTTGCAAGGCAGCTCATGTAGTAACCGCCAGAAGCAGCCATGCCACCCATAGAAGCAACAACAGGCTTCTTTGCCTTGAGCTTCTTGAGAGCCTGCCACATCTTTTCAGAAGCAAAAGCACTACCGCCACCACTGTTGACACGAAGAACGACAGCTTTGACATCGTCATCTTCAGCAAGTGCGAGAAGGTCTTCTGCAACGCGGTCGCCAACAATTTGGGTAGCACCGCCAGAAAGTCCTGAAGCCACTTCATCGACAATGTCGCCGTAAGCGTAGTAAACGGCAATTTCTTCGCCGTCATTTTCCACGGCATCTTGCTTTGTCATAGTAGCCATTGAAACCTTGTTTATCTCATCGTCTTTGTCAATCTTGAGCATTTCCTTTACGATGTCCTTAACCTGGTCGCGCTGAACAAGCTTGTCAACCATCTTGCTGCTGACATATGTCTTCTGGTCGTTGAAAAGCATGAAGCTGTCAGCGTATTCGTTGAGTTTCTCTTCAGAGATTTTTCTGCTCTTTGCAACATCTGCTACGATATTGTTCCAAATGCCCTGAACATATGCTGTAACCTGCTCACGGTTAGGTTCGCTCATGCCGTCGGCAGTGTACATTTCAGGTGTGCTCTTGTATTTGCCAACCTTTGTAACGGTGTATTTGATGCCGAACTTTGCAAGAGCATCCTTCAGGAACATTGGGCTTGCCGCCATACCATGCCAGTCAAGCATTCCCTGCTCGTGGATGAGAATCTTATCTGCTACGGAAGCGAGGTAATAAGTGCCAGTGCTGTACTGGTCAGCATAAGCAACAATCCACTTGCCCTTCTTCTTGAAATCAAGAAGCTGGCGGCGTACTTCCTCAAGTGAAGCGTAAGAGTCCTGCTCGAAAACTCCGCAATCGAGGTAAATTCCCTTGATGTCGTCGTTTTCCCTTGCTTTCTTTATGTTGGCAACAAGTTCGTCAAGAGCAACAGATGTGTTGCCTTCGCCAAGGAACATGCTTAGAGGATCTGTTTCAGAGCGTTCTGTCATCTGGCCATTAAGACTTATGACAAAAACAGAATTGTCTTTTATTGATTCTGTTCCTGAGCCAGATGCAATCATTCCAACCATTGAGAAAATGAGGAATAGAAACATGATAGCGCCAAACACCATGATGCCGACTACTGTGGCCAAAACTGATTTTAAGAAGTTCATAATTTTATCTATGTTTTTAGTTTTTATGAGTATAAGTTGTTGGGTAAATACCATACAATCTTGCGCAAAGTTACAATTTTTTATTTTTTTGATGGAAGAAATATGCAAAAATGTGATTATTTGCCGAAAAAAATGTACTTTTGCAAACAAAAACGAATATGATAACCATTCTTGGACCTACTGCATCGGGAAAAACAAAGCTTGCTGTAGCACTTGCAAACGCTGTTGACGGAGAGATAATCTCTGCCGACTCAAGACAGGTGTACAAAGGAATGGACATTGGTACTGGCAAAGACCTTGCTGACTACAGGCTTGCTTCTGGCGAAATCGTAAAATATCATCTGATAGATATTTGTGAAGCTGGTGAGAAGTATAATCTTTTCCGCTATCAAGAAGATTTCCAGAAAGCTTATGCTGACATTGTGCAAAGAGGCAAGATACCGGTTCTTTGTGGTGGTACAGGACTTTATATTGAAGCCGTACTGAAGCAATACAACTTGCAGCGAGTTCCGGAAAATAAGGCTCTTAGGGATTCTCTGGCAGGAAAATCGTTGGAAGAATTGACTGAAATGCTTGAAGACTTGAAGCGCAGAACTGGCTCCAATATGCATAACAAGACGGATGTCGATTCTTGCAAGCGCGCAATAAGGGCAATAGAAATAGAGCAGTACTACCTGGAGAATTCCGGTGCAAAATCAGATGCAACGGAGAATCAACAAAAGGTAGTTGCTGAGAATGGTTCTTTCGGACAAGATGCATTAATTCCTGGACATAAGCCTTTGATTTTCGGCACGGACATTTCGAGGGAACTTCGTCGTCAGAAGATAACTCATAGACTTGACGAGCGTCTTAAGGAAGGTATGGTTGACGAGATAAAGGGAATACTCGAAAGTGGTGTAGCTCCCGAAGATCTCATTTATTATGGGCTTGAATATAAGTTTGTTACATTGTACCTTACAGGCGAACTTTCATACGAAGAAATGAGACGACAGCTGGAGATTGCAATACATCAGTTTGCAAAGCGACAGATGACATGGTTTAGAGGAATGGAAAAGCGTGGTCTTCATATAGAATGGATTGATTACGAGCTTCCTATGGAACAAAAGGTCCAGTTTATACTTGATAGAATAGAAAAATGAAATACGCATTGATATACTGCCCAAAGCAGAGTCTTTCTGTGTCAGGAAAGATGAAGAAGCAAGTAGAGGGACTTTTCAAGAAAAAGAACCTTGACTATAACTTGTATGTGGCTTCAAAAGAGAATCCTGTAAATACTCTGTCTATAATAGCTATAGCAGAAGGTTGCAGAACATTGGTGATTGTTGGCGGCGACCGTTCTCTGAACCTTGCTGTCAATGCTGTGCTTAGTCAGCCGGAATCTCTGCAAAAGGAAATAAACATTGGCATCATTCCTTATGGCGTGATAAATTCGTTTTCTCGTTTCTGGGGACTTAATGATGTCTCCGTAGAGGATTGTGTTGATTTTATTGCTCGTGGTAGTATCAGAAAAATTGATGCCGGCTGCATACATTATATAAATAAAGATGATGAGCGTTGCCACAGGCATTTCCTCAACTGCATAAATATTGGACTTTCTGCTCACATTACTCGTGTTCGTCATAATACTCGCAGCTTGCTCTTCTCTCGCAAGTTGTCTTTCCTCGTTTCAACAATCATCCTTATTTTCCAGCGTTCAGTCTATAAGATGAAGTTTGCGCTGAATCACGAAACTGTTGACGGAAATTTCATGACTATTTGCATCGGTAATTGTACTGGTTATGGTCAGACGCCATCGGCTGTTCCTTACAACGGCATGCTTGATGTTTCAGCAGTAACGATTACTCAACTCTCTGGAATGGTGATGGGATTTTACCTGCTTCTTACGGGAAAGTTCTTGAAACACAGAAATGTACAACCTTATCGCACAAGAAAGATTGTCTTTTCTGAAGTGCAGTCAAATGCCGTAAGTGTTGATGGTGCAATGATAAATACTCCAAAAGGTGAGTTTACGATTGATATCCAGAAGGAAGTGATAAATTTCATCGTTCCTTACAGAAAGAATTAAGGGCGATTTTTGTTGCTCGCTCTACAAAAATGGAAGAAATTCTTTATGCTAATGGCAGAAGTCTCTTTGCTAATGGCATAAAGCCTTTTTTGCTAATGGCATAAAACCTTTTATGCTAATGCTTTGGCAACGGTCATAGCTGTTGTCCAACAAGCTTGGAAGTTGAAACCGCCAGTAACTCCATCAATATCAAGTACTTCTCCGGCAAAATAAAGGCCTGGCAGAATCTTGCTTTCAAGTGTGTTTTGATTCACGGAAGAGAGCGAAACGCCGCCACAAGTTACAAACTCGTCTTTATGTTTGTATTTTCCTGCGATTTGATAAGTGTCGTTTGAGAGCGTTTCTATAAGCTTGTTTATCTGTTTTTTAGAAAGGTCAAGGTAGCGAAGGACATAACCGTCCTTTGTTGTAAGTTCCTTTCCGGAGCCAAAACTTCTGCGAAGAAGATGTTGCCATAAACGATTCTGAAGTTGCGGAAAAGGACAAGTGGTAATTTCTTTTTTACGATTGTTGTTTATGAAACTTTCCAATTCTTTTTCGGTTTCAGGAAGAGTTTTGTTTAGCCAATTAATGCTCAGCGCAGCTTTGTAGTCATTCTCTGCAAGAAAACGAGCAGAAAGGCTTGAAAGTTTCAAGGTTGCAGGTCCACTAACTCCCCAATGAGTAAGCAGCAAGGCATCAGAAGAGCGGAACTTTGTGCCTGGAATTTTCATTTCGGCAGGTTCTATGACTAGGCCTGTGAGTGAGCGCAGCGATTCGTCTTCTATGGAGAATGTAAAAAGAGACGGTATCGGAGTTGACATTTCATGACCGAGAGACTCCAATTCCTCGTAAATCTTGGACGGTTTTGTTATTCCACCAATAGCAAGAACTACGGCGTCGTACTTGCTCTTCAGTTCCATTATTGACTCGATTTTTGAGTCAAAGATAGTTTCTACGCCATATCTCTTACAATAAAGAGTAAGGGAGTCAATAACTGTCTGGGAGTTTTGGCTGACAGGAAAAATGCACTCGTCTTCTTGAGCCACGAGTTTTACACCATGCTTTTCCCACCATTGTTGGGCATCAGCAGGGGAGAAAGATTTGAAAAGCCTTTTCAAAAGTTTGTGTCCTCGTGGATAAACTTCTCTCAAGTCTTTTACATTGTTGAAAGTGTTTGAGATATTGCAACGGCCACCGCCAGAAACTTTTACTTTGCGCAAAGGCTTAGAGCCACTCTCGTAGATGGTTACGGAGTGGCTCTGATTAAGTTCTTTTATGGCTATGGCAAGGAAATATCCCGCAGCGCCGCCGCCGATGATAGCGATGGTCATCTATTATTCAGTAATGTCGATATAGAAGAGGTTTGTGGAATTACCCTTTGTGAGTTCGTAGTCACCAGCAGGGATGTCCATGATCACCTGAGCGTTGGTGTCAGACTTCTTTGCTGTCCCATTAACCTTGATAGCCTTGTCATTATTTGCTTCTTCTGACGCAAAGACGAGGACGAGCTTGAAGTCCTTTGAAGTCTTGAACTTTACAGAAGTGGCAGATTCCATCTTCAGGCAATCAGAATATGTAGTACCCTTGTAAGTAGCTGTGCCCTTTTTTTCAGAGTAGTTGCCAGCAACGGTGAACTGAGTAGAGTTTGAACATGCTTTTCCTACGAAGTTGCAAGATGTAGGAGCATCGATGACTGGAGAAGAAGGAGTAGTGCCTTGGCCGCCACCTTCGCCGCCTTCATTGCCACCAGTGTTTCCGCCTTCGCCACCTTCATTGCCGCCTGTGTTTCCTCCAGGGTTAATTGTCTCGCCACCGAAGATGCCAACGAGAGAAGACTGATAGCCCTGGATAGCAGATTTGAGAGCCTTGTTTACGCTGTAGTCCTTGTCGTCTGCATTTGTGAAAGTCCACTTGAAATCGCCATGACCGAGACGACCAGCACCTGTCCAACCTGTTACTTCACCTGGAACATCGTCAGCTGCAAGAGCTTCGTAAGAATACATCTTTGAAACATCTGTATCGAAGTTATTATATGTTGCACCACCGAGAACTGCCTTCACATTAGATGGAACCTGCTCGTCGCGAGTTGCTGCTTCGTAAGCATCAAACTGAGTGTTGTTCTGCTGATAAGTAACATAGCGAGTTGCACCAATGATTCGGTTGCCGTAAGACTTGATCATACCGCCAGCTTCACCAGAGAATGTTCCCTTAGAATCAGTTGCGATGTCTGAACCCTGCTTAGAGATGAGCATTGGATATTTTGTGTTGCGGAAGTAGTTGCCTTCAACGAAGATGTCTGAGTCAGTAGTTGCGCCCGCACCGTACTTAGCAACGCCGTCGTAGTAGTTGTTGAGAACATGAACTGTCATGCAACGAACACGAGGATGACGAGAGTCAGAATGGTCGAACCAGTTGCCGATGTATGAGATATATTCCTCAGAATCGCCGCCCATACCGCAGAGAGAAGCCTTACCAGAATCCCAAAGGTGGTTGTAAGCCATTGTTGTCATGCGAGAGTTGCCCTTGATGTCGAGAGTACCGTCGCCCTTAGCCTGGTCTGCATCACCACCGGTAGCACCGTAGAAGAGATCAAGGTTGTGAATCCAAAGGTGCTCGTTGTTTGTGTCCATTGAAACGCAGTCGTCAAGGCAATCCATGATTGCGAAGTTACGCATTTCTACATAACCGCAGTTGCGGATGAGGAAGCCGAAGCCGTGAACAGTAGCGTCGTCGCCGATACCTTCAACAGTGATTGGCATGTAGCCATAGTTTTCAGCAGCCTTAATCTGAAGACCTTCAGCAGAACTTGAGATAGCGTCGAGGTCTGCCTTTGAAATCTTACCGATGAGACGGATAGCGATAGGAGTCTTCTCACCCTTCTTCTGGTAAGCATCGAGAATTGCCTGAAGACCAGTGAATGTCTGCATCTTGCCTTCGCGGAGAACAGTAGCTTCTACGGTCTTTGCGTTCTTTGCTGTAACATAGATTACGACAGCGTTTGAGAGAAGCTTACCAGTCTTGTCGTAAGCGCCAATCTCGTGAGCCATGTTGAAGTGGGCAAAACCACGGCGGTCGTAAGCCTTGACAGTCATGCCGAGAGCCTCTGAAGCAGAAGATGCTATTTCATTGCCGCTTTCGTCAACAGCAACAACCTTCATGTCGTAAGAACCAGCAGGAAGACCAACCATATCAGCGCGGCCGTAAGTGCCATAGTTGCGAACGAGAGGACCGTCAATCTTTGTGTAAGAAGAGAACTGGCCGCCCTTTACATAAACATTGTAGGTCTTTGCGTCAGCGGTTGGAGTGAACTTAATGTAAGCTGTTTCAAGCCAACCCTTAGCTTCTGTAATCACGATGCCACCGTTCTTTATTTCCTGAGCCTCAGCGCCTGTAGGCTGACCCTTGAAGAACTGGATGTTGGAGAGAGTGCCGTCGTAATAGTCGGCATCAACATTGGCAGCAAGAGACTCCACGAGAACTTTCTTGCCATCAATATTCACAGCCTTGAGCTCTGCTGTGTTGTAGTAGAAGTTTTCGCCACTGGAAAGCGTGAGCTGCATCTGGTTGTTATTGGCATTCTTGAAGACTGAGTTTGTAGTCTTGTTGAAGGAAGAAGGGTCTGGAGCAGGCTCTTCGTTAGGGTCTACAACGCTGATGAGGTGAATGTACATGCCACCAGTTGGTTGGAGAGTGATGTCGCCATCAGCAGTTACCTCGCCTGTGAACTCAAGAGTTGTTCCAGAAACGCCTTCGAGCTTGCCGAAAGTCTCGGAAGTGACGTTTGTTGCGTTGAGAGTTCGCTTTGTGTCCTTGCTTGAACACTGAGCTTTTACTGTTACCTTATAGCCAGCCTTGACATTTTTGACTGTTACTACAACCTTGCTATTGTTGAGAGTAAGGCAGGTTTTCTTTGCATCGATGCGCACGTAATCTGCAGAAGGAGCCGTAAAGAGCAGACCTTCAGTGAAATAAAGGGTATTGCCGTTAGCAGTAAGTTCTGCATTTTCAAGGGCATTTACATTTCCCCAACGGTTGTTTGAGGCGTCATATTTCCAGTTTGCTGCGTCAGCATTAAGGTTTGTTACATCAACTTCAGGAATGCCTTCACCAGAGAAATCCCATGTCTGAGCGTTTGCTGAAATAGCGAAGAAAGCCATAAAAAGGCTTAAGAGAGAGAAAAGTCTTTTCATAGCTGTTTACTTTTTAATGAATTTTACTGATTTGTTTGCTGACTTGATAATGTAAACGCCCTGAGGAAGTGCGTCGAGAGTAGAACGAACCTGGCGACCGTTGATGTCGTAGATTTTCTTTGTCTCGCCGTTTTCTGCAACAGAAGAAACGGTAATGGCAGTAGCATCATACTCGAAAGAGATGACTACAGACTCCATGTCAAGTGTCTCTGTACTGTTGTCCGTATAGACAAGTTTCACATAATCACCAGAGAAAGTGATTGTCTGGACAGCCTTTCCGTTGGCTGTGCCGTTGATTTTCACAACTTGCTTGGTGCCGTCATCAGCGAATGCAGAAGCGGAAATTGCAAGTGCGAGAGTTAGGGAAGTTAAAGTTTTATTCATCATTATTTGGGTTAAGTATTGTTTATCTTAATTTGGTTAAGTATTATTCACGAGTTAAGCCCAAAGCGTGATACTTTGGGCAAAAGTTGTGATATGTTAACGCAGATCGTTTATTTCTGCATTAGGGAATTGCTTTTTGTTGAACTTAAATGTAGATTCTGCAAGATTCTTTGTCTGATAGTTTGAGAGGACGATTGTTGTCCAACCCTTGCTGTTCAGAAAGCGGATTTGTGTAGGTTGGAGTTTTGCATTCAGTGTAATGTAAATTTCCTTGAAGCCTTGGTTTGCTGTCGCCTTCATATAGACTTCTGTTCCGCCAGCTACCTTCTTCTCTGAAAGAGTGTAGCCATTCTTGTAGAGATTGAGAATTCCGTAAGGATTTACGCCAGAAACCTTCTTCGAGTTAGGTGTTGTAATATTAACCTCATCAGTAGATTTCATGTATGTCCATTGTGTCTTGCCGTCAAACCACATGATAGCCTGTGAGCCGCGAGCACAATATTTGTTTCCTTTCATCTGAAGTGAACCTGCATCATTCAATTGGCCAGAAGCCTTGAAGTTTACTGAAACGCTTGATTTGGAAAGAGCTGCTACAGCTTTGTCCATTGTTGCCTTTGCATTCTGAGCGAACGATGTGATACCGATGCTTATTGCAAATAGGAGAGTAAAGATCTTCTTCATAATTGTGTGTGTTTAATTGTTCTACAAGTTTTTTCGGTTTTCTGTTTTTATTTGTAGGAAATTACTTGTTGGCGATTATAAAATGCCATTAACATTTTTTATTGTTTTTTTCGTTTTGAAACAGTTATGCACAAGCACGATGAAGTTTCTTTATTGGATGACATTGGTGTTGGAATGCATGCTTTGCAACATGGCATCGAGCTGCATTATGTCTGTAATAAGAACCTCGCGGGGCTTGCTGCCCTTCGCTGGTCCTACGATTCCACACTTTTCAAGCTGATCCATGAGA
Organism: Bacteroidaceae bacterium; assembly: GCA_024401275.1. Taxonomy (GTDB): domain Bacteria; phylum Bacteroidota; class Bacteroidia; order Bacteroidales; family Bacteroidaceae; genus Prevotella. The sequence continues at coordinate 6,735 of JAKSLJ010000013.1, read as the reverse complement.
CGGCCTGCACGGTTGTAGCCGATTGAGAACTGGCGCTGAATCATACTTGTACTGCCTTGTCCTGAAGAAACGACGCTCTGTGCTGCCTGATCAAAGAGAGGATCAAGGTTGGAAATGTCAACAGAAGCAGCTCCGCCTTCACCTTCTTCCATTGGTGGTTCTGGAAGCTCAAGTGGTTCAATAGGTCCAGGCTGTGAACTGATGAATTCTGCAATCTTCTCAATCTCAGGAGTGTCAACGAATGCACATTGTACACGAACCGGATCTGCACCATCAAGAATAAGCATGTCACCTCGTCCGATGAGCTGGTTAGCACCAGGACGGTCAAGGATAATCTTTGAGTCGTTGCTCTGTGAAGTACGGAAAGCCATACGACCAGGGAAGTTAGCCTTGATATTACCAGTGATAATCGTTGTGGTTGGACGCTGGGTTGCAATAACCATGTGAATACCAACAGCACGAGCAAGCTGAGCGATACGAGCGATAGGAAGCTCCACTTCCTTGCCTGCAGTCATGATAAGATCTCCGAACTCATCGATTATCACAACAACATAAGGCATGTAGTCATGACCATCAACAAGGCGAAGCTTATGGTTGAGGAACTTCTCATTGTATTCCTTGATGTTTCGGCAACTTGCCATCTTTAGCAAATCGTAGCGAGTGTCCATGAGCTTACATAGTGAGTTGAGAGTCTTTACAACTTTCTTCACATCAGTAATGATCGCGTCGTCCTCTTCTTCAAGCTTTGCCATGAAGTGGTTTTGTATAGTCTGGTAAACGCTAAACTCTACCTTCTTAGGGTCAACGAGAACGAATTTCAGCTCGTTTGGATGCTTCTTATATAATAAAGATGTGATAATGGCGTTAAGACCAACAGACTTACCCTGACCTGTAGCACCGGCAACAAGGAGGTGAGGCAGTTTTGCAAGGTCAACCATGAAGACCTCATTGGTGATAGTCTTACCGAGAGCAAGCGGAAGAGCCATCTTTGTCTCTTGGAACTTCTTTGAGTTGAGGATGCTAACCATCGAAACGATGTTCTTCTTCTTGTTTGGCACTTCAATGCCGACAGTTCCCTTTCCTGGCATTGGTGCAATGATACGCACACCAAGAGCATGAAGCGAGAGGGCAAGGTCGTCGCTGAGATTACGAATCTTACTGATACGAACACCAGGACCAAGAGTTATTTCGTAAAGCGTGATTGTAGGGCCGACAGTAGCGTTGATAGAGCGAACTTCCACGCCGAAATCGTTCAGAACCTCAATGATTCTGTTACTGTTAGCCTGCTGCTCTTCCATATTAATATATGGCTTGCCATCATCTTCATATTGCTGAAGAAGATCGAGAACAGGATACTTGTACTTCTCGAAAGGCGCCTTGTGGTTGATAGGAATAGAGAGGTCCTGCTTTTCAGCAACACTATTGCCTTTTGCAGCCTCTTCTTCCACGCCTTCCTGTATGTTCAGAGTCGCATTACTGTTGTCTATTTCATCAGCAGCCTCTGCTTCTGATGTAGGGTTTACAATGAATGTAGGAGCAGTTGTCGGCTCGCCGTTAACCTTGAATGCAACGCTCTGGGTTTCAGGGTTGTCGAAAGTTGTAGGATCAGGCAGTGGCTCATCGTAGTCGTCAACTTCGTCTTCGCCACCGTAGTCCTCAGAATACTCGTTCTCGCCGTTTCCTTTACTACCAGTGCTGACAGTAAGGATGTTTCTTGCTTTGTTGTAATAAAGCGTTGGATTGAGAACCATCTGCATATATCGGATTGTCTCTCGGCTGAGATAAGTAAGGAATCCAAGTGCCGTTATGATAAGAATAGCCAAAAGTCCAGGGAAACCGATGATGTTCTCAATAGACTGCTTGATAGATTCTCCATGGTCGCCGCCAGGAGAGAATATGGCATCTTCGAACACTTCTCCCCAGAAACTCGTGAAGCATGCTGAGAAGAAGACTGACAGCCAAATCATGATAAAGGTAAAGATGAAGAAAATCTTTATGAGATTCACTTCGTAAACCTTCATCATCCTAAGTCCAAGAAGTGCGAGCATGATCGGAATGCAGAATGCTCCAAGACCGAAACATTTGCTCACAAAGAAATGCGAAGTGAAAGCTCCGAACGAACCGACGAGATTCGTGAACTGCTGGTCAGTGTTGAGCCATTCGCCTGGTCTGAGCTGGAGAATTATGCTTTGGTCGTTGGGACCAGTCACGAAATACGATATGAACGAGGCTAGCATAAGTGCGCTTATGCATATGAGTATAAGGCCTGCAAAGATATTGATTATGTCGTTGCTGAATATTTCCTGCAATCCAATAGCCTGAAAGAAGCTGATTTTTTCCTGCTTCTTCTTTCTTGGAGCTCTTGTGCTTTTAGATTTTGCCATGAGTGAATATGTAGTCTTATGATGTGTTGTGGATTAATCCAATATAATAATTTGCGCAAAGTTAGAAAAAAAATCAAACAATATGACGACATTTCACTTTTTTTTGCTAATTTTGCACTTTGTAAAATGATATATAGCAAATGTTGAAAAGAATATATAATAAGTTTGATAAGCATTGGATAGGGGAACTGCCTTCTGTTTCTTTTTCTGGACGCATTATAACAATCCTTACGGAGGGGGAGGCGGATCGTGCCGTGAACTATCTTCTCACACATAAAATTCTGGGAGTTGACACAGAGACAAGACCTGCTTTCAGAAAGGGTGTGCAGAACAAAGTTGCCCTTCTTCAGGTTTCCACAGAAGACACTTGTTTCCTTTTTCGCCTCAACATAATTGGCATGACGCCAGCCATTATCCGCTTGCTGGAAGATACTACGGTTCTGAAGATTGGACTTTCCTTGAAGGATGACATGATGATGTTGGGAAAGAGACATCAATTTACACCTGGAAACTTCTATGACTTACAGCATCATGTCAAGGAAGTTGGCATTGAAGACCTTGCTCTCCAGAAGCTTTATGCGAATATCTTCGGCGAGAAAATCAGCAAGACACAGCGACTTTCCAATTGGGAAGCTTCCATTCTTACCAATCCGCAGAAAAGATATGCTGCCATAGACGCTTGGTCATGTATAAAGCTGTATCAGGAAATAGAGCGTTTGAAGAATACCGGCGAATATGAGCTGATAAAGGTTGAAGAGGAATAAGATACCATAAGACTTAATACTATGAAAATCAATTTATTGTTTTTATTCATTTTATGTTGCTTCTCGTGTAAGGCAAATCATGAAGAACATGCCAGCTTTCAGGTAGTAGAAGAAACAGTAGATGGAACTTCTGAAGAAACAGGAGGTGTTGACGATGGCTCTTTGGTAAAGACAATTGCCTGGAATAAAGGTTGGAAATACGCTGATAGAGCTGCTATTTACAGTTCTTCGGTAAAACTATATAAAGCTTCTGCCAATAGAAAGAACAAGGTTGTTGCCGTAAATGCAGGACATGGAACTAAGGGCGGACAGGCAAAGAAAGTTCCTTGCCATCCTGATGGTTCTCCGAAATGCGTAAGCGGTAGCACTAAGGCTGGTGCAACTACTGCCGTAGCTGTTGCTGGTGGAATGTCTTTCTTGAATAAGGCAAAAGAGTCTGATGTTACGCTGAAGGTGGCGTTGAGGCTCAAGGATTTGCTCCTTGCTGAAGGATATGATGTCTTGATGATTCGTGAAACTGCTGACACTCAGCTCGATAACATCGCTCGAACAGTCTTTGCCAACAATAACGCCGACATCCACATCGCCATACATTTTGATGGTTCAAAGAATGATAAAGGCGCGTTCTATGTTGGAGTCCCAAATATAGCTTCGTATAAAAAGATGGAGCCGGTAGCCTCGCATTGGAAAGAACATGAGGCGCTAGGAAAAGCGTTGAATGAAGGAATGCGTAAGGCGGGTGTGAAAGTGTGGAAATCAGGAAGCATGGCCATTGATCTTACACAGACATCTTTCTCTACTATCCCTTCCATTGACTACGAAACTGGCGACGCTGCTTCTGACATCAGCGATGCCGGCATTAAGAAGATGGCTCAAGGCTATCTTAATGGAATAAAGCTCTTTTTCGGAAACTAATTGTTAAACCAAATAAACATTAAGACTATGAAAAAACTCGTTTTTGCAGCATTCTGCTTGCTTGCTCCATTAGCTGTTTCTGCTAACACAGTAACATCGTTCAACTATTTCACCGCCGTTGATGACTACAACCCTTATTTGTGGCTCTCACAGCGCTATGTTACTCACGACGACTGCGCTTACCAGGATGCTTGGACTCTCCGTATCTGGCGTAATGCAATCTATGCTCGCCATGGCTATATCTTCAAGAGCAATGATCTCTATAGCTTCTTCCGTCAGTACTCTTGGTACAATCCTCGTTACTCTAACGTAGAGAAGAAGCTCAGCAAGATTGAGCGTGCAAATGTTGCTTTCATCAAGCGCTACGAATATTAATGAATTTAATCCGCGAAAGGAAGTTGCGGTTCTGTGGTGCCTAACAGATTGAAACTCTTTCTGTGAATAGGCGACATGCCATGTTCCGCAATTCCCTGTCGGTGCTTTTTTGTAGGATAGCCCTTATTACTTTTCCAATCGTAATAAGGGTATTTTTCTGCCATCTCGTCCATGTAGTCGTCGCGATAGGTCTTTGCGAGGATGGAGGCTGCAGCGATAGACAGATACTTTCCGTCGCCTTTCACGATGGTCTGATGTGGTAGTTCCTTGTATTTCTTGAATTTGTTGCCATCAACGATGACTGCTTGAGGGCGGATTTGGAGTTGGTCCAAAGCCCTGTGCATGGCGAGGATTGACGCATTCAGGATGTTTATCTTGTCAATCTCTTCGGCTGTTACAATTCCGACAGCCCAAGCTAGTGCGTCTTGTTGTATTATTTCGCGAAGTTGCTTGCGCTTTTTGTCCGTCAGTTGCTTGCTGTCGTTCAGCAGCTCGTTCTCGTAATCTTTCGGGAAAATGACGGCTGCGGCATAGACACTTCCGGCAAGACAACCGCGTCCTGCCTCGTCGCATCCAGCCTCATATTCGAAGTCTGCAAAGTAGAAACTCTCTAATTTTTTCTTGTCCATAGCAAGGGCAAATATACGAATAAAGCTTGTGAAATGCTGTCTGTCAAAAGAAAAAACTGCCAATTACGCGCGTATGATTAATATATGTGTGGAATTATTTGCTCATTCAGTAGCTTTTTCATAACTTTGCACGCATATTGAAAACATAAAAACTGATTATATGAAAAGAATTTTTCTCGCTATCTCCATGCTTGTAGCCGTTGCTTCTGCCAAGGCTGACGAAGGCATGTGGACGCTGTACAACTTGCCACAGGCGGTGTACGACCAGATGAAACTCGAAGGTATCACGATGAGCTACGACGACCTCTACAAGAGCGACAACGCTTTGAAGAACGCTGTAGTGGATTTCTGCGACTATTGCTCCGGCGTAGTTGTTTCTGACGAAGGCTTGCTCTTCACTAACCACCATTGTGGTTTTGAGCATATCAACAAGGCATCTTCGGTAGAGCACGACTACATGCGCGATGGTTTTGTGGCTAAGAACCGCAAGCAGGAAATCAAGACTGACGCTTTCGTGAAGTTCATGATTTCTCAGGAAGATGTAACAGCAAAGATCGTTTCGCCTGCATTCACAGCCATGAGCGCAAAGGACAAGAGTGAGTTTGTAGAGGCTCTTCGCATGCAGCTCCAGGAAGAGGCTAAGAAGATTGACGCTTCTTACACTGTTGATATTGATCCTTTCTATGAGGGAAATCAGTGGATAGCAACTACTTACCAGCAGTTCAACGATGTTCGCCTCGTCTTCACAGCTCCTAAGTCAATGGGTAAGTTTGGTGGTGAAACAGACAACTGGATGTGGCCTCGTCAGACTTGCGACTTCTCTGTTTTCCGCATCTATGCTGATCCAAAGACAAACGGTCCTGCCGAATACTCTGAGAACAATGTTCCTTATAAGCCAAAGCGCTATTCTAAGGTTTCGCTCGATGGTTACAAGCCAGGTTCTTTTGCCATGATTATGGGTTATCCTGGCTCTACAAACCGCTACATTTCTTCTTTCGGTATCCAGCAGCGCCGCGACGTGATGAATGCGGCTATGATTGACTGCCGCAAGCCTTATCTCGACATTCTTCGCGAAAAGATGGCTTCTGACCAGGCTCTCCGCATAATGTATGAAGAGGATTTTGCTCATGCAGCAAACTACTACAAGAACTCTATCGGTATGAACAAGTGTATCGATTCTATCGGTCTTATTGCTCAGAAGCAGAAGTATGAGGCTGAGGTTCAGCAGTTTGTCAATCGCACTGGTTATCTTCGTGGCAAGCTTGATCTTGAACTCCTCAAGAATCTCTATGAGCAGGAGAACAGGGCTTACAAGGCTTACTGGTACTACCGTGAGTGCCTTCGCTCAAATGCCATTGTTGACTCAACTAGGGATGTCGCTACAGAGACTGCCATCAGCGAGACAATGATCCAGAAATACAAGGACAATGTCGATGAGAAGTATCTTCCAAAGTCATACACGGAAAAGGATATGCGCGCAATGTACGCAGAAATCCGTGAGGATGTTCTTGACTATCAGCGTCGTATCGGTGAGCAGGAGCAGCTTCTCACAGCAGCTATCCTCCGCATGGAAGAAGATAAACCACAGTATTCTGACGCCAACTTCACTCTTCGTCTCACTTACGGTCAGGTAGGCGAGTATATGCTTGCAGGTCAGCCTTCTGGCTA
>JAKSLJ010000012.1 GCA_024401275.1 Bacteroidaceae bacterium | reverse complement strand
TGTATGTTTCATGTAAACCTCTTGAGTTGTGTCCAACTTCTTGGGTTCACTTCAATACTGTGTTGAAAAACAAATTCTTAAACAGAAAATAATTCTACACTTGACTAATATTTATAGAATGTACCCTTTTACTATTTGGGCATTCCATAAAAACGCAGTATTGACCCATCTAGCAGAGTGGTACAGCGACCTGTCCCCTGTCCTCCTCAGGCGAGGTTATTCTCTATTAGAAGGTGGGACAATGACCTGTCACGTGTCCTCAGAACCGTCTCTGAGATTCTGTGGATTTGTCCCCTGTTCATCCTAGTCCTAAACGCCCCTCATATATTTTATAATCAAATTTATGAAACAAAACCCTATTTTGTTCAAAGTCACCAAAAGTATAGACAAGTATTACATCAAGATATGCTTCAAGACAATATGAGCTACTTTCGAATTTTGTAAAGTCAATGATACAATTATTCTCAGAAGCGACTTTTAGTACATCTTGGAATGTGAATTTTGAAGGTAATGCTTCCTTTATACGTTCAATATCTTGAGTTACTTTTTGTATGTTATCGGGCGATATCTCATACACTAACCATTTACAAGCTTTGAACTCCTTAGTTGCTTTAAGGAGTTTCGTAAAAGAAGCATACTCCTTTGGATGATCCTTTATGCTTTTTTTAAGTATCTTTTGATATTTTTGCTTAATTGGACTACAGCAATCAGCATTGAAGTATTTATGACGATTCCTTCTAATAGGGGTACCATCAAAGTCACAGAAAAGTTTATATTCTACCACAGAATCGTTAAAGTCACCTACCTTTTTACCGTCAGGGATTTTATCATATTCCTCGTAATAAAAAGTATAAATCTTTTCTGCAATGGCTAATCCATCCATGGCGCAAAACCATTCGCCTGTTGTTATTTGCTTACTCTGTTCCATATTGCTGATGATGTCTTATGTGATCTTCTTTTTTCATAAATTCAATGTTTCTGGGATCCGTCATCTTATCTTTATGCATAGATACAGATTCTTTATGATGCCCTTCTATGGTGACAAGGGACAGTTCTCCTTCACATACATTAAATGTTTAACTTGTCCAAACTTTTGGGTTCACTTCAGAACCGTCCCTTGACTCATAGGACCTGTTGGTACAGTGACCAGTCCCCTGTCCTCCTAAGTCTATAAATGGTCGATACAACGACCTCTTACCTATAATTCACTTTCTACTTTGTAGAAATAGATACCGTCTTCTACTTCTATAAAGATAGGAATATATATAGCAAAGCCTTCTTTTCGTTTTGATACTAGCATACTGCTCGGTCCTCCCTGTAGGTCTTCTTGATATAATGTGTCAACATCATCACATTTTGGAGGCAAACTATAAAGGTTATCAATAGATATCTCATCAGAGTAGATTCTCCATTTTGACTTTGCTTTATAAATGAGATTCCCATTTCTACTATAGATTTTTTGAAGAAAGTCCCCATTAGGTAGCAACCAAATTGAATCTTTAAAGCATTTATGAGTTTCTGTGTAAGTGCCTATCAAATCTTGTTCTGTATAGAAATTACAACTTCCTAATGTAATAACTATTGTTAATATACATAATACAGCTTTCATGGAATATATAGTGATGTGTCTATCTTGCTTGTGAGTTCATATTGAATATAGTTGCCTTTCTTGATTCTTGACGAGCACTCTTGATATCATTAATGCTTTCAGTTGTCAATGTCCACATATAAGTTTGATATGTATTGCCATATCCATTAGGGCTATACCAAGGTGTACTTCCTCCCCTATCTCTATTTTCCACAAAAGGAATGTGATAAAACCATGATGAATTTGACTTACTATCCGTCAATACGAATAAAACTTTATTTCCTAATTTGTAATATGAAACACCAGCCTCACCAATCATTTGCTCCCACAAATCTGCACATGCTGATATGGGATTTGCAACTAGGGTCGTAACTGCAGAAAACCCCTTGTTTTTCCCACTTCGCATTATGTCCAAAGCAACTCCCAAATATGTTGAAGTGCATGACTCCAAAGAACGGAATGGTCCCTCTTTGCTATTTGAGAAATCGCAAAAAAGGCTCTTCTCTGGACCGGTCTCTGAAAGGAACTCTTTTCCAATATCAAGAGGAGTAATATCATTAGATCTATGAGTATACCCACTTATAACATCTTTCATAGTATTTGTCGTTCCATCACTTCTATTTTTTACAGTAACTGTACCATCTTTCTTATGATAGAAGTCCAAATAAGTCCCTCCAAGATTACTGATTTTTCTACCAGACACATCAAATTCATCGCATCTCATACCATCTAAATCTATCATGTTTATGAGATTTCCTTTGCAATATACATACGGACTAATATTATAATACTTCTCGCACAGTGGATCCATTCTGTCCCAAGTAAGAATCTGGGCATCGTAGTTACGAGCACCATAGTCGTACCAGTCTAGACCATGCATACGGTCTAGTTCCTTGCCGTTGTACTTGTTCGGCTGCAATGATTGGTTTGTACTAATGTCACTCATAATTGCTCCTGATGGATAATAGTGAGTAGTCTGTTCCACAATGCCGTTGTCACTGACCACCGCCCTTATGTTGCCAAGGTGGTCTTTGACGTAGTGATGATACGACAGATAAGACACATCAGATGGAGAGTAATAGGCTACAGAGACGTATCCCCCATCATATATATAACGCCTAACAATGCCGTTTTCGTATATTATATCTCCAAAATATTCGGTACTGTCGCGATTTATTATCTGGTAGTCCGCCAATTCAACCGTGTTTGACAGCGGAACGACGATACCGTCAATGGCTGTGATATGCGTTGTCTTCAGTTTTGTGCCGTCCGGAAGATACACATATCTTGTCTTGTTTCCATTGGAAAACTGTATCTCCTTGGGATAGCCAAGGTTGTCGTATGCGATGTTGGCAATGCCCTTGTTCTTGTCTGCAATCAGGGCACCGCAACCGTCATAAAGGTATTCCACACTTTCATCGCTGCCATCGCTGAAATCAAACGTTCCTGTAGTCGTGACCAACTGTGCGGAATCATCTACCTTGATCAGCCTGTTTCCGTCGTACGTCATGGACAAGTCATCAACGACGATAAACCTTCCTGTATCAGTCTTTCTTCCACGTCTCGTGAATTGCAGGACAGAGCCATTCTTCGAATAAGCCCCAACACTCTCGTTGTACCTGAGGTGTGCACCGTTTGAGGAATACGATGAGCTGACAAGCCTATTCAGGTTGTCATACTCAAAATCGTATGTCATCCATTGGTCGTCTGACGCTTTCCAGCTCATGGAACTGATGTTCCCATTGAAGCAAGGAGTTCCTGTGCCCGTTGAAGCATACTTGATATTCTCCGAGAAAGCAGGATTTGAAATTGCCTTCAACCAACCATGCATGTCGTATTCAAATGCAATAGGATCGGTGACACTTCCTCTGGTTTGGGAGGAAACCCTTCCGTAATTGTCATAAGCGTATTGGCATATATCATTGGAAGAAGTCACACCTCCAACGGATGATGTCAACTGCTGTGACAAAAGCAAGTCCGTGTTGGCATCATAAGTGTTTTGCCATGTAAATGAAGCGGCATTGCCATCAAGTGTGACGGCAGAACTAACAATCTTGTCCGTGAAGCTGTATTCATTATGGACACAGAGCTTGTGTCCATTTTCTGAACAGGTTTTCTTGTCTGTCAGGTTTCCCTTGCCATCGTAATACAATGCTGTATGAAAAACAGTACCGTCAGAAGCAGTCATCCTAACTCCTGTCAGCAATGATGCTGAATACGCATGATGGGCTCTACTAATGGATATGGAATCTGCCAAGCCACCCATGGAATCAAGGAAATCGTAGTTGTCATAGTAGTTATGGATCTCTACGGTAGCTGATGAGCGGTTCAAGTCACTGCATACCCCCTGTTCCGTGACACGCGAGTAATTGTCGTAAAGGTAGTACCTGTACAGATTTCTCCCGCGAAGCCTCGAATCCTGAAAGAAAACAGGCCTGTCCATACAGTCGTACCAAAATTGCTGATAACTGCAACCTGGCAGATACGTCCTTTCCACCCTTCCCTTTGCATCATACTGGTATTCGTATGCGAATTTCCGGACATCATTATCATCCTGGTATTGTGGAGACAGGACAAAGCGCAACTCATCCCTGTCATTATAGACGAAATAAGTGTCGTTGTTATCTCCCCTGCGTTCAAGGATCTTCTTACCCTGGAGGTCCCAGAACACCGTCATAGTCTTGCCGTCCTCATCCGTCGTACGCTGAGCGACAAGGGTTCTTGGAGCATAGAACCCTGCATGTACAAGGGAATTGCCATTCAATGGAGCCGTGTAGAGCTTCACTTCTTGGGAGCCATTGGGAACATTCTCCATGACCTGCTTCTTGGAGTTTGTATGCCACAGGCTTCCCTGCCTTATCTCGCTGACGAGTTCATTCGTCGCTGAATATTCCTTCTGTATGAATGGATAATTGTCATGATACTGGGATTGAGCCTCGGACTGCAAGGTTTGCACGCCAACGAGTTCTAAGGAACTTGACACTACAGGCAGCAGTTCGCTGATGCACCTGCCCTTGGAGTCAAGACGTTTGCCGGATACGAGGTATGCCCCTGACACGCAGTTCTCATTTGTTGCGCTTTGGATGGCGCGCCCGAAGCCATCGTAGTAATTGATACTGGTGGTAACATGATTTCCATCTACATCCAGTAATGTTGATTCCTTTATATAATTGTTTAAACTTGATTGTGCAAGCATAGAACTGCTGCACAATGCAAATGCAGCAAGAAAAAGTGTTATATGTATCTTCATGTATGTGATCAATGACGGTAATTGTACTTGTAGGTCTTGCGAACTCTTGGGACATTATTTATGTCTTCCAGACTGACGGTTTCGTCAGGCAAAGAATTTGTTGGCTGTCCAATGGACATGGGGCTGATTTCCGACAAGGTCGCAATTGGAGGCAGGACGTCCATGTTCAAGTATCTGGACTGATACAATCCGGTAGATTGAAGCCTGTTCTGGAGGTCGTATGTATAGAAAACGGTCTTGCCATAAGGATTGACATGAGCATTCAGGTTCATGTTGGTGTCATACGAGTAGAAGTCAATTTGGGCAGGATGCAACCTGTTTCTCCATACGTTGTGAACACCAATAAGTGCAGATATGCTCGAGGCATTGAGATCATTCGTATTCACGGACTCCACCAAAGTCTGATAGCTCACATTCTTGATTACAGCCGCCAGGGTTTGACCATTGTTGCTCCACAAGTATGTACAATATGTGTTGTCAGGGAAAACGGCTTCCAACGGATTGCCCTTGTCGTCAACACGAGTGACTTGGTAATTGGTGGTACTGACACCGCTTGGTGTAACCGAGACGTTCGAGCTGATGTACGGAATGCTGTTGTTCAGGAACGAGTAGTTGTTTTGGCTCAGCCAGACATTTCCCTGGAATCTCCTTGTTTCGGAATAAGGAAGCGACAGGATGTTCTTGCTGATGAAGGAGATGCTGTCCGGTGCTCCCGATGTATAGCGGTAGTCAGTCACAACATCTTGGCTGCGTGACGTTTTCTCCGTCTTTTTTGCAAGCATCTTGTGTGAGTCGTAACTGTATGTCGTTTCCTTTGTGTACAATCTCTGGTTGCCCGAATACTTACATTCTGTATCTTTTGCCAGTAAGTATCTATGCAGGTGGGTGTTAGTTACCCAACCGACATAACCGTCTATTGCGGAATATGTAGCACGTATTACCAAATGCTGTTGATATATTGTTTTCAATGGAGCATGGTTAGTCAGCTTGTACTGATGCATCGTCCTGGCTACTGTGTCATTCGTGTGGCTGAAAACGGTTTCAGCCAACAGCTTACCTCTTTCCAAGGAATTGCTTGTGTAAGGAGAGTAGCAAGTAGAGTTCGATGACGAATATAACGCAGTGGTGTCCTTGTGCTCATTCCCATATATATCGGCATCAAAGTTCGAGAAGTCGTATCTTGTATAGTCAACGACATTTCCCTGAGGGTCCTTGTTTATTTCATATACCGTGGAATAGGATACGTCAGGTGCGTTCAAATTCGTAGTTGGCATCATATAACCACCTTCCGATTTGAACTCTGCCGAGATGGAACTGGATGAATTTCCGAAAGAAATGGTCATGGTCTTGTGTTTCTCATTTGACAGGATGCCACTGCTTGAGCCGGAGGTCAGGTTTTTGACATATCTGTATTCCTTAATACTCTGTATCTGGCCACCGTTATCATACATGGTCTGTTTGCTTACACGCAAGCCGCCTGCGGTTCCGTAACTGTCCGTGAGGGAATGGTTAGGGGTCACTTTCTTGGAATAATTATGCAATTCATATTCAAAAGTCACCTTTCCACCAGTTGGGAATGTCAGGGATTTCAAGGTTTCAGCCTTCGTTGTTGTACCATTCGGGAATTTTGCAGCAAAAGTTGGCGTAGTACTCAGGCTTACCACATTGCCATTCGCATATCCCCAATCATCTGCATCATATCTTGCATACATCTCTCCAGAATTGTATGAACCATAATCGTAAGGAGCGTTGTATCCAAATATATACGAATAAGACGATGACTCAGCATTGGAATGGAACACCGTGCTTATGGAGGATAGCTTCTTCCTAATTGGAGACTCTTCTGATGAAGGGCGGCCGCTTGATGTATAGCACATGAGAATGGATGTGCTATCCCTATGGCCATTGCTGATGTCGATTCTATTGAGATGATACCTTTTGAATCGACTTCTCAAAGCCATATATGCATCATGGTCATTCCAATATGCCCCTTGATGACCAGTGAAGACAAAATAATCTGTATATGGCAATATGTAACTATGGTAAGGATCTAACGATTCATTCGGGTTTCGATTTGCGTTATATAATGCCTTTTCGAAGATTCGGCAACCATAATAGCCGTCTGCCTCATAAGTGAAAGTTGCAGTTTCATTCTCGGTTTCAATTCTCTCCAGAGCCACAGGGAAAACCAGATGCCCACTATATGCATTATATCCTTCAACACAGCGTGCATAGACTCCATTATATCCCTCAGGTATGTTAACGGCGCGAATGAATTGTGGGACATACCTTATGTCGTAGAGAAGCTGGGTGGTATCATAGTAGAACCTGACAACCCTATTGTCGAGAGTATGTATCTCCGACAATTTCCAACTTGTTGCAGTCAGATATGATTTTTCCCTACCGTAATAGTCCACAGAGTATTCCGTAGCATTCTTGCCTCCGAACACATATCTTGTTCCATCAGGGGTTATCAGTGTAAATCTGTTGAAGAATCTATTGTTGTCACCCCGGATTCTGTAGCCATTCTCATTGCCGATGGGAGAACGCAAATCATTGAACGACAGGAAACCACTAGCCTCATCAAACTCAACCTTGATGTCATCGTCAGAAGCAACCTTCCAACCGTCAGGCGAATAATAGAAATTTCCGCTGTAACCACAGAAATTGAAGGAAAACTCGTCAGGAGTCAATTCATAATAATTGTTACCATATACATTTTCCAATATATGTCCATATCCGGATTGCAAAACAGCCGGTTGCCTGTATGCATTGGAATAGTAGCCATGGGCTACTCCATCCGTACCGCAGAGTTCATCCGCATCTCCGCGAACGGTACGTGTTATGTACCCTCCTACAGCAAGACTCCAACCGATGCCGAGAGTTCCTCCCTGATTATCAGGTTTCACGTCTGCCAGATGGTAGTTTGCATCCATGGAAAGCGAATATTTTCCTATGTTGAACTCATGCAAGGGAACAGATATATTCGGAGTACCAGTAGATAGACTCACAGGAATGTTTCCGTACAGTCCAAGGCTGGCGACCTCTGGGGAAGAGACATTGTTCACAGGAGCCACTTGTCCAAATATTGCAGTCCCCATGGAGATAAGGGCAAGCAAGGCTACAAGTTTTCTGTGTGATAGTGATATTGCCATATTTAAGCTACTTTATCTTTATGCTATGTTTATTTCCATTTATTTCCATGTGCAAGACGAGTACATTGCTGCTTGGGCGATTTCCTAATTGCAGTATGTGCTTGTATGCCCCTGCACTATGCTCATACGATGAAGAGCCAAGTGGTCGGGCGAAGGCGTCACATGCAATCACCTTCAACACCCCTTGTTCTCTCTGCGAATACTCCAGAACAAGTCTCTGACTCACCTTGTCATAGGAAGCGGACATTGACACGGGAAATTCAATTTCTTGTTGTGACATGCCATTGTCTGCCATTCCATCCTTGACGTTTTGCTGGAACCTTACCCAATTGTTCTCGCTATCAAAAGGAAGATCCATTTCTTGCCAATCAGGGAGATAGAGGAAGGAAGTGCCAAAGATTCGTTTCTTCACTCCATCCTGAAGGGCATGGGATTCTACAGATTCCAAAATGGGGTATCGCCATCCTTCTCCGTACCATAGATAATGGTCTTCTACAATGTGCTTCATTTCACCCGAAGTCGTATCAGAGTCAATGGCGTCTGTATATGCGTATGGTACAATCTCATTCATTTTCCTTTGTATCATACCTATCTGCTTGTGAACCAAAAGCACATTCAGGAAAGTATCAACTCCATTTGTCAACATGCCTAATTGGTCTGCTACGATTGTATTCCGTCCCCTTACACTAAGGTGTATTTTTCCGCAATACACGCCCGTCCCCTCAAAGGTTGAAGATAGGCTATCTCCAATTGTCAATGGGTATTTTATTTCCAGTCGCGGTTGGGAGTATTGAATCTGGGTAGTCTTGTTTTCATATCCCATCATATAGATACTATCCTCTATGCTTTGCATGAAATAGCAGGTGCCATTCTCCACACTTAATATAGAGTCATTTGCTATCTCGTATGCTACCTTGTACTCCTTTGCCATTCTCCCATCGTTGGAGAAATGCCAAATGTTCTTTCCTGTACCATCAATAGGACTCACGAATGGAATCTGCTTTTTTACAAGAATGTCACCATCACGAATCGAGTTGTAGTTGCGAGTCAATGCCATGACTTGTGCTTCGACATTTGCTCCTTGCTGCATACAAAACAACAGCAATAGCGCCTTGAAAATCCTATTATTCATATTTTTTATCTGCGAATTAATGTTGCGGACAATCTAGTGTTTTCTTTGGAATGTGTATCTATATGGTTTTCCAGTCTTGTTTCCTAAAAGTTCAAGTACCAGCCAGTTATGGTCATAAGCTACAACCTTGAAAGATTCATGATAAACTTTATTCAACACAGGGACTTCTAAGTGAAGGGAATCGGCGTCGAGAGAATATTTGCCGGCATGAAACTCGTTGACATTGCCCATAGGAACCCCTTGGTACCAAAACTCATTTTGATTTCCAAATTTTAGGATTATGTAATAGACACCTAATTCACTTTCCGTAGAACTCTCCCTGATTCCATTTTCGTCATACCCGATGGATGTATGCAGTTGCCAGCCCGCAGCACCGCTTACTGTTTCTACGAAACTGTCATGGGAGATCGTAGTATTGATTTTCAAGTATTTGTTCCTATCAATGAATACGCTGTCTGGATAGTCCACTGGTTTGAACGTTGCTGTGTCATCGTAATCGTCTGTACAGCAAATGAACAAACAAGCTAATATGATACACGATAGATAATGAAGAGTTTTCATCTTTTAAATTTATTTCTGAAAAGTAATAGGTTAATGGATATTTGCAATCATTCTTACATTATTACTATAATTGGTATTACCCAACAAGAATATGTCACTTCTTATCCATACTTCGGGACGTATTGACGGCTTTGCATAATAGTAGTAATACAACATATTGCTTTGTTGGTTCTCGCTACCAGCACCATTAAAATGTAGAAATCTTCTCTGCTCAGTTAGGTTATAGTCGTATAGTGGATGCTGACTTGAGACTGGGTTTCCGTCCCCGTCATAAAATCTAACGGTATGACTGTCATTTTGACATCCATCACAAATCCACGCGTGGCCATATCCGCTATTTGACTCTCCTCTCATATAAACCACCTGCCCTTGACACAGTGAGGAGATTACGGTTTCTTGATTAAAGCTACTGATGTTGTTGCAAGCATATCCCATACCTGCCAATTTCTCTCTAACCTTACTGATACTTACACCACGCGATGACGAACGGTAGTTTATGCCAAGGAAGGCGCCTACATTGTATAGCATTTTACTTACCTCATCACCAGCATAATGATAAAGGACGTAATCATCAGAATTCTTGATATAATCAATAGCGTCCCATTTTATGCTGTCGCCCATCAGTATCAATGGTTTGCGATAATAATTCATCATCTGTCCCACGGCCACAGTAACGCATCCCAAGGCTGTCTCTGTGGAAGAAATATCGTTGTCGTATATCTCCAATACCTTTTTGTTAAACGGATAAACCTGAGTCCATGCAGTACTTAACAGAGGACTCACTTTCACAAGGGTATCAAATCTCTCATCTCTCACAAATGTTTGGTATTCCGCACGGGAAATAGGGGAGTCATTGTTTTTAGCCACCTTCTCACTTTGGTAATTCGTAGCCAAACCATATAGATAACCTATAAAATTATTGTCACTTGACAAATCATCTATAGATATTTCACCCTTTTCGGAAGCAAGATAAACATCCTCGTTATCGCGTTTGTCAGCTGACACGATAGCGTAACCACCGTCAATGAAATTAAACAAATAAAAACCTTCGCCCTGCTTACAAGAAGAACGTGAAGAGCAGTGGTCAAGTCGGAACTTGTTTTTTACAGACAAATTTCCTGACGACCTGCTGACTTTACTTTTGTCAGAAATGAAATCAATGGCATCTTTCAAGGCCTCCTCTTCAGATACAAGATAGCCTGATGACTGTACTGTTTGAACCTCGCCATTATAGCAATCCTCATCAACACTAATGCAAGATGCAACTATGATGCTTAGAATTATTGAATATAATGATTTTTTCATGTGTTAATATGTTATTATGGAAAATAAGTAACTTCCAAATAAATGTCGAATCAATTAGAATTGTCACTTGTCCAATTAACTTAACTCTATCATACCCCAGAAACAATAGTTTCCACGGTGGATATGGAGTTCATACATGCCCGAAAGGTAAGACGGAAGTTGTACTGTGTCATCACCGTCAGGTATATTATATGAATACACAACGGTATTGGTACCAGGCACTACGAGTTCAAGAGTACATTCGTAGCATGGATTCTCGAAATACACAGTTGAAGAGGATGCTTCTAAGTACACGTTTGGTATTTGAGGTGGGGTGCGGTGGATGCCTTGATGGATAATAGAATAATCAATCTTTTGACACTCAAGATTGATTATAATAACCCCATCTGTAGTAATTGGGACAATAGCCTCTGCCATTGACTGACCAATCAACGATAAGGCAAGAATAGATGTAATAAATGTTCTTTTCATTGTTTCTTTTGTTTTTGTTGGTTTCTAGCAACATTGCGACTGCAAAATTAGAGTTTTAATAAAAAACAAAAGAAGAAAATTACAGAAAAGAATACACACTAGTTTACACACTGGGGGGGGGTAAAATATTGATATTCAGTATTTTACAAAAATAGGCGTGTACTCAAAGAAGGAGTACACACCTATTTTTCAATGTAGGATATCGCTTGAAAACTAAATAAGAGAGTTTTTTCTGCGGATATTAAACTCTTTTATCTCTAAGTATTTCTTGGATATTTTGCTTCAATTTTCGAGTGTCTTGTGATGATGGAAACATCTTTTTTGAGAGCCTGTTATGTATGTTTGAAATTTGCTGCGATGTTTTGTCAAGAAGGATGGATATCTCGCCATTTGTGAAATCAAATGTATTCAACAACACAATCTTCTCGTATGTTGGATTTAGCGAATAAGCATTGAGTACAGTAAGGAATCCTGGACAACTCCTCTTGATGTGTTTCCTCAATTCCTCCCACAATTCATCTTCTATCTTAACGACAGAATTTGGAAAGATGATTGTTTTGGCATGCAATTTATTGGCTGCATTGCAGTCAATGAAACTCTCATACCATGCTTTGAAATCAACATCATCTGTGATTTGATTGAACTCCTTTAGCTTTGTTTCAAGTTCTTGCTTCTCGTTTTCAAACTTGCTTATAGTTTGAAGCAACTGATCGATGTTGGCATTGTCCGAAACAAGAGCCTTCTTTTCCTCCTCAAGCTTAGAGATGACCTCTTTTGTTTCATTGTATCGTTTGAGCAGTAGCTTTTCTTGCTCTTTATGTATCCTTTCCCTTTCTTTGCTTCTGCGTCTCATAATAGCTATTGTAGTCATTAGAATCATGAATCCGACGATGGCAATAGCAGTTATCAGAAAGGTCATCATTTTTGCGTTGGCACTTTCTATGGTTTTATCTTTGGCTATTTTCTCATGGCGTCCATAGTTATACATTGCAGACATCTGTGCTACAATCTCAGAATTCATTCCCACATAGGAAGAGTCGTTGGCTTCAGCAAAAAGTTTGGCATACTTTGCTATTGAATCTGGTTTGTTTATTTTCTCGTAGTACAGAAGAAGTCCATTATATGCAGCTTCTTTACCACCCGCCTTTTGTAATTCATTGAAATAGTATTTGGCAGAATCAACTTGATCTTGTAATAAACATGCCCTTCCTTTGATGTGATAATACAGCTTTACATTTTGCGAAACAACAGAATCATTATCCCACAAGCCTGACTCTCTCTCAAATATATCCATATATGTACTAACAGAATCGAGCTCATTTCTGTTTAAATGGATGCCGATTGCAGTACAAAGTACCTGAGCAGCTTCTTTTACTCGATTGTATTTTAAGTATTTATTGCGTGCATTCTTTGTGATTGATAGTATGCTATCCTGATTGTCCAACAAATTATATGGGCGCAGACGCAATTCATAAGCTTTTAATGCACTAAGGGTATCCTTGTCCCTCCATGCAATATTTTCACACATCTTTTGAACTTTCAACTCTTCCTCAGGCAGAAACTGGCTATGGTATAAGTCTGCCATCTGACCATAGATTGCTACAAGCGTATATAGATCACAATCCTTCTGCGTTGTGTCAGCCTTCTCTGTGGCTTCAAGGAAGCATTGCAGTTCCATAGGAACATCCTTCAAGTCACGGTAGGTACAGCCTAGGAGGTAGTGTGCTCGCATCTGCTCGTTGGCAGTGCCATGCTGGTCGTAGTAGTCTGCAACCTGAAGCATCACAGAGTCGGTAGTAAAGTCGATATAAGCCTTGTTCTGGGCATCGGCACACAAAAGCTCGTAATACATCCTTGATGATTCCGACTGCGCATGAGCCTCCTTCTCCATTCCCCCAAGCACCTGATATACGGAATCCGGATGCTCTATGAGCAGAGAGTCAAGATGGCGCAGCTGAGCCATAAACGAGTTGTCTCCACCACAAGCAATGATGGAAAACACTGCACTGCAAAGCAATATGCGAACTAAAAATTTCATTCTGTATTATTCGTTGGATTCGGAAAAGCCAATTTTATCACAAGTAATTTTCGTGCCAAAATGAATATTGTTATGCTGTAAAGGTATGTTTTTTTATTCAAACGGGCAAATTATCCGATTATTTTCCCTGTCAATGGGGAGAATTATCGGTTTTTTGCCCATTGTATATTCTCGTAGGGAGTAAGTGACCTTATAAACATTCTATGGTAAACGTCTTTGTGAGTCGAAGAACCGTCCCTTGACTCAATCGCCAAAAAGAAGTTTGAGGTGGTTGTCAAAGTCTGACATAATCTCGCGATCTTGGATGATGCGGAACTGCGTTGCCTCATAGCTGTTCACACGATAACCAACGGCAATGACCACATCAAGGTTGTACATCGCTCCATCTGACCATTTGTCCGAACCATACAAATATTTTTTGTAACCATCGGACAAATGGATCTCGCCACTATCGTTTATCTGCGCCAAATGGTAGCTGATATCTTGCTGACTCACCCCAAACAATTCTGCCATTCTCTGTTGCGAAAGCCAGAAAGTATTGGTGTCGAAAACCACCTGAACCTGTGTCTTGCCCTTAGCCCCTTTGTAAAGCATTATGGTGGATTCAAGGCTCTTAGCCATGAGTTCGGGTGTAAGGGATGCACTGAAATACTCCTGCGCCACCTTCACCATATTCTTTTTCTTGTCCGCATTCATTGCCACAGCCATGCAAGCAGCACGCGAGAGCATTACACAGGTCACTTCCCTAACAGCTCCACTGCCCAACTCTGCCATCTCCGTTATCTCACGGAAATGTTCTGCAAGAGGATAGCCCTTTTGTGAAGTCCATGCCTGTGCCTTTGCTATGACACGTTCAAAGTTCCAGTATTTGCCATAGCCCATCACTCTCGCCAACTTACGAGAGTTCCACCACTCTTTGCCCTCACCATCCACCTCGCGCAGCTGGTCTAAAGGCGATTGGAGTTCGGAAATGTTATTGGTATTTTGCACTATATCAGACATATTGATGATTTGAATGTTTGCATTCTGCTGCAAAGGTATGTGTTTTATTCAAACGGGCAAATTATCGTTTTTTTGCCTTCTTTTACTATGAGTTTCGCCTTGCTTTCTTTGTGTTCTAGTTCCGTTTTCCTATCTTTATCAGTAGTAAGCCTAAGCCTGTCCAAAACAGTTCGCGGAGACGGACAATGAGAGCCACGAAGACTCCGGCACTGGCGCTGATGCTAAGACCGGAAACGGAGAGCATGAAACCGCCTTCGCGACCGCCCAACTGAAGCGGAAGGAAGAAGAGCATGTTGGCAAAAAGAGAGGTGAAAGCAAGAATCAGCATCGAGTCAAGGAACGTGATGTCGGGTGTGATAATGAGGAGGATGAACATTATCTCGAATGAGGAAAGCACACGACACATGAACTCAAGGAACACGGCAAAGAAGAATGTGGTGCGGTTCTTGGAGTGGAGCGTGGCTATCTGTAGGTCGATGTTCAAAAGCTTTTCCTTGTGTTTCTCAATGAAAGCATTTGCCTTCTTCTTGAGGAAAGGTATCTTGGCGAAGATGTTTACCAAGGAATTGACGATTCCGTTCTTGTAGCCTTTGAGGAAAAGAAGTATGGCTGCCACACAGAAAACCATGATGGCAGCGAGCAGGCAATACATAGATGTGCTGAGCTGATAACACATTATATATAATATAGCCGACACGAGCCAGAACCAGAAATGAGAGAAAATGTGCGTCATGACATAGAGAATGACGCTTGACGATGCTTTCTCAATACCTATTTTCTGCGTTAGCTGCGATATGCGGTAGGCTTCGCCGCCCATAAGTCCGCCAGGAGTAGCATAGTTCAAGGCGAAACCAGCAACGGTCACTTTGTAGAGCCAGAGCCCCCCTCCGACTCCCCCCCCAGTGGGGGAGAGATTTTGATTAGTTTTTACCGCAGAGCCTTCATCTTGGGAGTCATTTTTAACTCCCCCTCCCCCTGGGGGGAGGGTAGGGGTGGGGCTAAGGCTTTTGATGATTATTCCCCAGCTTGCCGTATTTATGATGTAGAGAAATGCCCACAGCACGATAACGGCAGGAAACCAATAGCCGGCGCGCTTTACGCCGTCAACAACTTCCTGAAAATCAAGCTGCATAGCCATAATGGCGAATGCCACTATACCTATGCAGAAGAATATGTTGTCGAGCTTTTTCAATTAATCGTTTTGCTTTGCTTTGTCTTCTTTTGACTTATCGTTCTGCTTGTCGTCTTTCTGCTTTTTTGTAGGAATGTTGAAGCGGAGACGCTCGCCCTCATCGCGACGCTCATGGAAGAGCTTCGGAATCGGGTTTGCATAAGCTTCTGCGTGAGCCTTGCGATTGCGCATGATGTCAATTGCTGCATAGACTGCTTGGCGGAAAGACTGCTCGTCGGCTTCGTTCTTTCCTGCTATTTCGTAAGAGACACCACAGTCAGGAGATGTGCGAATGATTGGCAACCCTGCTGTGTAGTTTATTGCATAGTCAGAACTGAAAGCCTGTAATGGAGCAACACCCTGGTCGTGGTACATGGCGAGAACGGCATCAAAATGCTCGTAAGAAGCCTGCTCAAAGAAGTCTGCAGCAGGGAACGGACCGAAGGTCATGATCTTCTTTTCCATGAGATTCTTGATTGCAGGAGCAATGATCTCTTGCTCTTCCTTGCCCAGAGTTCCGTCTTCATTCGCCTTAGGATTGAGCGAGAGCACTGCAATGCGCGGCTGCAGTATGAGGAAATCCTGCTTGAGCGACTTGTTGAGTGTCTCAACTTTCTTCTCGATATATTCGGTCGTTAGCTTTTTCGAAATTTCCGACATTGGGCTGTGAGTCGTGGCAAGAGCAATGCGGATGTGCTGGTTCATCAGTATGGCAAGCGAGTCCTTTCCTTCTCCAATACGGTTCTCCATGTAATCTGTATGCCCATTGAACTTGAACGCATCGCACTGCATGCTGCTTGCATTTATTGGAGCAGTAACGATAGCCTCGAAAAGTCCTTCCTTGAAGTCTTCCATTGCCTTCTCAAGAGCTTTGAGAGCAGCGCTGCCAGATTCTTTTGACGGTTTCCCGAACTCCACCTTCACATCTTCCTCAACAACCGGAATGAGGTTTATTCTGCCATGGTGGAAGTCCATTATTGAACTTATAATGGTGAAGTTCGCCTCAAGGCCAAGCTCTTTTATATGGTGCTTTGCTACTTTTGGTGAACCATAGATTATCGGAGTGCAGATGTCAAGCATCTCCGGAGCGGCAAATGTCTTTATGATCACTTCATAGCCAATGCCGTTTGTGTCGCCATGAGTGATTGCAATTATTGGTTTCATGTTAAATTAGAGCCCCCTATCCCCCGAAGGGGGGAACTTTTTATAGTTTTATTGGGACTGTGATAATATTTATGTATAGGAACAAAATGCTAACTAACGAAGAACTCTATTAAGAATTCCCCCTTCGGGGGTTAGGGGGCCTTATGCTTTGCAGTATTCAGAAGACCGCAAGCTGCGTAGATGTCCTCACCGCGAGATGCGCGGATGGTTGTCGTTATGCCGTGAGCGTTGAGATAGTCGCGGAAGTTCTCCATTGTCTTCTGGTCGCAACCTTGAAGGTCAATGTCTGGAATCTTGTGATAGCGGATGAGGTTGATGCGGCAGTCAAGCCCGCGCAGTAGTTTCAGTATCTCCTTGGCATGGGTAATGGAGTCGTTGACACCGTGGAACATGGTATATTCAAATGTGAGGCGGCGCTGGCGGGAAGTTTCTTCTTTGCCCGAAGCGGGCGCTTCGGGAACGGGGGCTACTCGGCTGTTGCCTAGTACTGTGGCTGCCTTGTTGGACTTTAGGGCTCTGAAGGCTGGGTATTGCTTCAGGAGTTCTACGACCTCCTGAATGGACATCGCCTTTTCGGCTGGCATTATCTGCTGGCGTTGCTCATGAATAGGAGTGTGCATGGATATTGCCACATGGCAGTCGCTCTCGTCAAGGAAGCGCTTAAGCTTGTTCTTTATGCCGACAGAACTTACCGTGATGCGCTTCGGACTCCATGCAAGTCCCCAAGGTGCCTTGAGAATCTCAGTAGCCTTGAGTACAGCATCAAGATTGTCCATAGGTTCGCCTTGTCCCATGAAGACGATGTTTGTAAGTCTATCGTGCTCAGGAAGAGCGAAAATCTGGTTGAGAATGTCTGCTGCGGTAAGGTCGCCTTGCCAACCTTGCTTTCCTGTCTGGCAGAAAAGGCAGTTCATCTTGCAGCCGACCTGGCATGAAACGCAGAGCGTTGCGCGGTCATGGTCAGGGATGAAGACGGTTTCTACGCGAAGCCCCCCTCCTGCTCCCGGGCCCCCCAACCCCCGAACGGGGGCGGAGAGATTATTAGGATTTGACTGGGAATCAAATCCTACCGCAGAGTCATGTCTTTGACTCCCTCCCCTTGGGGGGAGGGCTGGGGTGGGGCTGACTGGGAAGAGGTACTTGATAGTGCCGTCCTTAGAGTGCTGCGCATCACAAGGGGGCATGAAGCCGACTTCGTATTCCGCTGCCAGCTTTTCGCGATTTTGTTTGGAGAGGTTTGTCATCTCGTCGATGGAGGTGACGCGCTTCTCGTATATCCACTTGGCAATCTGTCCACCTGTAAAAGCGGGCATTCCGAGTGACTTTGCTATTTCCTTTAGCTCGTCAAGAGTATTTCCGAGTAGTTTCTTCATATACTAAAACTTTCTGAAATCCAACTTCTTAGTTGAAGATTTCAACGTCATTCGGGAGTTGTCCAGTTTTTCTATCTCAAAAGATTCGTCTAGATTGTCAACACCGAAAGGAGCTAGTTTGGCGGTGTCCTGAAGTATGGCGTCGCCATTTTCTCTGCCCCAAACATGTGGGTCAGAAAGCGTCAGCTTGCCGTTTTTCCTTTCAAAACGAAGCAGGAATCTTCCTTTTGCGCCCTGTTTGTCTTTGAACTCGAGCATTTTTCCCTGGATGTTCCAATACAACTGAGTGCTTTCCAGCGGCTCTTCGTTAATGCGCAGCAAGTGCCATGCACCATCGAGTTTGCCATTGCCTGATGTTTCCAAGGTGCAACTTACGGCGAACAGTAAGCTTGCGATTAGAGAAAAGAGCGGAAATAAGAGTTTATGTCGCATTGTGTAATTAGCTTTTATTATTTAAGGTGGGTTCTATAAATTAGCTTTGTTAGCTTGCGAGTTTATTTTTGAGTTCAAAATGTTAGTTAAAGATGGAGTGTAGCGGGCTACACGACTGATTTAACTGACAGTTTGAGCCAAAAAGAAACCGAAAGATGACAAAACGTAACCCATTAATCATTAAAGAAAATCTCGGTGGTAATTTATAGAACCCACCTTAAATGTTCCGTTATGCTGTTCCATGTTGTTATGGGTTGAAAAACAGGCTCTTCCTTACAGTGAGCTGGACGCCAGAATTGTTGCCGTGAACGTTTCCGCGGTCAAGACCGACAGCGGCAGTCACGAGCCAATGCTTAGGTAATTTGTAAGACGCTTCTGCCATGAAGTTGAAGCTTTTCTTGTAGCCGTCGTATGGCTTTTCGTAAGTGCCCAGGGCGTCTTGGAAAGTGGCAAGAGCGCGATAGCTCAGTTCGTCTGTCGGATGACCTCCAAAGCCGATATGGTAAGCTGCGATGCGGTTGTTCTTTACTTCCAGCATGTTGTCTGTATTGTATATCGGCGAGAGTAGGAGAGGGTTGCCCATTACCTGTCCCCAGTGCTGATAAGGGGTCTGCATGTAGTTGTTGTAGTAATTGTCCTCTCCGCAGACGTGGTCAGGTATTTCCGGTGTATGGTCATGATAGATAGGTCCGCTTTGGTACTTTGTGTATATGTACTCAATGACGAAAGAATCAAACCAACTTGGCAATTTGCTCTTCCAGTCAAATCCCAACTGCATGTCCTTGAGTTTGTACATGAAGAATCGTCGGTCTTTCTTTTGCTGCCATTCCGCTCCAGAGCCATAGCCGTCGTAGTCAAGGAAGAACATTCCTGACTGATCTTCATAGAAATGGTCGAAGTAGAAACCGGCTGACCAATAGTCGTTTACATAGTCAATTCTTGCCACCCATGAGCCAAGCATGTTGCCCGCAACATTCTGGTATGTGGTTTCCGTTACCTCTCCGCTGCTGCTGGTAGGCAGGAAGGCGTTCCAGAAAGCTTTCAGGTCGGACTTGTTTTCTATAGTTTTCATCTGACCATTGGACAAAACATGCGATGTGCCGCCGAAGAAAGTAACCATTTCGCCTCCAAGAGTGAACGAAAACGCATAGTCTTCTTTACCAATCTTCAGGTAGCCGGCTTTGCTGTGGTAGAGACCGTTCTCGACAAATTTTGACTTCTCAAGAGTAAATTCCTTCTGCCATTTGTTGTCGGTCATCACACCGTATGCAATGTGTCCTTTGAGGTTCAGCCATCCCTTTGTGCCAGGAATAGGCCAATATTCGTCCAGTGCCAAACGCGCTTGTGGCACAGGGCGGGCATTTATGCCAAGCGTCTGTACTCCGGTGCTGAGCTGATTGTCCCTCAACTCCATCGGGAATTCCTTGCTACCAATAGTGAGTTTTCCTCTCTGCCAGCGCACTTCGCCGTAAGCCTGCTGCACGACCAGAGTGCTCGTGAAGCCGTAAGCACCGGCAATGTCAACGCCGAAACCGTAGTCGAAAGGCTTTTCGTCTTCGCTGTCAAATGGCGAGATTTCATGCGCCGCGGATGCACGCACATAGCCGTTGACATTCTCAAGTGAAGACAAACCATACTTGTTTGCGTTGAGCCAGAGCGGCGTCTTGTTGTCAGACAGTGAAGCCTGAGCTTCAAGATCTACTTTCAAGTATGCATTTTTTGCGGCTTCGTCCTCATCTTCGTCGTCAATGTAAATCTGGGCAAAGGACATTGACGGCAGCAATAGCATACATATAAATAATGTGTATTTTAGCATAAAAGAAGTCTTTTCCATGCTGCAAATGTACATATTTTTTTTGTCTTTCTAAACAAAATAGGGAAAATCCCACCCAACTTAGGGGAAATCCTTATTCTTCTTCATAAATTATGCTTTACTTTGCAGCAGAAAAAGATGAAAACCATTATTTGAATAACTAAAAAAACTACAAATATGAAAAAGATTTTATTCGCTATCGTAGCATTCTTCGCAACCACTTTCGGTGCAAACGCAATGAGTTTTGAGCAGGCAAGAGAGCAGGCTCTCTTCCTCACAGACAAGATGGCTTACGAGCTTAATCTTACAGACGACCAGTATGAAGCAGCATACGAGATCAACCTTGACTACCTTCTTGGCGTGAACTCAGAAGCTGATCTCTACGGAGTATATTGGACAAACCGTAATCTCGACTTGAGCTATGTGCTCGTTGATTGGCAGTACAGAGCATTCTGCGATGCCCTTTATTTCTACCGCCCTCTCTACTGGGGCGACGGATACTGGCACTTCCGCATCTTTGCTCGTTACCCACATCGCACATTCTACTACTTCGGTCGTCCTGCTTTCTGGCACACATACCACGGAGGTCACTCTTGGAGAAATCACCCAGGCGGCTACTATCGCAACCACACTTTCGGCGCACACCATCGTGCAGGAGGTAGCGGACACGGTATGAGAGACGGTTATCATGGCACAAACAACCATGGCGGTTTCAATCGCGGTGGCTCAAACAATCATCACAATAACGGTGGAAACCATGGCTCAGACATGAATCGCGGTGGTAATCGTGGCAATGGCGGTGCTGATATGAATCGTGGCGGTAATCGCGGTAATGGAGGTTCAGACATGAATCGTGGCGGCAATCGCGGCAATGGTGGTTCAGACGTAAATCGTGGCGGCAATCGTGGTACAGACGTGAATCGTGGCGGCAACCGTGGTGGTGATGATATGTATCGCGGAACTGGTAGCAGAACAGATCGCTCTTCAAGGGGAACAGTTGATCGCAGCGCATCATTCCGTGGCCCTTCTCGCCAGTCAAGCACTTCTGCAGCTCCTAGCACACGCTCATACAGCACTCCTTCTTCTCCATCTACACGCAGCAGCGCAGGCAGCTTCAGCCCAAGCAGCTCTCGTAGTGGTGGTAGCTTTAGCGGCGGTTCACGCAGTGGCGGCGGTAGCTTCGGCGGTGGTTCACGCGGTGGCGGCAGCTTCGGCGGCGGTTCACACGGCGGCGGTTCACATGGAGGCGGCAGACACTAAATTCTGGATATAGCGCCCAAACAACATATATCCCGTTATCCGCACAACAAGAATCAAATCTACACAACAAAATCATATTCCACGCAACAAGAATCAGATAGTCGCACAACAAACATTATATATATACACACACCAGCAAGTGAAGGCTGCAACCAGGTATCTGGTCGCAGCCTTCAAACTTTTTCCCAAAGGAACACAAGTGGCTTTTCCAAGGAGTCCAAAATGCCTTTCCAAAGGAAATGGAATGTTTCTCCAAACGGGACAAAATGTTTCTCCCTGGATTAGGGTGCATTTTCTTAGAAGAAAATATATTTTTTCTAGTAAGAAAATGGGTCGTTTTCTTATAAGAAATTTTTCTTTTTCTTATAAGAAACTGGGGCGTCCCGCAGGGAGAAACATTTTGCCTCGCTTGGTAATAGGTTGGTTTTTGCCGGGAGGAACTGAAAATGCGGCTCGGAAATCCTCGCCCTACTGGGGGGGATGGCAGTTAAGAGATGTCAAAGAAAAAGGAAAAAAGCAGGGAAAGTCAGTTCTTTTCCTGCATTTTTTTGTTATGGAGATACAAGCCGATAAGTACGAAGATTGTTCCGGCAACAAACCATGGCGTGATGGTTTCGTTGAGAATAAGCGCCGCTGCAAATACGGTTGCTGCTGGATTCAGATAGACATAGTTGGTGGCAGTGATTACTCCAAGTTTCTTTATGCAAACCGTCCAGAGGCAATAGCAACCGAGAGATGCTACCAAACTGAGGAACAGAAGATTGCCATAAACTGTTGGTTGGAGCAGACTTGCAGGATTTGGCAGATGACTTGGGAATGCAATGAACCAAGGAATGATGGTTAGAAGTCCGTAGAAAAAGACCTTCCTGTTTATGAACATTGCTGAATATGAAGACATTACGAGCTTTGTTATTACAGAGTATATTGCCCAACAGACACAAGCTGCAAAGGCAAGAAGGTCTCCTAATGGCGATAGATGCAGCACGAATTGACCATTCAGCACCACGATAGCCATGCCGATAAGGGCGAAGAATGCTCCACACAATTGGGATTTGGTGAGTCTTTGCTTATAGGAAATGCAGAAAAGCAAAGTGGCGAAAAGAGGACAGCTGCATACGATGAGCGATGTGTTTGTCGCCGTGGTGTATTCAAGGGACATGTTCTCCGTGAGGAAGTACAGGCTTCCGCCCGTAAGTCCGAGAGACGCCATGAGAAGTTCGTCCCTGACATTGTTGCACATTAGTTTCTTTGGCGAGATGAAAATCAGTATGATGTATGCTACGGAAAAGCGTAGGGCAAAAATGGTTGCTGGCGTCAATCCGCTGGCAAGCAGCATCTTTGTCGATACAAATGTCGTACCCCATATAATGACAATGACGATGGCAAGTATATGGAAGAAAAGTGATTGTTTTGGCATATCGTTGTTCATACAATCCAGGAAAGCATAGCTTCCAGGATGTATTGTTTCAGGGTTATACGGTTAACGTTTGAACTCAATCTCTTTTGGCATGCTTTCTCCGCCATCATTCAGCGCTGTAACCTTGATGCGATATTTCGCGTCCGGCTGCACCGTGAGTGCAATGGCATTAGACTTTACCACATCTCCATTGTTGTAATCGCCGTTTCCGACAGCGATATATATAATGAACGCGCGAGGATTTGAGCCCGGTTCCGTCTCGTCTAACTGTGCCTGCCATTGCACCTGCATCTTTCCGTTATTCAGAGGGAAAGCCTCAAGATTCTTTACCGGCAATGGCTGCACGATGGCTTTCTCGCCGTGCTGCTCTGCTATGAAGCGAAGAATGGTCTTGTACATGCTTCGAGCAAGGGTGAAGCGGAACTCCGGATCATGGCCTTTCTCCATGTCAGCGGGATTCTCATGCGAAAGAACCTCAACGATAGCAGAAGGCATTTCTGGAAGTCGCGTTTCACCATAGTTCTTGTCCCAAGTGCCGCGAGTGCGCCAATTTCCGTACTTGTTCACTACATCCTTGTAGATGTTCTGCTGCAGGTTTGTGGCAAGTTCCTTTGATAAGTCCCTGGAAGCTCCACTTGCAAGTTTGCCTTCATTGGTGTTTGTCGTGCATATTCCGAGAGTGCCGATATAAGACGAATCTGTCGTTTTCCCGGCATCGCTATGTACGGCAAGTACCAATTCCAGAGGTACGCCGAGTCCATCTTCCTTTGGATTGAAACAAGAGCCGCCTGCAACCCAGTTTGCCATCATTGGGCGTGTGCGAATGTCGTCGTTATAATCGTTCTCGTGCTTGTAAGTGCTCCAGACGCGGTCAGGCGCTCCGTACCATTGGGCACTATAGCGAGCTGCCTCTACGCAACGAGGTTCGCCGCTGACTCTGCCGCCTCTCTTTGTGCGTCCCATACCACCGCCGAAGCGAACTGCGTTAGCCGTGATATAGCCTTTGTAGTTGCTCTCGTTGGTCAGGATGACGCAGTTGTTGGGATTCTGTCCAGCTTCAAAGCGGAAAGTTCCGAGATAAACCCATGTTCCTTGTCCGATTGTCTGGTTTACTATGTACTCCGTAGCAGTTCCGCCGTGATAGACAGTATAATGAGCGTCAGGGACATTCTCGTTCTTGTACTTTGGATAGGCAACATATACGGCATAATCGCCTGCTTTTGTGATGCGTGGAACAAACTGAAGTTCGCATTGTTTCAGTTTGCTCGTCTTTACCATCTTGGTCGTGCCGTAAGTGAACGGGTGGTCGTTGTCGTCGTAAACCTTTTTAATATCTGCAAATCCGGGAGTCGGGCAATCCTGCCAAGTGGCGAAGATGTTGAGTTCCTTACCTTTTTCTACAATAATCTCGTTTGTCTGAGAATCTCTTTCTCTGGCTGTAAACACATTGGCTCCAGCATTTTCAAGCATTGGAATGAGGTAAGGCACGACGATTGTTCTCGTGAAAAGATCCTCACGAGTGCCGTTCATGTATGGGCGCTGCCAGTCCCATTCGCCTTTCTTGTTGTTGAAATATCTGCCGTGACTGTTTGTTACCGAAACGTGTTTGTTTGCCAAACCTTGGGTAATCTTGTACGGCTTTGACATATTGCTTACCCACGGATTACCTGTATATTGTGGATAGCCGTTATGGTAAGTGGTCTTGGGTGTTGTGTAACCAATAAGAATCTGCTTCTTTGTGCCACATGAAGCGCAAAGAAGCAGAGTAAAGATATATGTAACTATCTTGCGAATGTTCATTCTACATCTATAAACTTTTCAGGATGTTTTCCTTTGCATCCTTTGAAATAATTGCGGATTTCCAGGATGTCCTTGTCGTAATCTCCTGATGGAATCACTTGCTTTGTACAGCGAATGAGTTTTTTTTCATAGTCGGCAGAGATGAGTAGGATAGGGATTTCTGCATTCAAAGCGATGTAATAAAATCCCTTTTTCCAACTACTTGCCGCCTTGCGCGTACCTTCTGGAGTTATGCAAAGGGCAAACTTGTCAGCCGCTTTTGCCGTTTCCGCCACCGCTTCCGTCAGACTAGAGTTCTTTTCTCGATGTACCGGGATGCCGCCAAGCTTGCGGAATATGGGACCGAGTGGCCAGAAAAACCACTCCTTCTTCATCATGAATCCGATGCGCACATTTTCTGCTAAGCAGAACAGTTCACCCAAGATGAAGTCCCAATTGCTCGTATGCGGCGCGAGTGCCATGATGAACTTGTCTGGGAATGTGACGTCAATCTCGGTCTTCCATCCCATCAGTTTGTACAAGAACCACGAAAAGAACTTCTTTCTCATACCTTGTTGTTCTCAGGGAATACCACCCACGGTTTGAAACTCTTTGCCTCTTCAAAGTCCATCAGTGCATACGACATGATGATTACCGTATCGCCAACCTGGCATTTACGAGCAGCTGCGCCATTGAGGCAGATGCAGCCGGAGCCGCGTTCGCCCTTGATGATGTATGTTTCAAAGCGTTCGCCGTTATTGTTGTTCACAATAGCCACCTTCTCTCCGGCAATCAGGTTTGCCGCGTCCATAAGATCTTCGTCTATTGTTATGCTGCCCATGTAGTTCAGGTTTGCTTCTGTTACCTGCACACAGTGCAACTTACTCTTCAAAACTTCTATCTGCATTTCTGTATTTAGTTGTTTGTCTTCAACTTTTTATATATCAGATATCTTGGTTTGTATATCCGATAACTTGATTAGATGTATCTGATATGGTCTATAAGTCGGATTGGTTTCTTTCCGCAATAAACAGTGATACAACCTACCACGTGAGACGCTTCCTTCCAGTCGTTGACATCAAGGAGCGTGTCGCCATTGACGATAGAGTAGTATTCCACTTCAAGTCCATCAACGGAATTGATGTTCTCCACCACATAGTCGAGAGTTTCCTTTACGGTGTGGCTCTTGGCGTAGTCGAGGCTATCCTTCATTGTTTCGTAAATCTTTGGCGCAATAGCCTTCTCGTCATCGGCAAGAAGGGAGTTGCGTGAAGATTTTGCGAGTCCGTTTTCTTCGCGGATAATAGGACATTCTACAATTTCAACCTTTATTCCGAGGTGCTTTACCATGGCTTTCACTACGGCAATCTGCTGGAAATCCTTTTCGCCGAAGTATGCTCGGTCAGGCTTTGCAATGTAGAACAGTCTGCTGACAACCTGGCAAACGCCATTGAAATGACCTGGGCGATGAGCACCTTCCATGACGGTAGATACCGGAGGATATTCGAACTTGCGAGTATCTTCTGTTGGGTACATCTCCTTTACGGAAGGAGCGAACACGTATGTCGCGCCGCAAGCATCAAGGAGCTCGCAGTCGGCATCAAGTGTGCGTGGATATCTTTCCAGATCTTTTGGGTCATTGAACTGTGTCGGATTCAGGAAAACCGACACGACAGTGATGTCGTTTTCTGCCACAGAACGCTTTACTAACGATGCGTGGCCCTCGTGAAGTGCGCCCATTGTAGGCACCATACCAACCTTCTTGCTAGCCTTGCGGTCGGCAAAAAGTGCGTTCTGCAAGTCAACAACAGTATTGAATACAATCATTTTTCTAAACTTTGTTTTTTCGACTTACTTTGTAAAGTAAGTGTGCATTTGGAGTGCAAAATAAGCACTTTTTTATGAATTAAGGAAGAGAAAGTGTTAAAAAGAGTCATTAAAAAGGGAGGTTTTTGTAAAAACATCAAAAAAAATGACTTATTTTCACTGTTTTTTATTAACTTTGCAGCGATAATTATCTTTTTAACTACGCAAAAATCATTCTACGGTGAAGAAAGTTCTTTACATAAACCAGGAGATGACTCCTTATGTGGACGAGACCGAAATGTCGGTTCTCGGCACAAACGTTGCACGCGCTATCCAGGAAAGTGGTTGTGAAGTAAGATCCTTCATGCCAAAATGGGGACACGTAAACGAAAGACGTGGTCAGCTCCATGAGGTCATCCGACTTTCGCGCATAATGATTATTATCGACGAAACCGACCATCCGCTCATCATTAAAGTGGCTTCAATACCTCAAACCCGCATCCAGGTCTATTTCATTGACAACGATGACTTCTTCTCTGGACGCAAGATGGCTTTTGACGAGGAGGGCAAAGAGTATGCCGACAATGCAGAACGCGCTGTGTTCTTTGCTCGTGGCGTGCTGGAGACCATCAAGAAGCTCCGCTGGACTCCGGACATAATCCATTGCCAGGGATGGATGAGTGCGCTTGTACCAATGTACATAAAGCGCTCGTTCAGTGAGGATCCTGCCTTCAAGGAGGCAAAGGTTGTAACGTCTCTCTTCAAGAACGAACTCCAAAACGGCATCGCACCTACTTTCAAGAAGACCATTGAATTCAAGGGCGTGCGTCAGTCCGTGCTGAAGCCTTATTCGAAAGAATTCAATTTCACCGAACTTGAGAAACTTGCTATGGACTATTCCGATGCCATTGTTTTGGCCGGAAAAGATATAGATGGCGAACTCGTTGATTATGCAAAAGCTACAGAGAAACCTATTCTCGACAAGCAGGTTGCAGAGGACGAGATTGCTGATACTTACATGAAATTCTATGAATCGCTTTAAATTTTCAACACTCATATTGTTTGTTGCCGCACTGTTCTGTGCCACTTCATGCGATGAAACCACTGACGATATAGGCTCTGGACTCGCGGGCAACATGGATAACTTCACTATCAAGGCGGATACATTCCTTGTGCATTCTCAGACAAAGATGCTCGGAGCGGTACAGGCGAGAAGTGCCAAAGCAAATCTCGGATGTATTCGCGACTATGACACCGGCGCAGCTATTCGTGGCAGTTATTCGACGCAGTTCTTTATTCTCGATGGAAATCTCTTTCCTGAACTGGACTCTATCCGCAGCCTTTCAACATCATACGCCGATCTTGGAAAGCCAGCGCATATTCCAATTGATCAGGTCATAGCCGATGACACATACTTCTATATTTATCCGGATCAGCTTATTGGCGACTCTCTCCAGCCACTTCACTTGAAGGTTTATGAGTTGCTGAAGCCTATTCCTGACGGTACAGTCTATAAGTCAGACTTTGACCCGATAAAGGAAGGATATGTAGATGTGAACAATCCTTTGCAGTCAATGTCGTTCACTATGGCTGATCAGACTGTTGATAGCGCAACGGTAAATTCTTCGGGCTATACCACATTTTTCAAGATTCCGCTCAACAATGAATATACTCGCGACGGAAAGACCTATAAGAACTACGGTACTTATCTCATGCGCCGCTATTATCAGAGCAAGCAGGATAAGAATGATGATGCTTTCAGTAACTTCAATAAGTTCAACTACAAGGTCTGCCACGGCATGTACATAACAGTTGATAATGGTGAGGGCGCAATGGCTACGATTGCTGGTACCAGCATGAATGTAACTTTCCGCTACTTTGACTGTGATACTGTTCCTGAGCGCAAGGGTGCTACAACTTTCTATGGAACAGACGAGGTTTTGCAGACTTCTTTCATTGAAACCGACAACAATGCGCTGCAACAGCTTGCTTCAGACAATTCTTGCACTTATCTGAAGACTCCGGCAGGACTCTATACAGAGATGTCAATCCCTGTTGATGAGATTATGTATAATCACGAAAGAGACAGTCTTAGCAAGGCAAAGGTTACTCTTCAGTGCATGAATTCTGAAGGCTTCAACGGCAATACATATTCAGCACCACAGTATTTGCTGATGATTCCTGCTGACAGTGTGCAGACATTCTTCAATGAGAAAAAGCTCACTAATGGCCGTACCGCCTTCCTTGCTACCTACTCTTCGTCAACAAACTCATACACATTTGATAATTTTGCCGGAATGGTAGCCTATATGAACTCTCTGAAAAAGAGCGGAAAAGCAGGCGAAAACTGGAACAAGGTGGCTCTTGTGCCTGTTAGCGTAACTGTTACTTCAAGCTCATCTTCAAGCGGTTCGGGTTCTACCGTCTCTGCAATATATCACAATATGGCACTAAGCTCAGTGAAACTTGTGGGTGGTGCCAATCCTTTACAGCAAACGAAGATGTCCGTGGTTTATACCCGAATGTCGGAATAATTCAGAATAATAGGAACGTAATTAACTGAATAATAGAAACTTAATTAACGCGGTCTTAAGGCCGCGTTATTTGTAAAAACATATTTATAAACTATCTGAAAAATCTTTATGGCACAATATTTGGTTAGTGACGCTCGTAAAGTCACTACTCACAGACTTAAGGAAATGAAACTCCGTGGCGAGAAGATTTCCATGCTCACCTCTTATGATTATACAATTGCATCTATCGTTGATGCTGCCGGCATAGACTGCATTCTTGTAGGCGACTCGGCAAGTAATGTAATGGCTGGTAATGCTACTACTCTCCCTATTACAGTAGAGCAGATGATTTACCACGCAAAGTCTGTTGGCAAGGCTGCCAAGCGTGCGCTCGTGATTTGCGATATGCCTTTCGGTTCTTATCAGATAGACCGTAAGGAAGGTGTTCGCAATGCTATTCAGATAATGAAGGAGAGCGGATGCGACGCACTGAAACTTGAAGGTGGCGAGGAGATTGTCGATACCGTAAAAGGCATTCTTGATGCAGGTATTCCGGTGATGGGTCATCTTGGACTTACTCCGCAGAGTATCAATAAGTTTGGTACTTATGCAGTTCGTGCCAAGGAAGATGCTGAGGCTGCAAAGCTTCTTGCTGATGCGAAACTCCTTGACGAAGCAGGCTGCTTTGGCATCGTGCTTGAGAAGGTTCCTGCAGCCCTTGCAAAGGAAGTTACCGAGGCTGTATCTTGCCCTACAATCGGCATCGGCGCTGGTCCTGATACTGATGGTCAGGTGCTTGTTGTTGCTGACATGCTCGGAATGACAAAGGGGTTCTCACCAAAGTTCCTCCGTCGTTATGCTGACCTCAATGCCATCATGACAGATGCTATCGGCTCTTATATTACGGATGTAAAAGAAAAGAGCTTCCCAACGATGGAAGAGTCGTACTAAACCCGCTATGAGACACATTATTTATATTATAACATTCGCGTCATCGTCGTGAAACTTGATTACGCGGAAAAATGACAATAATCAAGATTGCTTAAATATTAGGCTGGCTGCAAACGAGAAATTGTGTATTTTTACTAACTTTGCAGCCGCAAAATGCGCTTTGTCGCACTATGCACCTCGTGATTGGACTATGGTGTAATGGTAGCACAACAGGTTTTGGTTCTGTTTGTGGTGGTTCGAATCCGCCTAGTCCAACAGCCATGAAATCGGTAGGAAACTGCCGATTTCTTTTTTTTATTTCGCTTTTTTTGCAGAAAAATGGCAAATACTTTTCGGTTTTCAAAGATTTTTAATAATTTTGCAAAGCAAAAACCCATAAACGAACTAATATAAACTTATATACAACCTCTTATGATAGACGTTAAACAGACTCTCGCGGACGCTTCTGAAAGAATGGAAATGGCCGCTATGTTCCTCGATGAACAGCTTGCAAGAATCCGCGCCGGACGTGCTAATGTGGCAATCCTTGACGGCGTTCGTGTTCCTTCTTACGGTCAGATGGTACCGCTCAATCAGGTTGCAAATGTGTCTTGTCCAGATGCTCGCACCATTGCTATCAAGCCATGGGACAAGAAGGTTATCCGCGACATTGAGAAGGCAATCATGGACTCGAACGTGGGCATCACTCCTGAAAACAATGGCGAGATTATCCGCCTTGGTATTCCACAGCCTACAGAAGAGCGCCGTAAGGAACTCGCTAAGCAGTGTGGTCAGATTGCTGAGAAGGCTAAGGTGGAGGTGCGCAACGTTCGCGCTGACATCAAGGATAAGCTCAAGAAGGCTATCAAGGACGGTCTTTCAGAAGACCTTGAGAAGGATGCTGAGAGCGATCTCCAGAAGCTTCACGACAAGTTTATCAAGAAGCTTGAGGACATGCTCGAAGCTAAGCATAAGGAAATAATGACAATCTAAGTGAATTTAGTAATAAAGAACACAGGTTCATGGTACACCGTTCTCACTGAGAGCGGTGAGACCGTGGACTGTAAGATTAAGGGTAACTTTCGCCTAAAAGGTATTAAAAGCACCAACCCTGTGGCTGTGGGCGACCATGTGGAAATCGTTCGCAATCAGGAGGGTACGGCTTTTATCAATAAGATTCACGACCGCCGCAATTACATTGTCCGCAAGTCTATAAACCTCTCCAAGCAGAGTCATATTCTTGCAGCCAATGTCGATCAGGCGTGCCTTGTGGTAACTGTAGCCAATCCGGAAACATCCACTACTTTTATAGATCGTTTTCTTGCATCGGCAGAGGCTTATTCTGTGCCGGTGATTCTTCTTTTCAACAAGACGGACCTCCTTGATGACGAGCTGAAGCACTATCAAGATATGATGGTAAATCTGTATGAAACCATCGGCTATCAGTGCATTCAAATGTCTGCTCAGACAGGCTTTGGCATTGAAAAACTCAAGGAAGTTCTCAAGGGCAAGATTTCGCTCTTTTCCGGTAATTCGGGCGTAGGAAAATCAACTCTCCTCAACTCTCTCATTCCAGGACTCAACCTAAAGACATCAGAAATCTCCGATGCCTACAATCTTGGCCAGCACACCACAACCTTCTCGGAGATGATCCCGTTTCCGACCCCTCCCGACCTCCCCATAGGGGAGGAGGTGTCATCCGGACGGCTCTATCCTCCCCCTGTGGGGTCTTCTCCCCTCCCTGTGGAGGGGCTGGGGGAGGTCTCAGAGGGGGTCTCTTGGCTCATCGACACTCCTGGAGTGAAAGGCTTTGGCTCTTTCGACATGAAACCGGAGGAAATAAGTTCTTACTTCAAGGAAATCTTCCATTTCTCCCGCGACTGCCGTTTCAACAACTGCACTCACACTCACGAGCCTGGCTGTGCTGTGCTCCGTGCTATAGAAGACCACTATATTGCTGAATCCCGCTACAAATCGTACCTCTCTATGATGGAGGACGACGATGACAACAAATATCGCGAAGCGGAATAGCCACCGTTCCCGCGAAAAGCCACCGTTCCCGAAGCTTTTCCTTCGGGCTTTCCAAAAACAACTATGACTCTATTTCTAACATCAAGCCATACTATAGGATGGGCAGGCGCCCTGAACCCTGCGAACGGCCTTATCGACGAGCTCCGTTCCGCCCTCACTCACCCTATCCGCTGTGTAATGATTTCGTCCTTCCCTGACGATGTGGAGATAACAGACCGCATGGCGTGGGAAGTGCGTGAATGTTTCGAGAATGCCGATTTGGCATTTGACCATTATGAAGTTCTCGACCGCCGAACTGTTGATCAGGCAGAGCGTATGCTTAGCGAGGCAAACTTCATTTTCATCTGCGGCGGACATGTTCCTACGGAAAACGATTTCCTGAAGGATATTAAACTGAAAACCCGCATCAAGCGCTTCGACGGCGTTCTGCTTACCATCAGTGCCGGTTCAATGAACTGTGCTGACAATGTCTATTCTCCGCCAGAGATGGACGAGGAAGTGCTCGATCCAAAATATAAGTATCATCGCAAGGGACTTGCCCTCACCGACGTGAATATCCTTCCGCACTATCAGACTTTGCAGGATATGGTTCTTGCCGGCAAGCATATCATTAAGGACATCGCCATCGCCGACAGTCAGCAACATCCTATCTATTGCCTGAATGACGGTTCTTATTTCCTGATAAAAGACGGAATCACCGAACTACGAGGCGAGGCTCTCCGAATAAATAAAGGCAGAATAACCCATGTCTGTTCCGACGATGAGCGCAAACTCCTCAAGAACGGAAGGCTTACAAAGATCACTCTCAAAAACTAACAATAATACCCTCAAAGCTATTAATATCTCCCCTTGGGGAGCTTGAGGGGCTCATCCCCATTATGAACTTCGTATATATTTCCCCAAACTTCCCAGATACAGCATGGAAGTTCTGTGCTGCACTCAAGAGTAATGGCGTCAGCGTGTTTGGCGTCGGCGACCAGGCTTACGACACTCTGAAGCCTGAACTCAAGAACTCACTCACTGAGTATTTTAAGGTCAGCAGCCTTGAAAACTACGACGAGGTATATCGCGCTTGCGCTTTCTTCACTTGGAAGCACGGTCGTATCGACTGGCTGGAGTCAAACAACGAGTATTGGCTTGAGCAGGACGCGCGCCTCCGTACAGACTTCAATATCAATACCGGACTCAAGCTCGACAGCATCCGATATATCAAGGAGAAGTCGGAGATGAAGAAACTCTACGCTCAGGGCGGTATCCGTACTGCCCGTCAGATTAAGGCGAGCGAGGGCTTCCACCCAGTGAAGTGGTTTGCTGGTGAGGCTGGTTATCCTATCTTTGCAAAGCCGGATGTAGGTGTTGGAGCTAACGGCACATATAAGCTCAATAGCGATGCCGACCTCGAGTGGTTCTTCAATAATGTGAAGGACGTAAATGACTATGTAATAGAGGAATACGTTACCGGAAACATCTGCGATTACGATGCCATCATCGACTCTCATGGCAATCCTTTGTTCGAGTCATGGAGCATCTGTCCGCCATCCATTGCCGACATAGTGGCAAACAACCTCGATTCTGTTTATCATGTAGAGAAGGAAATGAATGAGAACCTTCGCTTCTGGGGACGCCAGACTATCAAGGCGTTCAATGTAAAGAGCCGCTTTGTCCATCTAGAGTTCTTCCGTCTCGATCGCGCTCACCGTGGTCTTGGAAATGTTGGCGACTTCGTTGCACTTGAAGTAAATATGCGTCCAGGCGGTGGCTTTACTCCTGATATGCTTAACTATGCTCATGCCGTTGATGTCTATAAGATTTGGGCTGATATGGTGGTTTATGACAAGAGCAACCAGCCGAACACTCCTGACAACTACTACTGCGTCTTTGCCGGTCGTCGCGACGGTGTTGCTTATCGTCTTGACCATAACGCAATGATGGAGAAATACAAGTACGCACTCAAGCAGTGGGACCGTATGCCAGATGCTCTCGCGCCAGCAATGGGCAACCAGACTTATATCGCACAGTTTGCTACAGAGCAGGAGAAGGACAACTTCCTTGCCGATATTTACGACCGCATTTAAGGCACCGCATCATGAACGTAACTTATCACAAATGGTATAGCCAGAACCTTAATCGCGACATGGAGTATAAAATCTTCGGCGATAAAGGCCACGGCATGATAGCTTTCCCTTCGCAGGACGGCCGTTTCTACGACTTTGCCGATCGCGGCATGATTCACGAACTTTCGCCTTGGATAGAGGCAGGACGCTTGCGTGTAATCTGCGTTGACGGAATCGACTGGGAGACTTGGTCTAATACAGGCGGCGACAATCGCTGGCGTATTGAGCAGCAAGAGCGCTGGTTTCATTACATCGTTGATGAGCTGATGCCAAACATCCGCTATTGGGACCAGGAGACATTCATGGTGACAGGTTGTTCCATGGGTGCAATGCATGCTGCGAATTTCTTCTTCCGTCGTCCTGACATCTTTGACACGCTCATTGCCATGTCTGGTCTTTATAGCGCAAGCGACAGCTTCCCTCTCTATGCCGACGAACTCACCTACGCCAACTCGCCGATAGATTTCCTTCGAAACATGCCAGAGGATCACGCATGGCTAAATTATTATCGCAAGAACAAGATTGTCGTAACCATTGGTCAGGGCCGTTGGGAAGACATCACTCTTCCTTCTACCCGCGAGCTTGATACCATACTCTGCCAGAAAGGCATTCCTGCCTGGTTCGATTATTGGGGGTATGATTCCGACCACGATTGGCCATGGTGGAGGAAGCAAATCCGCCATGTCATGTGGAACATTGATCCGCTTTAAATACTGATAAAAAGAATGTAAGCAAAATGCCCGAAATGCTTACAATTTGCTCAATTAGCTATCTTGCAGTTGGCTCTATATGGTGCAATGGAAATGACGCCTCATGTCGTTAAGCCGCCGCAAAAGAGTAACCAAAATGCGTACCCAAAGGCGTTGCCGTTACCGTTGCCGTAAAATCTGCGTTAGGTTTAGATGCCCTCGCGTACATATATTATATATATTTTTAATTAATGATAAATCATTAATAATATAAAAGGGGCTGAAATTGAATGTGTGTGCATGTTTTAAGGCAACGGTAACGGCAACGCTTTTGGGTTACATTTATAGCTTAACTTCAGTGTAGATGCTATCCCACCATGAGCTGTCGCCTTTCAGCCATTTGTCGAACCAAGCCATGAAGGTGTTCTGCCAGTTCATGAGGCGAGAATAGTTCTCAACATGGTGGCCCTCCTTTTGGAAGGTAACGTAGGCTGTAGGCTGACCGAGGAGACGGAGAGCGGTGAACATCTGCGAACTCTCAATAGGCGGAACATTGCGGTCGTCAGTGCCGTGAGTGAAGAGTAGTGGAGTCTTGATTTTCTGCACATTGAAGAGCGGAGAGCGGTCAACATAGAGTTCCTTGTTTGTCCAAGGGTAAGTGCCTGGCATGCTGACCTGAGAATAAGTGTAGCCCCAATAGCCGAAGCCCCAGTAAGATGCGTGGTTTGAGATGCCGGCGTGGCTCCATGCAGCGGCAAACATATCGGTCTTTGTCTGCAGATACATAGTCATGAAACCGCCGTAAGACGCACCGAAAGCACCCATCTTCTTCTCGTTTATGTAAGGATGTGCAGAGCAGAACGCCTTTGTGCCTTCGATGATGTCCTGTGTCTGTGGATCGCCGGCTGTGTTGCAATGCCATGCTGAGAATTCCTGACCGAAACCTGAGCAACCGCGAGGCTGAAGGATATAGACTACATAACCCTGTGAAGCGAGAGCTGGGAATGAGTAAGATGTTGAGAAATAGCGACTTACAGGCGAACAACCACCGTAATAATACACAAGGAGAGGATACTTGCCCTTCTCAGCCTTCTGCTCGTCGAATCCCGGAGGAAGCAGATAACAACCAGTTATTTCGTCGCCGTTGGAGTTCTTGAAGTTGAAGTCATGGCAAGTCGGCATGGCGTAGTCGGAAAGCTCGCGCTTGTGAATGTCCTCTATGAGCGTGGTTTTCAGCGTTTTGGCATTGAGCCAGTAAGTCTTTCCGTAGTCAACGATGCCCGAGGTTCCGATGCCGATAAGTGGCGAATTGTCGGCTAGGTAGAAGTGGGCTATGCATTCGGAAGGAATCTCCATCTTCTTTATCTTATTTGTCTTAGTATCAAGCTGATAT
Organism: Bacteroidaceae bacterium; assembly: GCA_024401275.1. Taxonomy (GTDB): domain Bacteria; phylum Bacteroidota; class Bacteroidia; order Bacteroidales; family Bacteroidaceae; genus Prevotella. Next base: position 42,299 of record JAKSLJ010000012.1, on the reverse strand, counting down.
AGGCGAATAAGGTCCTTGTCCTGAGCAGAGAAGTAGATGTTGTTGTCGTAAGCGCTCCAGTTGTATTCTTCAATTGAAGGATTGAAGTCCTTAGTCATAGGAACGATGGCTCCAGACTGCTTGGAAATAGCCTTTTCTATGTCGAGAATGTAGAGCTGATAGTCGTATATATTAGGATATTTGTCCTTTGGCAGCGTGCAGCCTATGCGGTCGGCAAATTCCGGTGATGCCTTTATGGCAATCTTCTTTCCGTCAGGAGATATTGCAGAACCGGCAAGGAAACCGTCTTTCGCGATGAGAGTGTCAGTCTTCATGGTCTGAAGATCAAGGCGGAGTAGGGTAGAGAAAAGCGTTGGGCGCATGCTCTCAATCTCCTCGGTATTGACAGAGAGTATGAGGTAACGGCTGTCGCGGCTGATGTCGTTCAGCCACAAGGCGCGGTTTCCGTATGTGATAGGTGTTGTGAGTCCAGTCTCAAAGTCGAACAACTGAAGCTGTGTGCGGTCTCTCCAACCCGGAACGCGGTCTTCCGGATGCAAGTAAAGATGCTTGTCGTCGTCAGCTTTCTGGCCTTCCACGCGCTTTGAAACGATGGCTTGCTTGTGGTTTGGCATGATGGTAACCTGGTCGCTCGGCATCTTCTTGCAGACGATGGTCTCAGAGAGAGTCTTTGCGTCAACGAAGATGAGTTGCCTGCCCTCCTTGGTGTCATTGTATTTATAGAAAAGATGATCGCCAGAAGGAGTCCAACTTATTGATTTGTTGGAAGAAAGAATGACGCGGTTGCCCTTTGTCTCTTTCAGTGAGTAAGTCCAGACGGTGCTGTTGTCAGGGAAACGCTGACGGTCAATCTGGATGTAATAAAGTCCGTCGTTTGAAGGTTTTATGTAATAGGTTGATTTTGCCTTAACTCCTGCTTCCGCAAAATATGTAGCCTTTCCATCGCCCTTTTCCGGATTCGCCAAAAGCGTGATGTCAGACTTGCTCTCGATGCTGACAAGTGCTGTGTCGGATTCATTCGGCATTGAAAGATACTTTATCACGATGTCGTGAGTGCGTGGAGTCAGTGAGAGTTCTGCGCCCGACGACTGCTCTTTGCCGTCAACGAACAGCTTGAAGTTCTGGAGTTTATTGATGTTGATCTTTGCCTTGGCGAAAGATGTGTTTGAAATTTTCGCATAGAGAAGGTTGAGCGTCGGAGTCTCGCCCTTGTTTACCGGCAATATGGAGTCCACGCTCTGCGTAGCATCCTTGACGGTTTCAAGGTTAAGGTTGGCAGAGAGCAGCGACTTTGCGTCGAACTTCTTGTTGTCCGATGTTACGGAATCTATCATTACAGGCTGCGAAATAGCGTAAGGACCTGCGTAGCGAAACGATTCTATCTTCTGGTTTTGTGCCGAGGCTGTGGTGAAAGCACTGGCGAGAAGCAGTGCGGAAAGAATTCTTTTCATAATGTTTTCTTGAATATATGACGCTGCAAAATTAATGAAAAAAAGACAATCTGCAAATGTTCTCTTGTGTTTTTTGCGGTAATGTGAAAAAATTAAAAGTGGAAACATGTGGCAGACTGTGTGTTTTTGTGCTGATTGTTTTGGTAGAATCAAAAAAAATGTTAACTTTGCCGCGAAATTTATACTATGTTAACGCTATGAAAAAACTATCTTTTATTCTTTGCTCACTTTTCTTTGCTGCGGCAAACCTTTCAGCCCAGAACCTTCAGTTGCATTATGACTTCGGTAGCGCCATCTATCCAGACGAGGAAGGCGACCGCCAGAAAGCTACTCTCACGATAGAGCAGTTCAATGCCGATGAGCTCGGTTCGTGGTATTATTTCGTTGACCTTGATGCCACTCGTCAGGGAATGACAGGAGCTTATGCGGAGATTTCGCGCGAGTTCAATCTCGGAAAGCAGAGCCCGTTTGCGGCTCATGTGGAGTTGGATGGCGGTGTTACTGTAGGAAAGGACAACTCTTATGGAGCACGTTTCCAGCCGGCAGCATTGGTGGGTGGTGCATTTAACGGTCATAATGCAGACTTCTCCACAACTTATTCGGTGCAGCTTCTCTACAAGCAGTTCTTTCATGGCGCAGGTGGCGAGAAGTCTTATTCAAGTGCTCAGCTGACTGGTGTTTGGAGCACTCGCTTTGCTCAGGACAAAATGACATTCTCTGGCTTCATTGATTTTTGGCGTGGAGTACAGGCAAATGGTCACGGACAGCTCGTAATTCTCTCAGAACCACAGCTTTGGTATAATGCAAGCAAGCACTTTAGCATCGGTACTGAGGTGGAGTTGAGTAATAATTTCATCGTGAATTATGCCAACGACAAGAAGTTCTTCGTGAATCCAACCATCGCTCTCAAATATCAATTCTAATACTAAGTTACTGTTCAAAAATATTATTTTGATCAAGAATTAAAGAATTAAGGATTTCATGCTCGCTACGATCTTAAATTCTAAGGAATTCTAATGAATCGAAGAAAAAAACTAGTCAAAGAAAAATCTTAAATTGGCTTTCTCCTTTGGACCGCCGAGCTAAACCTACTTAAATTCTTGATTAAAAAAACAAATAAGTTCACTTACTTATGAATTTCCTTGAAGAAAAGATTATTGCCGACGGAAAAGTATATGAAGGCAATGTGCTGAAGGTGGATAATTTTCTGAACCACCAGATAGACATAGATGTTATGCGCCAGGTGGCTTGCGAGTTCAAGCGCCGTTTCAAAGGCACTCCTGTTGATAAGGTGCTTACCATTGAGGCAAGCGGTATTGCCATTGCCATAATGCTCGCAAATATGTATGATGTTCCGGTGGTGTTTGCCAAGAAAGGCGTTACCGTGAACAGCACAGACGACAAGTATATGTCGCAAGCTTATTCGTTCACTCACAAGAAGATGAACAATGTTTTCGTCTCAAAACCATATCTTTCAAAGGGAGAGAAGGTTCTCATCGTAGATGACTTTCTTGCTGATGGTAAAGCGTTTGGCGCACTCATTGACATCGTAAACCAGGCTGGCGGCGAGGTTGTCGGACTCGGTGCTGTAATTGAAAAAGGACAGCAGAACGGCGGAAAGATTATCCGAGAGCAAGGTTACCATCTTGAGTCGATAGCAATTATCGATGATATGGACTATGAAACACAGACTATAAAATTCAGGGCACAATAATGGCAGACAAATCAAATCTCTATCAGCTTGACGGCAGAGTGCCGTTGGCTCAGGCTGTTCCTTTTGGATTGCAGCATGTTTTGGCGATGTTCGTCAGCAATATCACTCCAATCATCATCCTCGCCAATGTGGTGGGAATAGACAAGGAGCTTAGTAGTATTCTCGTACAGAACTGTATGGTGATTGCCGGAATAGGTACGCTTATCCAACTTTATCCTATATGGCGCATAGGCTCTCGACTGCCTATCGTGATGGGTATCAGTTTCACTTTCCTCTCTCTCGCCATCGCCATCGGAACAACCATGGGCATGGGAACTCTCATCGGTGCTGTAATTGTGGGCGGTATTGTTGAAGGTCTGCTCGGACTTTGTGCCAAGTATTGGATAAAACTCATTCCGCATGTCGTGGCAGCAACTGTCGTTATCGCCATCGGTTTCTCGCTTCTTCCTATCGGAGCGAACTCTTTCGCTGGCGGACAAGGTGCTGCTGATTTCGGTTCAGCCAACAACTGGATTGTCGGATCGGTAACTCTTCTTGTATGTCTTGTCTGTCAAGTTTTTGCGAAAGGCGTAATGCGCTCATTGTCAGTTCTTATCGGCTTGGTGGTAGGTTATGTGCTGGCAGTCTGCATGGGCATGGTAGATTTCTCTGGACTTGCAAACTGTTCTGTCATTTCTCTTCCTAAGTTGTTGCCTTTTACTCCGGAATTCAATATCGGCGCAATTCTATCTATCGTTGCCATTTTCCTTGTTTCTGCAACAGAGACTATCGGCGATACATCTGCTCTCTGCAATAGTGCGCTTGGCAGAAATCCGCATCAGCAGGAGATGGGTAATGCCATAACTTGCGACGGCTTCATTAGTTCGCTTTCCGGAATCTTCGGCTGTACTCCGATCACTTCCTTCAGTCAGAATGTGGGACTTTCTGCAATGACTGGTGTGGTAAATCGCTTTGCCATTGCTACAGGTGCTTGCATCATGATTCTCGGTGGACTTTTCCCTGTTGTCGGCTTTGTGCTAACTTCCATTCCGCAGGCTGTTCTCGGCGGTTGTACCATCATGATGTTCGGCTCCATTCTCTTTGCCGGTTTCGAAATGATGTCTCGCAGTGGTTTCTCTCAGCGCAACATGATCATCGTTTCGCTTTCGCTCAGCGTTGGTCTTGGCTTCACAGCAGCGCAAGACATGTTCAAACTCTTCCCTGAAATCGTTCAGACAGTCTTTGCACAGAACTGCGTAGCAGTAGTCTTCTTGCTTGCAGTTTTGCTCAATCTTGTGCTGCCAAAGGAGGAGGAAAAGGCTTCATAATGTAAAAAAGGCAAATGAAATTGCAACATAGAGTTGCTTATTTGTGGTGTAAAACGGAAAAATTATGAGGTTTTTCCCGTAAAAAGTTGCTTTATATTCAAAAATGTAGTAACTTTGCGCCGCGATATTTATGTTAGCCTTTACATCTATCGAAAATAACAAAAACAATTTATAAATTTTTAAAACTTATGTGGTTAATTAATTCACCTATCGGAAGAAAAGTAGTGATGTCTCTCACAGGCGTTGCTCTTATCTTGTTCTTGACATTCCACATGTGTATGAATGTCGTTGCTCTCTTCTCAGGCGAAGGCTACAACATGATTTGTGAGTTCCTTGGTGCCAACTGGTATGCTGTAGTGGCAACTATCGGTTTGGCTGCTCTCGCTGTACTTCACATCGTGTACGCTTTCATCCTGAATGCTCAGAACCGTAAAGCTCGTGGTCCTGAGAAGTATGCCGTAACAGGCTCTAATCCAAAGGTTGAGTGGGCTTCTAAGAACATGCTCGTTCTTGGTATCATCATCTTCCTTGGCCTTGCTCTTCACCTCTATGACTTCTGGTCAAAGATGATGCTCGCAGAGCTCATGGGTGCTGGCGAGTTCTCTACTCCAGCTCCAACAGACGGTTACTACTTCATCCAGCACACTTTCAAGGATCCAATCCACGTGGTTCTCTACCTCGTATGGCTTGCATCTATCTGGTTCCACCTTTCTCACGGTTTCTGGAGCTCAATGCACACTCTCGGATGGAACGGTAAGACTTGGTTCAACCGTTGGAAGCTCATCGGCGTTGCTTACACAACTGTCCTCATGCTCGGCTTCGCAGCAGTAGTAATTGCTTTCGCAACAGGCATCTGCGGATAAAAATAGCCCCCTAACCCCCGAAGGGGGAACTTTTAATAGTATTAGGGGATAGGGAAAATCGAAACTTCGAATAATCGAAATCTCGAAAAAACAAAAACAAAAATGACTACAATTAATTCAAGAATACCAGAAGGTCCAGTAGCAGAAAAATGGACCAACTATAAGGCTCACCAGCGCTTGGTGAACCCAAAGAATAAGCTGAAGCTTGATGTCATCGTGGTAGGTACAGGTCTTGCTGGTGCAAGTGCTGCTGCTTCTCTCGGTGAGATGGGCTTCAATGTGCTTAACTTCTGCATCCAGGACTCTCCACGTCGTGCACACTCTATCGCTGCACAGGGTGGTATCAATGCAGCAAAGAACTACCAGAATGACGGCGACTCAGTATATCGCCTCTTCTACGATACTGTAAAGGGTGGTGACTATCGTGCTCGCGAGGCTAATGTTTACCGTCTTGCTGAAGTATCAAACGACATCATCGACCAGTGTGTTGCTCAGGGTGTTCCTTTCGCTCGTGAATACGGCGGTATGCTCGCTAACCGTTCATTCGGTGGTGCTCAGGTATCTCGTACATTCTACGCTAAGGGTCAGACAGGTCAGCAGCTCCTCCTCGGTGCTTACTCTTCACTCTCTGCACAGGTTCAGGCTGGCAAGGTAAAGCTCTTCACTCGCTATGAGATGGAAGACCTCGTAATCGTTGACGGTCACGCACGCGGTATCATCGCTAAGAACCTTGTAACAGGTGAACTCGAGCGCTTCACTGCTAACGCTGTAGTTATCGCTACTGGTGGTTACGGTAACGCTTACTTCCTTTCTACAAACGCTATGGGCTGTAACTGTACAGCTGCTGTTCAGTGCTACCGCAAGGGTGCTTACTTCGCAAACCCATCATACGTTCAGATTCACCCTACTTGTATCCCTGTTCACGGTGAGAACCAGTCTAAGCTTACTCTTATGTCTGAGTCACTCCGTAACGATGGTCGTATCTGGGTGCCAAAGAAGCTCGAAGATGCTCAGGCTCTCCAGGCAGGCACAAAGAACGGTTGGGATATCCCAGAAGAGGATCGCGACTACTACCTCGAGCGCCGTTACCCAGCATTCGGTAACCTCGTTCCACGTGACGTTGCTTCACGTGCTGCCAAGGAGCGTTGCGACAAGGGCTTCGGTGTAAACAACACTGGTCTCGCTGTATTCCTCGACTTCTCAGAGTCTATCCAGCGTCTCGGTATTGATGTTGTTCGCCAGCGCTACGGTAACCTCTTCGATATGTACGAGGAAATCACTGACGTTAACCCAGGCGAGTTCGTTAAGTCAGCTAATGGCATCGACTACTACAAGCCAATGATGATCTTCCCTGCTGTTCACTACACAATGGGTGGTATCTGGGTTGACTATGAGCTCCAGACTTCTATCCCTGGTCTCTTCGCTATCGGTGAGTGTAACTTCTCTGACCACGGTGCTAACCGTCTCGGTGCTTCTGCTCTCATGCAGGGTCTTGCTGACGGTTACTTCGTTCTTCCTTATACTATTCAGAACTACCTCGCTGACCAGGCTCTCTGGCCAAAGGTTGCTACTGATCGTCCTGAGTTCGACGAGGCTGAGAAGGCTGTTCAGGCTGAAATCGATCGCCTCATGAACATCAAGGGTAAGCGTTCTGTTGACTCTATCCACAAGGAGCTCGGCCACATCATGTGGGAGCACGTTGGTATGGGACGTACAGCAGAAGGTCTTAAGGAAGGTCTCAAGCTTCTCAAGGAACTCCGCAAGGAATTCAATACAAACCTCTTCATCCCTGGCGATAAGGAAGGTCTCAACGTAGAGCTCGACAAGGCAATCCACCTCCGTGACTTCATCATCATGGGTGAGCTTGTTGCTAACGACGCACTCTCTCGTAACGAGTCTTGTGGTGGTCACTTCCGCGAGGAGTACCAGACAGAGGAAGGCGAGGCTAAGCGCGACGACGAGAACTTCTTCTACGTAGGTTGCTGGAACTACCAGAACAACGACGAGACTGCTCCTGAACTCATCAAGGAACCTCTCGAGTACGAAGCAATCAAGGTTCAGACACGTAACTATAAGAACTAATATCACATGGCAAATATTTCTTTTACAATCAAATATTGGAAGCAGAACGGTCCTAAGGATAAGGGTCATTTCGACGAGCGTCAGATGACTAACATCCCTGACGACACTTCATTCCTCGAGATGCTCGACATCATGAACGAGCAGCTCATCAACGAAGGCCAGGAGCCTTTCGTCTTCGACCACGACTGCCGCGAGGGTATCTGCGGTATGTGCTCACTCTACGTAAACGGACACCCACACGGACCAAACCAGGGCGCTACAACTTGCCAGCTCTACATGCGTAAGTTCAACGACGGTGATGTTATCACTGTTGAGCCATGGCGTTCAGCTGGTTTCCCTGTAATCAAGGACTGTATGGTTGACCGCTCAGCATTCGACAAGATCATCCAGGCAGGTGGTTACACTTCTATCCGTACAGGACAGGCTCAGGACGCTAACGCTATCCTTATCCCTAAGGAGGCTGCTGACGAGGCTATGGACGCTGCTACATGTATCGGTTGCGGTTGCTGCGTAGCTGCATGTAAGAACGGTTCTGCTATGCTCTTCGTTTCTTCTAAGGTATCACAGCTTGCACTTCTCCCACAGGGTCGTCCTGAGGCTGCTAAGCGTGCTAAGGCTATGGTTGCCAAGATGGAAGAGCTCGGCTTCGGTAACTGTACAAACACTCGCGCTTGCGAAGCTGAATGTCCAAAGAACGAGTCTATCGCTAACATTGCTCGCCTCAATCGCGAGTTCATCAAGGCGAAGCTTGCTGACTAAAAGACCCTCTCCCCAACCCTCCCCCATTATGTAGGGGGAGGGAGATAAATTCTCTCTTGTAGGGCGAAGATTTCTGAGCCGCCGCAATTGAAACGGCTCGAAAATCCTCGCCCTACTTGCATACTGATTATCATTGATGAATATGTTTGAATTAATCTACAAGATTATAATTTGTCATATTGTTGGAGACTTTCTTTTCCAGAATTCATTCCTTGCCAATACGAAAGGTGAGAACTGGTATCACTTGTTTGCTCATTGTGTATTATATTCTCTTCCCTTCTATCTATGTTTTGGCTTCGGTTGGCAGTTGGCGGTGATTTCCGTGTTGCATTTCCCCATTGACGCATTGAAAGCTCGCTATGGCAAGATCAACTCTTGGCAGGATCAGGCATTGCATTATCTGCTGTGTCTGGTATATTTGTTATAATGGACAACATCCAGGCAGCCATTGACCAGTGCAACGAGGTTTACGCAATGAAATAAGAGCGAAACTTTTCATAAATATATTGTTAGCCATCCGTTGGTAGCGCAAAAGAAGTACCAGCGGATGGCATTTTGATTTAAAACTAACATTTATTCACGCTCCCAATACAAAAAAATGAAATAATCATGCTGATATTACATAAAAATAACTAACTTTGCACTCGCATTTGTCATACCCAATCAATCACTTTTCGAGCAATGGTAAATTAAGCTTTTGTAAGATGGACAGCCCGCTATGGATATACCTTATTGGTTTTTCGGCTCAGTTTTTCTATACTGGTCGAAGTATTATTCAATGGTATCTGACCGAAAAGAAGGGACGGATTGAGTCGCCGTCGCTATTTTGGATATTCAGCATCATCGGCTCATCAATCTTGTTTTACTATGGCTGGCTAAGAAATGATGTATCGATACTCTTGGGCGAGTACCTGTCGTACTACATATATATATGGAACATACGCGCGAAAGGGCTCTATGAATGCGTCCCCAAGTTTATACCCATCGTTCAAGCCCTGATTCCCCTAGCACTAATACCTGTAGTAATCTCGGGTTGGGGCAGTTTCGCAGCAGATTTTCTACACAACAATATGATTCCATTGTGGCTTATTCTGCTAGGTGTTGCCGGACAGATAGTCTATAAGACACGCTTCATCGTGCAATGGTTGTATTGCGTCAAGCGAGGCGAATCGTTACTACCACTGCTCTTCTGGTATTTTGCGTTGGTCGGAGGTTTGCTAATCATCGCTTATGGCATCATACGACATGATTGGGTGCTGGTAATCGGTCAGGTCGGCATCATCCCTACCATTCGCAACATCATGATTGGCCTCCGCAAGAATGAGGATTAGCACAAATACTTTACTTGAAATTATACTTCAGATATCGTCTAATCATCCAGCCATAGGCAAAACTATCGGCAGCCACACCTCCAAACACTCGATTAAAAAGGCCATATTTGGCTTCGCCTGCAGCACGCGGATAATGTCTAATAGGAACAACACGAACAGGAAGTCCCATCATCTGGAACGTTACCGGAATAAAGCGATGTGATCCGTTGAAGAAAGGCATCTGCTTGGCATATTTCGTCCGCATAATCTTGAGAGGACTGGTCACATCATGAAAATTGTCTCCGGTGAATAGTTGTCTCCACTTATTAGCGACAGCAGTACTGGCTTTTCTTAGCCAATTGTCATTACGCTTTACTCGATCGCCACAGACCAAAGCAAATTCATCCATATGTGGCAGCATCAGATTGAAATCTTCGGGATTGGTCTGCAGATCAGCATCTATGTGGCCCAACAATGGCGTCTGGCAGTAGTCAATAGCCGCCTTAAAGGCAGATGAGTTTCCATAATTACGGTCAAAATGCAGAACTGTCCAATGGGTATGGCGAGCACACATTTCATTTAGCGCCTCTTCTGAGCCATCTGTAGATCCGTCGTTTACGAACAGAACAAACACATCACGCTCAACCTCTATACTTTTACTATATTCATCCAAGGCCTGCTCTAATCGAGGGAGAGAATCGATCTCGTTATATACGGGTGCATAGATGGTAAATGCTTCTTTTTTCATATTTCAATTGCTTCAATGTTTATGTGCCTAGTATCGTTTGTAACGAGTGGCACAATACCTCCAAATGCAAAATTATAAAATAATTTCCACATTGTTGTTGTGTAATCATGAAAAAGCGGTGTTATGCGGTGTTAGTTGATGATTTACGTCATTTGAAAACGCGAGATGTATTTTGACGATTTTGGTTGACTACTTTTCTGCTTATTCTAAAACGAGTTGACTGTTTTTTTGATTATTTATGGATTGAGGTGGCTCCATTTTTCTGTACATAGAATGAATAAGACGTACAGTTTGTGAAATTCACAGATTGTACGTTTTGTTTTCATAATGTGTTTGTAAAGAATGAGAATAACTCCCTACCTTTGCATCGTCAAACAAAGAAAATGACACTCAAAACTTCAAACTTTAAACTTTAGTATTAAAAATTAAAAACATTAAACTCAAAACATTAACACTTAAAAACTCAAACATTATGAAAAAGTTATTCGCTATCGCAGCTCTCGTAGCAGCAATGTTCACAGTAAACGTAACAGAAGTAAACGCACAGTCAACCTTGGATGGAAGCGACTATAAGGCCGTTAACCACAGAATCCACGAGGTGCATGTCAAGGACTACATGAACAAGGGTGACGACGAGTTTCGTCTCGGTCACTATGAGGAAGCAATGAAGGCATATAAGAGTGCCCGCGAGCATAACAACATTGATGAGAACATCATACCTAATAGTGAAATAGACCGTAAGATGGATCGCTGCGCTGACGCTATGCGTAGAGATAGCAGAAGAGATTCTTATAGCAACAACGGCAGAACATGGCGCGACAGCGGCGTCACAAACCGCGACAACGTCGGCAAATTGCTCGACAAAATATTTAATTGGTAACAGGTAAGAATATTCAACTTTCGCATGTGCTCAAGTTGAGGCTAATGGCTAATAGCTAATGGGTAATGGCACCGTTAGCTATTAGCCTTTTTCAGTTGTGTTTCAGGCGTAAGCAGAGTTACCATTAGTCTTTAGCGGTTATGATTTAATTCATAAAAATCGTTGAGATTAAAGTTCTTTTCGTTGATTTTATTTTGGTAAGAAAGAGAAAATCATTAACTTTGCAGCGCATTTCGTAGGTTTTCCAAGGTTCGTACAGGATTGTAGATGCTGAAGAAATTGCAGCTTGGTAGAGCTGTAAAACTCCAGTATTGGTGTCGTGAGGGCACGACACCTCCATAAAAGAATCTTCAATCAATAATTATTATGAAAAAGAAAAACGGAAAACTTACATTCACCATCCTGTCTATCTCACTTCTTACCGTTATGGCGGGTGCTGCAATGGCTCCTGCACTTGGTGTAATCAGAACGCATTTTGCTGACAAGAGCAATCTTCTTGTACAATTGATAGTCAGTTTGCCAGCGCTTACTATCATTATCACAAACTTGTTTTTTCCTTTGTTGTGCCAAATGATGCGCACAAAGACTATCGCTGTCTCAGGATTACTTATGTATGTCGTGTTCGGTGCAGGAGCATTCCTTGTAGAAGACATCTGGACAATACTCGCCCTCAGAGCACTTCTAGGTGTCAGTGTAGGAATGATTATGCCTCTTTCTACAGGACTTCTTTCGTTCTATTTCCCGCCAGAAGACCAGCCTCGTCTGATGGGACTTGGTGCATTCATGAGCCAGCTCGGTGGTGTAATAGCAACTCTTCTCAGCGGTCTTCTAGCCAACATCAGTTGGAACTTTGCCTTCCTTGTGTATCTTCTTGGGCTACCAGCACTTATGTTGGTGGCATTAAACCTCCCGAACGAGAAACTAAAGACTGGAGCGTCAACAATGGACGATGCCCCGGATTATTACGAAAGTGAGACGGGGATAACCCAAGCCCGCAAGAAAGAAGGGCGGCCAATAGCATCGCTGATGCGCTTTGCGCCATCTGTGGTTGGCATGTATCTGCAGATGTTGCTATTCTTCATATTCCCAACAAACTTTGCCATGACCGCTCGGGCTAATGAAGCTCTTACAGGCAATGACATCACGCTGATAATGGTTGGTTTGGATGTCGTTGCAGCCATTGTCGGCATTGTCTTCGGGTGGATAATGAGCAATATGAGCCGAACGGTCAAATACATGGCTCCGCTGACATTCATCATAGGCTATGCTATGTTTGCTATCGGAGTATCCACACCACTTCTTCTTGCTGGTGCATTCTTCGTAGGCTTAGCCAATGGCATTGGCATGCCGTATCTGAACACCATTGCCTCCATAAAGGGCGGAAAGGATGCGGCAACAACCGTCATGCCATTGATATCTGCTGCAATGTATATGGGACAGTTTACATCTCCATTGATAGTAAGTCCTATCAGCGAGGCAATCGGCTCTGCCAATGCTCCATACATGGTCGGAGTAGTCATCTCAATTGTTTTCCTTGCACAAGCATTCCTGTCACGAAAGTATCAGGCTCTGAGGGCAATATGAAGCTAAAACATTGAGATAAAAGCTCATTTCGTTGATTATATTTTTGAGATAAGATGAAAATTATTACCTTTGCATTGCTTTATGGGGAAAGGAAAATGTAGGGCGAGGATTTCCGAGCCGTTTCACCGCACAATAAAACCTAAATGGCGGCTCGGAAATCCTCGCCCTACAATACAAAAAACAGGAATGAAGACTAATAAGGTTGTTAATATTGGTATTGCAGCAATTTGGGCAGTCGTTTTTGTCTGTCCATTATTGTTGCGGTATTACTACAATGTGGCAGAGAACTTGCAGTTCGACTGGCACGATTTAGGCAGAACATATACCTTCTTGTCAGCATTCTTCCTGCTCTTTCTTTTGCATCATTATCTGCTCATCCCACTGCTCTATGCCCGCAAACGCTATTGGATATATGCGCTGACTGTGGTGGTGATGCTTTCGGGCTTTGCACTGTTTACTAGGAATACTCCACGCGATCCTCATCATGGAAGACCAATAATAGAACATGCCAATCGCTCTGAATGTGAAAAAAAGAAGTCTGAGCGTTCAGAAAAGAGACCAGAGCATCCTGACTTCCGCAAGCCTCATAGACATCCGTTGTTGGCGCCTCCCGATATTGCGCGCCTGATAATAGCCCTTCTGATGCTCGGCGTGAACCTTGGAGCAGACGCTATGATGAAGTCACAGGAGCAGCGTCGCAGACTTACGGAATTGGAACAGCAGCACCTAAAGCAGGAGTTAGACTATCTGAAATATCAGATAAATCCACACTTCTTCATGAATACGCTCAACAACATCCATGTGCTCATAGACATTGACCAGGAGAAGGCGAAGCGAAGTCTTGTGGAACTGTCGAAACTGATGCGCTACACGTTATACGAAAGTAACAGTCCGATGGTGCTACTGTCGCAAGAGATAGACTTCATTACGCAGTATCTCTCGCTGATGAAACTGCGTTACAACGATAAGGTGGAGATAGTTAGCCAGATGCCAACCGTGACAAATGGCATACAGATACCACCTCTGCTTCTTGTAACCTTCATTGAGAATGCGTTCAAGCATGGCGTGAGCTATCAGCAGCCTTCGTTTATACGCATAGCTCTTGCGGTGGGGGAAGACAACAAGACAATTTATTTTGAATGCTGTAACAGTCGCCATCTGCTGAAACAAAGCAATGATAGTGGCGGCATTGGTTTGGAGAATGTTCGCAAGCGTCTGGATTTGATATACGAGGGCGACTATAAGCTTAATGTAGAAGACGACAATCCGGAACAATATCGTGTAACACTTGAATTGAAGGGATAAGTGTAGTCGCTTTCAAATTGTACATTGTAAATGGTAAATTGTAAATGAAATGATAAAATGTTTAGCAATAGACGACGAGCCGTTGGCACTCCTTCAACTCCGTACGATGATAGAGAAGTCGCCTTTCCTGCACCTGATCGCCGCCTGCCAAGATGCCTTTGAGGCTATGAAAGTGTTGGACGAGGAAGAGGTTGACGCCATCTTTGTCGATATCAACATGCCCGATCTGAATGGTCTCGACTTTGTTCGCTCGTTGGCAGATCCGCCGCTCATCGTATTCACGACGGCATACAGCCAGTATGCTCTCGAAGGCTTCAAGGTAAATGCCATTGACTATCTGCTGAAACCTTTCGGAATGCCTGAGTTCCAGAAGTCGGCTGCCAAGGTGAAGCATCAGTATGAACTGGAGAAGGCTGCGCTGAAGGAACAGAGTCTTGCAGGCGACACGCTTTTCGTAAAGGCCGACTACCGCACCGTGCGTGTCAGTCTAAAGCAGATTGTCTATGTGGAGTCAAAGAGTGAATACTTGAAACTTCATCTGGACAACGGCGAGAAGCTTATGTTCCTGATGAGTATGAAGAAGCTTGCTGACATCCTTCCTACCGACAGTTTCCTTCGCATTCATCGCTCCTATATAGTTAATATGAATAAAGTACAGGAGATTTCCAAGATGCGTATTAAGCTTAGTGATGACACCCTTCTCCCAATCAGCGATATGTATAAGGACGAGGTGCAGAAATACATTGACGAAAGAACGATAAATATTCAGCGTATAAATGAGAACTCATAAAAAACTAATCCTGTTTGCGGCATCTTTTCTGTCGTTGCTCTGCGCTTGCACAACCGATAATCCCTTTGGCGATTGGCAGCAAGACGGTGGACCTGGCTTTGGTCCTGGTGGACAAGGTGGCCTTGGAGGCAATGGCGGAATGTCAGGCAATCTGATAGACCTTGGTATGCTCAGCAGCTTTGATGTTGTAATGGACAGTAGCCCTCTGTCTGAAACGGAAGTTATACCAACTGATGAAAGCGATCCCTACTATAATGAATACATAGAAAACAACTTCGAACCAAAGAACACCACAACCATTACCTTTGCCGCTGGTGGGGTAGTGACCGACAACATCGTCAAGGGTGATACCATAACTGCCGATGGTGCTGATGTAACGGTTAAGGCTCACAGCAAAGGTCTTACCTTGAAGGTTAATGGAACAACTCCGAATGGAAGCTTGCGCATATATAGCGAGAAGAAGTTTTCTTTGCTGCTCTCTGATGTCTCAATAACCAATCCTGAGGGTGCTGCCATCAATATCCAGAATGGCAACTGCTTTGTGCAACTTGAAGGCAAGTCAGTGTTGGCAGATGGCGCTTCGGCTGCCTACAAGAAGATAAATGGAGAAGACGAGAAGGCGGTATTCTTCAGCGAGGACGATCTGCGATTCAGTGGTAAAGGTTCGCTTGAGATAGCCTGCAACAATGCCGCTGGAAAGAGCGGTGTTGCAAGTGACGATGCGCTTTTCTTCCGTCCAGGCATATCTATTCAGGTCAAGTCTGGTACTTCTGCAGGTCATGGCATAAAGGCGAACGATGCTATTGTGGTGAAGGGTGGTGTGTTCAATATCCAGACGGAAGGTGCCGGCAAGAAAGCTTTTACGAGCGATGGTGCAGGAAACTTCGACGGAGGTCGCATAGTAGCAATAACCAAAGGCGGTGTTGACGCCTCAGATTCTTCCGACCTTTCGGGTGCAGCCTGCATAAAGACCGATAGCACGCTTGTAGTTACTGGTGGTGAACTTCGCCTCAAAAGCACAGGACAAGGTGGCAAGGGCATCTCTTGTGATCAGAATCTCCATATCAAAGGTGGCGATATCTATATCATAACCACAGGCAATATGTATGGCACTTCGTCTTCCAATAATATGCGTCCAGGCGGTTGGGGTGGCAATGCATCCTCAAATGCCGATACATCCGTCTCGCCAAAGGGCATCAAGGGCGATATGGATGTGGTGATTTCCGGCGGAAATGTTTTTGTGCGCACCTCTGGTACCAATGGCGAAGGCATAGAGAGCAAGGCTACGCTGAGTGTCACTGGTGGCAATGTGGCGATAAGTGCATACGACGATGGAATGAATGCAGCAAAGGCAATTGAAGTGTCTGGCGGTCGTGTCTTCTCCGTTTCAAATGGAGTGGGCGACGGCATAGATTCCAATGGCAGCATATCTGCTACGGGCGGTGTCATGATTGGCATAGCAAGCACTATGGGGAGCGAGGAAGGCATTGACCTTGAAAACAGCACTTTTACCATTTCCAATGCAACGGTGATAAGTATCGGTGGCGGTATGGGAGGCGGTATGGGCGCAAGATACAGCGGTCATTACGTCTCAACCACACTGACGGGCAATGCCGGAACATACATTGCGCTTACCGAAGGCAGTACGCCACTCGCGGTGTTCCAGCTCCCGAGAATATGCAATGGCACTTCGCTGCTGATTAGTTCTCCGAAACTCACCAGTGGAACCTACTCGCTTGCCTCTGGCATAGAACCAAAGGGTGGCCAGCTTTGGATGAATCTCTACGAGAACGCCACTTCCTTTTCTGGCGGCACATCCGCATCCGTAAAGGCAAACTAACACAAAACACTAAATCGAGATAGTGACAAACAACCAAAAACCAAAACAACCCCCAAATCTCATATATATATGAATAAGAAACTTTTATCAACAGCATTGGCGATTATGGTGGCTGGAAGCTGCCTTGCCGATGATGTTCCCGCGCTCAAGATCAGCAAGAGCGACGGCGAGAGCGCAGTGGTTTTGTCGGAACTGCTGAGCATCAAATTTACGGAATCCGATATGGTGGTGAAAATGAAGGACGGTACGAAGCAGGTCTTCGCACTCGATGACATCATTGTGATGGAACTCGGTCAGGCGCCTACTGCCATCAGCAGCATCTTCTCTGGAGCCGAAGCGTATGTAATAACAGACCTTCAGGGTAAGGTGGTGTCAAAGGGCAATACCGAAACATTTGCCATGCCAGCACAGAAGGGCATTTATGTGATTACCGTTGGCGACAAGTCAAAGAAGGTTTTAGTAAAGTAAGGGGGGCATTATGAAAAAAATTCTATCCATAATACTATTCTCTGCCTTTGCCTTTCATGCGGCAATGGCGCAGCGTGCGCTTATGATTAAGCACGCAGACGGAGTGACTGATGCTGTCTCTACGGCTGCCATCGACTCCCTGAAGTTCAGCGAAGACGGTTCTCTTCTGACTATTGCCAGCAATGACGGCAATCTCGTGGATGTTGCTGCCACTGGCATAAGCCTCTCTTACGGCGAGATGCCAGCAGCCTTCACCGTTAAATACGATGGCGAGACTGCTTCTGTTGTCAATCCTTTCCTTATGGAAGGCGTGACAGCTACGGCAGACGGTGCATACGTAACAGTAAACAACAGCAACGTGCTTACCGAGCTTACCTTCACACTCTCGGGCGAAACCACTAACGGTTCGTTCCTTTATAATGGTGCATACAAGGCAACCTTCGTGCTCAATGGCGTAAGCATTACAAGCAAAAAGGGTGCTGCCATCGACATTGAGTGCGGTAAGCGCATTGCCATGGAACTGAAGAAAGGTACCGTGAACAACCTCGTTGATGCCACTGGCGGCAAGCAGAAGGCTGCGCTCTACTGCAAGGGACACCTTGAGATAGACAAGACCGGTACGCTTAATGTCACAGGCAACACCAAGCACGCCATCTCTGCCAAGGAGTATGTCCAGCTGAAGAAGTCTGAGGGCAAAATCAACATCCTTGGTGCGGCAAGCGATGGCATCCACTGCGGACAATACTTCCTCTCTAACGGCTATACCGTAAGCATCAAGAACATTGGTGGTGATGGCATTCAGGCAGAGCTTAGCGGCGTAGAACCATACGAAGAGGACTACCCAGACGGCAGCGTACTTATCCAGGGCGGCACATACAACATTGAGGTTACAGCCGCTGGTGCTGCGGGCATAAAGGCTGACACTGATGTGACCATCAACAGCTCAAAGATGCCTACGAACATCACTATCACTGCTACTGGCGACGACAGTCGTGGCATTGATGCTAACGGCAACGTGACTATCGCTGACGATGGCACGGTGGTAAACATTACCGCAAGCGGAGCAGCAAGCAAGGGTTTTAAGGTCGGCAACAGTGAGAACATCGGTACATTTACGCTCAATGGTGGCACGGTAACTGCCAACATCAGCGGTACGATGGTTCTCGAAGGCACAGACGCCTCATACTGCTCTGCCGTAAAGACTGGTCATTATGTTGGCAATGGTGGCACGCTGAATGTTACGGCTACCACGGGCAATGCCTCTCGCGCCATCTCGGCTGACGAGAGCATCCTCATTACCGACGGCAACTATACAATAGTAAATTCTTGCAACGGTCAAGCTGGAACGTCAGATAACTACACAGCGAAAGCCATCAACTGCGACAAGAACATCACCATCGAAGGCGGTACTTTCGACATCAAGATGACAGGTACTGGCGGCAAGGGCTTGAAGGCTGATGGCGAACTGGTCATCGGCAAGGCTGACGGTACAGGTCCTGTAATGAAGATTGCCACTACAGGCACTTCACTCAGTGGCAACACATCGGGCGGCAACACTGGTGGCGGTGGTCGTCCCGGCGGAGGCTGGGGCGGTGGATGGCCTGGTGGTCCTGGTGGTGGAGGCTCGGCAAGCTCTGGTTCTTCGTCTAAGGCTATAAAGGCTGAAGGTGCTGCTTACATCAAGGGTGGCAGCCTTTATGTCACCACGGCAACCGATGGCGCTGAAGGTCTTGAGTCAAAGACTGCGGTGACAATCAGCGGTGGCACGCACTATTTCCAGTGCTACGACGACTGCATCAACTCCGCTGGCAAGATCACTTTTTCAGGCGGCACAACGGTTTGTTACACAAACGGCAACGATGCTGTGGATTCAAACTATGGTCGTACAGGAGCGATAACAATCTCCGGTGGCAACGTCTTCGCCTATACCACAAAGAACTCTCCTGAGGAAGGCTTGGACTGCGACAACAATTCCTACATCGTCGTCACAGGTGGCATAGCCGTCAGCGCAGGCGGTTCGCAGGGCGGTGGCGGTTCGTCGAGCATCGGTTCTTCTACGCAAGGCTACTATCTCGGCTCTTCGCCATCAAGCTATTCCCCTTCCTACTACTACACCCTCTGCAACACATCCGGCACTCCTATCTGCACATACAAGTTTGCAGCTAACGTGTTGAACTCCCTCAGCCTTCTCACAGCTCCGAATCTAGGTAAGGGCAGCATAACTGTAAAGCTAGGAACTGAGAAGCCAATGGCTTGCGATGTCAACGTAAACGATGTGTTCTTCATAAATCCAACGGTCACTACAAATGCTACCGCAGCAACGGTGACGGCGAAATAACTAGTAAAAGGTCTTTTAACTTTTTTTAGTTTTCTCCCGTTTTACCTAAGGCCTTCTAGACTGTTCATATTATTGTACGACGTAAGAATCCGGACTACTGAATACATGCTTAAAGGTATGCACAAAGAAACTAAAGTCAATAACCAACAACAAAAAGATTATGAAATCAATCAAGTTATTTATCGCAATGCTGATGCTTTCAGCAAGTACAATGGTAATGGCTCAGCAGGAGCCAAAGGAGAATGGTCGTAAGCGTCCTACACAGGAGCAGATGGTAGATATGCAGTGGCAGAGAGTGGCTAAGAAACTCATGCTTTCAGATGCACAGTCAGCAAAGGTGAAGCCTATCTACGAGGCTTATATGAAGGAGATGAAGGAAACTTTTCCTGCTGAAGGACGGCTCGGAAATCCTCGCCCTACAGAGGCTGGCAAGCAGAAGCCTGAAGCTCCAAAGCAGATGACAGATGCAGAGGTTAGCGCTAAGGTAAAGCAACAGTTTGCCGCTGAGCGCAAGCGTCTCGATGTTCAGGAGAAGTACTTCGATAAGTTCTGCAAGGAACTCAATCCTCGTCAGGCACAGTTCCTCTTGAAGTCAGTAGGCATGAGAAACCACGGTGGCAAGAATGGCTTCCACGGTCGCAGCAAGCAGGGTATGCAGTTTAACGGCGGTATGCGTGGTGGCAATCGTGGCAACGGCAAGATGTTCGGCAATGGTCGTCCTATGATCGGTCCGGGCGCGAGACCACAAGTTAACTGATAGTTTTTTTCAATACATAACGAAGTCGTCTCCTGTCCTTTTTACGGGCAGGAGGCGACTGATATTATTGGCATATCGTGTTGATAAGTTCTCCAATTTTTATGGTTCTCTGCTTAGTGCCACATACTGCGGGCTGCGTAATAGCATAAAGCGGAGTCAAGATCCTGGTACTGTGCCATCTTTTCGCTGGCTTTTTCTACTGCTTTGAGTATATTCTTGAATGTTGCGTTTATCTTTTTCATAATGTAGGTTTGCTTTTTATGTGTTATTTTTTTGAGTTAATGTTTTTGGTTTAATGCTTTGGGGTACTTCCCTCCTCCCTGTGGGGGAGTCGGAGGGGGTTATTTGTTTAGCGCCATGCTGTGTGGTTCATATAGTAGCATGAAACTGGGCAGAGAACTTGATAGTGTGTCAACTGAGTGTTGCCTTCTACTAATGCCTTAACAGCGTTCTTGAATGTTGCGAAAAACTTTTTCATAATGTTTTGAGTTTTTAATGAGTTAATGTTTTTTAGTTTAATGTTTTAAGTTTGTTTTGAGTGTCATTTTCTTTGTTTGACGATGCAAAGGTAGGGAGTTCTTTTCGCTATTAACAAACACTCTATGAAAACAAAACGTACAATCCGTGAATTTCACGAACTGTACTTCTTATTCATTTATTGTACGTGTTTTTTATGGTGAAAGGAAGGGCAAAACATGACAAAACTAGTGAAAAAGTTTTGTTATTAATGAAATAAATGTTATCTTTGCCGCCAGAACCGGCAAAACAACTATGAAACACATTCTTTTACTAGCATCACTGCTGATAGCATCGCTGAGCGTTTCAGCGCAGAACGCACAGCATCTCTCTGACTATATCAACACAAGTCTTGGCGTAATAGACCACCGTGGCAATAACTGCGTCATCGGTCCGCGCACACCATACAGCAGCATATCGCCATCACCGCAGACTCCGAAAGGCAGCATGGACGACTATGACCCGAAGGAACCTATCATGGGCTTCGGACAACTGCATGTGAGCGGTACAGGATGGAGTTCATACGGTCATTTTCTTGTGTCTCCACAGTCGGGCGAACTGCACACTCTCCTTGCCGATCATCTCTCGCCTCACTCAAAGGATGTCACCAAGGCTTACTACTACGCTACGCATCTCGACAGATACAATGTTGATGTTGAGTTGGCTCCTGCCCACCATTCCGCAATGTATCAGTTCTCTTTCAACAACAATGAGCGCGGACATGTTCTCCTGGATGCAGCACAAGCCATTGCCAGCGACATCGCGACGGAGATGAACGGTAAGGTGGAGCATACTGCAATCGTCGTCGATGCCGACGCCAAGCTCATAAAGATGGAGCTTACTTATAGCGGTGGATGGCCAGCAGGACCTGTCACCTTCCATTGTGTGGCAAGATATGACGCAGATGTCGAGGCATGGGGAACATGGAAAGGTGCGGAAACATTCGAGGGACAGAATGCCATTTCCACAGACCATGACCAGACGCACGCAGGCGCGTACATTTCTTTTAATACGAAGAAGAATCCTGTCGTTCGCATGAAGGTAGCTGTGTCGTTCGTAAGTGCGGAGCATGCCCTGAAGCTTATGGACAAAGACATCGACCATTGGAACTTCCAGACCGTCAGCGATAATGCTCGTCGCGAATGGGACAACCGCTTGCAATGCCTTCGCATCAAGACGGCATCGGAAGACATGAAGACGATATTCTACTCTTCGCTCTTCCGCGTGTTCACTGCCATCTCCGACCGCACTGCCGACAATCGTTATGCTCCCGACTCTCAAGAGCGTTCTTTTTGGGACGACAACTACGCCTATTGGGACACCTTCCGCAGCCTATATCCGCTGCTTATGCTCGTTGACCAACCTACGGTGAGCGGCAATATCAATACGGTCATCGACATCTTCAAGCGTGACGGAGCTGTTTACGACGGCTTTGTGGCAGGACGCTCACGCAATGGCGACCAGGGAGGAAACGACATCGACCACATGCTTGCGGAGGCTTGCCTGAAGGATATTCCGGGTGTTGACTGGAACGATGTGTATAAGATAGTGAAGCACAATGCAGACAACTTCCGCATCGGTTACAAGGAAAGCACGGTGAGCGCTTATCGCACTATGAACTATATCCCAGAGCGCAGCATGAGTTGTTCGCAGACTCTGGAGTTCTCTTACAACGACTATTCGGCAGCCCTCATGGCAAAGAAGCTCGGTCACACCACCGACTACCGCAAGTATCTGAAGCGCAGCAAGAACTGACAGAACCTTTGGAACCCTAATCTGGAAGACCAAGGCTACCGCGGCTTCATAGATGCTCGTCGTGAGGACGGTTCTTTCTGCAATCTGCCTGTATCGGAGTGGGGCGGTTCGTGGGACAAGCCTTTCTATGAAGGCATCTCATGGATGTACAGCTTCTATGTTCCCCACGATTTCGCGACACTCATAAAGCTCATGGGCGGCAAGGATCGCTTCGTTGAGCGCCTGTCGTACGGCATTGAAACCGGTCGTATAGCCAACACCAACGAACCTGGCTTCCTCTGCACCTTCGCCTTCCACCACGCCGATCGTCCCGACCTCAGTTCCTATTGGGCACACCATCTGGCAGAGAAGGGCTACGACCTCACAGGATTTCCTGAGAACGAGGACACTGGAAGCATGGCGTCATGGTTCGTGTTCGTCAGCCTCGGCCTGTTCCCTAATGCCGGTCAGGACTTCTATTACATCATTGCCCCTACCGTAGAGGAGTCCACTATAGCCCTCTCCAACGGCAAGACGCTCACCATCCGCGTCAATAGCAATGTCGGCAGCAAGCGCGTCAAGGAATGCCGCTTGAACGGAAAGCGACTGAAGACGCTCATAGTCACCCACGCAGAATTGATGAAAGGCGGACTCATGGAGTTCGAGTTGGAGCATTAGATGCAGCAACCATTTTTGCTAAAAAACGATTACTGTAACAACCTTTTTTGTAAAAATTTGGCTATTTGAAAAAAAACTTTTACCTTTGCATCAGTTTGTGATGATATAATGAATTAACCTACAACTTCAACATGATTAAGATTTTGAAAATAAACATGCTGCTGATTGCCTCCGTGCTAGTGGCTTTTTTCGTAAGTTCCTGCGGCAAAGAGACTCCTAAATATATAATAGGTGTATCGCAATGTTCTGAAGACTCGTGGCGTGCAAAGCTTCAAGATGAGCTTATTATGGCTACTTACTTCAACGAGGGGGTGGAGCTGCGCTTCACTTCTGCACACGACGATAGCCAACTTCAAGAGAAGCAGATTGACTCTCTCGTGAACTCCGGCATTGATCTCCTCATCGTATCGCCAAACCAAGTGGATAATCTCACGAATGCCATCGGCAAGGCGTATGCGAAGAAGATACCAGTGGTGCTTTATGACCGCAAGACAAACAACGAACAGTTTACAGCTTTCATGGGTGCCGACAACTATCATATCGGCGAGATGCTTGGACTGTATCTTGCGGGAAAACTCGGTGGCAAGGGAAATGTTGTGGAGATAGGTGGTCTTAAAGGATCTTCGCCTGCTCAGGAACGTCACGACGGCTTTGCGAATGCCCTGAAGAAGTATCCTGAGATGCAGATCGTGGCATACCAGAGTGGTGACTGGACAGAGGCTTCCGGCGAGACAGCAATGCGCATGATTCTGAAGGAATACGACGGAAGGATAGATGCCGTTTATGGTGGTAACGACCGTATGACAGTAGGAGCACGCCGCGTAATCAAGGAGCATGGTATGGACAATGGCAACATACTTTATCTAGGTGTTGATGCCTTGCCTACAGAGAATGGTGGCATTCGTCAAGTGGCAGACTCTGTATTGACTGCCTCCGCTATCTATCCTACTCATGGAGACGAACTTCTACAACTCGCCATTGATGTCCTTGAAGGCAAGCCTGTGCCAAAGGAGAGCTTCCTCAAATCGAGTGTAGTTACGAGCCAGAATGCGAAAGTCCTTCTTCTGCAGCACGAAGAAGTGGTGCGCCAGGCTGACTATCTGCGTAAGATGCATTCGCAGGCAAGCAGCATGCAGGAATATATAAACAATCAGCAGGTGGCGATAGGCGTTATCTTGACTTTCATCCTGATAATAGCCATACTTCTTGGTCTTTCTATCCATGGTTATCAGACCAAGCATAAGCTGAACCGGATACTAGAAGATAAAAACCAGGAATTGGAGGAGAGCCAAAAGAAAATCTCAGAAGCCAACCAGCAATTGTCCGTTATCAATTCTCAATTGTCAGTTACAAACAAGCAACTGATGCAGGAGAAGGAAGTAGCTGAGCGTCAGCGCGACGAACTTGAGGAGCAACGAGACAAGATAATTGAAATTTCGCTTAACCAAAAGAGCGACGATGTAGAGGAAACCGGCGAGGACATTATCAACGGAAACGAGAAGCAGTTCCGTCGCGAGAATGAGTTCCTAAGCAAGTTCCTTGCAGCTGTTGATGAACGTCTTTCAAATTCCGATTTGTCAGTTGAGGATATAGGTGATGTGATGTGCCTCTCTCGCGTGCAATTATATAGAAAGGTAAAGGCACTGACTGGTAAGTCGCCTGTTGAAATAATCCGCGAGGAACGCTTGAAACGAGGTCATCAATTGCTGGCAGACTCCTCGCTTACAATCTCCGAAATAGCATATAGGGTAGGCTTCTCTTCTCCATCTTATTTCACGAAATGCTATAGGGATTTGTTCGGAAAGTCACCTACAGAGATAATGCGTAATGCCTAATCAGTATTGCATAATTGGTAAAAAATGTAACATTAACTCCCAAATTTGTTTCTTAGCAACGAATTTGGGAGTCGTTGTATCAATATTTAAGGGTGTTTATAATAGGTAGTAGTAATTTTGTCCGAGAAAAATACAAAATTTCGTCTGAGGGAGATACGAAATTTTGTCCGAGGACGATACAAAAATTACATTATAAATAACAACCTATCAAGTACTAATTATGAAAAAGATCCAAAAGATTTTTCTCTCCGTGCTCATGATGCTCTGTTGCTCGCTTTCGGCGATGGCACAGAACATAGAGGTTAAGGGTACAGTCACTGACAAGCAGTATGGCGACCCTATCATCGGAGCAACTGTCAAGGAGGTGGGCAGTACGAGCAATGCCGTCATCACCGACTTCGACGGTAACTTTACCATCAGCGTTGCAAGCGGCGCTCAGTTGCAGTTTACTTATGTTGGTATGCAGACTGTCACTCTCCCTGCTTCAGCACAGATGAATGTTGTCATGGAAGACGAGGCAAACTCGCTTCAGGAAGTTGTGGTAACAGGTTACCAAGTTCAGCGTAAGGCAGACCTCACAGGTTCTGTAGGCATCGTTGACAACAAGGACTTCAAGCCAAGCTCAACCGACCCAATGTCAGGTCTTCAGGGTAAGGTAGCCGGTATGACCATCACAAGCAGCGGTTCGCCTGCAGGTGAGGCAAACATCCAGATTCGTGGTTTCGGCTCTATGGGCGGTTCAAGCACAGCTCCACTCATCATCCTTGACGGTGTGCCTTACAGCGGTTCGATGAATACTCTCAACTCTGCCGACATCGAGTCAATGCAGGTTCTCAAAGATGCCGCTTCAGCATCTATCTATGGTTCGCGCGCTGCAAATGGTGTGATCATCATCACAACAAAGAAGGGTAAGAAGGGCGATAAGGTAAACATCGACTTCAATGCTTCCATCACAGGTTCATGGATGAGCCAGAAGATGAGCCTTCTCAACACGCAGCAGTATGCTACAGCCATGGCTCAGGCAGCTCTCAACGACGGTGTTAACCCAGAAATCTACGGAAACACATACGGCTTGACATTCAACGCACCAAACGGTGTGCCTGTAACAGCCTTCAACCCAGCTACAGGCAAGTATGAGAACTACACTGTAAACGGTCGCTACTTCGACGAGACTACAGGTTCTTACTTCATGAACAACAAGCGCAGCATGCTCTTCAGCGATACTGACTGGGTAGATGCCATCAGCCGTACAGGTATTACGCAGAACTATGACCTCTCGCTCTCAAAGGCTAACGACAAGGGTTCTTCACTCTTCTCTTTCGGCTACAAGAAGGCAACCGGCGTCTTGAAATACACTGACTTCGAGAACTTCACAGGTCGTCTCAACTCAGTATATAAGATCAACAGCATCATCAGCCTTGGCGAGAATGCTACAATCTCTTATTCTAATAATGTAGATTGCGCTCCTATGGAAAGCGCTCTCAAGATGGCTCCAACACTTCCTCTCTATGAGATTGACGGAACTACATTCTCAGGTCCTGTAGGTGGTATGTCTGACCGTCAGAACCCTCTCCGCGAGCTCTACCATAACCGCAACAACCGTCTCAAGAAGTGGCGTCTCTTTGCCAACGCATACGTTGACATCACTCCTATCAAGGGACTCCTCATCCGCTCTAACTTCGGTCTTGACTATACAAATGCCAATATCCGCAGCGTGACTTACCAGTGGCACTCAGATGTCGTAAACAACGACACTAACGCTTCTACAATGTCACAGAGCCAGTCAACAAAGTGGACTTGGTCAAACACAGCTCAATATACATTCGATGTTCAGGATCACAACTTCACTATCCTCGCTGGTCTTGAGACTCACCAGGATAACGGTCTTGACTTCTCTGCTCGCCGCGTGAACTATGTTCTCGAGAACTACGACTACATGTGGCCTAACGCTGGTACTGGCATCCAGACCGTTACAGGTGCCGGCGATGCTTACAAGCTCATGTCTTACTTCGGTAAGGTTGACTACAACTGGCAGGATGTTCTCCTCGCTTCTTTCACAATCCGTCATGACGGTTCAAGCCGTTTCGGTGAAAACCACCAGTATGGTACTTTCCCTGCTGCTTCTCTCGGTTACCGTATTTCAAAGTATATCAAGGCTGACTGGGTTCGCGACATCAAGGTTCGTGCATCATGGGGTCAGACTGGTAACCAGGCCATGAATTCCAACATCGCTCACTTCGGTCTCTACCGTGCTGACTACGGTGCTGATCGCGGCACATCAACAGCTTACGACGTAAACCTCCAGAACTCAGGCGTGTTCCCTTCAGGCTATATCAAGACTCAGTCTGAGAACAAGGACCTCAAGTGGGAGACTACTTCACAGTGGAACTTCGGTTCTGATTTCCAGTTCTTCAATGGCGACCTCTACGGTAGCTTCGACGTCTTCCTCAAGGAGACTAAGGATATGCTCGTGCAGCCTGCTTACCTCGGTGCAATCGGTGAAGGTGGTGCTACATGGATCAACGGTCCTACAATGAAGAACAACGGTTTCGAGTTCAACCTTGGCTACCGTGGCACAACAGCCTTCGGTCTTAAGTACAATGTCAACGGCAACCTCGACTTCTTCCGCAACAAGGTTACATTCCTCCCAGAGAAGTCAAAGAACTCTTACGAGCACAACGACTTCCACAACCTCGCTGACGACGGTCGCGCTTACGGCTCTCTCCTCGGTTATGTAGTGGAAGGTCTCTATCAGTCAAAGGAAGAAGTGCTCATGGCTGGTCAGCCAGCAGCTCGCGTAGGCGGTCTCAAGTATGCTGACCTCAACGGCGACGGCAAGATCTCAGAAGCTGACCGCACATGGATCTTCAACCCAGTACCAGACTTCTCATGGGGTCTCAATGTTGACCTTGAGTACAAGAACTTCGACTTCAACATGTTCTGGCAGGGCGTTGCTGGTGTTGATGTAATCAACAGCCAGAAGTACCAGACAGACTTCTGGTCGCTCACAGACCCAGGTTCAAACAAGGGTAACCGCCTTCTTGACGCATGGCACGCAGGCAACACAGGCTCAAGCATCCCTGCTCTTACCCTCAGCAACAGTGCTGACGAAGGTCGTCTCTCTACTTACTTCGTTGAGAATGGTTCTTATGCTAAGCTCCGCACTCTCCAGCTCGGTTACACTTTCGACCACCAGCTCCTCAAGAAGATCAACTTCAACAAAGCTCGTGTATATGTTTCTGGCGAGAACCTTTGGACTATCAAGTCAAGCGCACTTACTTGCACTGACCCAGAGAATCCTTCATTCGCATATCCACACACAGCATCATTCACTGTAGGTGTGCAGCTCGGATTCTAAAAAGACCTTCCCCCAACCCCTTCCTTATAGGACGGGGAGTGAATAGTTTAGCAAATAATAAAATAGAAAAAAGACAATGAAGAAGATTCATTTATATATAGCATCACTTTTGGTTGCTGTGGGCTTCACCGCATGTAGCGTTGACGATACAAAGCCACAGGGAATGCTCGATCAGGAAACTGCATTCAGCCATCCTGAGAACCTCGTAACAGCCGCTTACGCTTCTATGGGCGACGACTGGTACTCTTATCCTTTCAACCTCTGGCCATACGGCGACATGTCTGCCGACGACTGCTACAAGGGCGGTTCTGGTCTTGGCGATACAGGCTATCACCCAATGGAGGTGTTCTCTTCACTTACAAACGACCGCGGTGAGTTCGACGAACTCTGGTACCGTCTCTATGTGGCAATCTCTCGCTGCAACCGCGCCATCGAGTCTATGAAAGGTGCTGACGGTGAGGTGGCCGACCAGAACAAGACTCTCTATGCAGAGGCTCGTTTCCTCCGTGCTCACTTCTATTACAAGCTCCAGCAGATGTGGTACGAAGTGCCACTCGTACTCGAGAACATGGACAACGCGCAGATCGAGGCTACAAAGCAGTCAAGCCACGATGAGGTTATGCAGTTCCTCGTAAAAGAGTTCACTTACGCTCACGATAATCTCCCTGCTACAGGTCCAAGCCAGACAGGTCGTGCCACTCGCGCTGCCGCTTCTGCTTACCTCGCAAAGGTTTACCTCAACTGGGCTTACGGCGACGGCTATGAGTCAACAACAGGCTATGCTCATGTTGACACCAAGAAGATGGAAAATGTAGTGAAGTATGCCGACGAAGTGCTTGCTGACGGCTATGACATCCTTCCAAGCTTCGGCGATGTCTTCATGGTAAGCAACAAGAACTCAGTGGAAAGCGTCTTCGCTGTTCAGCACTCCAACAAGGCTGACGACGGCACACAGTTCGGTCGTGCCAACTGGTCGAACATGCTCAACGGCTGCTGGGGCATCTGGTCATGCGGTTGGGACTTCCACAAGCCATCACAGAACCTCGTCAATGCGTTCAAGACAAAGAACGGTCTGCCAATGTTCGATGAGTACAATAAGGACCACAACACATACCCTGTCAACGGTGCGACTACAGGACAGAGGTGGGACCCACGTCTCTTCCACACAGTCGGAATGCCTACATTCCCTTACAAGTACGAGGAGCTCTTCACTCTCACTATGGACAACAGCCGCAACCCTGCCGACTACGGTTTCTACACAAGCATGAAGGAAGTGCCACAGCGCTCAAAGGGTGAATACTACGACAACCCATGGCAGGCATTCGGCGTCAACGACTATGTCTTCCGTACTGCCGATGTTATGCTCATGAAGGCAGAGGCACAGATTGAGCTCAACGAACTCGGCAAGGCACTCGAGGTAATCAACAAGATTCGCCGTCGTGCTGCAAAGTCTATCGAGAACTATATTGACTATGCTGCAGAGCAGTGCGAGATCATTGAGTATCCAAGCTTCCCAGACAAGGACTATGCTCGCCAGGCACTCCGTTGGGAGCGTCGCCTTGAGCTCGCTATGGAAGGCCACCGCTTCTTCGACCTCCGTCGTTGGGGTATGCTTTCTACAACTCTCAACACATACTTCGCAGAAGAGGCAGACTCAAAGTATGAAGGCAAGGGCTACGCAGGTTATCTCAAGCAGGCACACTTCACAAAGGAGAAGAACGAATACTTCCCAATCGCCTCTAACCAGATCAACTATGTTCCTGGTCTCTATCATCAGAATAAGGGATATTAAAAGCCCACCCAAGCCCTCCCAAAGGGAGGGATGTTCAATAGCTTTTGAAAGGGTGGGGGCAATAAGGTAATAAATCCGTAAATTGTAAATCCGTAAAATTGTAAATTACATTATGACTTTAAGACATATAAACATCCTTCCCCTTGGGAAGGCTTGGTTAGGCTTCTTCCTGGCTCTAGTGGCTTTCGCTTCTTGCCAGGATAGAGACCTCCCTGGCGCAGGCGATATGATACTCTCTGCACCTGACGCAGCTTCCATCACAAGTGGTCCGAGCGGCGTAAACAATTACGACTACACTATCTCATGGACTCCTGCCAGCAACGGTGCCGACATGTACATCGCCGTTTATCGCGACTGGGGCATGCAGCAGGAACTCACAAAGCAGGATGCTAGCACATTCACTTTCGCCAACCTTGAAACAGGCGTAGAGTATGAATTCCTCCTTAAGTACAAGAAGATTGTTGACGGTCAGGAAGTACTCTCTCCTGGTACTGTCATCAAATACACCCGCAACGGCGCACAGAAGGTTACAGACCTCATCCTCAAGCAGGAGGAGCAGGCTGACGGCGTTACGCAGAACCTTGTCGTGTCATGGAATCCAAGCTCTGACGCTACAGGCTATGAGGTAACATACTACAAGGACGCAGCTGCCAAGCAGACAAAGTCGCTCGACGCTTCTGCCAAGACCATGACAATCTCTGACGTGAAGTTCGGCGAGACATGGACAGTGGAAGTTGTATCGGTAAATGCCGAAGGCAAGTCACTCCCTGTAGCCGCTTCACTCCTTATCGGCAAGACAAAGTTCGCGTTCCTCTCTCAGTATGCTACTCCTGACAAGTGTGTTGCCGAAGGCGACGACGACGAAGCTTCAGCATGGCTCTGGTTCCACGCCAACTATCCAGAGGGCAAGTTCCTCTATTTCGGCGATGTCAAGTCAGCAGCCGACCTCTCTCCTTACCGCATGCTCTTCTGGATGTTCGATGTAGAGACAGGCAATGAGGCAGACGTATGGAATCTCAATGGCGCAGAGACAGCCGCAGCTGCAGCACCATTCGTAAAGGCGTTCGTACAGGATGGCGGTAACCTCCTCCTCTGGCAGCACGCCGTAGCATACCTTGGCTACATCGAGCGTCTCGACCTCCAGATGATGAAGGATGCTGGTGGCGACGGTCGCTCTATCAACTGTGGTCCTGGCGGATGGAACCCAGACCTCTGGAAGATGGGTGCAGCCTTCAAGGGTGATGACCATATCGTGAACTTCACAACCCACCCAGTGTTCAAGGGCATGAAGATAGAGACAGAAGACAGCGGTCGCCGTCTCGTACCATGCAAGGGCGCAGGATGGACAGAAGACCATAACTTCTGCCTCGCAGGCATTCAGGCTAAGCTCACGGAAGCCGACATCCATACCAACGCTTGCTATGACGCACTCACACAGGAGCACGGCATCTATCCTCTCGGCACATGGGACGGACAGTGGGAACAGCTCCAGCAGCTCAACGTGTGGGAAGCCAAGGCAGCGCCAAAGGCACCTAACGGCTATTTCCGTGGCGGTTCAGTGCTCTGCGTCGGCAATGGTGGCTTCGAGTTCTCAATGAAGAACAGCGACGGCACACCTGACAAGAGTGCTACACCAAAGAACAACCCACAGCAGGATAACATCCTCAAGTTCGCTAAGAACTGTATCGACTATCTCATGTCGATCTAATTTGAGGTTTCAATATGGTTTCAAACTCCTGAAACCATAAGATAAAGGCTAAAGGATATCACTTAGTTTGGTGCCTTTAGCCTTTTTCATTGAAGAACTCTATGGAAAACAGTTCAAAAAATGCATTTTTTGAAGCAAAACTCTTGAGTTTTTGGGCAAAAGTCAGAGGGGTTTGACACAAAAGTCAAAGGATTTTGAAACAAAAGTCCATGAGTGTGTTGCAAAAAGCGAAAAACTTCGTAATTTTGCAACTTGTAAAACAGACATACAATCATGAAAATCGCTATTAAATTAATCTTTCTCATAGTATCGATTATCGGCATCGCCTGTACCTACATGTCATTCGATGGCAGTCATAAAAGTCGCCTTGTGGGCGTGTCTCAATGTGCCGGTGGCATGTGGCGCCAGACCATGAACGGCGAGATTCGCCGTGAAGCGACCCTCCATGACAATGTGGAAGTCGCCGTCAAGGTGGCAGATGACGATCCCGAACTTCAGTGCCGCCAGATAGAAGAACTGGTTGATATGGGAATTGACTTGCTTATCGTCTCGCCATGGAGTGTTGACGACATCAGCAAGACGATAGACAAGGTAAAGGCTAGAGGCATACCTGTTGTCCTCGTAGATCGCAAGGCAAACACTCCGCGCTATGACGCTTTCGTGGCTGGTGATAATCTTGAAGTGGGTCGTCTCGCGGGCGAGTACGTACATAATATATATAAGGGAGAGAAGATTGTGGAAATGCAGGGCAACATTACGGCAGCCCCAGTGCAGGATCGCCATAGCGGTTTTGTGCAGGAATTGGAGAAGTATGGGCTCTCGTGTCAAAGCTTCAACTGCAACTGGGAGCGCGAGACATGCCGTGCCATGGTTGAGACCCTTCTGCTTAACACCACCGACAAATACATCATCTTCTGCCATAACGACGGTATGGTCTTCGATGCTGTGCTTGAAGCCCGTAAGCATCATGCGGAAGACCGTATTACCTTCATAGGTGTTGATGGTATTTGCGGAGAGGGCATCGATATGATTGACCGCGGCGAGATGACGGCTACCGTTCGCTACCCTACAGGTGGCAAGATGGCTATGCAGGCTGCAATAAGAATCATGGAAGGTGATAAACTTGAATGGCGTGATACACTCATCCGCCCGATTGTTGTTGACAAAGGCAATGCGACTGCCATGCGTGCACAGGACGAGACTATTCTCTCCATAAATGCAGATAATGAGCGTCTTGGCGAAAAACTATCAGGTGTTCGCCATCTGCTTTCCATCACAGAGATGGGACTCATTGCTTGTGTTTTGGTAGTAGTGTTCTGCGTATTCCTTGGCGTTTATATGCATAGGACCAACAAGAAAAACAAACACCTGCGTCTTGAGGCGGAGAAGAGGCTTCTGCAATATTTGTCAGAAAGGATGGATACCGCCGAAGGCGCTTCTCCACTTCCTGTGCAAGGGGAGGGAAATGGTTCCAGCGAAGACGGAAAGAAGGGCAATTTCGTGTTGCGACTTCAGGAAGTGCTCTCTGCTAATCTCCACAATCCCGACATCACAGCCGACGATCTTGCCGTGGAACTTGCCATGGGACGCAGCCAATTCTATCACCGCGTGAAGGAGGAAACGGGCTATGGTCCTAAGGAACTCTTGCGCATTGCACGACTCAAACAGGCGGCTCTGCTGCTCGAGAATGGCGGACATACCATACAAGAAGTATGTTACCTTGTTGGATTCTCTACTCCGAGCTATTTTGCAAAGTGTTTCAAGGAGTATCATGGGCTCTCTCCAAGCGAGTTTGTAAAGAGTTAAAGCGTCTTGTGGGGGAAAAGGGCATAAAACACTACAACTTTTCTTCTTTTTTATGCAAAGATTCTCCGATGAACGATTTTTTTGTTTCTGGGAAACATTTTTATCGGGCGTGTTAATATTATATTACTAATTTTGCAACACGTTTTACCGAAAATCAAAAATTAATAATAACCAAAAACAAAAAAAACAATCATGAAGAAAATCGCAAGAATCTTTCTCTCCGTGATCGTAATGCTCTGTTGCTCGCTTTCGGCGATGGCGCAGAACATTGAGGTCAAGGGAACCGTTACTGACAAGCAGTATGGCGACCCTATCATCGGAGCGACTGTCAAGGAGGTGGGCAATGAGAGCAATGCTGTCATCACCGACTTCGACGGAAACTTTACTCTGAGCGTTGCCAATGGCGCGCAGCTTCAGTTTACATACGTTGGTATGCAAACTATGGTTCTTCCTGCTTCGGCACAGATGAACGTTGTCATGGAAGATGAGGCAAACTCTCTCCAGGAAGTAGTGGTAACAGGTTATACCACTCAGCGTAAGGCAGACCTCACTGGTGCTGTCAGTGTAGTAAGCGTTAGCGAGCTTGCTAAGCAGAACGAAAACAACCCGATGAAGGCTCTCCAAGGTCGTGTGCCTGGTATGAACATCAGTGCCGACGGTAACCCTTCTGGTGCTGCTACTGTTCGTATCCGTGGTAACGGTACGCTCAACAACAACGACCCTCTCTACATCATCGATGGTGTGCCAACAAAGGCTGGTATGCACGAGCTCAACGGTTCTGATATCGAGTCTATCCAGGTATTGAAGGATGCCGCTTCTGCTTCTATCTACGGTTCACGTGCAGCAAATGGTGTCATCATCATCACTACAAAGCGTGGTAAGAACGGTAAGGTTCAGGTGGATTTCGACGCAAGCGTTGCTGCTTCAATGTATGCTCACCGCATGAAGGTGCTCAACGCAGAGCAGTGGGGACAGGCTTTCTGGCAGGCTCGCGTAAACGACGGTCTTGATCCAAACAACAACAATCTCGGCTATCACTTCAACTGGGGCTATGACCAGAATGGCAACCCTCAACTCAACGGCGTTCAGATGAGTCAGTATCTCGACGCTAACAACACTGTCCAGGCTTCAAACACAGACTGGTTCAAGGAATCTACACGCACTGGTATCGTACAAAACTATAACGTAAACGTAAGTAATGGCAACGAAAAGGGTTCTTCTTTCTTCTCTCTCGGTTACTACAAGAACCTCGGTGTCATCAAGAATTCAGACTTCGAGCGCTTCTCTGCTCGTATCAACACAGAGTACAAACTCATTGACGACATTCTCACTATCGGCGAGAACTTCACTTTGAACCGCACTGATGAGGCTTCTGCTCCTGGTGGTTTCCTTGAGAATGCTCTCCAGTTCAACCCTAACTATCCTATTTATAATATAAATGGCAACTACGCTAACCTCACTGGTGGTTATGCTGACCGCGAGAATCCACTCTCAACTCTCTCTCGTGCAAAGGACAACCGCTATAACTACTGGCGTACATTCGGTGATGTTCACTTGAACCTCGCTCTCTTCAAGGACTTCAACGTTCGCACTACTTTCGGTATTGACTACAGCCAGAAGCAGCAGCGCTTCTTCACTTATCCAGTTGTTGGTGGTAACGTATCACGCGACGAGAATGGCGTTGAGGCTAAGCAGGAGCACTGGATGAAGTGGATGTGGAATGCCATTGCAACATACAAGTTTGAGAAGGGCGCTCATCGTGCCGACGCAATGGTCGGTATGGAGCTCAACCGTCAGGACGATGTTTGGTTCTCAGGCTATCGTCAAGACTTCGCTGTTCTCAACCCAGACTACATGTGGCCATCAGCAGGTACTGAAGGAACTGACAAGGCTTACGGTGGTGGCGGTGGCTACTCACTCGTTTCTTTCTTCGGTAAGGCTAACTATACTTACGCAGACAAGTATCTCGCAAGCCTCACTATCCGTCGCGACGGTTCAAGCCGCTTTGGTAAGAACAACAAGTACGGTACATTCCCATCAATCTCTCTCGGTTGGCGCATAAGTGAAGAGAAGTGGCTCAAGGACAACGCTTCTTGGATTGAGAACCTTAAGCTCCGTGCATCATGGGGTCAGACAGGTAACCAGGAGATTGACAACAATGCTCGCTATACTCTCTATACTACTACTGGTAGCCTTAACTTCGGTGGTGACTCTTACAACACAGGCTATGATATTCAGGGTACAAACGGTGGTCAGATTCTCGACTCAGGTTTCAAGCGTGACCAGATTGGTAACGATGATATCAAGTGGGAAACTACTACTCAGACTAACTTCGGTATTGACTTCGGCTTCCTCAACGGTGCTCTCTATGGTGCTCTCGACTGGTATAACAAGAAGACCACCGACATCCTTGTTCACATGCCTGGCGTAGCCGTTATGGGTGAAGGCTCTTGGATGTGGATCAACGCTGGTGAGATGCTCAACCGCGGTCTTGAACTTAACATCGGTTACCGTGGTAAGGCTGGCGAACTCCAGTATGACATCAATGGTAACATCGGTACAAACTACAACGAGGTAACAAAGCTTCCTGAGACAATCGCAGCAAACGGAACATTCGGTGGTAACGGCGTTGAAAGCGTTGTTGGTCATCCAATGGGTGCACAGGTAGGTTACGTCTTCGACGGAATCTTCCAGAACCAGGATGAAGTTGACAACCACGCTACTCAGGAAGGTGCTGCTGTAGGTCGTATGCGCTTCAAGGACCTCAATGGCGACGGCGTCGTAAACTCTAAGGACCAGAAGTGGATTTACGATCCATCACCAGCATTCACTTACGGTCTCAACGCTTATATCCAGTACAAGAACTTCGACTTCACAATGTTCTGGCAGGGCGTTCAGGGTGTTGATGTGATCACTAAGGACTACAAGCAGCAGACTGACCTTTGGGCAGGTGTAAACGTGCCAAACCTCAACAAGGGTATCCGCGTTCTCGATGCATGGTCTCCAACAAACACAGGCTCTACAATCCCTGCTCTTACTACAATGGATACTAACAACGAGACTCGTATGTCAACATACTACGTTGAAAACGGATCTTACCTCAAGCTCCGTACTGTACAGTTCGGTTACAACTTCCCAGAGGCTATCGCAAAGAAGCTCTGCATGAGCCGCCTCCGCATGTATCTCTCTGCACAGAACGTACTTACTATCAAGAGCGGTAACTACAGTGGTAACGATCCTGAAGTTCCTACATTCGGTTACCCAATTCCAATGAATGTAACATTTGGTCTCAACGTATCATTCTAAAATACAGCGCCCCGAAGCCCACCCAAGCCCTCCCCAAGGGAGGGGTGTTCAATAGCTTCTGAATGGTTGGGTGCAAAAAGGGGTAAATAGTAATTTGTTAAATAGCAAAATATATGAATACAAAACATATAAACATCCTTCCCCTTGGGAAGGCTTGGTTAGGCTCTCTCTGCCTAGTTGGTGCGATGGGCCTCACCTCATGTTCCGACTTCCTCAGCGAGCAGGTGCCACAGGGTACTCTCTCTGATGAGCAGGTCAACACTCCTGAATACGCCGACAAGCAGGTGACCTCAGCATACGCTATCTTTGCTACTTCTGAGGATATCAACGCTTCTTTCTCGCTCTGGAACTATGATGTTCGTTCAGACGATGCTTACAAGGGCGGTTCTACAACAAACGACGGTGACGTGTTCCATCAGCTCGAGGTTGAGCAGGGCGTGCTTCCAACAAGCTGGAACCTCAACGACATCTGGGTTCGCCTCTACAACTCTATCTCTCGTGTTAATGCGGCAATCCACGCTGTAGAGGGTTGCGACGCAAGCTTCAAACAGAAGAATCAGCGTCTTGCTGAGCTCCATTTCCTCCGTGCTTACGCACACTTCCAGCTCAAGCGTCTCTTCAAGAACATTCCTTTCGTAATAGATTCTAATCTCTCTTACGACGATTATAGCAAGATTTCAAACACAGAGTATAGCAACGACGAAGGTTGGAAAGTCATCGCTGACGATCTTGAATATGCTTTCGGCATTCTTCCTGATACTCAAGCTGACAAGGGTCGTCCTACAAAGGCTGCCTGCGCTGCTTTCCTCGCTAAGGTTTACCTTTACAAAGCTTATCGACAGGACGATTCTTCAAGCCATAAGGTAACTTCTATCAACGAGGCTGACCTCAATCAGGTTCTCAAATACACTGACCCTGCCCTTTACAAGGATGGTGGTTATGACCTTGAGAAGGACATCCACAACAACTTCCGTCCTGAAGAGCAGTTCGAGAACGGCTGCGAGTCTCTCTGGGCTATTCAGTACTCTCGCAACGATGGTACAAAGTATGGTAGCCTTAACTTCGGTTACGGTCTTATCTGCCCTAACATCGTTAATGTAACAGATGGTGGTTGCGACTTCTACAAGCCATCGCAGAACCTAGTAAATGCTTTCCGCACTGACGACAAGGGCCGTCCATACCTCGACAGCTATAACGCAAAGAATTACGATATGGCAGCAGACAATGCTGACCCACGTCTCTTCCTCACTGTTGGTATGCCAGGTCTTCCTTACATGTTCAACCCTAATTTCATGATGGACGAGTCTTCTAACTGGAGCCGTTCCGGTGGTCTCTATGGTTACAACGTAACACTCAAGCACAATGTTGACCCAGCTCTCATCGACCAGTACCTCATCAAGGGTTCTTTCTGGGCGTCTTCAATGAACCGCATCGTCTTCCGTTATGCTGACGTTATCCTTATGCGTGCTGAGGCTTACGCGCAGCTCAATCAAGGTGGAGAGGCTGTAAACCTCGTAAACAAGATTCGTGAGCGTGCTGCCGGTTCTACTCAGACTATCAGCAATTATCCAGTGAAGTATGGTGTTAAGATCTACTGTAAGAAGTATGATGGTGGCTCATATTCTAAGGAAGACGCTCTCAAGATTGTCAAGATGGAGCGTCGTCTTGAGCTCGCTATGGAGTCAGAGCGCTTCTTCGACCTCGTTCGCTGGGGCGATGCAGAGAATGTTCTCAATGAGTACTTCGATATTGAGAAGGGACGCTGCAACATCTATGATGGCGCTAAGTTCACTGCCAACAAGAACGAATATCTCCCAATCCCACACAGCCAGATCTCTGCTTCTAACAACAACTACAAGCAGAATATCGGTAATTGGTAATTGATTATCTCCCTACCGTTATCGGTAGGGCAAACAAATCATACATCATAAATCATACATCATAAATAAAAAAATGAAAGCAATATATAAATATATAATGTGTGCCGTGGCAGTGCTCTTCGCTTTCGCATCATGCGACAAGAACGATGACTGCTCACTCGACCTCAGCGGCAACTGCCTTGTAGAGCAGATTGCGCTTGATGGCTATGAAGGCACTATCGATTTGGCTTCTCGCTCTATCGTAGTAAGAATTCCAGAGACAGCTCCTGTAAATGCCATGAAGATTACAGGTCTTAAGATTGCTGACGGTGCTACTGCAAATGTTGCACCGGGTCAGACTCTCGACATGAGCGCCGACCAGAACATCCACGTTGCTGCTGGCGATATGTATCTCGACTGGACTCTCTCTGTTCTCCGTGACGAGGCTAAGATCTACTCATTCGTCATCAATGGTATCTACAACGGTATGATTGATCAGGATGCTAAGACTATCACTGTCTATGTGCCAGGTAGCGTTGACATCAAGAATGCCATCCCTACTATTGAGCTCTCTAAGAACGCAACTGTTGATCCTCTCAGCGGTGCTCCTCAGGACTTCTCTGCGCCTGTTACTTTCACAGTATCAAACAACACTGCTTCAAGCAAGTATGTTGTAAAGGTAATCGCTATCGACAAGCCAAAGGCACTCTTCCTCGGTGCAGCTTCTGACATGTCTAAGCTCGATCCAGAGGCTCTCGAAGCTTGCACTTGGATGCTCGCAAATGTTCCAGAGTCTATGTACGCTTCATTCGCTGATCTCCAGGCAGGTACTATCGACATCTCTCAGTGTAAGATCATGTGGTGGCACTTCCATCAGGACGGTGGCGTTGATGGTCACGATCCATTCATCCAGAAGGCTCCTGAGGCTCTTGATGCCAAGAACCAGCTCCGCGACTTCTACGAGCGCGGCGGTGCTCTCCTCCTTACTCGCTACGCTACTATCCTCCCTTCATTCATCGGCGTAACTGGCGACGACGAGTGGACAACTCCACAGAACTGCTGGGGTGGCAACGAGGACAGCGCAGAACTTTGTGGCGGTCCTTGGGACTTCATCAAGTACGATCCTTCTCACCCACTCTTCGAAGGTACTATCGATGGCGACGATACAGGCCGCATCTACTGTACAGATAAGGGTTACCACATCACTAACTCTACTGCTCAGTACCATATCGGTAGCGACTGGGGTAACTATCCAAGCCACAGTTACTGGGAAACTCGCAATGGCGGTAGAATCATCGGTGTTGGTGGCGACGGTGCTATCGTAGCATGGGAATACCCAGCTCACGACGGTAAGGGTGGCATCATCTGTATCGGCTCAGGCTGCTACGACTGGTACTCTTACACATTCGAGGATGGCTACGAAGAGAAGTTCCACAAGAACATCGCCATCATGACTAAGAATGCTATCAACTATTTGACAAAATAAGAAGAAGCCCACCTATGAAATGTAGGGCGAGGATTTCCGAGCCGGTAAACAACCAACGCCTTCCAATTAGGCGGCTCAGTAAACTTCGCCCTACATGCAAAGGCAAACAAATTGTAAATCCGTAAATTAGTAAATTCCATTATGGTGAAAAATATCATATTATCAGGTCTCATGCTGTCAGCTCTCACGCTGACAGCGTGCAGCGAAGAAACTTTCGATGGTGATGCTCCTAAGGATTGGGCTGGCACCACATCGTTCTTCACTCCTACAGAGGATGCAAGTTTCAGCACTTACTACATGCCAGAAATCGGTCGTGTAGGTGACCCAATGCCTTTCTACGACCAGAAGGCAGGCGAGTTCAAGGTGCTCTATCTCCAGGAGTTCAACAACAACGACCCTTACTGCTTCCACCCATTCTATGGTGTCAGCACTAAGGACGGTGCCAACTATCAGGCTCTCGGCGAAGTTCTCCCTACAGGTAAGTCAAAGAACGAGGCTGATGCTGCTCTCGGTACTGGTTGCGCTTTGTACAACGAGGCTGATGGTCTCTACTATATCTACTACACTGGCCACACTTCAAAGGAAGTTGTGATGCGTGCAACTTCTCCTGACTTCAAGACTTGGACTAAGGATAAGGCATGGGTTCTCAAGGGTGCTGACTATGGTTTCTCAGAGACAGACTTCCGCGACCCACAGATCTTCAAGGCCGAAGACGGCAAGTGGCACATGGTTATCTCAAGCAAGCTCAAGTTTGCTGAGTTCGAATCAAGCAACATGAAGGATTGGACTTATGTAGAAGAGTTCCCTATGATTTGGGACCGTATGTGTGAATGTCCAGACATCTTCAAGATGGGCGACTACTGGTATCTCGTATATAGCGAAGCTTTGCGTACAGACTGGAGTCGCAAGGTTAAGTACATGATGGCTCCTACTTGGCATGACTTGAAGATTTGCTTCACTGATCCAGGTCGTTGGTGGCCAAAGGATGACAAGGAAGGCGTTCTTGACACTCGTGCCTTCTATGCTGGTAAGACTGCTTCCAACGGCACTGACCGCTACATTTGGGGCTGGTCTCCATACCGTTCAGGTGTAACTAACGACGATAAGAATATCAACATAGGTGCAAGCGGAGAACCAAACTGGTCTGGTGCTCTCGTATGCCACAAGCTCATTCAGCATGAGAATGGTACACTTACTGTTGGTAAGGTTCCTGCTATGGACGCTAAGTACGACAAACCTGCAGAGGTTAAGGTTATGAAGACTGGAGAAGACTTTGTTATGTACAATCGTCTCGGCACACACAACCATATCTCCTTCACAGCTAAGACTGCCAACGATGGTGACCGTTTCGGCGTCAGCTTCTGTCATGGTTCAAGACTCGTAACTGAAATTGACAAGAACACAGGTGAGCCAACTCAGATTGAGGCTGAAGATGGAAAGTACTACACTCTCGTTGTCAACCCAGAATGGGAGAATGGTCGTCGCAAGGTCAACTTTGAGCAGAACGGCTATATGGGCAAGGGTTTCATTCCTGGTGCTGATGGTTACATCTTCCCTCGTCCAGCAGACAACACTTACCATGTTGATATCTACACTGACAACTCTGTTGTTACTATGTACATCAATGGCGACTATGGTTGCACTCAGCGTATCTACGGTCTTCAGAAGAACTGTTGGGCTATCCATACTTACTTCAACGACGTAACAATCAGCGACGTTAAGGTATCGCAGTATTAAGTATTCAACTTTCACAAGCTCAAGTTGAGGCTGAAGGCCTTTACCCTTTAGCCTCGCGAAGCGAACAAAATTGTAAATGAATAGGAAAGTTCTTACCTCCCTATTATGTAT
The DNA here is from genome assembly GCA_024401275.1 of Bacteroidaceae bacterium. Lineage (GTDB taxonomy): Bacteria > Bacteroidota > Bacteroidia > Bacteroidales > Bacteroidaceae > Prevotella. The sequence goes on along the minus strand of JAKSLJ010000012.1, from coordinate 177 downwards.
GTGCTTTATACTCTTGGGTGCAAGTGCCCAAGAGTATAAAGTCGTTTCTGGGGATAACCTTTACAAGGAGCATTATCGCAACCAGTATCACTTCAGTCAGCGACATGGTTGGATAAGTGATCCTTGCGGTTTTCTCTACTACGAAGGCAAGTACCACTGCTATTGGTGGGGATGTGC
>JAKSLJ010000011.1 GCA_024401275.1 Bacteroidaceae bacterium | reverse complement strand
CTGCGAAGAGCATACAGATTGCATAGAAAATAGAGAAGTAAGCGGTAATGTTACCATAGTCTTCGTCTGTCCAGTGGAAATCTGGATAGATAAATTCCTTCGCTGTGAGCGAAAGTACCTGACGATCGAGATAGTTAACTGTAGTAGCCACGAAGAGAAGACCACAGATCCACCAACGCCAGTTTGTCATTTTTGATGTTTGTACAGGTGACATAATTTGTTAGTTATTAAAAGAGTTATTAATTTTCAAGTAAGAATCTTTCTGCCTCAAGAGCAGCTTTACAGCCAGAACCGGCAGCTACGATAGCTTGGCGATAAACTGGATCAGCACAGTCGCCAGCAACATATACTCCTGGAATCTTTGTCTTTGGAGTTCCGTCGATGGTCTTGAAATAGCCCATATTGTCAACATCAAGCCACTCGCGGAAAATCTCTGTATTTGGATTGTGACCGATGGCAAGGAAGAATCCGTCTATGTCGATGTTTACTTCCTCTTCATCAGCTTCACCCTTGCGCTTCACAAGACGAGCGCCCTGAACGCCAACCTTGCCGTCGCCATTAAGGCCGAGAGTGTTATGCTCAAAGAGAACTTCAATATTCTCAGTATTCATCACACGCTCCTGCATAACCTTTGATGCACGAAGGAAAGGCTTGCGTACAACGAGATAAACCTTCTTGGCAAGGCCAGAGAGATAGAGAGCGTCCTCGCAAGCTGTGTCGCCACCGCCTACGACAGCCACTGTCTTCTTACGATAGAAGAAGCCGTCGCAAGTGGCACAAGCGCTAACGCCCATGCCCTTGAAACGCTCTTCATCAGGAAGACCAAGGTATTTAGCCGAAGCACCTGTAGCAATAATGACTGTTTCCGCCTCAATTTCCGTTGTATCATCAACTGTTACGATGTAAGGACGCTTTGAGAAATCAACCTTTGTAACGATACCATCGCGAATGTCAGCGCCGAAGTTCTCTGCCTGTTGGCGAATGTCCATCATCATCATGTTGGCATCTACGCCATCAGGATAACCAGGAAAGTTCTCGACAGTAGTAGTTTGTGTAAGCTGACCTCCCATCTGAAGTCCGCAATATTCTATTGGTTTCAAGTTTGCTCTAGAAGCATAAATCGCAGCTGTGTAACCAGCAGGGCCGCTTCCTATGATGAGGCATTTTGTGTGTTCCATATTATATATATTATTAATGTATAGGAGTTTTATTTTGGTAATAAGGTTATATTTTGGTGCAAAGTTAAAAAAAAGTTGACAAAAATTTGTAAAAAGTATAAAAAAGTATTACTTTTGCCCCCGAAAACCGCTAAATCATTAATCTATTTAACTACAATCATGAAGAAATTAACAACACTTCTAACAATCGCCTTTTTATCTTTGATGACTTTTTCGCTTACTTCGTGCGACGAAGATCACGAAATAGCATTTGAGCTTGACGGTACTTGGCGTGGACAAGTTGAATCAAACAAAGGTCCTTTCTATGTTGATATCCGATTCCATCAATCAGGTTTCTCAAAACACGGTACTGGCTATGAATATGACGAGGCTGTTTATGGATATGGCGAGTCATACGCAAACTTCAACTGGTCAGTTGACGATGGCTGTATCTACATGAACTACGACGATGGTTCACATGTGGTTATTGCTAATTATACACTCAGAAACGGTCAGCTCTCTGGTTATCTCCAGAACGGAAGAACCGGTTGGAAAATGGGTTATATCCATCTTGTAAGACTTTCCAACAACAGCTATGATAGCAGTTACAATCGCTATTACTCAAAGAAGAATCAGCTTATAGACGATTCAAATAGCGAAGGCACCAAGGAAACTGAAGAATAAAACAACATTATAAAAATATACCACGAAGAACGCAAGGGAAAGAAACTCTTGCGTTTTTCTGCTTAAAAACGACAATGAATTGTACTATCGACATTGAAAACGCCGTAAAGGTGTTGCGACAGGGAGGTATAATCCTTTATCCTACAGACACAATCTGGGGAATCGGCTGTGATGCAACTAATCCGCAGGCGGTTGAGAAAGTATATAAGATAAAGCAACGCGAAGACTCCAAGGCACTTATCTGCCTCGTTGACAGCGACTCGCGCATACAGCGTTATGTTCGTGATGTGCCGGATGTGGCTTGGGACATCATGGAACTTGCCACAAAGCCAACCACAGTCATTCTTGATGGCGCAACAGGACTTGCGCCTAATCTCTACGCAGAAGACGGTAGCGTAGGCATTCGCATCACACGAGAGGAATTCTCAAAGCAGCTTTGCTATCGTTTCCAGAAGCCTATAGTATCAACAAGCGCAAACATCAGCGGCGAACCTTCTGCACGAACTTTCAAGGAAATCTCGCAGGAGATTATCGATTCTGTTGACTATGTATGCTCATTCCGTCGTGGCGACAAGACGAAGACGCAACCTTCAAGCATCATAAAACTTAGGAAAAACGGAGAGGTGGAGATAATTAGACATTAATGAACGTAACAACAATAAAAGAAAAAATATCCGAAAAACGGCTTGTCATGGTGCTGAGCCTCTTTGTTGGCTTCTTTGCTGCCGTGGCTGGTTATGTGTTGCACTGGATTATCCATCGAGTGCAACTGCTTCTTACTCAGAACTTTGATCCTAATACATTCAACTGGTTGTACATGATATATCCGGCAATCGGTATCCTCGTTACAGCCTTATTTGTGCGCTATGTGGTCAGAGACAATATTTCTCACGGTATTACTCGAATACTCTATGCCATAAGCCGAAGCAAGAGCCGACTGAAAGCACATAACTGTTGGTCGTCAGTTGTTGCGTCGGCCATTACAATCGGTTGTGGTGGTTCTGTGGGAGCTGAGGCTCCTATTGTGCTTACCGGTTCTGCTATCGGAAGTAACCTCGGCAGAATGTTTGGGCTTGACAACAAAACGCTGATGGTTCTCGTAGGTTGTGGAGCTTCTGCTGCCATAGCCGGTGTGTTCAAGGCGCCGATGGCAGGTCTTGTCTTCACGCTTGAGGTGTTGATGATAGACCTTACGATGGCATCTCTGCTACCTATCCTTATCGCTTCTGTTACTGCTACTTGCTTCACCTATATTTTTATGGGTAGCGACTCGTTGTTCCACTTTACGCTTGATGCCGACTGGACAGTAAGACGAGTTCCTGCAACACTTTTGCTTGGAGCTTTTTGCGGTATTGTTAGCCTTTACTTCATGCGTACAATGGCGTTTACCGAAGGGATTTTCTCCAAACTCAAAGAGCATTTTTACTTGAAATGGATTGTTGGTGCTCTTATCCTCTCTACTCTCATCATCCTTTTCCCTTCACTTTACGGCGAAGGTTACAATAGCATAAACATTCTTCTTAACGGAACAAGCCAGGCAGATTGGGACAAGATTCTTGACACTTCTGTGTTTGCCGGTAAGTCAAATCTTCTGGTTCTTTATGTTGCAATGGTCGTGCTGACAAAGGTGTTCGCCACTTCTGCCACAAACGGCGGTGGAGGTTGTGGTGGTACTTTTGCTCCATCCCTTTTCATTGGCGCTTTTGCTGGTTTCCTTTTTGCAAGAATATGGAATATCTATGACATAGGCGTTGAACTGCCGGAGAAGAACTTTGCGCTTCTCGGAATGGCTGCTGTAATGGCTGGTGTCATGCACGCTCCACTTACGGGAATATTCCTTATCGCAGAAATCACAGGGGGCTACAACATGTTCATTCCGCTCATGATTGTTGCCATCAGCTCTTATCTGACGATAAACATTTTCGAACCACATTCCATATATGCAGGTCGTCTTGCTCGTGAAGGCAAGCTCCTGACTCATCATACTGACCAAGCCGTGCTCACTCTGATGAATATTCAGAATGTGATAGACAAGAACAATGATTCCGTTAAACCGGATGTAGAACTGGGACAATTGGTAAAATATCTTAGTCGTTCTAAGAGAAATGTTCTTCCGGTACTTGATGATGCGGGACATCTGCTCGGTGAAATAGACATGATGAAGCTGCGCCATATTGTGTTCCGGACAGAACTTTACCATCATTTCACGGTTCGTCAGCTCATGTCGCAACCTGCTGCCATAATCGGAATCAACGACCCGATGGAGTCCGTAATGAAGCTTCTCGACGAGACACATGCGCATCAACTTCCGGTTTGTGAAACGGATGGCACGCTAATTGGATATATATCTAGGTATCACGTCTATCGTGTTTACAGACAAATGGTATATGATCTCTCGCAAGAATAAAAAATTATTTAAGCTATGTTTCAATTCTTAGGTTGCCTTATTATGCTTGTCATACTTCTTCCAGTACTCCTCATTGGCGGAATACTGCTGAAGACATGGAATGTGGTCAATGGCAATAAAAAGGGAAAATGGTACGGTGGTTACAATAACACCGAACAGAACTCAAGTGCTTTCTCGCAAGGAAACACTAATTCGCAAAGAAGCGGCAATTCTCACGCAAATGGTGATTGTCATGGAAATGGTAATTATCAGGGAAGAGGTTCATCTTCTCATAAGCAAATATTCAAGGACAACGAAGGCGAATATGTGGACTTTCAAGAAGTTGATGAATAGGAATTAGTTGCCTAAAAACGCATATCCGCTCTTGATTATTCTGCATATATTAAGAAAAAAGTAAATATTTCTTCCTTTTTGTTTGTTTTTCTATCTTTTTTTATAACTTTGCACCGATTTGTATAATGATATACATTTTGAAAGCATAGTAATATTAATTACTAAACACCGTAACTGATTCTATATGAAGATAGTAAAACATATTGAAAGTCTCTTGCTGAATGAAAATTCCGTAATCGTTCCGGGATTCGGATGCTTCATGGCCAATCCTTTGACTGCAAGATTCGATGATGTTGAGAATGTTTTCCTTCCACCTTCTCGCACTCTCGGCTTTAATCCTAGAGTGAATATCAACGATTCTCTCCTCGTTCAGTCGTATATAGACACTTACCAGATGTCTTATCCTGACGCAGAGAAAGAGATAATGAGAGAAGTGGAGGACATAAAGAACGCTCTCTATAATAACGGATCTTTTGATTTCAAGGGTGTTGGCATACTTTCATACAGCAATGGCGAATACGACTTTACTCCTCATGCTTCTGGTCTCCTTACTCCATCCATCTATGGAATGGATGCTCTTGAGATTAATACGCTTGAGGCACTTGTTGCTGCCGAAAAGAGCGACGAGACAAAGGTAAATGCCATTCTCAAGCCTTCTTTCGTTCCTTCAGAAGAAAAGAAGAAGAGTATCTTTGCAAAGGAAGACGACGAACCAATTGTTATCACTATCAAGCGTTCAACAATTCGCAAGTGTGCTACAGCAGCCGCTGTGGTTGCCATCTCTGTGCTTTCAGTTATTCCAATGAAGTATGCAGCAACTGCCATGCAGGATGTTCAGCTTGCTTCTGTTTTCAATTGGAAATCAGAAACTACTGTTGTTGAAAAGAAAGCTCCAGCAAAGAAAGTCGTTGCGAAGAAGGTTGTTGCAAAGAAACCGGAAACTCCTAAAGCTCCTGAAGCAAAAGAAGCTAATTATACAATCGTACTTGCTGCGGGTATCAGCATGGATGGTGCCAAGTACTATGCTGAAGAGCTTGTAAAAGAAGGCGTAGCTGCTACAATTGACGGAGAGAAATCTCCAATGGTTGTATTCGGAACTTACGCAAATATTGAAGACGCTAAAGTTGAAATCGCAAAGCATTTGGACAATGAAAAGTTCAAGATTGCTTGGATAAAGAAGATATAATGAAAAGAGTGCGCTGCCCGAAATGTGACAACAAGATTACCTTCGACGAAACAAAATACGCTGAAGGGCAGAAACTTGTCTTCCAATGTCCGCAATGCAACCATCAGTTTGGAATTCGCATTGGCGTGATGAAGCAGAAGGAAGAGGCAGTAGCTCATTTGCTTGTCATAGAAAACCAATTCCATTTCAAGCAGCTTCTCCCGCTTCGCATGGGCAATAATATAATAGGAAAGTACTGCAAAGGCGCTAAGACTACTGTGCCTATTGAGACTTCCGACCCAAGCATTGACCATTGCCATTGCAATATTGACATCTCTCGCGACAAAAACGGCAACCTTAAATATATACTTTCCGACGGACCTAGCTATACTGGAACATTCGTCGGAGACGTGATTCTCGGCGACAGAGAAAAGAGAATCATCGACGATGGCACCCTTTTTACCATGGGTGCCACAAGTGTTATATTGAAAGCCATCAAAGGAGAAGATTGATGTTTCATCGCTACAGCTTAAAACTGAAAACTAAAGATATAAAAAGTAAAACTTTAAAACTCAAAATAACCAAAATGAAAATTTCACACATCGAGCACCTCGGTATTGCTGTTCAGAGCATTGAGGAAGCTCTCCCTTATTTCAAGGAAGTACTCGGTCTTGAGTGCTACGCAGTAGAAGAAGTTGCTGACCAGAAGGTAAAGACTGCCTTCCTTAAGTGCGGCGAAGTAAAGCTTGAACTCCTCGAGCCAACATCTCCAGATTCAACAATCCAGAAGTGGCTTGACAAGGGCAACAAGGGTGTTCACCACGTTGCATTCTGCGTAGAAGATGGCGTTGCTAATGCTCTTGCAGAGTGCGAAGGCAAGGAAATCCGCCTCATCGACAAGGCTCCACGTAAGGGTGCAGAAAACCTCAACATCGCATTCCTTCATCCAAAGTCAACTTGCGGTATCCTCACGGAGCTCTGCGAACACTAATTTTAATCGGTAATTAATAATTTATATTTGATAATATGTCACAATTAGATAAAATCAAAGCTTTGATTGAAAAGCGCGCTGTTGCCGAACTTGGTGGTGGCGAAAAGGCTATTGAAAAGCAGCACGCACGCGGCAAATATACAGCTCGCGAGCGTATCGATATGCTCCTCGACGAGGGCAGTTTTGAAGAGTTTGATATGTTCAAGCTCCACCGTTGTACAAACTTCGGTATGGAGAAGAAGCAGACTCTCGGTGACGGTGTTGTTGTTGGTAGCGGTACTATCGACGGCCGTCTCGTTTATGTTTACGCCCAGGACTTCACTGTAAACGGCGGTTCTCTCTCTGAGACTATGGCTCAGAAGATCTGCAAGGTTATGGATATGGCAATGAAGATGGGTGCTCCTTGTATCGGTATCAACGACTCAGGTGGTGCTCGTATCCAGGAAGGTATCAACGCTCTCGCTGGTTACGCAGAGATCTTCGAGCGCAACATCCTCGCTTCTGGTGTTGTTCCTCAGATTGCAGCTATCTACGGTCCTTGCGCAGGTGGTGCTGTTTATTCTCCAGCTCTCCAGGACTTCACTCTCATGATGGAGGGAACTTCTTACATGTTCCTTACAGGTCCTGCCGTTGTTAAGACTGTAACTGGTGAGGTTGTTGACCAGGAAAGCCTCGGTGGTGCTTCTGTTCACGCTTCTAAGTCTGGTGTTACTCACTTCACAGCAAAGACTGAGGAAGAAGGTCTCCAGATGATCCGCACACTCGTTAGCTACATTCCATCTAACAACATGGAAGAAGCTCCACGCGTAGCTTGCAACGACCCTGTTGACCGCGTTTCTGATGTTCTCAACGAGATCATGCCAGAGAATCCTAACGCAGCTTACGATATGTACAAGGTTATCGGCGAAGTTGTTGATAACGGCGAGTTCTTTGAGGTTCAGCCTAAGTTCGCTAAGAACATCATTGTTGGTTTCGCTCGCTTCAACGGTCAGTCAGTTGGTATCGTAGCTAACCAGCCATCAGCTTACGCAGGTGTTCTCGACGTAAACGCTTCTCGTAAGGGTGCTCGTTTCGTTCGTTTCTGCGACGCATTCAATATTCCAATCGTATCTCTCGTTGACGTACCAGGCTTCCTCCCAGGTACAGGTCAGGAGTACAACGCTGTTATCCAGCATGGTGCTAAGCTTCTCTACGCTTATGGTGAGGCTACAGTGCCAAAGGTTACAGTTACTCTCCGCAAGTCATACGGTGGTTCTCACATCGTGATGGGCTGTAAGCAGCTCCGCACAGACCTCAACTACGCTTGGCCATCAGCTGAAATCGCAGTTATGGGTGCAGCAGGTGCTGTTGCTGTTCTTTCTGCTCGTGAAGCTAAGGCTAAGAAGGAGGCTGGTGAAGATGTAAAGGCATTCCTCGCAGAAAAGGAGAAGGAATACTCAGACCTCTTCGCAAATCCATACCAGGCAGCTAAGTACGGTTACATCGACGACGTAATCGAACCTCGCAACACTCGTTTCCGTATCTGCAAGGCTCTCGCTCAGCTCGCAACTAAGCGTGATGCTCTCCCAGAGAAGAAGCACGGAAACATTCCTATGTAAAAAGCAAGCCTCTCCCCCCATACCCCCTCCCCGACTATGGGGAGGGGGAGTAATATGTTTATAGAGACGGAAAATAGGTGGAATATGCAAGCTATGCTTGGATATTCCAAAACATTTGCTTAGGCAACCGATACTTGGAAGAATAATCTTCAAATAGGATAATAACGCAAAAACAAAACAAAAATGTCTATTACAATTAATCCAAAGCAAACAAGTTGGACTCGTCAGTGCAATCCTTACACAGAGGAGTCAACTATCACAAAAAAGGAGATGAAGGCTGCCGTGAAGGTAGAAGCTCCTAAAATCCAACTCGCTGCTGGTGGCGGCGTAGTAAAGGCTCCACTGCCAGGAACAGTTATCGAAGTTAAGGTAAAGATTGGCGACGAAGTAAAGGAAGGACAGACAGTAGTTGTACTTGAAGCAATGAAGATGAACAATAACCTTGAAGCCGTTTGCGACGGAAAGGTTACTGCTATCGAAGTCAACTCTGGCGACGCTGTTAAAGAAAACACAGTACTTGTCGTTGTAGAATAATGTATTAAGGGTCTTAAGAATCTTAAAAATCTTAAGGCTCTTAATATTTTTAGGCAAAGTATTTTAATCATAAATCAGACATTTCAAATGATTAAGGGTTTTGATAACGACGCTTACATCCGCACGCAATCGCAACACATCAAGGAGCGTATTGCTCAGTTCGGCGGTAAGCTTTACTTGGAGTTTGGCGGCAAACTCTTTGATGATTTCCACGCTTCACGCGTTCTTCCTGGTTTTGAACCGGATTCAAAAATCCGTATGCTCACTCAGATGAAGGACGATGCGGAGGTTATCATCGCTATTAATGCTGCTGACATCGAAAAGAACAAAGTGCGCGGCGACCTTGGTATTACTTACGATATGGATGTTCTCCGTCTCATCGATGCTTTTCGCGGATACGGACTTTATGTAAGTAGTGTTGTGCTTACTCGTTTCACTGGTCAGCCAAACGCCATCACTTATCAGCAGAAACTTGAAAGCCTTGGCTTGAAAGTTTATCGCCACTATCCGATAGAAGGTTATCCTCATAACATAACAAAGATAGTTAGCGAAGAAGGTTACGGCAAGAACGAGTTTGTCGAAACCACTCGCCAGCTTGTTGTTGTCACAGCTCCAGGTCCTGGTAGCGGTAAGATGGCTACTTGCCTTTCTCAACTTTACCACGAGAACAAGCGCGGTGTGAAGGCAGGCTATGCCAAGTTTGAGACATTCCCAATCTGGAATATTCCTCTCAAGCACCCAGTAAACCTTGCTTATGAAGCAGCCACAGCCGATCTCAACGATATGAACATGATCGACCCATTCCATCTTGAGGCTTATGGAAAGACTACCATCAACTACAATCGCGATGTGGAAATCTTCCCAGTCCTCAATGCAATGATGGAGCAGATTCTCGGCAAGAGCCCTTATAAGTCACCAACTGACATGGGTGTGAACATGGCAGGCAATTGCATTGTTGACGACCTCGTAACTTGTCAGGCAGGTAAGGACGAAATCGTTCGTCGTTACTACAAGACTCTCGTAGAGGAACGCAAGGGCAACGCTGGTCACGAGCAGGTTGACAAGATAGAGATCCTCATGAACCAGGCAGGCGTTTCTCCTGAAGATCGTCCTGTTGTTACAGCTGCTTGCAAGCGCTCTGAAGAGACAGAAGGTCTTCCAGCAGCTGCTATCCAACTCGCTGATGGTCATATCGTTTGCGGTAAGACATCAGACCTCCTTGGTCCTTCTTCTGCTATGCTTCTCAGCGCTCTCAAGTATCTCGCAGGTATTCCTAGTGCTGTTGATCTCATTTCGCCAATGGTCATCGAACCTGTTTGTGAACTCGAGACAAAGCAACTTGGTCATACAAACCCACGCCTCCACACAGAAGAAGTTCTCGTAGCACTCTCTATCTGCGCGCTTACAGACATCAACGCTCGCAATGCTATGGAAAAACTCTCTGAACTTCGTGGTTGTGAAGTACACTCAACGGTTATTCTCTCACCAAAAGATGAGACAATCTTCCGTCGTCTTGGCGTGAACCTTACATGCGAGCCAACATACCAAACAACAAAACTCTATCACGGTTAAATGCAGACTCCACTTCCAAAAATCGGAACATACGAGTTTCTTTGTGAGCCATTCCATTGCGACTTTACCAAGAAACTCTTTATCGGTTTTCTTGGCAATCACATGCTTAACTCAGCCGATTACCATTCTAATACTCGTGATTTCGGAATGCATTATCTGGCTCCTTTGAACAAGACCTGGGTTCTCTCTCGTCTTGCTATAGAAGTTGTTGAAATGCCGGAAGCATATGATCGTTTTACAGTCAGTACTTGGGTAGAGAGCGCTATGCGCTATTTCACAAATCGTAACTTTGAAGTTCATGCTTTACCATCTTTAGAAAACGAAGACGGAAGCGAAAAGCGCGTTCTTGCATACGGTAAAAGTATCTGGGCTCTTATTGACACAGAGACACGCCAACCACAAGACATCCTCTCTATTCGTGACGGAGAAATAGCGAACTACATAGAGCCTACTCCTAGTAAACTAGACAAGCTTTCACGAGTAAAGATGAGCAAAGAGGCTGTGAAATGCCATGAAGTGAAGACTACTTATACCGATACTGACTACAACGGTCATGTAAACAGTATAAAGTACATCGACCACATCATGGACATTTTCCCGATCGAGTTTCACAAAACACATAAATTAAAGCGACTAGACATAGCTTATGTAGCAGAAACTTATTGTGGAGATGTACTCAGTTTCTATCGTGAAGACAATGCTGATGGCGGCATCATGATAAGTGCAAGAAAGAAGAGCGAACAGCTTGAAGAAGTGGAAGTTGTACGCTGTAAACTATCATTTTGTTAGCAAATGTCATTGTGAGGTTTGAATTATATCAAAATAACTCATTTTACGCTTAATATTTGTCGTAAGATTTCATGAATTGCTAACAATTTGCTAACTTTGCAAACGATTTGACACTAGATAAACCAACTTAAAAACCAAAATAAATGGCACAACTTGATTTCGGTGGTACTATTGAAACAGTTATCACCAGCAAAGAATTCTCACTCGAAAAGGCACGTGAAGTACTCAAGAACGAGACTATCGCAGTGCTCGGTTATGGCGTTCAGGGCCCAGGTCAGGCTTGCAACCTCCGCGACAACGGTTTCAACGTAATCGTTGGTCAGCGTCAGGGCAAGACTTATGACAAGGCTGTTGCTGACGGCTGGAAGCCAGGCGAAACTCTCTTCTCTCTCGAAGAGGCTGCAGAAAAGGGTACTATCGTATGTATGCTTCTCTCAGACGCTGCTCAGATGCAGCTTTGGCCAACTATCAAGCCATACCTCACAGCAGGCAAGGCTCTCTACTTCTCACACGGTTTCGCAATCAACTGGAGCGACCGCACAGGTGTTGTTCCTCCATCAGATATCGATGTTATCATGGTTGCTCCTAAGGGTTCTGGTACTTCACTTCGTACTATGTTCCTTGAAGGTCGCGGCTTGAACTCTTCTTACGCTGTTTACCAGGATGCAACAGGCAAGGCTCTTGACAAGGTTCTCGCATTCGGTATTGGTATCGGTTCTGGTTACATGTTCGAGACTACTTTCAAGCGTGAGGCTACTTCTGACCTTACAGGTGAGCGCGGTTCACTCATGGGTGCTATCCAGGGTCTTCTCCTCGCTCAGTACGAAGTTCTCCGTGAGAACGGTCATACTCCTTCTGAGGCATTCAACGAGACAGTTGAGGAGCTCACTCAGTCACTCATGCCACTCTTCGGTGCTAAGGGTATGGACTGGATGTATGCAAACTGCTCTACAACAGCACAGCGTGGTGCCCTCGATTGGATGGGTCCTTTCCACGATGCTATCAAGCCTGTTGTTGAAAAGCTCTACCACTCTGTTGTAACTGGTAACGAGGCTCAGATCTCTATCGATGCCAACTCTAAGCCAGACTACCGCGTAGGTCTCGAGAAGGAACTCGAAGCTCTTCGTGAGTCAGAGATGTGGCGCGCAGGTGCTACTGTTCGTCAGCTCCGTCCAGAGAATAACTAATTTGAGAATAACCAATTCAAATTATACAATAATAAGAAGACCGCTACTTCAACAATGAGGTAGCGGTCTTTTCTATCCATGTTTATTTTTCGCAAGTATACCTTAGACGCAACAACATATTACGTTTATTTATTTTTTATTGGTGTCCGAAAAAAAAATCATCTATCACTAGTGTCTCTTAAAAACACTTAAAATTAATTATATCGTCCTTATGCACAACACTTTAGGCTTCGGATATGCTGTCCGAGCTTTGAAATGACTAACTTTGCATCCGATTCAAAATCGGAGTAAATATGCATATAGGCAGATACGTTTTTTCGCAAATAACAGCGATCCTTCACCAAAGACAATTCAGGAGAATTGTTGACAGATATGATGACAGAACCAAGAAGTGGAGTATGTCTCATTGGAATCACATGCTGGTCCTCATGTTCGGTCAACTCATCGGCTGTGACAGTCTCAGAGAACTTACTGATATAACAATAGCACATGGTAAGAAGTCCTTCTTTCTCGGATTTGGCAAGACGCCTGTCAACCGTCAGATGCTTTCCAAAGCGAACAATCTCAGAGACCATCGTATCTTTGAGGAGTTCGCATTCTACATGGTGTCTGTCGCTCAGTCGAAACGTATTACCAAGGAGTTTGAACTGCATGACAGGTTTTATGCCATTGACTCTACGACCATTGACCTTTGCATGTCTGTTTTCAGATGGGCAGAGTTCCGTAGTACAAAATCGGGTATCAGAATCCACACACAGATTGACATCTCTACGGAGATACCTGTGTTCTATAGAATCACAAATGCAAAGGTGCATGACGTCAATTCCATGGATTGGTTTACATATGAGCCTAATGCGTGCTATGTCTTTGATAGAGGGTACTTTGACCTTGCCCGTCTTTATCGAATCAATGCCTTCGGAGCATTCTTTATCATTAGGGAAAAGGGACATCCTGCATATGAGATTGTTGACGGTGAAGACATTCTTGATGGAGAAGATAATGTTCTTAAGGATCAAAGTATTCGTTTCACGAAGAAGGAAAACAAGGAGAAGTATCCAGGCGTTATCAGACGCATTGTCTACTATGCTCCAGACCTTCACAGGAGTTTTACATACTACACGAATAACTTCTACCTTACGGCCACGGACATTGCCTTGCTTTATCGATATCGGTGTCAGGTTGAGCTATTCTTCAAGTGGATCAAGCAGCATCTTCGGGTCAAGAGATTCTGGGGTGAATCCGAGAATGCCGTCAGGATACAAATCCATGTGGCAATCATCACATACTGCCTCATTGGCATTATCGAACATGATCTCAAAATTAGAAGACCTATTGTCGAAATCATGCGAATCTTGGGTAAGTCGGCACTCACAACTGGAGACATCAGCGAATTGCTTAATCCCCTCAAGACTCAGCCAAAAGAGATTAATGACAGGCAGCTTTATTTTGACTTTAAATTCAATTAATATTTTTTAAGAAACACTAGTGATCATCTAGCTCATAGAAAAAGGGAACAACCTTTGCAGATTGTCCCCAAAGATTAGTAATTTTGCATTACCACATCCAAAACTACTAAATCCATTGGCAAAGTTACAAATTTTTCCGGACAGCCGGTTCTAAGTCAGATGATAAATTTAATGAACAGGTCAAAAATTAACACTTTGGCAGCAAAAAGCGGTGCAAATCGCTATACGAAGCACCTTGATGGCTATTCCCATCTTATTGTAATGCTTTATGCTGTCCTGTGTAAGCTGCGGTCTTTGCGCGAGGTGGAGATTGGATTTGAAGCCAATGCCACACGCATGAAGCACCTCGGACTTGACCATATGATTTGTCGAAGTACTCTCGCTGATGCCAACAAACGCAGGAAGTCTTCCTTCTTTGGTTCCATCTATGCCATGCTTTATAAGCAATATGCCCCACTTTTATCGGACAGCCAGTCCAAAAGAGAGCTTTCTACGAAGCTTTACGTCATGGACTCAACAACGATAACCCTTTTCTCTCTGATACTTAAGGGTGCTGGACGAAATGCGGAAAATGGCAAGAAAAAAGGAGGCATCAAGGCTCATACCATCATACAGGAAGACATCGACCCACCTATTTTCATTGACTTTTCTGCAGCTGCCAAGAATGACCATGAGCTCATGCATCGCTTGTTCGACCTTCCCAAAGGTTCGTTCCTCGCTTTTGACATGGGGTGTTTCGATTACCTTGTCTGGCAGGAACTTACAGAGGTAGGATATAAGTTTGTCACGCGCCTAAAGGACAATGCTCGGTTCAAAATCATAGAGATGCGCAACTGTCCTGAAAAGGACATCCTTGCAGACCAGATAATTGAATTATCGTACAACAAACTCGTGGAACGTCCTATGACAAAGGAGGAACTGAGCCACAGACGTGGCAGACGTCCCAAATCAGGAGTGGTCATGGTGCGTGAGTACAAGAAGGGAACATTCAGATGCCGCAGAATCTTGTGACGCACCGATGACGGTAAGGATACTGTAGAGTTTGTCACGAATGTAATGGACAAAGAGGAAATGTCGGCAGAGCAAATCTGCGAGATCTATCGTAGGCGCTGGACTATTGAAAGTTTGTTTAAGCGTCTGAAGCAGAACTTTCCTCTGAGATACTTCCTGGGAGACAGCGTCAATGCCATAGAGATACAGATATGGGGTACAATGATTGCGTATTTGCTTCTTAGGGTTATTCAGTACAAATCCAAGAGCAAACTTGCTTTCTCTAACCTTGTCACTTTGACACGGCTAACCATCAGTACATACATTGACATCGTTTTACTGCTAAATGATCCGAAACGGGCATGGAGAGAACTTCAACGACTGCGGCGGTCTATGGAGGAGCAGCAGAAATATCAACAATTAGAACTCCAATTTTCATCATAGAGGGTTACTTTTTGATTTTTCAATCAAATATGCCTATTTACAGGCGGTTTCAATAATAAATTAACTAATTCCGATTTTTATCGGACAGCAATATTTATTTTTGCCTCCCCCAACAATATAATCAATAAATATAAAGTTATACGTACATTTTGGGGCTTAGCCATCTATTAAATATTATACTTAACGTAATGTCGTCGAATATCTTTAGAATAAAGAAAGTAGTCTGTTTTCTGCACAGCTTTCCATTTGGACTCTTATGGTTGGCTTATTAGGAAAAAAGTAATATGCTGCAAGAGCACCGAACAAATGAACCTTAAGGTTGTAAAAAAACTTTGTCTTGAGTGCTCTACTTGAGCGATGTTTTTGAGTTCATCATTTCGCTCTCTATGATTGCTCTTTTCCTAAGCAGCAGTTTATCAGATACTAACATCATTGCACCCTTCATATTACTTTTGAGTTTCGCAATAAGTTTAATGCCATCAACAAAGAGTCTCTCAAAAAGTCACTTGCCAAGGTATCCTCTGTCTCCAACAAGTTTACCATATATAAACTCCACAAATGCCTTGTATTCAAGAGGTTTACAGTCGTTAACATAGCCTAGTGTAATCATGAAATTCAGGAGTTCGCGCTTCTCGTTGCAGATCAGGTGCAGTTTGAATCCATAGAACCATCCCATAGAGCATTTAACTCTCTGTGCAATACTCTTGAATGTCGTGTGTATATGGATTTTTTGTTACGAATTTCTCGTAACATGGTGCTGTCAACGAAACTTATGCCTATGCATTTGCCGAGCAATATCTTCTTTATGAATATGACAAGCTGAAGAGCCTCTTCTAGTTCCAATTCCACAAATCAGTAGTATGAGACCACATTAGGAAACGGGTTGCACATGTGCTTGCATACCTTCTCTATGTAGAAATGTTTGAGATAACGGTATCCTGACAAATGGAAAAGTATCATTAACATCATGATTTCTGCCTTTGACATCATACTTTCACAGTGATATTTGTGCTTTTTGTCCGTCTTAAATGTACATTTTGCCATCTGCGCATCAAAAACTTTGCAAAAAACATTGACGATTATTACTGTCCGCTAAATCAGAACTCACTTACCCACCCCCTTGAATGTAAGGAGTTGGGCTATATTTATCAATATGGTAAGCCTACTTTTAGTTATTCTTCACCGTTTTAAGGTGGTGATTCTGCCATTTACTTTAGCATTTTGGTATATCGGCTTCTGGTTGAGGAATCCTTCCATATTGATATAGTACATAAGCAAAATGCGCACAATCGTTGCCAATCCGGAGAATCTCCAATGTCCCTTCAGATTGCTTAGCTGTACGGAGAGTAGCAGATTGGCGATAAGAGTAACCCAAATCTGGATATTTGTGGCATTGGCGCTTTCTCCATATAAATACCTAAAGGGAAAGTTCTGCTTTATCTGTTTGAAAAGCAACTCTATCAGCCAGTCAGCGGTAAATGTCCACTATTGTCTGCAAAGGCACGCAGAAATCGTTAGTCAGAAGAGAAATCAGCTTCGGCCGCTTGCCTTTTTTCATGTCCATGCGTGCTATGTCATTTCTGAACGCTACAACCTGGTCACGGTACTTCCTCTGCCCTTATAGGGCAGATGCAAGGAGTCGAATCGCGATATCACTGCATAGTGCATAGAGAGCAGATGAGTATAGCCATCAATGCTCTTTACATACCTTCCGCCACCATGCTTTTTGCTTATTTCAACATATTTTTTCGATTTAGTGATTTTATTAGACTGTACGGAAAAATGTGTACATTTGTGCATCATTATTGAAGTTTTATAGCAAAAGCAAATGTAACGAAAAGGACTGAATCCTGCAAGATATATCCTGCCCTAATTTTATTTATACTCTAAAATGTCTAGCGAACAGTAATATATAACTATAAGAATTTGTGCGGAATTGAGGACAAATGTGAAATTTTTGAGCTAAAAAAGCATTTTTTTATGTTCTGAGGCGTAATAAGGAAAAATCTTTGTAACTTTGTCGCCGAAATATAGACCATTCCAAAATGGTAAATTGTAAATAGTAAAATTGTACGTAAATTGATGCTCTACATTATCATCATAGTATTTGCTATCGCCCTTCTGCTTATTTCCACAGAGCACATCTCTGGAATAAACAGAGCTGCGGTAGCTGTCTTTTGTGCAGCAATGGGGTGGGTGGCTTATATCAGCTACGGTTCCGACTTCGTCATGGCGGAGCATTCTGCGCAATATCTGGACTTCCTCAATGGTTCGCCGGCAAGCTCTTCGAGTGTGAAGTCGTTCATAGCAGGCAATATCTTCATCCATTATGTTGGTATTGCTGCGGAACTCGTGCTTTATCTGCTTGCTACGGTTACTATTGTCCAGATACTTCAGGCAAATGGGTGCTTTGATGGTTTGGCGCGATGGATGCAGGATTCCTCTTCAAGGAAGATGTTCTGGAAAATGGCTGTTGTTACTTTCCTGCTCTCCATGAACATCAACAACCTGACAACGGCTATTCTCATGCTTGTCTTAATGCGTTCCATGATAAGCGACCAAAGGAATCGTTTTCTTTTCGGTTGCATGGTCGTTATAGCTGCTAATTGTGGCGGAGCCTTGACTGTTATCGGTGATCCTGTCGGACTGACCTTCTGGAATCGCGAGTATGTATCTGCTACAACTTATTCGCTTACGATGCTGTTGCCTGTAATGTTTGTGTGGCTTTTGCCTTCATATGTGATTTCCCGTCGTCTTCCTGGCATTATCCGTCGTCCTATAGGCCATCTTTTCCCTTATCGCGGTAAAGATACTATGCTTCGTGGATGGCAAAAGACGCTTATGCTGATTGTTGGAATTGGTGGACTTTGGTTGATTCCAAGTTTCCGAAACTACACAAAGCTTAGCCCATTCGTGGCAGCTCTTCTCGTACTTTCCGTGCTTTGGATTGTTGATGAGATTGTCAATCGCAAACTCATCGTTCAAGGAAAGAATACTTCCAACCAACGTATGCCGCAGGCTATGCAATACTCCGCTGTGCAGATGATGTTCTATATCTCAGGCATCATTCTACTGGTCGCCGTAGTAAAGGAGACAGGTGTGTTCAATACTATTCCAGGATGGATAGAAAGCAATAGCGATAATGTTTGGGTGGTAGCACTCGCGGCTTCCGTCATAGCCTCTGTTACCGACACTTTCGCAATCTCCGAATGGTGTGCAGCTCTTCATCCGGTAGTAAACGAACTCGGACAAGGCTCCGTAAATTCCACCTATTGGATAGTTTCGGCATTTACCGCACAAATGGCAGGAAACCTTCTTCTCGTAGGCTCATGGGCAGGCTTGACCCTCGTCCGCACAGAGCGACTGCCTATCGGTTGGTATGCTAAGAACGTGATGCCTTGGGTAGCCATTGCCATGGTTGCCGGAATAGCATTCATTCTGTATATCTAATAAGGCCTTTTAAGGGCTTTCATTATAGAAAAAACAAACATAAACTTAAAAACAATAAAAACCTTCCTTTTGGGAAGGCTTGGTTAGACTCTATGAAAATCAAGACTATTGGTATTCTCACTTCAGGAGGCGATGCCCCTGGAATGAACGCAGCCATTCGCGCCGTCACACGCGCAGGTATCTACAACGGCTTCAAGATGAAGGGTATTTACCGTGGTTGGGAAGGACTTATCAACAATGAAATCAAGGATTTCACAACAGAGAACGTTTCTGGTATCATCAATACTGGTGGTACAATCCTCAAGACTGCCCGCTCAAAGGAATTCATGACACCAGAAGGTCGTCAGAAGGCATACGACAACATGGTTGCGGCCGGAATAGACGCTCTCGTAGTCATCGGCGGTAACGGTTCTCTTACGGGTGCAAAGATCTTCGCCCAGGAGTTTGATGTCTGCTGTATCGGTCTTCCAGGAACTATAGACAACGACCTCTATGGTACAGACTCAACTATCGGTTACGACACCACTATGAACACAATCATGGAATGTGTTGACCGTATTCGCGATACCGCCAGCTCTCACTCTCGCATCTTCTTCGTTGAGGTTATGGGTCGCGACGCAGGCTTCCTTGCTCAGAACTCAGCCATCGCCTGTGGTGCAGAGGCAGCCATCATTCCGGAAGAGTCAACAGATGTTGACCAGTTGGCACAGTTCATGGAACGCGGTATCCGTAAGTCAAAGAAGTCTTGTATCGTAATCGTGTCTGAGAGTCCTAAGTGTGGTGCCATGTACTACGCAGAACGTGTAAAGAAGGAGTTCCCTGAGTTTGACGTTCGCGTGTCAATTCTTGGTCACTTGCAGCGTGGTGGTCGCCCTACAGCTCACGACCGTATCCTCGCTTCACGCACAGGCGTTGGCGCTATTGAGGCAATTATGCAAGGACAGCGCAATGTCATGATTGGCATTCGCTACAATGAAGTTGTCTATGTGCCATTCTCAGAGGCTATCCGTAGCGACAAGCCGTTCAATAAGAAGCTTATAAAGGTTCTTGATAATCTGAGCATCTAAAAAATGTAAATTGTAAATCTGTAAATAGTAAATAAACAGGTGAACTACGCTATTATAGCTGCAGGCAACGGTTCTCGCCTTGCACAGGAAGGAGTTTCTCTGCCGAAACCTCTTGTCCGTGTGCAGGGCGAGTGCCTTATAGAACGATTGTTCCGTATCTTTTTGCAGAATGATGCGGAAAATATTTTCGTAATTTGTAACGAAGAAATGACAGATGTCGCGGAATTTATTCGTAGTAAACAAAATGAATATCCCATTCATCTGCTTGTGAAATCAACTCCTTCGTCCATGCATAGTCTCCATGAACTAAGCCTGCTTATGCGGAAGGAAACTGGGATGGACAAGTTCGTTCTTACAACCGTAGATACTATCTTTAGAGAGAAAGAATTCTCTGATTATGTGACTCTTCTTGAGAATGAAACGGCAGCAGATGGCATAATGGGATTGACCACTTATGTTGATGACGAGAAACCTCTTTATGTGGCTTTGTCTTCTTCAGATGGAAATTCACTTGATAGTACAGATGAAAGTGCAGCTCGTATAACTGGATATTTTGATACGCAATCAGGTTGTTATCACATTTCTGCAGGTATATATGGACTTTCTCGTAAAGCTTTCTCCGTTCTTGACAATTGTGTGGTGAGTGGTCAATTTAGAATGCGAAATTTCCAGCGTGCGCTTATCTTGAATGGTTTATATCTTCGTCCCTATGTCTTTACGCATGTCTTTGACATTGACCATTTGTCTGACATGGAAAAAGCGGAAAAATATCTTTCTCAAATAGTATAGAAAAAAAGTAAAAATGCGCATTTCATAATAAGATATGTTTGTTTTTCATGTTTGAAACAATAGAATATCTTGATTTCTCTCATTTTGTTAAAATGAAATTAAAAGGTTATATCACTCATAAGATTATATTTTTGTAACTTTGCACTGTAATTTATGGATAATACAATCCTTTTATTTAAGTTTTTTAGCTACAACATATAAAAGTAAACTATACATTAAAATTATAAAAAAATGAAGAAAATTTTATTCTCTTTGTGCATGATTGTTGCTTCTGTTTCAGCAATGGCACAGAGCTCTAAGGGTTCTTGGAACATTACTCTTGAAGGTTATGGTACAACTTCTATTAACAAACTTGATGATCCAGGTGACCATGACGAAGTAATTGGTGGTGATGTTGCTATTACTTATAGCGTTAGTGATAAGGTTGCTGTAGGTTTGGCAAGTGGTTACTATGGTCCAATCGAGATGTCTGGTGTTAACGCTATTCCTATGATGGCCAATGTAGTGCTCAACTTCCCTGGTCAGAGCAAGTTTACTCCACTCGTAGATGTTCGTGCAGGTTATATTGCAGTAACTTCTACAATGAAGAATAAGGCTTATGAAGGAAAGGATCTTGCTGACTATGCTATGGTACAAGTAATGCCAGGTGTTTCTTATCGTCTCTCTAAGACTATAGATGTAAATGTTAAGGCTGTTTACGCTGGCATGTTCAAGATGGGTGATAAGTGTGGTCAGACTATGCACTCTGTTGGTGCTAAGGCCGGTCTTACTTTCCATTTCTAAGAAAAACTCAAGTGTTGTTTTAGCTTTTTTAGCTAATAAAAACGTTATAAATAAAACAGGAAGGAAATTTGATTTTCCTTCCTGTTTTATTGTTGATTGCCCAATCCCTTTTTTTTGGGGGGGATATTTATTGTGCAAGAATTTCTTACATGTAAGAAATTGTCAGTTTTCTTTAAAATTAAAGATTGTTCTGGATTTTCTCAGCAATCTCCTTGAACTGTTCTTCAGAAAGCTTAAGTTTCTCGTTAGCAAAATTCATATCGCCTTCGTTCTGCATAGGTACTAAGTGGATGTGTGCATGTGGAACCTCAAGTCCTAAAACAGCCATACCAACCTTCTTGCAAGGGAAAGCCTTCTTTATTGCATCTGCAACACGCTTTGCGAAAACCATGATTTCTGCCAGTTCTATGTCGTCAAGGTCAAAGAAGTAATCTTCTTCGCGACGTGGTATAATGAGAGTATGTCCTTCTTTTAGAGGGTTGATGTCAAGGAATGCGTAATATTTATCGTTCTCGGCTACCTTGTAGCTTGGAATCTCGCCAGCAGCGATTTTTGCAAAAATGCCCATATTCTGTAGTTTTAGTCAAGAGAGATTGAGTCAATACGAAGTTTTATTGTGCCGCGTGGGATTGTTATTTCTACCTCTTCACCCACTTTTTTGTTGAGCAAGCCTTGAGCGATAGGAGTTTGGATGGAAATCTTACCTTCACGAAGATTAGCTTCGCTCTCACTTACAATAGTGTACTTCATCTTTGCATTATTGGCGATATTGGTAAGACCAACGGTAGTCATGATCTGCACAGAGTCAGCGGAAAGACGGCTCATGTCAACAATCTTTGCATCTGCAAGAGTCATCTTTATCTGGTTAATCTTATCTTCGAGGTGAGCCTGTGCCTCTTTGGCTGCCTCATATTCGCTGTTCTCACTAAGGTCGCCCTTATCTCTTGCCTCAGCAATAGCAGCTGAAGCCTTCTTTCGCTCAGTACCTTCCAGGCGAGCGAGTTCTGCTACGAGCTTATCGTAGCCTTCTTGTGACATGTAAGCCATATTTCTTTTTATTTAAAAATCTTTTAATTTACTGTTCCAAAACGATTTCGTTGGAGAGTAAAAAATTTAGGAATCGTAACCTTTTGAGTTTCGATCCCTATTAATTATTTTGTGTTTATCGGGTGCAAAGTTAAGGCTTTTGTTTGATATAAACAAATTTTCAGCCTATTTTTTACTCTTTTTACTGCTATTATATCCAAATATGTGGAAAAGCGGCAAAAAAATAGTTTCAAATACTATTGTTTAAGATACTCTTTTGAGTACTCTACATAGTGAGCTGCAAAGCTTTCTGCCTGGTTAGGAGCAGTCTTCTTGAGGAACTTTGCTGGTACTCCACCCCAAATCTCATGGTCGCCTATCTGTGTGCCGCCAAGTACCAAAGCACCTGCAGCAACAATAGCTCCTTCGCCTACCACGACTTTATCCAAAACCGTTGCCCCCATACCGATAAGGCAGCCCTTCTTTAGTGTGCAAGCGTGAACGGTAGCATTATGACCGATTGACACATCGTCCTCTATGATAGTAGGACCTGTAGTATTTGTTACATGTACTACAGCGCCGTCCTGCACATTCACACGATTACCCATAGTTACCGGAGCAACATCTCCTCTTACGGTAGCTCCAAACCATATAGAACATTCATCGCCCATAGTTACTTCACCTACTATTGCTGCATTTTCAGAGAAGTAACATTCTGCTCCATATTTTGGTCTCAAACCCTTGTATTCTTTAATAATTGCCATAAAAATGATTACAATTTGTAAGTTTATGCTAATTTTTCGTGACAAAATTACGAATAAATTATCGTATAAAAAAAACTTTTCCTAACTTTGTGCCCGAAATGTAGTAAAAAATTATGACACATTATTTATATATATACATACTGAAACATTATATTTAAGGAAATTGAAACCAAAAACTAAATAACCAAGCAAATGAAAAAGATTCGTGCAGCCGTAGTTGGTTACGGCAACATTGGTAAGTTTACCATTGAAGCACTCGAGGCTTCTGATGACTTCGAGATTGCAGGTATAGTTCGTCGTAATGGTGCAGAAAACAAGCCAGCAGAGCTCGCTCAGTATGATGTTGTAAAGGATATCAAGGAACTCAAAGACGTTGATGTAGCCATTCTCGCTACTCCTACACGCTCTTGCGAGGACTTTGCAAAGCAGATTCTTCCTCTTGGCATCAATACAGTTGATAGCTTCGACATCCACACAAATATCGTTGAGTATCGCAAGAACCTTATGGAAATCAATAAGAAGACTGGCACAGTATCTGTTATTGCAGCTGGCTGGGATCCAGGTTCAGACTCAGTTGTTCGTACACTCATGCAGAGCCTTGCTCCAAAGGGTCTTTCTTATACAAACTTCGGCCCTGGCCGTTCTATGGGTCACTCTGTTTGCGTTCGTTCAAAGGAAGGTGTTAAGGACGCTCTTTCTATGACAATTCCTGTAGGTGAAGGCATCCACCGCCGTATGGTTTACGTAGAGCTCGAGGAAGGCGCAAGCCTTGAGGAAGTAACAAAGGTTATTAAGGCAGACCCATACTTCGCAAGCGACGAGACTCACGTATTTGCTGTAGAGTCAGTTGACGCACTTAACGATGTTGGTCACGGTGTGAACCTCGTTCGTAAGGGAGTTTCTGGTAAGACTCACAATCAGATGATTGAGTTCAACATGAAGATTAACAATCCAGCTCTTACAGCACAGGTTCTCGTAAATGTAGCACGCGCTTCTATGAAGCAGCAGCCAGGTTGCTACACAATGATTGAAATCCCTGTTATAGACTATCTTCCAGGTGATCGCGAGGATCTCATCGCACATCTTGTATAAGAATAAGGATTACAAATATATGAAATAAAAGCCGTAGCTGAAAAGTTACGGCTTTCTTATTTGTTTCATTTGTAGAACTCGGCAAATGATTGTTTTGTGTTTTAGAGGTAGTTTTTTGGGAGAGGGATAGTTTTTTGAGGGGAGGATTGTGGCGGTATGAGCTGAAAATGCCTAGATGAAAAATGCCTAGATGAATCTACCGGTAATGCTGTTTTTGTTCTTCTTAACTTCGTCAGGAGTTCCTGCTGCAACTAATTGACCTCCACCGCGTCCGCCTTCTGGTCCGATGTCGATGATGTGGTCTGCCTGACGGATAATGTCAAGATTATGCTCAATGATTATGACGGTATTTCCCTTGTCAACGAGTTTTCGAAGCACTTCGGAAAGTATGCGAATATCTTCAAAATGAAGTCCAGTTGTTGGCTCGTCAAGAATGAATACAGTTTTTCCTGTATCGCGTTTTGATAGTTCTGTTGCAAGTTTTACTCGCTGCGACTCACCTCCAGAAAGCGTTGTTGATGACTGTCCGAGAGTGATGTAACCAAGACCAACATCCTTCAGCGTCTTGATTTTTTGAAGGATAGAAGGTTGATGCTCAAAGAATTCAACAGCCTCGTTTATGGTCATGTCAAGAACATCCGCAATACTTTTGCCTTTGTAACGAACTTCAAGTGTCTCACGGTTGTAGCGTTTGCCATGGCATGTCTCGCAAAGCGTATAGACATCTGGAAGGAAGGTCATTTCTATAGTGCGATAGCCATTACCACAACAAGTTTCGCAGCGTCCGCCTTTCACATTGAACGAGAAGCGTCCAGGCTTGTAGCCGCGAATCTGAGCTTCTGGAAGATTCACAAAGAGAGAGCGTATGTCAGCGAACACGCCAGTATAGGTCGCTGGATTTGAACGTGGTGTGCGACCGATAGGCGACTGGTCAACGCTTACAACCTTATCAACATTCTCAATGCCTTCAATGGAATCGTATTTTAACGGTTCTTTAAGAGCACGATAGAAATGGTGAGAAAGGATTGGTTGGAGAGTTTCGTTTACAATAGACGATTTACCAGAACCAGATACACCAGTAACGACGATGAACTTTCCGAGTGGAAAATCAATGTCGATTCCCTTAAGATTGTTGCCGCGACAACCTTTCAATTTTATAGATAAGTCTCTGTTCTGTATGTTAGAGTTGGACTTTTTCCTTGATTTCTTTGGCTTTTGCTCTGGTTCCGGCTCCGGCTCAGAAATCTTCGCCCTACAATTTCCCAGCTCAGAAATCTTTGCCATACAATTGTTCGATTCTGAAATCTCTGACTGACAATCTGGTTTCCAGGCAGAAAGTTCGCCGTTAAGATATTTTGCCGTAAGAGTTTTGCTCTTTAGCATCTCTTCCGGGGTGCCCTGGAAAACAACTTGTCCACCTGCATTTCCCGCCTTAGGACCAATGTCAATGATGTAATCAGCAGCGCGCATCATGTCCTCATCATGTTCAACCACAATGACCGTATTTCCCATGTCTCGCAGTTTCTTCAGCGAAGCAATAAGACGCTCATTATCACGCTGATGGAGACCGATGGAAGGCTCGTCAAGAATGTATAGAACATTGACAAGTCCAGAGCCAATCTGCGTGGCAAGACGGATGCGCTGAGATTCTCCGCCTGAAAGTGATGAAGACTGTCGAGAGAGAGCCAAATAGTCAAGGCCAACCTCAAGCATAAAGTCAAGTCTGGTGAGAATCTCCTTGAGTATTTCCTTTGCTACAGCCTGCTGTTTTGGCTCGACATGCTTTGACGCTTCAACCAGCCATTCGCGAAGTTCTTCGAGGTCTAAGTCGGAAGCTTCCGCGATGTTCTTGTTCCAGAATTTATATGAAAGAGCCTCTTTGTTCAGACGCTGTCCGTTGCAGACAGGACAAGTCTGATCAGAAAGAAATTGTTCAGCCCATTTTTTCGCTTTCGGATCGTCATCATTAGCTTCGATTGTCTGCTGAAGATAACGCACAATACCCTCAAAACGAACGAAATAATCAGAAGAAGTGTGGACTAGTTCTTTCGAAATTCTAACATCTTTAAGTGAGCCATAAAGCAATTCCTGCATGCAGTCTTCAGGAATCTGATTTACTGGAGTATCAATTGTCAATTCGTAGCTCTCCAGTATAGCTTCAACTTGATAGAAGATCAACTGCTTTTTATACTTGCCAAGCGGTACTATTGCTCCGTTCTTTATGCTGATTTTGTCGTCGGGAATAATTTTCTCCAAGTCTATTGCAGACACTTTGCCAAGACCTTTGCAATGAGGACAGGCGCCTTCTGGAGAGTTGAAAGAGAATTTGTTCGGAGCAGGATCCGAGTAGGAGAGACCGGTAGTAGGACACATCAAGCGAGAAGAATAGTACTTCAGTTCGCTTTCTTCCTTGCCTTTTTCCAATATGGCAACCATTCCGTCGCCCTGCTTCATGGCGGTAGCTACAGATTTTGACAAACGCAAAAGGTCGTTTTCGTCAGCAGTTTCCGGCACTTTGAAGCGGTCGATTACCACTTCAATGTTGTGGT
This sequence comes from Bacteroidaceae bacterium, assembly GCA_024401275.1. Taxonomy (GTDB): domain Bacteria; phylum Bacteroidota; class Bacteroidia; order Bacteroidales; family Bacteroidaceae; genus Prevotella. Next base: position 56,781 of record JAKSLJ010000011.1, on the reverse strand, counting down.
TCTTGTAGCGGTCAACTCTCATGCCAGCCTTCATGTCCACGACCTCGCCGTCTATACGGATGTAGAGATAGCCTTTTCGGCGCATGCTTTCAAAAAGCTCTTGGTAATGTCCTTTTCGGTTTCGGATAAGTGGAGCGAGCAAGTAAATCGGCTTGCCAGCATAGTCGCTGACAATCATATTGATGATGGCCTCTTGCGTATATTTTACCATCTTCTCGCCAGTAGCATAGCTGTAAGCTTGACCAGCGCGAGCATAAAGCAGACGGAGAAAATCATAGACCTCCGTAGTAGTGCCAACCGTTGAGCGTGGATTCTTGTTTGTGGTTTTCTGTTCGATGGAAATAACAGGCGAAAGACCGGTTATCTTATCAACATTCGGGCGCGAGCCGTTGCCAAGGAAATTTCTTGCGTAGGCAGAGAAAGTCTCAATGTAACGTCGCTGTCCTTCTGCAAAGATGGTGTCAAAGGCAAGCGAAGATTTCCCGCTGCCAGAAAGTCCAGTTATGACAGTAAGCTTGTTACGAGGTATTTGGACATCTATGTTCTTCAGATTGTGCTCTTTAGCACCGTAAACATTTATCATCTTTTGAATGTGTGATAATTCGTGATTAATTGTTAATTTGCGATTCCGTATATCCGCGCAGAATGTTTACGTCTTTGCGTATGCGGAAATGACGGCCGTCAGCACCTTTTGCGTCGCAATTCAGGAAATAAACTCCGTCTTTTACCGGATGTCCCTTATAAGTTCCGTCCCATTCGTCGTTTATGTCGCGAAACTTGAACACCATCTGTCCCCAGCGGTTATAGATTGCGGCATTAAGTTCGACTATACTTTTCGCTCCGGCTTTCGCTTTGAATGTGTCGTTTATGCCGTCGCCGTTTGGCGAGAACGCATTTGGAAAGTCAATCTGACTTTCCGAGATTGTTATGATGAGTGGATCTTCCTCATTGTTTACGTCCACATCAGATATTCCGTCGTTATAGCGAGCATGGAGAATAATCTTGTGTTGTCCAGCAGAGTTGAAGGTATATTCCGTAGTCTCACCGTAGCGTGTCATGTAGGCAGTCGTGTCGCCCTCAGAATAGAAATTCCATTCGTAGTTTACACTATATTCGTCCAAATCTTCCGTTTTTGCCTCGAAGCGAACCTTCAACGGAGCAGAGCCAGCGTATGATGTCTGTTCCTCTTCGCCATCTTCAGTCTCTACATAGAAAACGGGACTAACGCTCTGCGCATTTATTTTTTCTGCGGCTAATACGGAGAGAAAAAAGGCGAGCGTCAAGGGTAAATATTTTATATAATGTGGCATTTTTTCGCTTGTTTTTGCTGTTTTGAATAATTATTTTGTGCAAAATTACAAATTATTGTTGATAATTGTCTCTATTTTCCAAAATAATTTTCTAATTTTGCAGCAATTTAACAGTAAGAGTGATATAAAGCTCCGATTGCAAACAACTTTTACCGTAAAAAACGAATTGCACAATTGTATTAATTAATCAATGCTGGTCCAGAGAAAACGGCCGGCGCTTATTACAGGAATCTAAAAGATGAGAAAGATTAATTTCAAGAGAACAGCCTTATTCTGTATGGCTCTCATGATTCTTTGCACAACAAAGATGCTTGCTGCTATGCCTATCAATGTAGGTATAGTTCTTCCACTTCACAACAACGATGGTGACGGAAAAAGAGCCGTTGAATACTACCGTGGACTTATTATGGCGGCCGATGAACTTAAGGCAGAGGGCGTCGAAGTGAATTTCTTCGCTTGGAACTGCCATCAGGATGTCAATATTTCTTCTGTCCTAAATGAGCCTAACGCAGCAAAGTGCGACATCTTCTTCGGTCCGATGTACACAAAGCAACTTGCTACAGTTCAAGCGTTTGCCGCAAAGAACGATGCAAAGGTCATTATTCCTTTTTCCATAAGCAACGACCCTTCAAGCAACTACTCTAATGTGTTCCAGGTATATCAGGAGCCACAGTTTGCCCGCACCCAGTATATCAATAAGATGTACGAAGTGTTCAAGGACAATCAGTTTGTTGTTGTTGGCTGTAATGACGCAAATACTACGAAAGGCGACTTTACGGCAGAACTTCGCGGTTACCTGAATGCAAAGAACATGGCTTATACCATCACGAACCTTACTACAACAGACGATCTTTTCGTGAAGGCATTCAACCCGACAAAGCAAAATGTCGTTGTTCTCAATTCCTCAAGCAACGCTTCGCTCAAGGCTGCATTCAAGAAGCTTGACACTCTCATTCAGACACATCCTGAACTCAAGGTCTCAATGTTCGGATATACGGAATGGCTTACTTTCGTCAACGATTATGAGCCTTTCTATCATAAGTATGATGTCTATATCCCAACACATTCTTTCTACAATCCGGCTGATCCTGCCACTCGCGCCTTTGAAGCAAAGTACAAGAAGACATACAACTGCGAGATGTTGAGCCAGTACAATCCTCGTTTTGCCCTTCTCGGCTATGACCATGGCCGTTTCTTCTTCCGTGGTTTCTCAAAGATCGGGAAAACGTTCCCTGGCGTATGGGCTAACAATGACGCTCTTCAGTCACGCATCCACTTTGCAAAGGTTGGTCAGACTGGCGGCATGCAGAACATCGGTTTCAAGTTCATTCATTTCAAGAAAGACAATACAACATCTGCTCTGTCGTTCTAAATCAGTCTCTTTAACTTCATAAAGCTGAATAATGAAAAAGACATTTTTCATCATAATATCTCAAATTCTCTTCTGCCTGACAGGAGCAAAAGCTCAGGTAGGAGAACCTCGTAGTGTATTTTCCATCGGTGGAAATGCAGGTTATATTATGAGTAATGTGTCTTTTGTTCCGAAAGTGACACAAGGCTACCATGGTGGATATACAGGTGGTCTTTCACTCAGATATACTTGCGAGAAATACTTCAATACCATATGCTCCGTTGCGGCTGAGGTGAACTACTCTCAGATCGGCTGGAAAGAAAAGATTCTTACTTCTGATGACTCGCCGGTTATTATACAAGGTACCGATGATGTGAAAATGGCTTACCAGCGAACCATCAACTATGTTCAGGTGCCTATAATGGCTCATCTGGCATGGGGTAGGGAACGTAAGGGTGCAAACGGCTTCATAAACCTCGGTCCGCAGTTCGGTGTTTGTCTTAGCGAGTCAACCGATGCCAACTTTGACATTTATGACATCGAGGCATACCAGCGTTTCGATCGTGCTTCTGTTACAATTGCGCAAGACACAATGAAGGTCGAAAACAAGTTTGACTATGGAATTGCAGCTGGAGCCGGCATAGAACTCTCACATCCGAAGATTGGTCATTTTATCCTTGAAGGACGTTATTATTACGGACTGGGAAACATCTTTGGCGATACAAAACGCGACTATTTCGGCCGTTCAAATTTTGGAAACATCGTAATAAAGGCAACTTACTTGTTTGATATAACCAAGTGATTTTTAGGAAAATAGAATATAAATACAAACTGTTTAATGAATAAAATCTTATTTGCTCTTCTCTGCACACTCTCCATCGGATTTGTTTCCTCTTGCAAAGAGGAGAAGAAGTCTGAATACATCGTCATAGACAAGAAAATCGAGAAGCCGAAGAAGAAGCACACCATTGCCCAGGACTCTGTTTGTGTCAAGGATGAAGTGAAATGGGGCGATTCTGAATATACTGTTATCACAACCCGTAAGGCAGACAAGAGCCTTCCAATCGTTGTGGATGAAGCTGCCGACGACAAGTATTATGGTAATGCCGTAACCTTGCGCGTTGTTCGCAGCGACGGCTCTGAGGCTATTTCCAAGCGATACACGAAGGACGATTTCAAGGAATACATCCCAAAGGGACAGTATGATGCCTATACGCTTCTCACTGTTTCTATGATGGGAGAGCCTGAGAACGACAAGCTGCAATTCGTTGTGGCAGTAGGCGAGCCTGACACCGACGTTTCAGACAACTTTGTCAACATTCTCATGAAACTCAGCAAAACCGGTCAAGTTACTCTTGAGCGATTGGAGATTTCAGAATATGATGACGAAGAGGAAAGCTATGAGTAGTGCTGCCCAATTGTCAATTGTAAATTAGTAAATTGTAAATTTTATTATGGTAACAATAAAGAAAGTAGAATCAAAGAAAGATCTTACACGCTTTGTCGATTTCCTTTACGACCTTTTCGATGGAAATCCTTACTTCGTTCCACCACTCTTCAGCGACGAGTACAATTGTCTTGACAAAAACAAGAACGCAGCATTCGAGTTCTGCGAGGCAGAATATTTCCTCGCTGTTGACGAGAACGACAAAGTACTCGGACGTATCGCCGGAATAGTAAACCACAAGGCCAACAAACGCTGGGACAGAAAGCGCGTTCGCTTCGGTTGGTTCGACTTCGTTGACGACCGCGAGGTTTCCGCAAAGCTCCTTCAGGCTGTTGAAGAGTACGGAAAGAGCAAGGGCATGAACGAAATCTGCGGACCATTCGGCTTTACCGACCTTGACAAGGAAGGCATGCTTACCGAAGGCTTCGACCAACTTGGAACAATGATGACATCCTATGGTGCACCTTACTACAAGGAGCACATGGCAGACATGCCTGGCTACGAGATTGCCGTCAAGTATCTTGAGACAAAGATGTACTGCCCGAAAGAAGTACCGGCAAAGTACCTCAAGGTGGGAGAGCTCATCACAAAGCGTTACAACCTCCATGTCTATAAACCAACACGCTGGGAACTCCTCTTCGGTGGTCTCGGACAGAAAGTGTTTGAACTCTGCAACGAGTCGTACAAGGATATCTACGGTTACAACGAGCTTAGCCCTAAGCAGATAAAGCAGTACATAGCCCAATACATTCCTTTCGTCAACCCAGAGTTCCTCTGCCTTATCCGCGACCATAACACGCCGGACAAGAAGCTCGTCGGTTTCGGACTTTCCATTCCGTCACTCTCACGAGCATTGCAGAAGACAAAGCGCGGCAGACTCCTTCCGTTCGGTTGGTGGCATATCGTCAAGACGCTCTATATCAGCAAGACTTCGCCAATCATTGACCTTCTCCTCATCGGAGTTCTCCCAGAGTATCGTGCCAAGGGTGCAAATTCACTGCTCTTTACCGACCTTATTCCGCGCTATATAAAATATGGCTGCGAATGGGCTGAGACACAGGTGCAGCTTGAAGACAATGCACACGCCATTTCTCAGTGGGGGCCACTTGATCCTGTCTTCCCTAAGCGCAGACGCTGTTTCGCCAAGAAACTGTAAGTAGTGGTTGGTGTGAGAGTACGGAAAACGAAAGTAGGAAGAAAACTCTACTTCGTTTTCCTCCTACTTGATTTTATTAATTTTTTTCTGTCTTGAAGGATTAAAGCTCAAGGTCGCCGTCATGGATTTCGTGCCAAGGGAGTCCCTGCTTGTTGAGCTGCTCCATGAATGGGTCTGGATCGAACTCCTCTACATTATAGACACCTGGCTTCTTCCAAATGCCCTTGCAGAACATCATGGCACCAATCATGGCTGGTACACCAGTTGTGTAACTTACACCTTGCATGCCTGTCTCTTCGTAGGCTGCGCGGTGTGAGCAGTTGTTGTAAACGTAGTAAGTATGCTCCTCGCCGTTCTTGATGCCCTTGATGCGGCAACCGATAGATGTCTGACCTTCGTAGTTCTCACCGAGATCCTGTGGGTTAGGAAGCACAGCCTTTAGGAACTGTAGTGGCACAATCTTTACCTTTACAGGCTTTCCGTCCATGCCTGTTGCATCATATTCAATCTCGTCTATGCGGGACATGCCAATGTTTTGAATTACATCAAGGTGCTTGAGATACTGCTCGCCGAATGTCATCCAAAAGCGTGCGCGCTTGATGGTTGGGTAGTTGATGACGAGTGACTCAATCTCCTCGTGGTGGAGAAGATAAGACTCCTTCGGACCAATCTCAGGGTAGGTAAGTGGCTGATGAAACTCAAGCGGCTCTGTCTCAACCCACTTGCCGTCTTCCCAATAGAGACCTTTCTGAGTGATTTCGCGAATGTTAATCTCCGGATTGAAGTTTGTGGCAAAAGCCTTGTGGTGGTCGCCGGCGTTGCAGTCAACGATGTCAAGATAGTGAATCTCGTCGAAGTGGTGCTTTGCTGCGTAGGCAGTATAGATGGAAGTTACACCAGGGTCGAAGCCGCAACCGAGAATAGCTGTAAGACCGGCCTTCTCAAAGCGCTCGCGATAAGCCCATTGCCATGAATACTCGAAATGCGCTTTGTCCTTCGGCTCGTAGTTGGCGGTATCCATATAGTTCACACCAGCTTCAAGACAAGCGTCCATGATGTTGAGGTCCTGGTAAGGCAGTGCAACGTTGATGCAAAGTTCTGGCTGATACTCCTTGAAGAGCGCTACGATTTCAGCCACATTATCAGCATCAACGGCAGCTGTTTTGATTTCTACGCCATACTTGTCCTTGATAACCTTGGCAACTGCATCACATTTAGACTTTGTGCGGCTAGCCAATATGATTTCTGTGAAAACGTCGGCATTCTGTGCCAACTTGTGAGCGACGACAGTACCAACTCCGCCGCATCCTATCTGTAATACTTTTGACATTTACTGGAATATTTTTGTCCGGTTGGGAAATACCGGGAATGATTATACTATCGCCATGACTTCTCCAAGATAATCTCAAAGGTCAGCATGGAGTAGGGGGGTATGGATGAAGATGACGACTGGGTTGTTCCATAGCCGAGTTGTTGCGGCATGTGAACAAGCCAATGATCGCCGACATTCATATTTTGCAAAGCTGTAGTGAAGCCTGGTACAAGTGAGGATACACGGAACTTTACAGGCTTTGCAATCTGAGGATTATATGTATCCGATGTAAATGACTGGTCGAAGACATAACCTTTACTGAATGAAACTGACGGCTGAAGACGTCCGCGATAGCTTACTGCAACAGAGTCTGTGAAGAGTGGCGAACCTGGCTTTACTCCAGGGCGATTGAGAATATCTTGAATTGGATTGAGCTTCTCTACGACGATGAAATCTTCTGGAGAAGTCTTTATCTTGCCAACGAGAGAGTAACAACGGATGGTGTCTATATTGTCAGTAGTGTTAGCCACAGCTTTTGAGTAAGCCGCCTTAAAAGCTGTCTCGTTAACAGACTGCCAATTGGCAAATTCCTCAACTGTATTGTCCTCCTCCTTACAAGAGAGTAACAGCAAGGAAGGAAGGATAAGAAATAGGATTTTTTTCATTGAAAATTCTTCTGTACTATAAGTTTTAGGCTGCAAATTTAAGTAAAAATGAAATAATACGAAAGAAAAAGACAAAAAAGTTTGCAAAACAAGCAAAAAAGATGCGAACAAAGAGCCCGCATCTTTAGTGTTGTATAGTCAAAATTGTAGTTCTTATTTCATCTCAATACGGTCGTCGCCTGAGTTTGTATTGTCAAAACCACCGTCGTTGTTAACATCGGCAGCAGAGCGGCTAGAATAAGTGGCGCCGTTGTTGTCGTTACTGTAGTTTGTGTTGCTGTTTCCGTAGTTTCTGTTGCGGATATATTGGCTGTTACGCTGAATATACTGACGGTTTGAACCGCCTCTGTTCTGGTAACGACGTTCGTCGCGCCTGCCCTGTTCGTAAGCAGCCTCTTCGCGGCGATCCTGATGAGCTTTGTCAGCAGCAGCTCCTGCTGCAGCACCAATGGCAGCTCCACCCGCCATACCAACAATACGACCAAGGTCTGAACCACGCCAACCTCCTGTAACTCCACCAATTGCAGAACCGAGAAGGCCGCCAAGAGAAGCACCTGTATAAGCACCAACACCTGTGTAAGTAGTGCAACTGCTAAAGCTGAAAACAGCTATCAACATTAACAAAATAGTCTTCTTCATAGTTGTATATTTTTTATGTTTGTTCGCTAATTAAGTGATAGAATTTGATTTTTCTGCTGCAAAGGTAAATGATTTGACGGTGCAAATTTACGAAATAATCCTAATCTGCGGTAGGGAAATCCCTATTTTTACGAAAAAACTTTGTCTGTTTAAATAAAAATGTTAACTTTGCTGCAAAATTTTGACGCAATTTGCGACAATATACCAAATTTGCACATTAATATATTATAAAATATCCCACATGAAAAACTTTTTTCTCTCTGCTGCCTTGACCCTAGCTGCAGCTACTTCTACATTTGCGCAGGATGCAACAGCAATTCTGAAGCCTCAAGACGCAAACACGGTTATCCCAAAGGAAATCTATGGACAATTTGCCGAGCACCTCGGTTCTTGCATTTATCAAGGTCTCTGGGTAGGCAAGGATTCTGACATTCCTAACATCGATGGATATCGCAAGGATGTGTTTGAAGCTTTGAAAGAACTTCAGATTCCTGTTCTTCGTTGGCCTGGTGGCTGCTTTGCTGATGAATACCATTGGATGGACGGCGTTGGTCCTCAAGAGAAGCGCCCACGCCTCGTTAACAACAACTGGGGTGGAACTGTTGAAGACAACTCTTTCGGAACTCATGAGTTCCTCAATCTCTGCGAAATGCTTGGCTGTGAACCTTATGTAAGCGCTAATGTTGGTGGCGGTACCGTAGAGGAAATGGCAAAGTGGGTAGAGTACATGACGTCAAACAGTAACTCTACCATGGCTGAACTTCGTCGCAAGAACGGTCGCGACAAAGCTTGGAAGGTAAAGTATCTCGGCATAGGAAATGAGTCTTGGGGCTGTGGTGGTCAGATGCGTCCTGAGTATTACGCAGACCTTTATCGCCGTTATTCCATCTATGCTCGCAACTATGATGACAACAAACTCTACAAGGTAGCTTCTGGCGCAAATGGTGACGACGCAAACTGGACGAAAGTCTGCATGGAACGAATTGGCAACCTTATGCCAGGAATCTCTGTTCACTACTATGCAGTAAGAAATTGGGAAAAACATGGTTCGGCAACGAAGTTTGATACTAACACTTACTACGACAACATGGAACGAGCACTCTATATGGAAGACCTTATCTCAAAGCATGAGGCTGTTATGGATAAGTATGACCCAGATCGCAAGATAGATCTCCTCGTAGATGAGTGGGGAACATGGTGGGACGAAGAGCCTGGTACAACTCGCGGTCATCTCTTCCAGCAGCAGACTATGCGCGACGCTATCGTGGCATCAACTACTCTTGACATCTTCCACAAGCATACAGCACGCGTAAAAATGGCAAACATCGCTCAGGTCGTAAACGTGCTTCAGGCTATGATCCTCACTCGCGGCAAGGAAATGGTGCTTACTCCAACTTACTACGTATTCAAGATGTACAAGCCACACATGGACGCAACATTCATTCCTGCTACAATCAAGTGTGAAGAAATCCAGGCAACAGCCGACAAGAAGATTCCTTCTGTTTCGCTAACAGCTTCAAGGAAGGACGGTCAGGTGACTGTTTGCCTCACAAACATTTCTGCTGACAAGGTTCAGACCGTGGAGGTTGATCTCGGGGCTGCGGCTTCAAAGGTTGTGGAAGGCACAATCCTTAACGCAAAGAATATTAATGATTACAATGATTTCGGCAAGGCTACTCTCGTTGCTCCTGCGGCTTACAAGGATGCGAAAATCAAGAATGGCAAGCTCAGCGTGAAGCTTCCTGCACATTCTATCGTGGCACTTACATTGAAGTAATTATACGCAATTATTCTAGTGATAAACTAACCCAGAGTGTTTTGCTCTGGGTTTTTCGTACAGTTTTTACTCTATTCTTTTTGCAATTATGCCAGGTGAGATTGCAATAAAATGTCGAGCCTGACGTTTATATAATATAAATTAATGTGTGGAATATATCTGAAGATTTTATATAAATGAACGAACAACTTTTCATCGGAATGGCAAAAGCTCAGGCAGAAGCAGGAAACATTCAGGACGCTCTTACTATTCTGACTTCGGCTCTCAAGCAATATCCGAATAGCGCAGAACTTTACCTTGAGCGCGGCAGAATATACAACGTACTTGGAAACCAGAAAGCGGCTCTCTTCGATATAAAGAAGGCGGCAGAGATAAACCCAGAGTTTATTATAGGAAACATCTCTGGAAACTTCGCGTAAACCACAATTCTGCATTCTGCATTCATAATTCTGCATTCCATCAAATGCTCCATATTCTTCCATATTCCGGTTCACTTCCCGATAAGTTCACTTATCCTTACTGCTATCAGCCACATCCGTCAGCTGTGATGGCGGCAGAGATTGTGCAGGATTATCTTGCGGAAAAGACCGAGTGGAAGGAAGAGTTGCAGAAAGGCAAGATGTTTGGCGTTCTCGTGGTAAGAAAAGAAGCTTCGGCAGAATATTGTTCTTCTGAATCCTCACAGCCACTTTACTTCCTTGCGGCCTATAGCGGTTTGCTCGACGGAAGGAACGAGCACAATTTCTTCGTTCCGCCAGTCTTTGATTCGCAGTCTCCCGACGGTCATTTCAAGACAGACGAGCGTCGCATTTCTGCTCTCAGTCGTGCTGGCAGACCTACGCGCCAATATTCCATAAACCTCCAACGTTGGCTCTTCCTTCAGTACGACATGATGAATGGAGTAGGGGAGCAGAAGAACATTCTCGACATCTTCCGCGAATATTATGCCGACTCCAAGGCTTACGAGAAGAAAGCTAACGGCATACCACCTTCAGGTACAGGCGACTGTTGCGCTCCGAAACTCCTTCAGCATGCCTTCCTTCAAGGCTTGAAGCCTGTCTGCATGGCGGAGTTCTGGTACGGAGATTCGCCAAAGGGTGAAATTCGCCACCACTTGCAGTATTATCCTGCTTGCTCTGGCAAATGTAAACCTCTGCTCAGTTACATGCTCCGAGGCTTGAATGTAGAACCTAACCCACAGGAAAAAGCTATTCAAGGCAAACTGGAGATAGTCTATGAAGATGATTATCTCGTAGCAGTAAACAAACCAGCCGGAATGCCTTCCGTTCCCGGAAAGCTCGATTTGCCTGATGTGGTAAGTAGTTTGAGAATGCAGAATGCAAAATGCAGAATGCAGAATTTGGCTACGCGTGGGAATCATTCTGCATTCTGCATTCAGAATTCTACATTCCTACAGCCTATCCATCGCCTGGATATGGCTACGAGCGGTCTGCTCCTTCTCGCAAAGGACGAGGCAGTCTTCAAGACCATGCAGAGTATGTTTGCAAGGCGTGATGTACATAAGGAATATGTGGCAAAGCTGAGCTCAAAGCCTTCTGCCGTCGAGGGAACAATCTCCCTTCCGCTCTCTCCTGATTTCATGAACAGACCTTATCAGAAGGTTGACTTCGAAAAAGGAAAAGAGACTCTGACCGAGTTCTCTCTTCTGCAATCATTCTCCGCATCTGATATTGCGCTTGGTTCTGATAACCCAATCGCTTCCGATACTCCACTTGTTCTTCTGAAACCTGTTACCGGTCGCACTCATCAGTTGCGTGTACATTGTGCACATAAGGAAGGTCTGGATTCTCCAATCCTTGGCGACGAACTTTACGGCACGCCTTCCGACCGACTCTATCTCCATTGCCAGCGAATGGAGTTCCGTCATCCAGTCTTGAAGACCGAAGTGAAGCTTTTCGCGCCTGTGCCTTTCTAAATCATCGGACATAAAAAAACAGGACATTCTCCGCGTGATGGAGAGTGTCCTGTTTTGTGTTTTAGTTGAGAGAGAACTTATCTGATTATCACTCCTCCGGCACCTTGTATCTGTCGCCGTATTCAGCGATGGCCTTTTTCATTTCCTTGGAATATCCAGGACGCTCAACAGGGACAATCCAACCGAACTTTGTACGCTCATACTTGCCATTCTTTTCCTTCTTGACAGCCATGTCATTGTATTTCACGATAATCTTAGTGGCAAGATTCTTCCATGCAGTCATCATCTCGTCAGCTTTCTTTGCCGAGTAGTCGGTAATGAGTTCCACACCCTTGTCGCGATTGTTCGCCAATTGCTCGATAGCGTTAGCCTCAAATATTGGCTGATTCTGTGCGAGAGAGTTGTCTATTGAATCACGAACAGACTTCAGCTCAGGGAAGAGCATAGAGTAACGCGGATAAACCATGTTGCTCACCCAGTTGCACACCCAGAAAGCGTTGTCCATAGAGAATGTGGCATCGTCAGCGTCAGGAGTGTTGTAAGGCAACGGAGCCTTTGTTATACAGCCGTAGAGTGGAGTATAAGCCACCATGTTGCCGTCGTCGTTTCCCCACCATAGAAGACTTCCAACCTCTCGTGGCAGGTCAGAGCGGAGCTCAGAGAGAATGGAGAAAGAAGCCTGCTGTGTAGAGATAGGACGCTCGTTGAAGAGCTTTTGCCCGTTGTGTTCAAAGTAGAGTGGAGTAGGGCGGTATGGCATGTCGTAGAGTCCCTTGCCAGGGTCGCCGTTCTCAACATCAATGGCAAAAGGAGTATTCTCGAAGTGGTCGCGCATATCGTTCATCAGTTGCATACGAGAAACCTTGTGCTTAGGAACAAACCAAAGAGGCATTGGCTCAGCGTCCTTTTGCTTGCCTTCTGCCCATGGAAGCCACTTGTCCATTCCGTCAACATGATGGTTGAAGAAAGACCATACACGAGCATCGCAAATGCGACGACCAGAGAAATCGGCCGGAGCATAAGTGTCAGCAAAGCTGAAGTCAGCGTCCTTGCCAGTGAACCAACCCATTTTGCGTGCAAACTTTATGCAGTCTTTCGACATCATCACATTCTCCTTGTCCTTCAGGTTTACCTTGCGTATGCGAGCCTGGTTAGCGTGACCAGAGATGGCATCGTCTGGAATGCGCTGTGCTACCCAAACAACCTTCTTGCTGCCATGGCCCTGGCTTATCATTTCCAGAATCCAGGCTTCCTCAGCGTCGCATACGGAGAAAGACTCACCCTCAGAAGCGTAGCCGTATTGTTCTGCGAGTGATGTCATAACTTTGATGGCTTCGCGTGCAGTCTTGGCGCGCATCAGTCCGAGGTACATCAGTGAGCCATAGTCAATCATACCGCAAGAGTCAAGCTCTATCTCATGGCGACCGCCGAAGGTAGTCTCCATAATCGAAACCTTATAGTCGTTTATATGACCAACAACATTGTATGTTTCAGCCACTTCCGGTATGCTACCGAGATGCTCGTTGGAGTCGTAGTCGTAGATTTCGTACATGTCGCCAGGAGCATGCTTTGCAGCAGGAATGAAATGTAACTGCGCGAAGTGTCCATAGCTGTCAGCGCTGTATGTACACATTACCGCTCCCGTTGTGCTTGCTTTCTTACCCACGATGAGGTTTGTACAGGCAAGAGCGGAGCCAGTAGCGAAAAGCGAAGCGAGAATAAAGGTCAGTATTTTCTTCATAATCTATAATTGATAAAATTTATGTTTTGCGCCGCAAAATTACGAATAAAGTGAGAGAAAAACAAATAAAATTGAGCAACTTGCGTTATTTATCTTGTAAAAACTAAACGAAAATCATACTTCAGATACCCTTAACGAAAAAATGCTTGAACTAAAAGGAGAAATAATAGCCCTTATCGTAGCAGTTTCATGGACGGCAACAGCCATCTTCGCAGAGATATCAACTAAGCGACTCGGAACATTGGTGATGAATGTTGTCAGAATGAGCATGTCAATAATCCTGCTTGCCGCACTTCTTTTTTGTGTTACTGGCTCTCCTATACCGCAACATACCGATAGCAGCGTCTGGCTGTGGCTGGGATTGTCAGGATTGGTAGGCTATGTCTTCGGCGACTTCTGCCTCTTTAAGAGCTACACGCTTATCGGCTCGCGTTTTGGACAGCTCTTTATGACATTGTCATCGCTCTTTGCTGCCGTTACCGGATATCTCATGCTTTCGGAAAGCATCTCCCTGAAAGCTTCTCTCGGCATGCTCGTAACAATAACCGGCATCAGCATCTCCGTGCTTAGCAAGGGAGACAACGACAGCAAACTTCATCTGAAATTATCTCCGCAAGGAGTGTTGTATGGAGTAGGCGCGGCAATGGGACAAGGCGTCGGACTCGTTCTCAGCAAAATGGGAATGGTAGCTTACAGCGAATGCCTGGAAGGCCTGGACAATGTGGAGGACATCAGCATGATGATGCCATTCTCTGGAACACTCATAAGAGGCATTATCGGCTTTGTCGGCTTTGCTGTACTGCTTGTGTCATCGGGCAATGTTTCAGCACTCAGAAAGGGAATCCACGACCGCTACGCCATGACTTTCGCTTTGCTTGCTACTGTCTTCGGACCGTTTATCGGCGTTAGCCTTTCGCTGCTTGCCGTAAGCTACACATCTACCGGCATTGCGCAGACCATCATGTCCATAACCCCTGTGCTTATCCTGCTTCCAGCATTCCTTATATTCAAGCAAAAGATTACGACGCTTGAAATGTTAGGAGCCGTCATAAGTGTTGTGGGAGTGTCGCTTTTCTTTTGATGGCCTATTGGCAAAAATCCGCTTTTATCTAAATCACAAAGATTCAGTAAAAATGAAAAGTGGAAGCTAATTTATTTTGCTGTTTGAAAGAAAATACTTATTTTTGCACCTTGAAAATCAACAAATTGTTAAAATAATATGAAAAAACTATTTATCGCAGCATTTGCACTTTTTGCTATGACGACAACTACAAATGCGCAGAAATCAGGGCTCGCTATCGAGAACATCGATCGCTCGGTACGCCCACAGGACAACTTTGACCAGTTTGCCAACGGCATTTGGAAGAAGAACAACCCATGTCCTGGTGCTTATTCACGCTACACAATGTTTGATGTTCTTCGCGACAACAACGACAAGAAGAACACCGAACTTATGAACGAACTTCTCACTAAGACCTATGCTTTTGGCACTAACGAGCAGAAGATTTCCGACTACTACAAGCTCTCTATGGACTCTGTTCGCCGCAATGCTGAAGGCACAAAGCCTGTTCAGCCACTCATCAAGGAGATTGAAGCAGCAAAGAGCATCGCAGAGCTCAAGGCGTTCTGGGAGAAGCATCCTTTCCTCGGCTATGGTACACTCTACGGCGGTGGTTTCGGCGCTGACTCAAAGAACTCTGAGTGGAACATCTTCCACGCAAGTGGCGCTGGTCTCTCGCTCGGTCAGAAAGAGTATTACACAGAACAGACAAAGGAGGCTAAGGACATTCGTGCCAAGTTCAAGAAGCACATGGAGCGCATGTACGGCATCTATGGTATCAAGAACGGCAAGAAGAAGGCACAGCTCGTTTATGATCTTGAAATGCTCATCGCCGACCATTCCATGACTCAGACAGAGCGTCGTGATGTAGAGAAACTCTACAACAAGATGACAATGAAGGAGTTTAAGGAGAAGTGGCCTAATGTAGATATTACAGCTTCCATGAAGCGTCGCGGCGTGTCTGACGACTGCATGCAGGAAGTCATCGTTGGCAACCTCCGCTACTTCGATTGGATTAACACTTACGAGCCAACAATCTCTCTCGAACTTCTCCGCGCCTACATGGAATGGGACTTGATTTCTTCTACAGCGTCAATGCTCAGCGATGAGGTTACAGAGGCAAACTTTGACTTCTACGGCAAGGTTATGGAAGGCAAGACTGAGATGAAGCCACGCTGGCAGCGCTGTCTCGCTCAGGTGAACGGAGCTTTCGGCGAGCAGATAGGTAAGATGTATGTGGAGCGCTATTTCCCTGAGAGCAGCAAGAAGCGTATGGAACAGCTCGTTGCCAATCTCCAGAAGGCACTCGGCATCCGCATCATCGAACAGGATTGGATGTCAGCGACTACCAAGTATGCTGCTATCCAGAAACTCTCTACTTTCCGTGTGAAGATTGGCTATCCTGACAAGTGGGAGGACATTTCTGAAATCACTATCGACCCCAAAAAGTCTTTCATCGAGAATGCTCAGGCAGTCTCTGAATACAAGACAAAGGACCATCTGCGTCGCACTGCGGGCAAGAAGGTTGACCCAACAGAGTGGCACATGACTCCACAGACGGTCAATGCATACTACAACCCTACAACAAACGAGATCTGCTTCCCTGCTGGTATTCTCCAACCACCATACTTCAACCCAGAGGCTGACGACGCAGCAAACTATGGTGCCATTGGTGTGGTTATCGGTCATGAGATGACTCACGGCTTCGACGACAAGGGTTCACTCTACGACAAGAACGGTAACATGAGCGCTTGGTGGCAGAAGTCTGACCGCGAGGCATTCCAGAAGAAGGCTGATTTCTATGCAAGCTACTTTGACACAGTTGATGTTCTTCCTGGTCTTAAGAGCAATGGTAAGATGACCAACGGCGAGAACCTCGCTGACCATGGCGGTCTCATGGTAGCAATGGAAGCTCTCAACATTGCGATTAAGGAGAATCCGCTTACAGATGCTGATGGCTTTACTCCTATGCAGCGTTTCTTCCTTGCTTATGCTGGCGTTTGGGCAGGAAACTGGACAGAGCAGGGCTTGAAGTATCTCCAGAAGAACGATGTTCACTCTATCGGTTTCATCCGTGTGAATGACGCACTTCGCCACATTGACGCTTTCTATCAAGCATTCGATGTGAAGGAAGGCGACGGTATGTACATCGCACCTGAGAAGCGTCTCAAGCTTTGGTAAAAGGTGTAACCCAAAAGCGTTGCCGTTACCGTTGCCGTAAAAAATGCACACACATTCAATTTAAGCCCATTTTATATTATTAATGATTTTTCATTAATTAAAAAATATATAATATATGTACGCGAGGGCTTCTATACCTAATGCAGATTTTAAGGCAACGGTAACGGCAACGCCTTTTGGTAACGCTTGGATACGGTCGGTGACGCTTTTGGTTACACCTAAGATATGCTTTGGTTACGCCTTAAACATACTTTCGATTACGGTCATAATATGCAAATTGTAAGCATTTCGGGCATTTTGCTTACATCCGGATTTTGGCAAGTCGCTGAGAATGGCGTGAAATGTTATTGCTGACATTTATCCGCAAATACGGAAGCCTCGTGAAGATATTACAGTATTGATAATCAGAGAGTTATAGCAGATTTTCCTTGAAAGACATCCAAAAAACGCCGAAATAAGCCGAAAAAGGCAGTGACTTAGCGAGTGTTTCTCCAAGGATTACACATCATAATCCTAAGGATTACGACTTGCCTCCCTAGGGGATATGATTTTAGAGTCAAAATAAGGCATTTTTTAACTCATTTACGGCAGTTTTTCCTTTTTTTGCGATACAGATTAGGCGCAATTCTGACAATGGCAGAAATGACATATTGTAAGCATTTCGCGCGTTTTACTTACATGCTGCATTTACGGATTAAACCATACAAAAATTCCCCATGCCAATTACACTGACATGGGGAATAATTATACTATAGTAGTTTTATTAATCCTCGTCCATCATGAGCTTCATCATCTCGATAGCTGACTTAGCAACAGGAGTACCAGGACCGAAGATAGCTGCAACGCCTGCCTTGTAGAGTGCATCGTAGTCCTGAGCAGGGATTACACCACCTGCAACAACCATGATGTCCTCACGACCGAGCTTCTTGAGTTCTTCGATGAGCTGTGGAATGAGAGTCAAGTGACCTGCTGCGAGTGAAGAAGCACCTACGATGTGAACGTCGTTCTCTACAGCCTCACGAGCAGCTTCTGCTGGTGTCTGGAAGAGAGGTCCCATATCAACGTCGTAACCGCAGTCAGCATAACCTGTAGCAACAACCTTTGCACCACGGTCGTGTCCGTCCTGACCCATCTTGGCGATGAAGATACGTGGGCGACGACCTTCCTGCTGTGCGAACTTCTCTGTGAGAGCGCAAGCCTCGTCGAACATTGCGTTCGAACCTGATTCTGATTTATACACGCCTGAAATAGTTTTGATTACTGCCTTGTAACGTCCTACAACCTCTTCGCAAGCGTCAGAGATTTCACCGAGAGTACAACGAACCTTAGCACACTCAACTGCCTGTGCAAGGAGGTTGCCTTCCTGAGTGCGAACGATTTCTGTAAGCTTAGCGAGTTCACGCTTGCAAACTTCCTCGTCGCGGCCTTCACGAAGCACCTTGAGGTTCTCTTCCTGCTGGAGACGAACGGCTGTGTTGTCGATAGCGAGGATATCGATAGGATCCTCGTGGTCGAGACGATACTTGTTGATACCAACGATAGTCTGAGTGCCTGAGTCGATACGAGCCTGAGTACGAGCAGCTGCTTCCTCAATACGCATCTTTGGAAGACCAGTCTCGATAGCCTTAGCCATACCGCCAAGCTTCTCAACTTCCTGGATGAGAGCCCAAGCCTTGTGTACGAGTTCGTTAGTGAGAGTCTCTACGTAGTAAGAACCTGCCCATGGGTCGATCTGCTTGCAGACCTTAGTCTCGTTCTGGATGTAGATCTGAGTGTTACGAGCGATACGAGCAGAGAAGTCTGTTGGAAGAGCGATAGCCTCGTCAAGAGCGTTTGTATGGAGAGACTGAGTGTGACCAAGAACGGCAGCCATAGCCTCGATACAAGTACGACCAACATTGTTGAATGGGTCCTGCTCTGTGAGCGACCAACCAGATGTCTGAGAGTGAGTACGGAGAGCCATTGACTTAGGGTTCTTCGCACCGAAGCTCTTCACGATCTTAGCCCAGAGAAGACGACCGGCACGCATCTTTGCAATCTCCATGAAGTGGTTCATACCAATAGCCCAGAAGAATGAGAGGCGTGGAGCGAATGCGTCAACATCAATACCTGCGTTAACACCAGCGCGGAGGTAGTCCATACCGTCGGCGAGAGTGTAAGCGAGCTCGATATCTGCTGTAGCACCTGCTTCCTGCATGTGGTAACCAGAGATAGAGATTGAGTTGAACTTAGGCATGTTCTGTGAAGTGAACTCGAAGATGTCAGCGATGATCTTCATTGAGAATGCAGGTGGGTAGATGTAAGTGTTACGCACCATGAATTCCTTGAGGATATCGTTCTGGATAGTACCAGCCATCTCTTCGAGCTTAGCGCCCTGCTCAAGACCTGCCACGATATAGAAAGCGAGGATAGGGAGAACGGCACCGTTCATTGTCATAGAGACAGACATCTTGTTCAATGGAATACCACCGAAGAGAACCTTCATGTTCTCGATAGAACAGATGCTCACACCAGCCTTACCAACATCACCAACTACACGCTGGTTGTCTGGGTCGTAACCGCGGTGAGTAGGAAGGTCGAAGGCTACAGAAAGACCCTTCTGACCAGAAGCGAGGTTACGGCGATAGAATGCATTTGACTCTTCCGCAGTAGAGAATCCGGCATACTGACGGATAGTCCAAGGGCGGAATGGGTACATCATTGAATAAGGACCACGGAGGAATGGAGGAATACCTGCTGCAAACTCAAGGTGCTCCATACCGTCAAGGTCTTCCTGTGTGTAAACAGGCTGGATATCAATCTGCTCTGGAGTTCTCCAATTGGCAGAAATGTTATTATCCTTTTGCCACTGCTGACCATTCTTAGCTGCAATGCCAGCATGTATGTCTATTGAATTAAAATCTTTTCTTGCCATAATTAGAGTCCAAGTTTTGCGCTATAAGCCTTGAGGGTCTCAAGCTGGTTAGACTTAACATTGATAAAGTTCTCGATGCCTGCTGCCTTGAGGTCTTCTGAGCATGCAGGAGCACCAGCTACTACATACATTGCGCGACCGTTGAGGTACTGGAATGCAGGGATAGCGTATTCAGCATACTCATCGTCTGAAGAGCAGATAACAACGATGTCAGCACCTGCCTCGAGAGCAGCGTCAACACCCTTCTCTACAGTTTCAAAGCCGAGGTTGTCAATTACCTTATAGCCGGCAGCTGCGAGGAAGTTGCAAGAGAACTGAGCACGAGCCTGACGCATAGCGAGGTTACCGATAGTGAGCATGAATGCCACTGGCTGCTTCTCTGCGTTCTCTGTAGCGAGACGGAGGTTCTCAAAGTCAGAAGCGAGACGAGCTGTCTTGAGAGCAGGAATCTCACCTGCCTCTGAGCAACAGCAGCACTTGGCAACTGGCTTCTTGCCGTCAGAAACCTCAGTGAAGTTAGGGAACTGGTTTGTACCGAGGATGAATTCCTTACGCTTTGCAGCATCAGCATGACGCTTGTCGTTAGAAGCGTTAACGGCGTTCTGGATATTACCATTGAGAGATTCAGCGAGGAAACCGCCAGCGTTCTCAACCTCGAGGAAGAGCTTCCAAGCTTCCTGTGCGATAGCGTCTGTGAGATGCTCGATAGTGTAAGAACCACCAGCAACGTCAACGAGCTTGTCGAAGTGAGCCTCTTCCTTGAGAAGGAGCTGCTGGTTGCGAGCGATACGCTCAGCGAACTCTGTTGGAACCTCGTAAGGAGTATCGAAAGGAACGACTACGATAGAGTCAACATTTGCGATAGCAGCAGACATTGCCTCTGTTTGTGAACGGAGAAGGTTCACGTAAGAGTCGAATACTGTCTGGTTGAATTCAGATGTGTAAGCACAAACATGCATCTTGCAAGCGCAGTCGCAAGAAGGCTCGAACTGCTTAACAATCTGTGCCCAAAGCATACGAGCAGCGCGGAACTTGGCGATCTCCATGAAGTAGTTGTCAGAAACACCCATGTTGAACTTGATGCGCTTGCCAGCTTCTGTAGCGTCGATACCCATCTCTGTGAGCTGCTGCATGTATTCAGCACCCCAAGCGAGAGCGTAACCGAGCTCCTGGAAGATGTAAGCACCAGCGTTGTTGAGAGCTACTGAGTTTACATTCACGCACTTGTATTCTGGAAGTTCTGCGAGAGCTTCGATGAGAGGCTTAGCCTGAGCGATAACGTCAGAGCGATCCTTGCCCTTCTGAAGAATCTTTGCGATTGGGTCGAAGTCGATAGAACCCTTGAGTTCTGCGAGAGGATAGTTGTTCTCCTTGTAGTACTCAACGAGAATCTGAGCAAGTTCAACCGACTTGCACTGGCAAGTCATGAAGTTGAGTTCTACATACTGTGGGAGAATTCCGTTAAGAAGAGTAGCAACGAACTCCTTGCTTACATCATCAGCCTTGATGACGAAACCGATAGAGTCAACACCCTTGTTGAGAACGTCGAGAGCTTTCTCATTAGCTGCTTTCGGACACTCAACAGTGATGTTCTGACGAACGAACCAAAGGTTGTTGTCAACTTTGTTACCACGAACGAATGGGAATTCGCCTGGCATAGACTTCACAGCGGCGAGATCCTTGATGTCCTCGCTGCGATAGAAAGGCATTACATTGAAGCCTTCATTTGTTCTCCATACCATTCGTTTGTTGAAATCAGCGCCCTTCAGGTCAACCTGGATTTTGTCCATCCATTCCTGAGTGGTAGGCGCAACAAACTCGGTAAAGAGTTTTTCATTAACATTAGACATAGTTTTCTTTAATATAAAAAGCTGTTGTTATTATTAATTACGCGGACAAAATTATAAAGAATTTATAACTTCACAAAATTTTTCTTAATATTATAGCTTAAATTCGATAAAAAATACTAATTTTGTCGCGAATAATTACAAAATTGAAAAGTCGTGCTTACACATTTGTACATAAAAAACTTCACTTTGATAGATACTCTTGACATAGATTTCCATGAAGGATTCTCTGTTATAACCGGTGAAACGGGAGCCGGAAAGAGTATCATTCTCGGTGCAATAAACCTGCTTCTCGGACAACGAGCTGACTCAAAACAGATAAAACTTGGACAGCAGAAATGCATCATTGAAGCAAACTTCACAACGCCTAAGGTTCTGGAAAAAGGGAGTGGGGAAGGGCTTGAAACCATTGTTTCCGACCTTGACCTTGATGGGCAAGAACTTATTCTCCGTCGCGAAATAACCGCAACAGGCAAGAGCCGTTCTTTCATAAACGACACTCCCGTGCCTCTGACAACGATGAAGGCAATTGGCACTTACCTTATTGACATTCATTCTCAACACAAGAACCTGCTTATAAACGACGAGAACTTCCAGCTTAATGTGGTTGATATAATCGCAGACAACGCAAAGCTCCTTGCTGACTACCAGAAGGAATTCGCGCAATATCAAACGGCAAAGCAACAACTGAAAGCTCTTGAACGCAGCATAGAGGAGGCAAAGAAGGATGAAGACTATCTTCGTTTTCAGCAAGAGAAGCTTTCGGAGATTGAACTGAAGCCTGGCATGCAGGAAGAACTAGAGCAGGAACAGGAACTTCTTGCTCATGCTGAGGACATAAAGAGTTCTCTATATGAGGCGGATAACATTCTCTCCGGCGATTCTCGTGGTTACAATACGATAGACGGATTGAGGGAAGTGGTTCGCAAACTTGAAGGTCTGCTTGATGTTTACCCTTCGATAGAGGATGTTTACAATCGCATGAACGATGCTTACGAAGAGTTGAAAGACCTTTCTGACGAGGTTTCTGATGCAGCAGAAAGCATAGACGATGACCCTCAACAGCTGGAGAAAATAAACGATAAACTTGACCTCATTTACTCTCTACTCAAGAAATACAATAAGCTGACGGTAGAAGACCTTATTATATATAAGGAGGAAATTGATGAGAAACTCTCGCATATAGACAATTTCGATGAGGAACTTGCTGAACTGAAGGAGGCTATGGAGAAGGCTCTCGCAAAGGCAAAGGCAAAGGCGGACATTCTGACAAACTCTCGCAAAAAAGCAGCTTGCAAGGTTCAGGAGAAAATGCTCGAGCTCCTTGTACCGCTTGGCATTCCAAAGGTTAGATTTGAAGTGGAAATAACTCCAAGTGAAGAACTCGCCAAAACAGGCTCTGATTGCGTACAATTCCTTTTCTCTGCAAATACTTCAACGGCTCTTGCACCAGTATCTCAAGTTGCTTCCGGTGGTGAGATTGCTCGTGTAATGCTTTCGCTAAAAGCTATGATTAGTAGTGCGGTAAGTCTTCCAACCATAATCTTTGATGAGATAGACACCGGCGTAAGCGGAAAGGTAGCTGAGAAAATGGCGCTCATCATGGCAGACATGGGCAAACAAGAACGACAGGTTATCAGCATAACCCACTTGCCACAGATTGCTGCCAAGGGACATAATCACTATAAAGTTCAAAAGGAGGAAACCGAACAAGGCACTACATCAAGAATGTTTTGCCTTACTCCGGAAGAGCGTGTCAACGAGATTGCCCAAATGCTTTCGGGCAGCAGTATTACTGACGCTGCAATTCTCAACGCGAAGAACCTTCTTGGATGATAAATATTTCCCTAAGGATTTTGACTCGTTTTCCTAAGGATTTTGAGTCACTTCCCAGTGCATTATAAAAAATAATGAAATTAACACCAGAAAAGAAACTTGAACGCAAGCTCTATTCACACTTGAACAAAGCGATGCGCGAATACCACCTGATAGAAGATGGGGACAAAGTTCTCATCGGACTTTCGGGTGGAAAAGACTCTCTCGCGCTAGTGAAACTGCTTGGACAAAGAGCAAGAGTTTCTCGTCCGGATTTTACTGTTATCGCTCTTCATGTTCGAATAAAAGAGATCTCGTACGAAAGCAGTACCGACTATCTGGAGAATTTCTGCAAGGAAAATGGGGTGGAGTTTGTCTGCGAAGAAACAAGCATCGGATACGATTTCGAGGAAAATAGCAAGGAAGGTTCCAACAGAAAGACCAAGACACCTTGTTTCCTTTGCTCATGGAACCGACGCAAGACTCTCTTTGAAACTGCGCAGCGACTTGGCTGCAACAAGATAGCACTTGGTCATCATCGTGACGACATTATACATACTACGATGCTTAATCTCTTCTTTCAGGGACAGTTTTCAACGATGCCAGCCATGCTGAAAATGAAGAAGATGCCAATAACCATCATTCGACCGTTATGCATGATTGATGAAACTGACTTGGAGGAATATGCTGGAATAAACGATTTCCAAAAGCAAGTAAAACTTTGTCCGCATGAGCACGAAAGCAATCGCACGACAATGGCCGAGATTTTCAAGCAGATAGAAAACATCTATCCCGAAGCTCGCTATTGCGTAATGCATGCGCTTGAAACAGAAAACAAACTTATAGAATTATGAAAAAACTGAAATGGGGCTTTATTGGTTGTGGTGATGTGACAGAGACGAAATCAGGTCCTGCCTTCTCCATGATTCCGAATTCCGAGGTTGTGGCTGTTATGAGCCGTACTCCAGAAAAGGCAAAAAGCTATGCCCACCGACATAATATTCCGCATTGGTACACAGATGCGCAAGAGCTGATAGACGATGTTGATGTGAACGCAATCTACATTGCCACGCCTCCGTCTTCTCATGCCACATTTGCTGTTATGGCGATGCAGGCTGGAAAACCTTGCTACATCGAGAAACCACTGGCTGCAAACTACGACGAATGTGTGCGAATAAACCGCGTGAGTGAGCGTACTGGAGTACCTTGCTTCGTTGCTTATTATCGTCGTGAACTTCCTTATTTCAACCGCGTCAAGGAACTTATACAGAATGGCGCAATCGGAAATGTGCTTAATGTGCAGATTCGCTTCGCTTGTCCGCCGAATGAAGTTGACTATAATGCTCCAAGCAAACTGCCTTGGCGACTTCAACCGGACATAGCCGGAGGTGGTTATTTCTATGATCTTGCTGCGCATCAGCTTGATTTTCTTCAGCAGCTTTTCGGCGTTATTACGGAAGCAAAAGGCATGCATGCAAACCGCGGCGGTATATACGAGGCAGAAGATTCGGTAAGTGCTTGCTTCAGGTTTGAGAACGGACTTCCAGCTTCTGGCTCTTGGACATTCGTCAGCCATCCTTCTGCAAAGGAAGACCGCATCTATGTTATAGGCGACAAAGGAACCTTGAAGTTCTCTACATTCACTTATGAACCGATAACTCTTCTTACTACGGAAGGCAAGAATGACATAGAAATAGCACCTCCTCCAGTAGTTCAGTTGCCTTTGATTACAAAGGTTGTAAACACGCTTCTAGGTCGTGACACCTGCGACTGCACGAGCATTTCAGCCACACCGACGAACTGGGTGATGGACAGAATGCTTGAGAAATTCTGATGTAAAAAGAAATCTACGACAATAGATAATTGAAGAAACTCGTAATCATATTGCTAGCTTTCCTTGCTTTGCCTGTTATGGCTGAGCAAGCGGATTCAGTTTGTGTTGTTTCTCAAGAAGAGGAACTTGCTAAGAAGACGAATATTTTGCAGAAACTTGGGAATGTGGTAAGTGGTGTTTTTGATTATATTAACGATGTAGATACAACTTACATTCGGCCGCAAGAGTACAATTGGGCAGCGATGGCAGAAGTGAATTCTTACATCGAGTCGTACAAGTTGAAATCTGAATCCGGACAGGAAATAGTTTTTTCCCCAGAAAATAGAACAAAGATTGGTCCTTATGCAGGATGGCGTTGGGCTTTCTTGGGATATACTTTTGACATAAAGAACTTTAGCTCACCAAGTGCAAAGGATTGGAGTTTCTGTTTCTATACGCCTATTTGCTCCATTGATTTGATTTGGCGAAAATCGAGCGACAACTATAAAATCCGAAAGGTTTCTCTACTGAAAGATGTTGATGCTCTGACTTTTGAAAACCTTTCGCTAAAGGGAATGGAAACTGCTGTTCGCGGTGTTGATGTGCAATATGTGTTTAATCACCGGAAGTTCTCTTATCCGGCAGCATTTGCCCAAAGCAGTTGTCAGAAGAAAAGCGCTGGTTCTCCAATATTGGGGCTTGGTTATGTGTATCATCGCCTGAAAATTGACCATAACGAACTGAGTACGACTTTAGTGGATGCCGTTGTGAAGAAACTGCCTTTGATAAAAGATTACATAGAGCTTGACACTACAATACGCTTCAATAAACTTGATCTCGGAGCACTTACTGTTTCCGGAGGTTATGCCTACAACTATGTTCCAATGAAGAATCTGCTTCTCTCAGGTTCTGTAACGGCAGGAATATCCTTTAAGAAAGCATTCAGCGATATAGAAAGTGAATCATTTTCTTATCGTGATTTCAAGATAAATAATGTGAACTTCGATGGCTGCGGACGCTTTGCAATTGTATATAATAATATGAGATGGTTTGCCGGATGCAGCACGATCTGGCATTACTATTCTTACACAAGAGATCAATTCCATACGTCAAATGCACTAGGCTCTATAAGCCTTTATGCCGGATTAAATTTCCATAGGCGAAAGGAGTTCAGAAGCAAGTCAAAATCCATATGGTAAAAGACCTTGAACTTCTGTTAAACAAATCACAAAAAACAAATAATAAAGAACATTCTTCAAAGTTCATTCTTTGATAAAAGATAATAAAATATGCTACCACTTGCAGAAAGACTTCGTCCAAGAACGCTTGCCGATTATATAGGACAACAGCACCTGATAGGTCCTGGATGTATGTTGCGAAATATGATTGAGCAGCAGCATATACCTTCAATGATACTCTGGGGACCTCCCGGTGTCGGTAAAACCACGCTTGCAGAGATTATCGCAAACTCTGCTAAAGTGCCGTTTTACACATTGTCTGCTGTTACAAGCGGTGTGAAAGATGTGCGAGAGGTTATTGATCGCGCTAAACAAGCAACGCTTTTCAATCAGGGAAGTCGTCCGATTCTCTTCATAGACGAAATACATCGCTTCTCGAAATCTCAGCAAGATTCACTTTTGGGTGCTGTTGAACGCGGTACTTTCACCTTGATTGGTGCTACTACAGAGAATCCTTCTTTTGAGGTTATCCGTCCTTTGCTCTCACGCTGTCAGGTTTATGTTCTGAAAGCATTTGAGAAAGACGATTTGCAGCAACTCTTGAATCGTGCCATTACAACAGATGTAGAACTGAAGAAACTACAAATAGATGTGAAGGAAACAGGCGCTTTACTGCGATTCTCTGGTGGTGATGCTCGTCGTTTGCTTGGAATATTGGAACTTCTTCAAGAGGCAGCTGTCGATGGAAAACTAGTTATTACCGACGCTCTTGTTGAAAAACAGCTTGAGGCTACACCACTTGCTTATGATAAACTTGGGGACATGCACTACGACATAATCTCTGCTTTCATTAAGAGCATTCGTGGTAGTGACCCGCAAGCTGCACTCTATTATCTTGCTCGCATGATTGAAGGTGGCGAAGATCCTACATTTATTGCTCGTCGTGTTGTGATAAGTGCAACGGAAGACATTGGCTTGGCCAATCCGAATGCTTTGCTAATTGCCAATGCTGCGTTTGATGCAGTTGCTAAGATTGGTTGGCCGGAAGGTAGAATTCCACTTGCAGAAGCTGTAGTTTATCTAGCAATGTCTCCAAAGAGCAATTCTGCTTACATGGGTATTAATACTGCTCTTGAAGTTGTCAAGCAGACAGGAAATCTGCCTGTTCCAATGCACATTCGCAATGCTCCTACAAATCTCATGAAAGAGCTTGGCTATAACGATGGCTATAAATATCCGCATGACTATCCGGGAAACTATACTTCACAACAGTATCTGCCAGATGAAATTGTTAATGCGCAGTTCTATGTTCCTCAAACATCATCAGCATTTGAGAGAAATCTTGCTGCAAAATGGATGGAATTCACTAAAGAATAGTTCGTTAAGCTTTATCTTTTCTCCTCATAATTAATATCATTAATTCTTGTTTTCTCATTAATAAAAGAATATGAAGAAACTATTATATACAATCACTTTTCTCCTTAGTATAGCAATAGCACATACAAATGCTTTTGCTAACTCCAACGAAGAATCGTTCATCGTATGCGGAAACGGCATAAACACAATTGAGATGTCTGCAAATTCTCAAAAGAACAGCCTTTCCCTTTCGTATAAGAAATTTTATAATGTCCTGAACCTCAACATAGCTAATACTGTTATGCAGAGCCGTTATGAAAACATCAAAGATGGTGATATTATAGAGAGATACATTACGGAATCAGGTGAATTTACTCAAAAAACATTTGTTTCAAGAAAAGATGATTTTGCAGTTATTTTCCTTCATGCAGACAAAGGTTCGCTCAATCAAATCATTAAGATTTTGCCTCCGAATTCAAAAAGCAAGAAGAATACTACAGGAGCAAAGACTACCATCAAGGCAATGGATAATTATATCCATGTGTTAAGTTCATTCTCAAAGCAAGTAAACAATGGAGACACTTTGCTTTCTGGAAATGAGGCAGTTATACGCGTTTTTGCAAACAACACAAAGACAACAATTGGAAACGAGGAAATCAAACTGAAGGATGCTACAGAAGCAATTATTATCGTAGCCTCAAAAACTCTTATTTCTAGTCTTGAATCAAATCCTACAGAACTGAATCGCAAGATTGACAACTTACTGGTAGAGAATCAAATAAACTTCTCCGAGAAGAAAAACAAGCGTCTTCCTGAACAAATTTATGAAATGTTATTTAACCGTCATTTGCCATTGCATAAGGTTGAAAGTAAAACTATCTCGTTTACGCTTCGTAATGCAGACGAGACGGATAACGCCATCTCGGAAATGTACAACAAGATGTTTTACAAAGGACTTTGTTACGGCGATTTACAAGTTATAGAAACAGATAATTTCTCTGCTCTGCCAAAACTCAGTTCTCTGGTAAAACAAGAAATTCAAGCTTCTTTTCTCTATGACTATTATCTCTATACTCTTGATAAGGATTTCCTTAAAGACAAGGTTTTCCCTTATATGAGAAATGTACGCGAGGAAATAGAGAAAACGCTAAAAAGCAAGGATAGCTTTGGCTTTTATCTGATTTCCAAGAACGATCCAACTATGGAGGTTACTGCACATATCTTCTTTTATCGTGACCTGATTTCAACTTGCAACATACTCTCAAACGATATGGACGAGAACATGTCGTACTATCAGGAACTGATTCCGAAATGCGAACAAGTGCTTTCACTTCTCCCTCCATATCAGATTGACCGTAATGAAGAAATGCGTCGCAATCTTCTTGGAGAAACGTTGAACAACCAAGAATTGCCAGATGTTCCGCAACTGCTTGGCCTTTTCTATAGAAACGATCCTATTATCTATCGCAACTATGACATTCGCGAAGCTTGTCGCACTACGATTAAGACTTGTATAGAATATCGTAACAAACAGAATATAAAAGGATTGGATGCTGGTTTCGTACAGCTAGCCCTTTCTTCTGCTGCTCTTGGCGACGGCGATACTGCCTATCGTCTTATAACAGATTCTAAGCCTTACTGGACGGATTTGAGTAATCGCGAGATTGTGCCAATATTGACAAAGATGCTTCTGCAATCTTATTACTCGCCAGAATCAAATCGCTGTTATCTCAACATTTTACCGGCAGCTCCAACAAAATGGACAGAAGGTGAACTTAAAGGTGCTCCTGTACGCGGAGGTATTACGATCAAAGAACTGGTATGGACTTCCGCAGAAAACATAAATGCAACGATAGAATCAAAAACAGATATCACATTGGACATCTATATACATGGAAAGTTTATTAAGAAAGTAGAACTACAAGCTGGTGTATCACAAACAATAACTACTTGATACACAGACGCTCTAAATCATAGAAACTTCCATTATAGACATTGAAATCAACATAACCCTTTATGCCCGGAAGACGACCGATATCAGTATGTTGCCAGAATTTCCATTCGCCATCATACTGCATTTCTTCCGTGTAATAATGCGCAATCCAAAGTGGGTATTGATTAAATACAGGTGTGTTCAAATATTGTTGTTTGAACTTGTAATTGGTGTAAATGATTGGTTTGCAATGATATCTGTCTTCAACAGCATGAAGCCAAGTTAATAAATCGCGCTGAAAATCCTCTATGTCCTTGTTTTTTGGGAAAGTCTCAACATCAAGAACAGGTGGCAAATCACCTTTTGTGAGATTTGTGTTCTTTATAAAGAAATTTGCCTGTGATTTTGCAGAAGAGATATTTGACCAAAAATGATATGCTCCTCGTTTGAAACCATACTCTCTTGCGTTATAGAAGTTGTTCTTGAAATAAGGGTCAATACGAGATGAGCCTTCTGTTGCTTTGATAAGAACAAAGCGAAGAGGGCAATTATCGATTCTTGCAAACTGAAGTTTTCTCCAATCAATTTTCTCTTGATAATGGCTAATGTCAATGCCGCGAATCTCATATCCATTCGGATATTTTGGGTCACCAAATAAGGCACGCCAGCGAAATCCTGTAGGACTTACAAAGAAGGCATAAAATCCCCATACATAAAGACCTGCTATAAGAGCGACTATAAGTCCGCCCTTAAGTCCAAGCCATGAATGGTTTTTCTTGATTTGTTTATGCTTCTTCTTTTTGGTCATAAAAGAGTTATATCGGGAAAGTGAAAATATAGGGCGAAGTTTACTGAGCCGTAGTTTTATGGGCGGCTCGGAAATCCTCGCCCTACTTTTTTATGTTTTGAGGTTTATAGTTTTTATTTATGGTTTATGGTTATGATAATATTTATTTCTTTACCATAAGCCTATTTGCCATTAACACCTACGATAAACCTAATAATCTTTTAGACATTACTTAGCCTGCTCGAGAGCAAGAGTCTTAGTACACTGGTCGCAAACCTCTGTTGGTCCCCAGTACTGGATAGGACCTGGGTAAACGTAAGCAGTCTGCTTAGCCCATTCTTCACGGTGAGCAGCGAAGAACTTGAATGGAGCACCGTCGAGCTCAACGAGAGCCTTGCGGATAACAGGCTTGTTCTGACCGTTACGACGCTCGATGTTCATCATCATTGTGATAGGCACACCACCAGCAATCCACTCAGCAGCAGGAGCTGTAGTGTTCTTGATTACAGACATGTAGCCAGTCTTGCCGTTAGCGATGAGGCGAGAAGCGTTGTAACCAAGTGAGTAGCAGTAGTCTGCATCGTAGTTAGAAGGAGCTGCGCAACGACCTTCATAACCGAAGAAGTGGTGCTGTGTACCGAACTTGCCTACGTACTTGCCTTCTGCCTTCCAGGCCTCAAGCTTAGTAGCTACCATTGCAGAGAGGAGCTTTTCTGTCTCGATGAGAGAAACCTGAACGTTTCCGTGTGGGTCACGGTCGAGGCAGAGCTGACGCTCAACATCCTTTGGAAGAGACTCAAGAACAGCAAGGTTCTCAGCAGCAATGTGGCTCTTTACGAACTTAACCTGCTCGTCCTTAGAAGGGAATTCGCGCATTTCGCCAGTTGCTGGGTCAACGAGAACTTCGTTGAGCTCTGCGATGAGCTTCTTGATAGCAGGGATGAACTCGATGATACCCTCTGGGATGAGGACTGTACCGAAGTTGTTGCCTTCAGCAGCACGAGCTGCAACAGCCTCTGCGATATAAGTTACAACGTCGTCGAGAGACATTGCCTTAGTCTCAACTTCCTCTGAAACGAGGCAGATGTTTGGCTGGCACTGGAGAGCACACTCAAGAGCGATATGAGAAGCTGAACGACCCATGAGTTTGATGAAGTGCCAGTACTTGCGAGCTGAGTTACAGTCACGCTGGATATTACCGATAAGCTCAGAGTATGTCTTACAAGCTGTGTCGAAACCGAATGAAGTCTCAATCTGCTCGTTCTTGAGGTCGCCGTCGATAGTCTTAGGACAACCGATAACCTGAACGCCGTACTTCTTTGCTGCATAGTACTCAGCGAGAACGCAAGCGTTAGTGTTAGAGTCGTCACCACCAATGATTACGAGAGCCTTGATGCCGAGTTCGCGAAGAATCTCGATCCCCTTCTCAAACTGCTCTTCCTTCTCAAGCTTAGTACGACCAGAACCAATGATGTCAAAACCACCAGTATTGCGGTATTCGTCCATAAGTTTAGGAGTGATTTCCATATAGTTGTGGTCAACAAGACCGCCAGGGCCGAGGATAAAACCGTAAAGCTTGTTCTCTGGGTTGAGAGACTTCACGCCATCAAAGAGACCAGAGATAACGTTGTGACCGCCAGGAGCCTGACCACCAGAAAGAATAATACCTACATTGAAAGCTGGAAGTTCATCCTTCTCGCCAGCCTCGAAAGTGATAACTGGCATGCCGTAAGTGTTAGGGAAGAGAGCCTTGATTTCTTCCTGGTTACCTACTGACTGAGTTGCCTCACCCTCAACAGCCTTAACAGGACCCTGGAGAGCAGTTGGCAATTTTGGAGCATAAGCCGCACGGGCCTGCTGAAGTGCACTTTTTACCATTTTTTTATTATCTTAAATTAGTTTTATTTGAAACTTTCAGCCGCAAAGTTACATTTTTTTTTTCCTAAATAAGAAAAATGGGTCAAATAATTTGAAATATTCAAGCATTTGCCAACTTTTTGCAACATCCAATATACAAATATGCTATAGTTGCATAAAAAAAAGCTGATATTTCCTTTGTTAGTATTATAAATATTTATAATTTTGCAGCAAATAATCTAAATGATGGAAAAATTTAAACTCGGTATTATTGGTACTGGTTGGATAGCCGACCAAATGGCTAAAACAGTAAACGGTATGAATGAAGTGGAGCTATATGCTGTCGCTTCAAGAAACATTGAAACAGCTCGTAAGTTTCAAGAATCTCATGGTGTAACAAAGGCATATGGCTCTTACGAAGATCTTGTAAAAGATGAAGCTGTAGAGTTGGTCTATATTGCAACTCCTCATTCTCATCATTACGAGAATGTAATGCTTTGTCTTGACTATAAGAAACCTATTCTCTGTGAAAAGGCATTTACAGCTACTGCATGGCAGGCGGAAGAGATTATAGAACGTGCTCACAAGGAAAATGTTTTTATAACTGAAGCAATCTGGACACGCTATATGCCACTCTCAAAGACTATTAACGAGACTATTGAAAGTGGTATTATCGGCATGCCTAAGGTAATAACTGCCAATCTCTGCTATCCTAATATAGAACGTCCGAGAATGTATCTTCCAGAGCTCGCTGGAGGTGCACTACTTGATCTTGGTGTTTATACTCTGAACTTCGCTGCCATGATTTTCGGAACGGATATTGAGAAGACTGTTTCTTCTTGTATGCTAACAGATACTGGTGTTGACAGTCAGAACTCTATCATTCTTCATTATTCTGGTGAAAGAATGGCTGTGCTGACTTCTTCAAACTATGTTAAGAGTGATCGTCAGGGTATAATTTCAGGAGATAAAGGTCATATCATTGTAGAGAACATTAATAATCCTCAGAGCATGACTATTGTTGATAACGATTATCAAGTTATCAAAACCGTAAAATGTCCAAAGCAGATTACTGGTTACGAATATCAGGTATATGCTTCAATGGAGGCTATTCGTGAGGGTAAGATTGAATGTAACGACATGCCACATGAAGAAACTATCCGTATCATGCGCCAAATGGACGAATTACGCAAGGAATGGAATGTGCGTTATCCATGGGATAAAGAATGAAAACTCTCTACAGAATTTCCAGAATAATATCTAATCAGATAGCGATTATTGTACTGGCAGTAGCAGCAATTGGGTTGTTACTGCCAGAAACATTCACGTGGATTCCTACTTCTTCAATCAACTGGCTTCTAGGCATTGTGATGTTTGGAATGGGATTGACGCTTAAACCGCAAGACTTCAAGGTGGTGTTCACCAAGCCAAAAGCCGTGCTTATAGGTTGTGCTGCACAGTTTACCATTATGCCACTTATTGCGTGGACTTTATGCAATCTTTTTGGGTTACCTACGGAGATTGCTATTGGCGTAATTCTTGTAGGTTGTTGTCCAGGAGGCACGGCATCGAATGTCATCACTTACCTTGCTGGTGGTGATATTGCTTTGTCTGTCGGAATGACTGGCATATCTACCTTATTGGCTCCTATCATGACACCTGTTCTTACTTTTATCCTTGCCGGAAAGGATGTGAATGTCGATGTTGTGGCGATGCTCATGAGTGTCATTCAAGTCGTAATTCTTCCAATAGTTTTAGGTTTTGTGGCAAATCATTATTGGGGGAAATATACAGAAAAGGTTGTTGGTATTCTGCCGATGTTCTCCACACTTGCCATAGCTCTCATCGTGGGGCTTATCATGGGAGTGAATGCTGATCGAGTACTATCTTCTGGATTGTATATAATTGCCGTTGTCATACTTCATAACACTCTCGGCTTAACACTCGGTTTTACCATTGGAAAAGTGCTTAAACTTGATGCCGCTAAACGAAACGCTATCGCCATTGAAGTAGGAATGCAGAATTCCGGTCTTGCCACAAGCCTTGCTTCTACACATTTTTCAATGTATCCGTTAGCGACAATTCCAGGTGCTCTCTTTAGCGTATGGCACAATTTCTCTGGTGCTATTGCTGCTAATATTCTAAAGAAGCATATTTAGGTTAGTGTCAACTATATGTGGCACATTCATAGAATAATAGAGCTAATAAACACTAACAGTATTATTCCTCGTCGAAGAGTGGCTTCTGTTTGTCTTTGTGATAATAGTCGGCAAGCATACCGATGAAGGTTGATATTTCCTTTATTGCGTTTTCTGTCTCTTTAGAAATCTCTTTCTTCTGAAGGCGAAGCATCATCTTACCATAGAGGGCGTTGAAGCAGGTCTCCACTTCGTTCTCCTCGTTGTTCATGCCACGCTTGCGGAGTTCAACGATAAAAGGTAGAACTCGGTAGTATTCAGAGCGATAGAAAGGAAACTTTGAGGAATCAAGAAGCTGGTTGTGGAGTTCTACGAGCTGAATCATCACAACCTTGTTTATCTGCAAATGTCCTTTCTCACGGCAACCTTCCTGAGTCATCATGTTAATGAGATCGCCATACCAGTCGGTCATCTCTTCCTTCTGTTCGTCCGTAATGTTGTTGAACTGAGAGATATAGCGCTTGCGAATCTCTGTGAGAGAGCAGCCGTAGGCGCGTATGATGTCTTCTATCTGCCACATGTAGAGCAGATACTCTGCGATGCTTGTGCGGCGTAGTTGTTGGGATATTAGCATAGTCTTAATGGAATGCAGAATGCAGAAATTCAGAATTATATAAAAACAAATTGTAGGGCGAGGATTTCCGAGCCGTTTCGCAAATGAAGACGGCTCAGTAAACTTCGCCCTACATCTTGGGGACAACACGTTTTGGTTGTCAAATATTATCCACCGAAGTTATCGAAGCGGATCATCTCGTCTTCTACACCAAGAGAGTGGAGGAGGTCGAGAACAGTCTTAGCCATCATAGGAGGTCCACAGAGGTAGTACTCACAATCTTCTGGAGCTTCGTGCTGCTTGAGGTAAGTGTCGCCCATAACAGGAGCTACGAAACCAGGAGTGTACTTGATTCCAGCTGCATCTGCCTTTGGATCTGGGCGGTCGAGGGCAAGATGGAAGTGGAAGTTAGGGAAATCCTTTTCAAGCTGGAGGAAGTCGTCGAGGAATGGGATTTCCTCAAGAGCGCGTGCACCATAGAAATAGTGCATAGGGCGCTGGCGATCTTCTGGGTTGATACCGTTACCCTTGAGCATGTGCATGATCTGAGCGCGGAGAGGAGCCATACCGGCACCACCACCAACCCAAATCATCTCACGACCAGAACCGTACTGAGGACGGAACTCTCCGAACGGACCAGACATGATAACCTTATCACCTGGCTTGAGGTTGAAGATGTAAGAAGATGCAATACCTGGGTTTACATCCATGAAGCCTGGCCCCTGATCCTTTGGCTTGAAAGGAGGAGTAGCGATACGCACATTAAGAGTGATGATGTCGCCCTCGTCAGGGTAGTTAGCCATAGAGTAAGCACGGATTGTTGGAGTTGGGTTAGAGCAATGGAGGTCGAAGAGACCGAACTTCTCCCAAGCAGGAATATAAGTCTCGCCGATAAGCTCGCGGTCGAAGTCCTTATAGTCAAGCTCGAATGCTGGGATACGAATCTGTGCATAAGAACCTGGCTCGAAGTTCATGTGCTCGCCTGGAGGAAGAGCCACCTTGTACTCCTTGATGAATGTAGCAACGTTGCGGTTGCCGATAACTGTACATTCCCATTCCTTAACGCCCATGATAGACTCGTCAACGTGAATCTTCATGTCGCTCTTAACCTTGCATTGGCAACCAAGACGCCAGCCAGCCTTCTGCTCCTTGCGAGAGAAGTGAGGCTTTTCTGAATCGAGGATTTCGCCGCCGCCTTCGAGTACCTGTACCTTACATTGTCCGCAGCTTGCCTTACCACCACAAGCAGATGGAAGGAAGATGCCATTCTCGTTCAACGTAGCCATGAGTGAAGCACCCTGTGGCACGTTTAAAGTTTGTTCGCCGTTGATCTCGATGTTTACATTTCCGCTTGGTGAGAGGAACTTCTTAGCTGTAAGAAGAATCACCACGAGCAGAATGATAACAACGAGGAATACGACAATACTTGATATAATAAAGTTCATAATATATTTCCTCTAATTAGATTTTAAGACCTGAGAAACACATCATTGCCATACCCATGAGACCTACAGTGATGAAAGTGATACCAAGACCCTGGAGAGGCTTTGGCACGTCAGAGTATTGCATCTTTTCACGGATAGCACCCATAGCGCAAATAGCGAGAGTCCAACCGATACCAGAACCGAGAGCGTAAACGATAGCGTCGCCAACGCCGCCGATGTACTGAGTGTTAGAAGGATCGAGGTTGATGCGCTGCTGCATGAAGAGTGAAGCACCCATGATAGCACAGTTTACAGCGATGAGAGGGAGGAAAATACCAAGTGCAGCGTAGAGAGATGGAGA
Organism: Bacteroidaceae bacterium; assembly: GCA_024401275.1. Lineage (GTDB taxonomy): Bacteria > Bacteroidota > Bacteroidia > Bacteroidales > Bacteroidaceae > Prevotella. The sequence goes on along the minus strand of JAKSLJ010000011.1, from coordinate 20,170 downwards.
GAAACGCTCTACAATCATTTCGACGAGCTGTACCATACCTGCGATAACGGCGATGAAGAGGATGAATGAAAGGTAAGTAAGATCCTGTCCAAAGATTCCGTTAGCGTCCAATACCTTTGTCTGAAGAAGATAGTCAACAGGCACGGTAATGAGGAGCACGAAGGTAACGGCAAGTCCGAGTCCGAAAGATGTCTTCACATTCTTTGATACGGCCAAGAAAGAGCACATACCAAGGAAGTAAGCGAAGATCATATTGTCCACAAAGATGGACTTAACGAATAATGCTATTTGATGTTCCATTTTGTAGAATCAATTATTTGTTAGTAATTGCACGGTGTACCCAGATAACGATGCCGAGGAGGATGAGTGACATCACAGACATAGTCATCATACCGTTGTTAACATAACCGAAGTCGTAAGCTCCTTCTGGGATGATACGGAAACCGAGAAGAGTACCGCGGCCGAGAAGTTCACGAACACCACCTACTATAATAAGAATGTACGCGTAGCCAAGACCGTTAGCAATACCGTCGATAAGTGATGGCAGCGGCTTGTTAGTCATGGCGAAAGCCTCAAGACGACCCATAAGGATACAGTTTGTAATGATAAGACCTACGTAAACAGAGAGCGTAACGCTAACGTCGTATGCGAAAGCCTTGAGCACCTGAGATACGATAGTAACGAGAGCAGCTACGACAACGAGCTGTACGATGATACGAATACGGTTTGGAATAGTGTTACGAAGAACAGAGATCGTAACATTTGCAAGAGCTGTAATGATAGTCACAGCGAGACCCATCACGATAGCTGGCTCAAGCTGAGATGTTACAGCCAAGGCTGAACAGATACCAAGCACCTGTACGAGGATAGGATGGTCTTGGTTCAGCGGATTGATAAATGCTTCTTTGTTTGTCATAATTCAATTATTTCTTTAAGAAGTCGTTATACTTTGCAAGACCTTCCTTAAGCATGAGGTTTACACCGTCTGAAGTAAGAGTGGCACCTGTTACGGCGTCAACTTCGCTTTCAGGGTTTTCCACATTCTTCTTTACGCCGAGAGCGATGTCAGAAGAGCCTTCGGCAGAAATCTTCTTGCCTTTGAACTTGTCCTGCCATGCCTTAGAATCCTTGATTTCAGCACCAAGACCGGCAGTTTCGCCTTCGTGGTTGAAGAATACGCCATAAACTGTCTGCTTGTCGTCGTTGAGAGAAATGAAGCCAGAGATAGGACCCCAAAGACCCATGCCCTTTACTGTGAGCACGTACTTTGTCTTGCCTTCAAGTTCGCAAGTGAAGATCTTATAGCCGTCTTCTATCTGTTCCTCGCTCTTTACAACCTCTGCGTAAGTCTTCTCTGCGTCAGGAAGATCGCGAAGGTCGAGAGAGTTGAGAACCTGCTTCTTATAGTCGAGCTCTACGTTTGCATCCTGCTTTTCCTTCAGAGACTGAGAGATGAAAGCGAGGAGGAAAGCTACGATAACCACCATTACTATTGCGTAACCGATGGTATAAACATTAGAGTTTGTATTCAGTTTTGCCATAGTTGTAATGATTATTTAGTTGCACGCTTAGCACGCTTAGAGATGTTGCGCTGTAATACGCAGTAGTCAATAAGTGGTGCGAACATATTCATAAGGAGGATAGCGAGCATCATGCCCTCTGGATAACCAGGGTTGAGTACGCGAACTGTTACTGCTACAAGACCGATGAGAACGCCGTAAACATACTGTCCGCAGCTTGTGCGGCAAGATGTTACAGGGTCTGTTGCCATGAAGACTGCACCGAAGCAGAAACCACCGAGAACGATGTGCTCGTACCATTCGATAGTAGTCTGACCTGTAGCCTTGAAGATAAGACCAGCAACAGCACCACCAACGAATACAGAGAGCATAGTGCGCCATGAAGCTACGTTAGTGAAGAGAAGGAGAAGACCACCAAGAGCGATAGCGATAACGGAAGTCTCGCCGATAGAACCTGGGATAGTACCGATGATAGCGTCGCAGATGCAGCCGTTGTAGTTTCCACCAGCAACCTCAGCGAGTGGGGTAGCGGCTGTGAATGTGTCAGGGAGTTCGTTTCCGAGACCGAAGAATGTGTCGTTAGCAACCCAAACCTTGTCGCCACTCATCATAGTAGGATAAGAGAAGAAAAGGAACGCGCGCGCTACGAGGGCAGGGTTGAAGATGTTCATACCTGTACCACCGAAGATTTCCTTACCGATGATTACGGCGAAGGCTGTAGCGATAGCGAGCATCCAAAGAGGGCAGCCTACAGGGATGATCATAGGGATGATGATACCTGAAGCAAGGAAACCTTCGTGGATTTCTTCGCCCTTCCATTGAGCCCAAGCGAACTCGATAGAAAGACCTACGATGTAGCTTACAATAATCTTTGGCAATACCTGGAGCATACCGTAAAGGAACATCTCGCAGCAGCCAGTTTCAGCGAGCTTACCTGCAGCAAGAGCGTTCTGGTAGCCGATGTTGTACATACCGAACAGGAGAGCAGGAAGGAGCGCTATAACCACAAAACTGATGACGCGCTTTGAGTCAACGGCATCATGAATGTGTGAGCCAGACTTCGCCGTATTGTTTGGCACGAAGAGGAAAGAGTCGAAACCGTCGAATACGCTTCTCAGGTAGTGAAACTTTCCGCCTTCCTCGAAGTTAGGCTTTAAGTTATTACGGAGATTAACTAAGAATTTCATGTTAAATAATTATCAATTTGTAATTAATAATTGATTATGAGTTTTCCTTCTTGAGCATGTTCAAGCCTTCGCGAACGATAGCCTGAAGGGGCTGCTTAGATGAACAAACGAACTCTGCGAGGGCGAAGTCCTTTGGAGAAACCTCATAGATACCAAGCTGCTCCATCTTGTCGATGTCCTGAGCGATGATAGCCTTTACGAGATATTCTGGATAGATGTCCATAGGGAAAACCTTGTCGTACTCACCAGACATGATCATGTGGCGAGCCTCACCCTTCATACGAGCGTCGAGAGCATACTCTTTCTTGCCCTGGAGCCAAGAGAAGTAAGTGCGGCTTGTAGAGAACTGGTTGAAGCGTGGCATGATCCAGCCGAAAAGTTCGTCTGGGCATGAGTTCTCAGGGATAGCTGTTACGCATGAAGAAGTAGCCCAGAGATAGTCGTTGATGTTAGAGAGAGCACCTGTCAGAGGGTTGCCGTTGATGATACGGACATTCTCTGTAGAAGAGAGCTGACCCTTGAGAATAGCCTTGAGGTTCTGACCTACAACAGTCTTCACGTAGCATGGCTCGTTCATCTCGCTACCAGCAACTGCGATAACGCGAGAGAAGTCAACCTTGCCTGTGTTTACGAGACGACCGATGAATACAACTGCCATTGGATCAACTGTCCATACAACCTCGCCCTTGTTTACTGGGTCAAGGTGGTTAGCCTGAACAGATACGTTGCCAGCAGGACACTTGCCCTTGAATACAGCAACCTCTGCATCGAGTCCCTGAGTGAATGCCTTACCTTCCTGATCAGTATTGATGCCGACGTAAGTCTTTGCGATCTTAGCGAGAGCAGCAATACCAGCCTTGAAGTTTGCATCTTCACCAGCAAACTCAACCTCTGCTTCTGCTTCGAGCGGCATGTCGCGGAAGGCAGAAACAAAAATTGCTTTCGGAGTAACGGCTGCATCGGCTACAACACAGTCGTAAGGCAACTGGTTGACAAAAGCCAACATTCCGCTTTCTGAAAGCAAGCTAACAATCTCATTACCTGACATCTTCTTGATGTCTTTCTTACCGAAGTCCTTTTGCTCCTGCACGCTGTCTGCCTGAACCTTCACGAGCATCACCTTGCGGCGATCGCCACGTACCACCTCAGTAACAGTTCCGCTGACTGGTGAAACGACCTTGACAGCTTCGCAGCTCTTCGCTTGGAAGAGAGCATCGCCAGCCTTTACCTTGTCACCTTGCTTAACTAATACCTTTGGTGTGAGACCTTCAAAAGCAGCAGGTACAATAGCAATGTCTTCGCCTAAGGCCACTTCCTTGACAGTCTGAGCTGCCTTTCCCTTGAGGGAAATGTTTAGGCCTTTGCTAAGTTTAATGTATTGTGTCATACTGTTAAAAATGTTGAATATTTTTATTTTTACGCGGCAAAGTTACACATTTTTTAACACTTGAGGACAACTTCTGCTTATTATTTAAGTTATTCCTGCTCACTTTTTCTTGTATGTGTCCATTTCGCTAAGTGTATATAACAAAATGGCACATGCATAAGTGAGAAAAAGTGATTTTGACAAATGATTTTCTGTTACAATTCAAATAGCGAAGTGCCACTTCTGTTACTTTTACAGAAGTGGCAGCTAAGATGTTGGGAAAGTATAGTCTCTACGGCATCTGAATTATAAGAAATCTAATGGAATCGCGGAGTGCTGTCATCGGCTTTATTACGAGATCGGCACCTGCATTCCAAAGGAGTTTATCATCAAGAGGTCCTGTATTCACGCCGATTGTGAATATCTTGGCTGCTACGCCTGCCTCAATGCCCATAGGTGCATTCTCTACGACGATGGCTTCCCATGGCTTTATTGCTTCTTCTCTGCCGAGTGCTCTGCCAGCTTTCTCAAGACCTATGAGATAAGGCTGCGGATGTGGTTTGCCCCGTGTGCAATCCTTGCTCGACACGATAAGTTCCTCACTTACAAGGCCTTCATGGTCGGAAGCTACGCGACGAAGAGTGGAATGCTGACCAGAACCGGTAACGACTACAATGAGCATTCCTGCAGCTTTAAGCTTTTGCATAAGTTCGTGAGTGCCAGGCATTTTCGGTATGACGCCAAACTCAGTGGCAATAATCTCTGCCTTGCGTCCATAAATAGTGCGGATTTCTTCTTCGCTGGCTTCGTAGCCTTTCTGCTCGCGAGTGCAGTTTGCAATTACTTCCTCTCCACGCATTCCTTCATGGATGTAGGTGTCTTCTTCTGTGAAGAGAAGCCCGAACTCCTGAGTAGCCTTGTTCCACGCATAGGCATGACAAGGCATAGAATCGTAGATGACACCATCCATGTCAAAAAGAACGGCTTTAGGGGCAAATTCCTTAAAGCCGTTCTTCTGTAAGTATTGTTCGATATTCTTTTTGTACATCGTATCTTTATTGCATCGTTTGCCTAATGTAGGGCGAGGATTTGTTCAATTATTCAGCAAGACGCTTCTTGATAGCCTCAGTTTCAGCCTCATAGCCTGGCTTCTCGAGAAGAGCGAACATATTCTTCTTGTAAGCCTCTACACCTGGCTGGTTGAATGGGTTTACACCGAGAACATTACCGCTGATGCCGCAAGCTATCTCGAAGAAGTAGATGAGCTGACCGAGATAGTAAGCATTGAGCTCAGGAACAGAGATGCGGATGTTTGGCACACCACCATCAACATGAGCGAGCTGAGTACCGAGTTCTGCCATCTTGTTCACCTCGTCAACACGCTTGCCAGCGAGGAAGTTAAGGCCGTCGAGGTTCTCCTCGTCAGATGGGAAGAGCACCTTGTTAGCTGGCTTCTCGATGCTGATAACTGTCTCGTAGATAGTGCGCTCGCCTTTCTGAATCCACTGACCCATTGAGTGGAGGTCTGTAGTGAAGTCGCAAGATGCAGGGAAGATGCCCTTGAGATCCTTACCCTCTGACTCGCCGTAGAGCTGCTTCCACCACTCAGAGAAGAAGTGGAGCTTAGGCTGATAGTTCACCATGATCTCAATCTTCTTGCCGTTCTGGTAGAGAGCGTTACGAACAGCAGCATACTGAGCTGCAGGGTTCTCTGCGAAAGGAACGTCCTTGCCGCAAGCAACTTCCATCTTCTGTGCTCCTTCAACGAGTTTGCAAATGTCGAAACCTGCGCAAGCGATTGGGAGAAGACCTACAGGAGTAAGAACAGAGAAACGACCACCAACATTGTCAGGAATGACGAATGTCTTGTAGCCTTCCTTTGTTGCGCATGTACGAGCAGCACCCTTTACGGCGTCTGTAACTGCTACGATAACGTTCTTTGCCATCTCCTTGCCACACTGGTCCTCACACTGCTTCTTGAGAAGACGGAATGCGAGAGCTGTCTCTGTTGTAGTACCAGACTTAGAGATATTGATAACGCCGAACTTCTTACCCTTGAGATACTCAGTGAGTTCGTAGAGATAATCTTCACCGATGTTGTTTCCTGCAAAGAGGATTGTTGGATTCTTCTTGTCTGCTACGAGCCAAGCGAAAGTGTTGCTGAGAGCTTCAATAACGCACTTTGCACCGAGATAAGAACCTCCAATGCCTGCAACTACGATTGCTTCGCAGTTTTCACGGAGAACATTAGCGCAATCCTGGATTTCCTGGATGAATTCTGGAGTTATAGACGAAGGAAGATGGAGCCAACCGAGGAAGTCATTACCTGGACATGTGCCGTCTTCAAGCGACTGCTGAGCAGCCTTTACCTGTGCTTCGAGAGCATCAACAGCGCCATCAGCAAGGAATGAAGCTGCTTTTGTGATATCAAGTTTAATCATAAGGTATTATTGTTTTTAAGTTGTTACATTTGAGCGCAAAATTACATAAAAGAAACGGAAAATCAAACTTTTTCGCCAAAAATTTTTGTTATTAGCTAAAAATGCTTGCAATAGTGCAAGGAAATGAAAATAAATCTTTACCTTTGCAAAAGGTATTTAACCATATATGACACTATGAAAATCGTAAATCTTTGCTCAGAAAACAGCGTTGTTCAGAAGATAATGTCGGAACTTCGCGATGTGAATATACAAAAAGACAACCATCGATTCCGTTGGAATATGCAGCGACTTGGATGGATAATGGCGTACGAAGTAAGTAAAACATTGGCCTATCAGGAAACCGACATACAGACTCCGCTTGGAATTGCGAAGCATAACCTGGTTTCAGACAAGGTGGTACTGGCAACAATCTTCCGTGCAGGATTACCTTATCATCAGGGATTTCTTGACATGTTTGACAGTGCCGAAAATGCCTTTGTGAGTGCTTATCGCTACTACAAGGACAAGGAATGTCAGGAGGTTGGCATAAAGGTTGAGTATATCGCTGCACCTGACTTGAACGGAAAGGTGGTCATCATTGCCGACCCGATGCTTGCAACTGGAGGCAGCTTTGAACTTGCCATTGAAGCGCTCTCTTCAAGAGGTGTGCCAAAGCATACTCATATTTGTGCTGTAGTAGCTTCTCAACAGGGCATTGACTATCTTGAGAAACTATATAAGGACAAGGATGTTACGGTTTGGACGGTTGCCATTGACTCGGAACTGAACGAGAGAAAATACATTGTGCCAGGTCTTGGTGATGCTGGTGATCTTTGCTATGGTACTAAAATTTGATTAGTTGACTATTTTTAAGTCATCATTAAGAATCATTATTGAATAATATGACTGTTTCATATTTGTTAGATCTGATAAACAGTACTGAGGTAAATATAGTGGGTGCTGTATTTAAGCTTGTGCTTTCTGGTTTGCTCGGTGCAATGATTGGTATAGAGCGTAAACATAAAGGACAGCGTGCTGGTATGCGTACGATAGCGCTTATTTCAATGGGTGCTACGCTTGCCATGCTCGTCTCTATCTACATACCACAAGTGTACATGGGATTAAAGAATGGTGATCCTGGACGTATTGCTGCTCAGGTAGTTAGCGGTATCGGTTTTCTAGGTGCCGGTGCGATAATCCAAAGTAAGGGTAGTGTCAGAGGACTTACTACGGCTGCCGTAATTTGGATAACGGCGATGGTTGGACTTGCCGTAGGTTCGGGAATGTATCTTGTGGCTTCACTGACAACTGTGATGATTCTTATTGTCCTTACAATTCTTGACAAATACGAGAAGCAGCTTCGCATGAACTGGGAGAGTAAAATTATACGCATAAAACTTGGTGCAGAACAGGCGGAAATAAATCCTTATAATGTGCTGTTCGACAAGTATGGAGTTCATGTGAGCGACACCTACATCAGATACGAATATACTCAGCCGACTACTACGCTCAACTTCATGATAAGGACAAAGGGTGATACTGACTTCATTAAGCTCTTTGAGGAGATTCGCGGTGTCAGCGACAAAACAGTCTCCATAACACTAACGGACGAGGTGAATAACTAAACCTCGTCCTTATTTCTTCTTCCAGAATAAGCAGGTTATATCCTGAAGATCTTCTCCATTGGTAACCTTGTAAAGCCTTTGATTGGTGGTTTCTTTGTTGAGAGGCCCTAAGTGTTCAAGGAAAGGACCAACCTTTATGTAGTTGAAGTTGGCTTTTTCTATATCTCTGTGTATCCTGATTCTTCCGCTGTACCATGCTGTTTTTATCTGCGGATAATTTTCCTTTACATAAGCTGCCAAGTGGTTTACCTCGGCAGGGTCTGCATCGCCTCCCATAAAGCAGATGCAAGTGATGTCTGTCATGTAGCGGTCGATGAGTTCATTGAGAATGCTTTCAGTGAGCTCAACGCCGATATCGTCCCACAAATACTTGGAATGGCATCCGGGGCAATGGCATGGACATGCGGATATGTTGATAGAAAGAGTGGTCTCTCCGGGTATTTCCTGAAAGACCACTCCTGTGTTTACGTATTTCATTAAAGTGATACTTCTTATTTCAATGGACCTGCATCTGCATAGAATCGGCGAGAAGCTTCTTCCTGACGTGGCTGTGAGAAGTTGCTTACGCGCTTCAAGTAGCCGATGATACGTGTCATGTAGTCAACATTTGTAGAGCCGCAGTGAGGACAAACCTTGAGGTAACGCTTGTCAATTGTGCCACAATCGTTACAGATAGTGTTTGGAATGTTGAATGTGAAGTAATTACATCCTTCCTTGGCAGCTACGCGGAGAAGCTGGCGATACTGCTCTTTAGAGAGGTGCTCTTCAAGATTCATGTGGAGAGCAGAACCACCAGTGAGGTGCTTGATGTATGGCTCGCCATGAAGTTGGAATTTGTCGATGATGTTGAGCGATTCGTCTTCTACTACATAGAAATATGAGTTGTAGCAATCGCGTGGTACGAAGTAACCGTCTTCACGGTCCCACTTAGCATGCTTTACACCAACATTCTCTGCAGGAATCATCTCGCAGTTGAAGAGAATTCCCTTCTGCTTACTGTACTCCTTGTTGAGTGTTTCGATAATGCCGAGAATTCCTTGTACGAACTCAAGGTATTCTGGGTTGTTTGTAATCTTCAATCCCATGAACTCTGCAGCTTCAACAAGACCGTTGATACCAATAGTGAGGTATTGGCGACCGATATTTATGAAACCTGCATCGAAGAGTGGAAGCATGCCGTTCCTCTGGAGTGTCTTGAGGTTTTCGTTGTAAGCAAGCTGCACCTTGTGCATGAGTTCAAGAACTTCCTTGAGGAACTCCTTGTAGTCAAGATTGTTGTTCACTGCATACTGGACGCAACGGTTGAGGTTGACTGTAAGCACGCTCTTTGAACCAGTAGAGACACCACCAGCGCCGAGAGTGTAAGAGAATCCGTTGTCGGTAATCTCGTTGCGGAGACGGCAGCAAGAAGACAATGAATCTGCATTATCACTCATGTATGTGAAGAATGAATGTCCCTCTGCATACATTTCGGCAGTGAAGTCGCCCCATTCCTTATCTATAACATCGTGAGTCTCTGGATCAGTAAGGAGTGCCATTGTTTCAACAGGGAATGTGAGCATTGTCTTTGTACGCTCCTTGTTGAACCACTTCATGAAGCGCTTCTGAAGCCAAGAAAGACCTTCCCAGTTTGGCTTGCTGCCATCAGGGAAACGGAATTCGCCAAAGAGGCTTTCGAAGTATGGTTTGTCGTAGTAGGCAATGTTCCAGAATACTGCCTGGAAGTTGCGTGCACCTGTTGGCTGATTGAGAGAATAAACAATCTGCTCGAAGCAGTCGGTGATGATCTTGTCAATAGTGCGAGCCTTCTTTGAAAGGTCTGCCTGTGCCTCAGGGTGCTGCCAATAATCGTGACCGAATTCCTCGCCGATGAAGTAGTTGAGGTACATGAGGAATTCTGGTGTTGCGCATGCACCAGAGAGCATACTGCTCACAATGAACACCATATTGATGAAACCACCACAGAACGACTTGAGATTTGTTGGAGCTGTAGAGTTGCCGCCAATGCCTCCTGTACCTTCAAGAAGCCAAGGGTACATGGTGATGGAAGCGCAATAGTTGGCAAGCGATGTCTCGTCATTCTTATATATAAAATGGTGCTGAAGGAGCTCCATATACTTGTCTGCAAGCTGCTTTCCGTACATTTCCTTGATACGGTCAGTGAGCATACGACGGTTGAGCTTTATGAAACCTGCCTTTGGAAGCTCGCCGATAAGTGTGGCGATGTTCTTCTTTTCCACATTTGCATTGGCATCATATTTTGAGCCTGTAGCTGCGTTTGAAGCTGAGCAATAATCAGAGAGGAACTGAAGTTTCTCAAGAGTCTCGCGAGTGTCAGTATGACGCTGACGGTAGAGCATGAAACTTTTAGCCACATCAAAGTACTGCTCCTTCATGAGAGCAATCTCGACCTGGTTCTGAATGTCCTCAACAGTAATGTCCTTGCGTATGTCCAAATGCGCAAGAATCTTTGATATTGTCTCTAAGTCGACGGGCTTGTTTACAGATATGAATGCCTTTGCAATAGCGTTCATGATCTTGTCAAGACTGAAATTGTCTTGCTGTCCGTCTCTCTTGGTAATTTTAAATGTGGAAAGCTCCATGGTTGGTAGGGCGTTTTTTAATAGGTGTATGTTTATAATAGTGAACTTTTTAGATAACTTTTGGACAACTTTTGTTGGAAATGTTGTCAGTTTTTCAAGGCTTTTAGATTTTTAATTCGTTGAAAATCAATAGATTTGCTTACTTTGCCTATTTTGCTTGGTTTTCGTTTTGGAAAACTTTTGCATTTTTGCTTTGAATAAAGTTGTCCGAAATGGATTACTTTTTCAGGGTGCAAAGTTAATGTTTTAATATAAAATAAGCAAATAAAATTGGATTTTTTTTTATGCCGGTTTTAAGAAAAAATCACTTTAAGAGAACAATTTTAAGCCGCAATATGTTGTTAATAAGCAACAAAAGAGTGTTGCGATAATGTATATTCCCAAAATTAGATTTTGATTAGAGTCAATAAGCTGAATATTCTCCAAAGAAAATGTGCTGAATGTGGTGAATCCACCACAAAGTCCTGTTGTGAGAAGAAGCTTCATTTCGCCACTAAGCCCATGCTTCTGTGCATAGCTTGTAACGGCTCCAATGATGAAACATCCGATGATGTTAACGGCAAATGTGCCCCAGGAAAATGTACTGCTGATGTTTTCGTTGAGCAGTTTTGAAATAATGTAACGTAATATGCTGCCGATAGCTCCTCCTAGTCCTACGATAAGAATATTAGTCATATGTGTTGAGAAATATTTGTTTGATATTGTCTAGAGATTGAAATCAAGTGCAAAGTTACGATTCTTTGGACGAATAAGCAAGTTTTTTCAAAAAAAAGATAAATTAATTAACTTTTCAAATTGTTATAGCAAAAAAGAGCTCTTAATATATTAATGTTTTAATTATATTTTATAATTTTGCATTCGATTCGCATTTGCAATCATTCCACTAGACAATAAAATACTGACATAAAAATGAAATTATTTGACGTTTATCCTCTCTTCCCAATTAACATCGTTCGCGGTAAAGGTTGCCGTGTTTGGGATGAAAATGACACTGAGTATCTTGACCTTTACGGTGGTCATGCTGTGATTAGCATTGGTCATTGCCATCCCCATTATGTTGAGATGCTTACAGATCAACTTCAGAAACTTGGCTTCTACAGCAATTCGGTTGTGAACAAACTTCAGCAGCAGCTTGCTGAAAGACTTGGCAAGGCATGCGGTTATGAAGATTATCAGTTCTTCTTGGTAAACTCAGGTGCTGAAGCTAATGAGAATGCCCTCAAGTTGGCTTCTTTCACTAACGGCAGAACACGCATGCTTTCAGCAAACAAGGCCTTTCATGGTCGTACATCGCTCGCAGTGGAGGTAACAAACAATCCTAAGATTATTGCACCGATTAACAACTGCGGACATGTAACTTATCTGCCGATAAACGATATTAATGCGTGGAAAGAAGAAATAGAAAAGGATGATGTCTGCGCTTGTATAATAGAATGTATTCAGGGCGTTGGTGGCATCCAGATGGTAAATGCAGAGTTTCTTCAGGAGCTTCAGCAGATTTGTAAAGCGCATGGAACATTGCTGATTTGCGATGAGATCCAGTGTGGTTATGGACGCTCAGGAAAGTTCTTCGCTCATCAGTGGCTCGGTGTTCAACCGGATATCATCACTGTGGCAAAGGGTATTGGTAATGGTTTCCCTATGAGTGGCGTACTTATCTCGCCAGAACTGAAGCCTGTTTACGGTCAGTTGGGAACAACTTTCGGCGGAAATCACCTTGCATGTGCCGCAGCTCTTGCCGTTCTTGATGTTATAGAAAACGAGAATCTTGTAGAGAATGCGAATAGAGTAGGAGAGTACCTTATTACAGAACTTAAGAAGATTCAGGCGGAAAACGAAAGCAAGATTACTGACGTAAGAGGTCGTGGCTTGATGATTGGCATAGAATTAGCTCAGCCTTACAAAGAACTTCGATCACGTCTTCTCTTTGACGAACATTGCTTTACTGGTTGTGCTGGCACAAATACGCTCCGTCTTCTCCCACCTCTTTGCTTGAGCATGGAAGAAGCAAACGAGTTCCTTGCGAAGTTCAAGAAAGTGCTTTAGTGTTAGTTCTGAAAAGTTCTATAATTTAGAAAAAACTTAGGTAAATAGATTTTTAGGTGGGTACTGATTTTATAAGTTCCCACCTTTATTGTTTCAATAGAATTTAAAAACGCAGAGTAGGATTTTTCCCAACTCTGCGTTTCTCATATTTATGCCCTATTGGCTTTTCTCTTGCGAGTTTTGATTATTATTTTATTGTTTTGTAAGAACAACCTTGTTCGCGCCCTCGTAAGAGAGGTAGAGCTTGATGTTGTAAGTGCCAGCACCTGCAGCAGGGAGATTCAAGTCCTTACCGCCATTCTGAGTGAGGTCGCCGTAAGCCGAAGGATCGCCGTTGGCACCTCCCCAAGATACTGCCCAGTCATCGTTCATGGCGAACTTGAAGCCGTCAGCTGTGAGGTTGAGAGTTGCTTCCCAACAGCCTTCTCCTACATTGTATGTCTGACAATGCCGTTAAGGTAAGTCATCTTCTGGCTCTTACCGCTTGTCACGTCCTTTATGTCGAGGGCAATGTCCTCAAAACGAAAGTTCTTGATCTCTGCGCGTGAGAACGAAGCGTTGGCATTGGCAGCAGTGATGATAAGGTCGGTCTCGTTGAATGTGATGCGAGGCTGCTCTGTCAGCACATAGCTGTAGGTCTTGCCGTCGTTGGTTTCAAGTACCAGTCCGCTTTGGGCTGATGCCTCGAGGCATCCCGTTGCCGAAAGGAATAGTACAACCAGTGATTTGAAAAACTTTCTATTCATCATGATTTGGTGTTGTTGAATCTGATACTGTTTAGTACGTTAGTTTAGGGTATAATAATTTGCGCAAATTTAAGAAAAAGAGTAGAGATTAATGCAAGTATGTCAAGTATTTGAGTGGTTATTAGATTTAAGTCAATGGGATAAGTCGTTGTGAAAACAAAAGTATTGCTTTAGAGTATATAGTTTCCTTTTTTATTCCTATGAGTTATGGGTCGTAATCCTATAAGTTATGGGTCGTAATCCTATAAGTTATGGGTCGTAATCCTATAAGTTATGGGTCGAGTTGCCGTGAGTTTTGATCCGAGTTTGGGTACAAAAACGTAACCGTGACCGTAACCGGGGAATGCATAGGGCATAAAAGTCCGCGCACATATATTATATATTTATTTAATTAATGGATAAAGTTAATAATATGAATAGGGAATTTTTCTAATGTGCGTACATTTTGCGGTTACGGTCACGGTTACGGTTACATTGGAATAAAAAATCCGCAGGGTAGGGGAGTTCCTTACTCTGCGGATTGATATATAAGAGGTTGAGACAACCTTATTCGCCTAATACGATAACGCAGCGGTTCTTGTCGTTCTCCTCAAATGGCTGAACTGTGTCGCCGTAAGAGTTGACAGTCATGCGAGATGCTGCGATGCCCTTCTCCTGAAGTGCTGCTGCAACCTTCTCTGCGCGTGACTTAGCGTAACCTACATTGAGTTCTGGAGTACCAGTTTCACGGTCAGCATAGCCGCTGATAGTGATGTTCTTTGCAGTGTACTTGTTGCACCAAGCTACAATCTTGTTGAGAGTAGCTTCTGCTGTTGGCTCAGAGAGACGAATCTCGTAGAACATAGTCTCGTTGAGTGGTTCTGGCTTGTCCATCTTGCACTTGCAAGTGCTTGAGTGCTTGCAGAAACGAGAGTCCTTGCACCTTCCGTACTCGCTTTCTGGGCAGTTGCCGTCAGTGTATTTGTCGCCGCAACCAGGGCATGCAACTGGTGGCTCTGGTGCAGGAGCTGGAGTTACTATTGGCTCTGGCTCTGGTTCTGGTGCAGGAGCAACAACCTTCTTTGTCTTCATGCCAAACTTGTAAGTGAGGCCAACGAATGCCTGTACCTGCCAGTCTGGAGTATCGTTGAACTTGAGGTTGTACTGGTCGTTCTTGTAGTTTGCGTCAGCTTCGAGCATTACAGAGAAGTTCTTTGCGAGGTTGTACTCAAGCTGTGTGCCGAGGCGACCGTTGAAAGTAGCGTGCTTTGTGCCGCACTGCTCCTGACCAACGTAGTACTTGAAACTGTTTGTAGCATCCTTGAACTCATCGTAATCCCAAGAATAGTTCACGCCGAAACCAGCGAGAAGGTTCCAGTTGAAAGCATGGCAAGCACGGTTAGGGTTGAGGATGTTTGTCATGTTCATGAGGAGGTCGAGGTCGGCTGTGCAAGCGTTGAACTTGTAAGGAGTGTCAGTGCCGACGAAGTCGTAACGGTCTGCCTGGAAACCACCCTTGTTCTGATAGCCGGTAACATCAATGCGAGCACCGACATACTGGTTGAAGTAACGACCAGCATAGATGCCGAACTGCGGAGTGATGAGGTCGCCGAGGCTGTAGTGAGTGAGCGTCATCTGTGCGCCACCCTTCACGCCGATGAAGTTGTAACCCTTTTCGTGGTCAACTTCCTGGGCAGAAGCTGTGCTGCTCACGAAGAGAGCAGCAACAGCTAGTATTGAGAGAAGTAATTTTTTCATTATTGTGAGGTTTATGAGTCCCGGCGGAAAAGCGCCGGGAACTGTGGCTATTGTTTTCCCGACGGCGGAACCGTCGGGAACAGTGGCTTATTATTCAACTGTGCAGTAGATGTTGTCGGAAGTAGTGCGGCAAGGGTAGAGCTTGATGGTAGAGCCTGTAGCCTTGAGGTTGTCGCCATTGCCAACGAGGTTGCCTGTTGTACCACCGAGGTTGATGCCCCAATCGTTGTTGGCAGTGAACTTCCATCCGTTGGCAGTAACGCCTGCACCTTCCTTGACGAAGCAGAGCTCTTCAGCATTCCACGTCATCTGCTGAGCAGCGTCAGCCTGATTCCAACCGTTGAAGTCGCCTACGAGGTTCATGTTAGTGATCTTCGTAGCGCTGATAGTCTTCTCCGTGATGCAATACTCTACATAGTAAACGCCGTCGCCATCAGTGAACTCGAAGTTGTTGTCAGAACCGCCAGCAGCGATGCTTCCATTGAATGTGTTCACGTCAGAGTTGCCGGTAGAAGCGTCCCAAGAGCCGAGCTGTGAAGGAGAGAAGAGGCGGAATGTGTTGCCGTAGCTTTCCTGCTTACCATAGATGTAACCAGTGTACAAGCCCTTTGCTGCGTCAACAAGAGCGATGCGAGAGCTACCGCCATTGTTGTTCCAACCGCCAGCAGTACCAACGTAGCTGAGAGAGTTTTCAAAGTTGATTGTCTCGATGAGGTAAGTGCCTTCCATCATGTTGAGAGTCATCTTAACCATCTTAGCGTCGCCTACATGGAGCTTGAAAGAACCATCGTTGCCGATTTCAGAGCGGCGTGCGATGAGACCTGTCTCGCCGACGAGGTTGTTGCCATTGCCTTCCTTTGCACCGAGAACCAAAGACCAATCGTTTGAAGCGACAGTCTTGTCGTCAACAACAGCGAACCAGATGTCGCCCTCATTGTTAACACATTCGGTAGAGAATGTAACGGTGAAGATAGGGTCGTCGTAAACGTTCTTGTCAGAATGCTCGAATGGGAGGTCTGTGCAGTTAGCTTCCCACTTTGATGGCTGACCGATGATGTAATAGTGCTCAGAGATTTCAGGAGCAGAAAGCTTCGCCTTTACGTTGAAGATTTCAGAAGAAGCAGTCTTGATGATAGTCTCTCCGTTTGAGATCCACAATGAAACCATTGCAGGAATCTCGCGAACGTAAGGAGCCTTGCCGAAGTGGTCCTCAACATACTTCTTGAGGTCGGCTGCCTTCATCTCGCCGTTCTCGTTGAGAGGGTAAACAGCATCGTCGCCCTCGAGGTCGATTTCATACTTAGGACTGTCGTAAGCCCCGTCAGTAGCTGTAGGAGCTACAATGTTGCACACCTTGACGTATTCCTGACCATCAGCGAGAGCAGCGAAGTCGATGACATCAACTGCAGATACGCTACCGTTGCCGAAAGTGACAACCTCCGGCTGGTCATTGTGCTGAGGAGTTGTGCCCCAGTCGTAGTTGTCGTCAGAACAAGAAACGACTGCAGAGAGGAGTGCAAATCCGTATAATAATTTCTTTAACATAGTTTTGAGTTATTGACCCCCTCTAACTCCCCCACAGGGGGAGGAATCCAAGCGAAGTAGGGGGATTTTGTTATAGTTAGGAATTTGAGGCCCCTCCCCTGTGGGGAGGTTGGGAGGGGTCTTATTTTCTAATCAAACGGTAGTAACCAGTGATGTCGTTGAAGATGATGAGGTAGTTGCCTGCTTCTGGTACAACGATGTTTGGACCGTTGTTTGTACCATAGCCGTAGAGACCGTCTGAGAGCTTGCGCTCTGGCTCTGAACCCCAGTTAATGT
The DNA here is from genome assembly GCA_024401275.1 of Bacteroidaceae bacterium. Classification (GTDB taxonomy): domain Bacteria; phylum Bacteroidota; class Bacteroidia; order Bacteroidales; family Bacteroidaceae; genus Prevotella. The sequence continues at coordinate 3,099 of JAKSLJ010000011.1, read as the reverse complement.
CCCAGTTGCCGATGTTGAACTTGATTTCCTCGTTTGCGTTGAGAGCGTATTCAATGTACCAGTCGTGGTTGACAGCTCCTTCGAATGTTGTTACAGGAGACATTGCAACGCCATCGCCCCAACCGTCGATAGTTCCCATGAGGTGGATAGTCTCGTAAACGGCAGGAGCACCGTCGTAAGCATCAGCCTTGAGAGTGTGAGACTTGGTGTCGAGAGTGATAGTGTAATAGCCGGCAGCGAGAGAGATGTTGCCAGAACCACCGTCGTTCTCTACGAAGTCAGAACCGTTCATACCCCACTGGTGATCCCAGTCGCCAGGAGCCTTCTTGAGTTTGAAGCCGTTGCCAGCAACATAGCCTGTCCAAGTGAGAACGCCGTCGCCAGTCTTCTTGTCGAAATCATAGCCACTCTGTGGCTGGAGAGGGAAGAGAGAAGTTGGAACATCATCAGCCCACTTACCATCAGCGATGTCACCACCGATGAGATACCACCAGTTAGGATCAGCGTCGCTAAGCTCGATGTAGTAAGGAACAACGGAAAGGCTCACCTCATTAGAGTAGATAGGATAGCGCTCTTTGCCAGAAGCTTCCCTTACGGCAGCCTTTACGCGGGCTACAAGACCCTTAACCTGTGGAAGATGCCCATCTTCATACTGGCAAACCTGCTGGATGCCCTTTGCAATCTCAGACGCAGGGATGGAAGTCTTGCAGAGAGTAGTAGTCTCGTCGAGAGTGAAGTAGTCTGCACCAGTGTTGTCTTCTGCCATGGCATCGAAAGCCTTGTTGAAGGTGCCTTCAGTAGAAATCTCGATTGTGTAAGTAGGCACAATCGGCGCGTTCATGTCAGTATAACCCTCTGGCTGTGACCAAGAAAGCTCGATGCCCTCAGACTTAGCGAGGTCAACGACTGCAGTACCCACAGCAGGGTTATTGAGGACGAAGGATGCAGGCTGAGTGAGAGTAGGATTCCACTCCACATCCTTGTCGCAAGATGTTATAGCAAATGCGCCGGCAAGCAGCATCATTGCATAAGAAAATATCTTTTTCATATTATTTGTTCAATTTTCGCGTTGCGAAACTTGAGGCATCTCCCATTAGCCTCGCAACTTGTTGCGAATATTAGTAACCAGGATTCTGAGTAAGGTTAGGGTTTGCGTTGATATCCTCTGCAGGGATTGCGAAGACGTCGCGATCAGCAGAGAATGAAGAACCGTTCTGAGCGCCGCCCTTCCATTCCCAAACGTAGTCGGCTGTGTGGAAGAGGTTGTAGCGGATGAGGTCTGTACGACGGAAGCCTTCGTGATAAAGCTCACGAGCACGCTCATCAAGAATCTGGTTTACTGAATACTGTGGATAAGTAGTAGTGTTGGCACGAGTACGGAGTTCGTTGATGTAATCAGTTCCTTCCTGAGATGTCTGGCCATTGTTGAGACGAGCATCAGCCTCTGCAAAGATGAGGTAAGCCTCTGCAGAACGCATGAGGAAGAAGTCTGTATCGATGAACTGAGTGCTATGGCCTGTAGAGCCGGTAGTGTAAGTGTTGCGGAACTTGCCTACTGAGTAGCCGGAAGTGTATTCGTTAGGGTTTGAGACTGTGAGCTCGCGGTCGATGCCGAAGAGGAGCGCGCGGTCGTCGCCAGCAACGATTGGCATGTCTGAGAGAGAAACGGCAGGAGCGTCGCCGTTAGGGAAGAACTTTGCAACGAATGCTGCGCGAGCACGGTTACCAGCCCAGAACTCAGTAGTGTTGTAGTTGCCTTCTGTGTCCATGTCTGCCTTCCAGCAAGAAGCCATGAGGAAGAGAGTAGTACCCCAAGAAGTTGTAGTCTTACCATCCTGAAGGAGTGGGAGGATAGCTTCCTGAGAAGCACCGTTCTCACCATTGTCGCCCATGAAGAGCATCTGGTATGCTGAGAAGCCGTTTTTGCCCTGCTTCCAAATCTTGTGAGGACCTTTGATAACCTTCACAGCATAATCCTTGGCATTCTGCCACTGAGCAGTGCCAGTGTAAACCTCAGCGTTGAGATACATACGAGCGAGAAGAAGGTTTGCAGCATCCTGATCTACAGTGCCATAGCCTTTCTCCTTTGATGTGCGAACAACAGGTTCTGTCAGTTTGTCAAGAATAGCGTTGCCTGCCTCTCGTGTAACTTCGCCAGAAGGCTCATTCTTTGAGTAGGTCTTGAATGATACTGCCTTGCCAAGCAGTTCTGCCTCAATCCAAGTGAAGAGGTCAGCACGCTTGATCTGCTGTGGAGCCTCTGCAGAAATCTCTGTAGCGAAAGGCACATTTCCGAAGCAGTCCATGAGATAATAGTAGTAGAGAGCGCGGAGGAAGCGCACTTCTGCCTGACGAGTCTCGTTGACATCCTTGCAAACATCGAGATAGTGGTTGCAGTAGTTGATGCCTGCGTAGAGACGGTTGTAGAATCCTTCGAGCATAGGATGAGAAGCATCCCACTGGTTGTAGTTGAAAGCAGGAATACCAGTATCACCCCAAGCGCAGATAGCCTCGTCGGTAGTGAGCTCGTTTGCATTCCAAAGCTGGCGAACGAAACCTGTTGTACCGCCGTCAAGACGGTCGATGTCGCAGTCGCCGTTGGCACCGCCGTTGCCGGCAAGAGCCATGTTTGCGTAACACTTGGTATAGAGACCAGCCTCATCAACGGTAGAAACGTTTGATGGGTCGAGAGGCTCTACGTCAAGGAAATCGCAAGAACTCAATCCCATTGTCAGCGCGAAGGCTGCAGCAGGAACAATATTTCTTATATATTTGAAGTTCATATTAATTATTTTAGTTTTGTTCAAATTTCGCGTTGCTCAATTTGAGGCTACAGACTACAGGCTACAGAGTACAGGCGCCTTTGCCTTTAGCCTTTAGCTTTTAGCCTCGCAACAACGTTGCGAATTTTAGAAGTTAAGGCTCAGACCCATTGTCAATGAGAATGGACGAGGGTAGATAGTACCGTCGACACCGCTACCTACTTCAGGATCTACGCCGTCGTAGTTTGTCCATGTAGCAACGTTTGTTGCAGTGAGGTAGATACGACCGTTGAGACCCTTGTAGTTGCCACCATTGAAGAGGTTTGCGAAAGAGTAA
>JAKSLJ010000010.1 GCA_024401275.1 Bacteroidaceae bacterium | reverse complement strand
CGCCGCAAAACAAACATCGCCCCTTAAAGAAGCCATGGGGCTTCTTCTCCAATAAACCGCCGCAAAACAAACATTGCTCCTTAAAGAAGCCATGGGGCTTCTTCTCCAATAAATCGCCGCTAAAGCATATATAGTTCATAAGCTGCGTTTCCATATTCGCTTCTTAACGACGCTGTGGGGCGTCGTTTCCAATCCAAAGCCAATCATTGGGGACAATAGGTATATTACAGCCCAAATTTTTCACACTCTTCACTCTTTACCTTTTGTTGTATAATGCTGATAATGAGCTTGTTGTGAGCAATGTGGATGATGCTTGGTCAGAATACATCCGTAAGCAAAGGGAAGAAGAGCTCCAGAAGGTTATCACAGAGGAGCGACTGAAACCTATCGAGACAAGAAACTTCATGGAAATGGCATTCCGCAATGGTTTTATCTCCATTGCCGGTACAGCATTCGCGCAGATATTGCCAGCCGTTTCACGCTTTGCAAAGAACAACAAGCGCGAGGAGATGCGCCAACGCGTCTATGAGAAACTCTGTGCTTATCTGGATAAATTCAAGGATTTGGGCAACAACTCTGCATCAGAAGAGGAAGATGACTTCACCTGGGAAATGCCAGAGGTTACCGTTTTAGGTGCTCACGCTCGGAAATAAAAATAAAAGTTTTTTGCCTTTTATTTTGTATTTCACTCACTTAATCGTACCTTTGCAGCGCTAAATACTAAAAAATAACTGCAAGTTAACCTATGAAAGATAAAGTTTTTTGCCTTTTTGTTTTATTGTTCGCATTTGTTGTGCCAATGAATATGATGGCACAGGATTCGGATGAAAAACTGATTGAGTTCTATTCGGAAAACGCTAAGATGGAGGATAATCCGAAGCAGAACAACTACAACATAACCATCTTCTCGCCAGACGGTCAGTGGAAGATGCAGCTGAACTACGACTCAGAAAGCATGTTCGGAACATTCGGAAACAAGGAGTTTCGGATGGACACTAATGGCAAGAACTACAACTATGTTCGCAACCCGAAGAACGACATGGTGTTCTATTCGTTTGTGGACATGGATGTTACGGTGACTGACGAGGGTACTTGCTATCGCGTTAAGACAAACTGTCTGACTAGCAACAAGATGCGCTTTAAGGTTGAGGCGGTAATTGCTGCTCCTCAAGCTAAGGAAACGCGTACGGACGACCTCGGATTTGCCCGCATACAACCAAACTCGTTCTATGGCACTTATGCTATTTATGCTGAGAATGAGAACTATAAGCTTGGCTATGGCATTGCTGGCAATGAACTTATCGGCACATTCTATCGTGCAGACCTTCTTATGCCAGAACTCTATGACAAGAAAGCAGGCAAGGACATTAAGGTGCTGACAGCTTCTGCCGTTCATAAGAAGGAAGGCGAGAACACCATTATGACCATCGATGTGCTGAGTGAAGATCTGATTTTGTATAAGCTTACGATGTTCAATGGCCCTTATGAAATAGAGATTAAGGAAGAGAAGAACATCACTTTCACTAATGTTCTTCTGCAAGATCTGTCGGATATGTACGGTTGCTTCCAGTTCGGAGCAGCGAACGAAGACTACCAGATGTCCATTGCCATTAAGTCGGAAGCGTTCACTTCAGGTAAGATGGAATGGAAGACGGACGATCTTCTGATGCAATACACAAACCTGCTCATCACGGCAGAGGAGCGTTTCGTTGACCTATTTGACGCCAATGTGAAGATGGAGGTGCAGGGCAAACTCGTGATGCTCTACGCTGACCTGACCAGCATGGACGGCACCCTCTATCATGTAACGATGAGATACGAGCAGGGCGGCTATATGCCAGAACCTTCGGAAACTGTGAACATCGACTTCGGCCATGTCTCAATGTTGGATTATTCTCAGGGACTTGGACTTGTCGGTTTTGGAGCCGTAAAGCCTGGTGAGTATCAGATGCGATTCTACATGTACGCTCATGACCTTGAAGGCGACTTCGTAAACGATGACTTCTACATGGATGCTTGCGACATGATGGTAGTTACGGGAAATACTTATGTCTTCCACGACGCAAAATACATGAAGGCACATGCGGAAAAGGAAGACGGTGTTACGAAGTTGACGGTTGATATGTACGGCATTGACGATGTTCTGTACCATGGCACAATGTACATCGACGACCTGAAGTGCATGAAGGAAGAAGGTGATGCAGTTTATCCGATAGACATGGAAAGCGCAACGACAATGATTGCGCTGCAGATGGGCAATGAGGACAACTACGCTGAATATACGATGCAGCTTCAGAACCTTGAATACGACGATGATGACAATATCGTTGGCGACGGCTATCTGTTCTCGTTCTACTTCAGTCATGAAGGCAATGGCGTTGCAGGCAAATACGGACTTTCAGAAGGTACGCTTGCTGAAGACCAGATACAGATGTTCTACGAGAATGGTTGTGAGGTTCGTGTGGGAACAGTTGCTGCCACACTTGAACTTGAAGCCCTCAATGCTCAGACCTTGTATGTCTATGGTCAGAAGGTAAACACTAACCTTTATAATATAAACTTCAAGATACTTGGTCAGAACGGTGTGATATACTCTGGCGAAGGCGAAAACTACCTTCTCTGCATTGACCAGGAAGGCGAGTTTATTGATATCACTGAAGACTATGAGACAGCCATCAACGAAATGCTTGCTCCAGAAGGACTTAAGGTTCGCAAGGTGCTGAAGGGCGGCAAGATAATCGTAGAGAAGGCTGGCAAGGAATACGATGTACAAGGCAGAAAAGTGAAGTAGAAGATGGACATGTAGTTGCATAATGATAGCCGACTTTGTATCATATCTGCGTTATGAGCGCAACTATTCAGAGAATACCATAGAGTATTATGAGACTTCCAACGAGGAGTTTCAGCGATACTTTATGCTTATGGATTCTACACTCACCTGGCAAACCGTAGATAAGGATGTGGTTCGCATGTGGATGGAGAGTCTGATGGACCAGGGCGAAGCAGCAGGTACGGTGAACAAGAAGCTAAGTGCGCTGCGTGCCTTCTTTCGCTATATGCTGCGCAAGGGCATTATTACGGTTAATCCGATGGCAACCATCAAGGGCCCGAAGAAGGAGAAGCCGCTGCCGATGTTCGTCAGGGAGAATGAGATGAACCGACTGTTGGACGAATACAACCTCCTCGCCCCCCTCCGACTTCCCCACAAGGTGGAGGGAAGTGCCCACGAGAGGGAGGAAAGCGACCATGACACAGACCTTGCCATTGACTATGACAAACTTCTGGCAAGGACTATTGTGCTGATGCTTTATGAAACTGGCATGCGAAAGAGCGAGTTTCTCGGTCTTAGGGATGCTGACATTGACTTTATTTCTCGTCAGATAAAGGTTACGGGTAAGCGCGATAAGCAGCGAATAATACCTTTTGGCGACGAGATGGAAGAAACCATCCGTCAATATGTTGCGACTCGCGATGAACTTTTTCCGCTTCATCCCGACTTTTTTCTTATCAGTAAGCGTGGCAAGAAGCTTAATCCAACCTCTTTCGGCACGATTGTGAATCAGCAGCTGTCGCTTGTTACAAATATAAAGAAGCGTAGCCCGCATGTTCTTCGCCACTCATTTGCCACGGCTATGCTCAATAATGGCGCCAATCTTGAGAGCGTGCAGAAACTGCTTGGACACCAGAGTCTTGAAACCACCCAAGTATATACGCACACAACATTTGAACAACTGAAAAAAGCATACGAAAAGGCTCATCCGAGAGATAAGGAGTAATACATACTGCATATTTTATGGTCTTTTGATACTTTTTTTGCCCAAAAAGTTTGAGATTTGACAAAAAAGTATTAATTTTGTCGCCAATAAGCCCTATATTGTGCTTATTTCGGCACAAATATGCAAAGTAATTAACTTCACAAAAACTATTAAATATGCCTCATAGTCATTCTGGTGTTCTTCATGAGATAACCCCTATAGTAGAGTCGAACATCGTTTACATTGTTGATAGAAAACATAAAGTCTTCGACTTCCCGATTCATACCCATGAAGTGTGCGAGCTTAATTTCATTGAGCACGCATCCGGTGTACGCCGTATTGTGGGCGATAGTGTTGAGACGATAGACGATCTGGATCTTGTTCTCATAAACAATGGCGAACTTGAGCATATCTGGGAGAAGCACGAGTATCAAGGTCGTGCGGCGCGTGAGGTTACCATTCAGTTTGACATCCATTTTGAAGAAGACAGCCTGTTCGTGGCTGCACCTTTCAAGTCCATTCGCGATATGATGCTCAAAGCTCGTCGTGGACTTGCTTTCTCGCGTGAGGCTATCCATAAGGTTTATCATCTGCTTGACTCGATCGGCGATGTAACTGACGGATTCTACGCAATTTCTTCTCTGCTGAACATTCTTTATGAATTGTCAAAGTTCAGCGATTCACGCGAACTTGCTTCAAAAGAGTATCTGCGCGATGAGGTTACTGAGGACAATGAGAAGCTTGAGTTGATAAAGGATTACATCCACAACCATTATCGCGAGGAGATTACGCTTCCTGAGATTTCTCGCATCTCTGGCATGAGCATAAGCAGTTTCGGCAGATTCTTCAAACAGCAGACAGGTCGCACTCTGTCGGAATACATTATCTATCTCCGTCTGAACTACGCTACGAGCCGACTGATCGACAGCTCCGACAGCATTTCGGATATCTGCTTCGCGTCGGGCTTCAACAATATGAGCCACTTCAACCGTCTCTTCAAGCGAAACAAAGGCTGCTCGCCTTCCCAGTTCCGTGAGACTTATCGTACGCGACAAAAGTATGACGAAGGTTTCCCTGTAAAAACATTCTAAGAAATAAATTGATAATTGAAAATTGATAATTGATAATTATTGTCGCGCAGCCAATTATCCATTATCAATTATCCATTGTCAATTTTCCATTTTATTTATATGGTAAATAAGAAGATTCTTCTCGTTGGCGATTCTGTGGGCTATGGTCGTCTTGCCATTACGGCTCAGGCTTCTGTGCTTACTCCAAAGGGCAATAGCGTTTCGTATTTGCCTACTGCGTTGGTGTCAAACAATTTCTGCTACCAGCAGTATGCCATGCTTGACACTACGGAATATATGCGACAGACGCTGGAGGTATGGCGCCGACTGGACTTCCGCTTTGATGTGATAAGCATTGGCTTTGTGGCTTCAAACGAGCAGGCTGATATGCTTTGTGAGTATTGCAAAAGCCAGAAGAAGAATGGCACAATGGTGGTCGTTGACCCAATTATGGCAGACAATGGTAGCCTCTATTCCGGAATAGGCGAAGAAACAATTGAGCGACTACGCAAGATGGTTGCCATCTCCGACATTGCTGTACCAAACTATACAGAAGCTTGCTATCTTGCTGACTGTCAGTATAAGAAGGAAGGATTTGACGTTGCCGATGTACAGACTACGATTGATAAGCTGCGCAGTCTTGGAGCCAAGTCTATCTTGATAACATCATCAAAGGTAGAGGGCAAACCTTGTGTTGTGGGATATGATAACCAAACCGGCGAATATCTCAATATCCCTTATCGCGAAGTGCCGGTGGAATTCTCTGGAACAGGCGATATCTTCTCTGCCCGACTGCTTAATCAGATGCTTACTGGTCGCACTTTGAAAGCCGCTGCGCAGATTACGATGGAGCGCCTTTCTGCACTCATCGACACCTATCGGGATGTGGAGAATAAGTTTGAAGGAATACCATATTAATTTTATTAATTGATAATTGACAATTGATAATTGTCCATTATCAATTATATTATTTTTTTGCAAAAGAAAAAAATAATATCTAACTTTGTGCCCAAATAAACAAAGAAATCATCATGACATTCACAGAAACCGCAAATAAAATTTTCGTTCAGTCTATCAATGACTACCATGTAAAGGATGATATAGAAACTCCTATCAGCAATCCTTACGAGGAAGGCACTATCGAAAACCGCCTCTATCTGAAGAACTGGATAGACACTGTTCAGTGGCACTTTGAGGACATCATTCGTGATCCGAACATCGACCCTGTTGATGCTCTCGTGCTCAAGCGTCGCATCGATAAGAGCAATCAGGACCGCACCGACCTTGTGGAGCAGATTGATACTTACTTCCGTGAGAAATATGCTGATGTGAAGGTACTTGCAGACGCTCAGATTAACACTGAGAGTCCAGCGTGGGCAGTTGACCGTCTTTCTATCCTCGCTCTGAAGATTTACCACATGCAGGAGCAGGTTGACCGCAAGGATGCTGCGCCAGAGCATATCCAGAAGTGCCAGGCAAAGCTCAATGTACTCCTTGAGCAGCAGGTGGATCTCTCTACAGCCATAGACCAGCTTCTCGCAGACATCGAGGCTGGCAAGAAGTACATGAAGGTATATCGCCAGATGAAGATGTACAACGACCCTGCCACAAATCCGGTACTGTACAAAAAGTAAATTGATAATTGACAATTGATAATGGATAATTGGGCTGCGCGGCAATAATTATCCATTATCAATTATCCATTAAAATATATATTTTGGTAAATTTACTGATTATAAGGCTTTCAGCCCTTGGTGATGTTGCGATGTTAGTGCCAGTTGTGAAGGTTCTTGCATCGCAACATCCCGATATAAAGGTTACCGTGCTCAGCGCGAAGTTCCTTCAGCCATTGTTTGAAGGAATCTCCGACAATGTCCGCTTCATCGCTTTTGACAAGAAAGGCGAGCACAAGGGCTTTGCCGGTCTGAACCGACTGTTCCGTCAGCTACAGGCAGAGAATTTCACTCACATAGCCGACTGCCACGATGTGTTGCGTACTAAGTATCTTCGTCTGCGTTTCCGCTTCTCAAATCTTTTCGGAAAGAAACCTGTCATTGCTCATATAGACAAGCACCGCGAGGGCAAGCGCGCTCTTGTACGCGAGGAAAACAAGCAACTCGTTCAGCAGCCAACATCCTTCGAGAACTATGCTGAGACCATAGACAAGGTCCTTGGAACTGAGATTAATGCAGAATGCAGAATTCAGAATGCAGAATTTAAGAGAATTCAGAATGCAGAATTCAGAATGCAGAATTGGAATAATTCAGAATTCAGAATGCAGAATTCAGAATTGAGTGGCGCGGCAGATGATTCAGCATTCTGCATTCAGCATTCAGCATTAAAGATCGGCATCGCTCCTTTTGCCGCTCATCCGGGCAAGATTTATCCACTCGACAAGATGCGGGAAGTTGTCCGTCAGTTGCTTGCACGCGGCTGTAAGATTTATCTGTTCGGTGCAGGCGAGAAGGAGATGTCCGTTTTCCACGAATGGCAGAGGGAATTTGGGGGAAATGCAGAATTCAGAATGCAGAATTCAGAACTTGAGAATAATGCAGAATGCAGAATGCAGAATTCAGAATTGAGTGGCGCGGCAGATGATTCTGCATTCTGCATTCAGCATTCTGCATCTCAATTAACCATCGCTTCTGATGTGCTGAAGTCAGAAGGCAGAAAAGGCATTGGTGAGGAAGTGAAGCTCATGGGCGAGCTTGACGCTATGCTGACCATGGACAGTGGCAATCAGCATCTTGCAGCGCTGTCAGGCACTCGCGTAGTCAGCGTTTGGGGAGCAACACATCCGCTAGCAGGTTTCCTTGCTTGGCAGCAAAGTGCTGCCGACTGCGTGCAGCTCGACATGCCTTGCCGACCATGCAGCATATACGGCAATAAACCATGCAAGCATGGCGATTATCCATGCTTGCAGAATATTTCTCCAGAAGAGATAGTAAACAAGTTAATTGATAATTGATAATTATTTGTCGCGCAGCCAATTATCCATTATCAATTCTCAATTATCTCCACCTTGCTGTGTGAATTGCCTTCGCGCGTCACCTCAATCGTTACCGGTATGCGAGCTTGCAGAGTGTCAACATGGGATATTATGCCGACGCGTCTGCCGTATAGCTCATAGAGGCGCTTGAGAGAAGTTATCACAGGATCAAGGAATTCCGGCGACAATGTGCCGAAACCCTCGTCAATGAACAGCGTGTCAACCTCAAAGCCTGTTGACTGCATTGACGACAAGCCCAGTGCCAACGACAGCGAGATGATGAAGCTCTCGCCACCAGACAGCGTGTTCGTTGGTCGAACAACGCCACCCTGGAAGTCGTCGCGCATCATGATGGTCAGCGTACCCGGGTTGCAGAACAGCTCGTAGCGATTGGTTATGTTCTTCAGATACTCGTTAGCCTTGTCCAGCAAGTCGCCTAGGATGAAGCTCTGAGCCACATTGCGGAAGTTCTTGCCGTCCGTGCTGCCAAGATATTTGTCGAGCGTGCTCCAGTCGGCATATTCATTGCGCAGGGAGTTCAGTAGCTCCTTCTTCTCGCCCTGTTCCTCCCTTTTCTTCCTGTCGGTTTCCATCTCGTTGTTTATGCGGCCAATCTCCTGGTTGCATTCGTTCTTCCTTCCCTCAGCAGCACGATTCTGGTCGTTGAGCGACTCCACGGAGTCATTCTCCTCAAGCGGATTAGCCGGCAATTCCGCAAGGCGCTTTTTGGCTGCTTTCAGATGAGCTTGGGCGGTCAGGTTGTCCTCCTTCAGCTTCGTGATGAGAGCCTGTTTTCTTTCAATGTCCGTTTGCGAGAAATGCATTATCGCCACAACGGCATCGCGCTCCACTTCGCTGCGACTCCCGAAGAAGTCGGCTATCGTAGTCTCCGCCTTCGCCTTTCTCTCCGATGTCGCCTTTATCTTGGCGGCAAGCAACTGCGCTTTGGACTGCAGAGCGCTCCACATCGTGGTCAGATCTGTTATTGCATTCGAAGGCACAGCGTCCTCATGGCAAGTCCAGTCGGCAAACTCCTTGATGGTGTTCTCCTTGCAAGCGTTGGCAAAAGCAATGTCCTTGTCGCACTGTTCTGCCGAGCCCAGCTTGTTTGCAAGTTCCTTTTTTGCCTTGCTGAAATCGTCGGCGGCAACCTTCAGTTCAGCGAAATAGTTTTTCACTACCGTAGGCTTCCATTCCGCATTTATCATGCCTTCCATGTCCGCCTGCTTCGTCTTCGAAGTCTTTCGTGCAAGCTCAATCTTGCCGTTGAGATTCTGCTTGTCAGCCTTCTGCTTGGCAATCTTGTCGTTCACTTCCTCTATGTCATGCGTAGCCGACTTCAGTTTCTTTTCCCGAATATCTTCACTCAGACTGTTCACTTCCTCCATCAGCTTGCGAATCTCCTTTATATGCGACTGCCTTTCGGCGATTATCTTCTCCGTTTCAGTGTCAGCCACCTTCATTCCAGAGAGAAGTCCGCTTACGTTGTCGTCACATTCCATGCCCAGAGCCTTGCATTTTTCGGTCAATGCCTCAAGACGCTTCTTCATTTCCGTTTCAGCCTTTTCGGCATCGTCCTTCGCCTTGGCAGTCGTTCTTCTGCAGGCTGTAGTGTCAGCCTTTGCTTCAGACAGCAGCTTATGGCAGGCGTTGTACCTCTTCTCGTCCTTGCGATAAGCTTCTTCCAGAGGTTTCAGCATCTCGATGAAAGAGTCATCGCTGAGCACCTCGTCCACGCGCTTGCCGCAGACAGGACATTTGTCGCCAGCCTTCAGTTCAGCGCGCAACACCTTCGCATGGTCTTCTATCGAAGCCTTGCTCTTTTCGTACAGTTCCTTGCTTATGGCGAGAGCCTTCTCGGCAGCCTCCACTTCCGCGCTGGCACTCTTCTGCTTCGCTTCCAGTTCCGCCAGTTCCTCCTGCGACTTTTTCAGCGCATCGCCCTTCCGCTTGCAGCTTTCCCTTGCTTCAGTCCATGCCGACAAGGCAGTCTCAGCCTGGTTTACCAATAGCTTGTGGCCGTTGAGCTTGCTTACCTCGTCGTCAATGGTGTCGGCTCCGTAGTTGTCCAGTTCGCTCTTCAGCACCTTCATTCTCTCGTTGGCAGCGGCTATCTCGGCGTTGGCTTCGCTCTGCGCTTTCTTGCGTATGTCGAGCTTAGCCTCAAGAGCCTTTATCTCCGTCTCCATGACGGCAAGCTTCGGCTCATTCTCTGCCACGAACCTCTGGTTGCCTACGACGTCGTCGTGCGCCTGGCAGATCAGCGAAGCATTCTCGTACATCTTCTCAAACTTCTGCTGACCATCCAAGAATTCGTTGGCAGACTCTATCTCCTTACGAAGACCTGCCACCTTCTTTTTCAGTCCGTTCAGACCGCCCATGGCTTCTCGGCATTTCGCTTCCAGACGCTTTTTCTCGTCCTGCTGCTCAGTGGTTTCACTCTTGCATTGCGCCTCCGTTTTCATGGCGTCGCGCACGCTGATGGTGTCCATCCACAGCGTTATGGTCGTCATGTCAGCCTTCACCTCGTCAGCGTTCAGCGCCTCTTCCGCTTTCGCCAGTGCCGCCTTTGCCGCCTCCGTAGCCGCGATAGCCTTCTTGCTGTTTTCTATCCAGTCGAGCTTAGCCTTGATGGTCTTTTCCTTTTCCGATATGGTAGCTGTCTCGGCATTCAGAGCCGCTATTCTTTCCTGTCTCTCCTTGATGTCGTCGTCAGTGAGGAACACGATGTTGCTGAGCTCCTTTTCCAGCACAGCCACCTCGTTCTTCTTCTCCAGGCATGAGCGGTTTATCTCCTTGCCCACCTCGGCATATTTCTTGGTGCCGACGAGTTTCTCTAGAATCTTTGCCTTCTCGTCGGAAGAGCTGGAGAGGAACTGCGTGAAGTCGCCCTGCGCAAGCATCGTTGTCTTGCAGAACTGGTCGAAGTTCATCTTTATCAGGTCCTGTATTCGCTCCTTCACCTCGTCGTTCTTCTCGAAGACCTTTCCTTCGCCGTCCGTCAGCGTCCATTCCCTCGTTGTGGCGCGTTTCAGCTTGTCCTCGAGCGATTCCTCCTCGTATCTCTTGGCGTCAACATTGTTCTTGCTCTTCTTTATCTTTCTGCTCACGCTCCACAGTGCGGTACATTCCTCGCCGTTAGCACCCTCGAAGGTCAGTCTGACATGGGCATCAGGAGCATTCTTGCGCACCAGGTGCATAACGTCCTTCACATTCTCCTTCTGCTTTGCCTTGTCATCCGAAAGAGCGTCAATGTGTTCCTTCTTCGCATTTTCCATGCGCGGAGTATTGTTGAACAGTGCGAGACAGATGGCGTCAAGGATAGTCGATTTGCCAGCACCCGTAGGTCCGCAGATCAGGAACAAGTCCTGACCGGCAAGCACTTTGCCATTGAAGTCAATGATAGCATCTTCTATAGACGCAATGTTGTGTATTTCGAGAGTCTTAATCTTCATATATAGTCGATTAATCTTTAATTTTTAATCTTTAATTTTGGAAGTAATATACTATTTGGCATAACGCTGATTATAAACAAAAACCAAGATAAACCCCTTGAAGAGTATGGTGCTTGTCAGCACCTGATGTCATGCTTCCGCTTTGTTCTTATAAGAGCGAGCTCTTAACGCCCCAAACCGAAAGCATAACATCACCTTAATTAAACAATTTGCTCCGCTTTTTCCGTAGCGTCCTTAATCATCTGAATCTGTTTCTCGCTCAGTGCCGCGCCCTTCATGGAGAAGAACAGCTCGGCAATCTCCAGCGGACTCTTCTCCCTTAGCGATCCCGCGTCCAGTTTCACCTGTCGCTTCGCCTCCGCCTTGTCCTTCGCTTTCTGATACATGAAAGTCTTTATCAGGCAGAATCGGCACTTCTTCCCTTTTACCGCTTCGGCTATCTGAGTGTTGGCAAGAGGCGTCAGCGTCTCGTCCACCTTCACCACCAGTCGCAGGTAGCAGCGCTTGTCTGAGTCAAGGTCGCGCAGCTTCTCCAGCACCATGTCGAAAGGCAAGGGGCGATGCTTCTCGTCAAGGTCGTCCTCGCCGGCGTCAGTGTCGGGCAGAGGGGTAGGGAAGTCATGCAGCGGGATGAGGTTCTTTATCGCCCTCGTCTCAATCAGAGGCAGCTTGCCCCTTTCCACGTTCACTATGCTCACCGAGTGCTCGAACTTCTCGCCGAAGTTCACCGGAATCGGAGTGCCGCAATAACGGGTGCGCTCGTTTATGTTCTGCGGAGTGTGGATGTGTCCCAGGGCTATGTAGTCGTAGCCGCCGCCCAGCGTGTCAGCCTCCCTGCTCTCCATGCCGCCGATTATCTCGTGTCCGGCAAAGTCGCATCCCGTCACGGCAGTATGAGCCATGAGCACGACAGGCGCTCCCTCCACGTTTCTGGAGCTTACATGTTCCGCAAGACCATTGTAGTACGCCTTGGCGCGTTCCCTGCGCTGGAGTTCCGTGTTCGTCGTAGGATAGTTGGAGTCGTAGCAGTGCGGAATGGCGGCTATGTAGCCCAGCGTCTTGCCCTGCTTGTCCTCCACCCTTATCAGGTGGCTCTCGTAGTCGGGCGTGCGGTTCTCGTCCCTGTTCCTTGCTACGTGACCTATGATGTTCACGTTGAAGTGCTCCCACAGTGCATTGTTCACCACCAGCTTTGCCGCACTGTCGTGGTTGCCCGCTGTCACCACGATCGTCATTTCCTCGCATGCCCTGTGCATGGCGAGGATAGCCTCGTTGTACATCTCCACTGCTGCCGACGACGGACTTCCAGTATGGAAGATGTCGCCGCTGACCACCATGGCGTCCGGCTGCTCCTTCCGGACTATCTCCGTTATTTGTCGCAGCATGTCTCGTTGCTCCTCTGTTCGGTCGTAGTCGTAGAACACTTGGCCGAGGTGCCAGTCACTTGTGTGTAGAATTTTCATGTTTTTCTGTCTGATACTTAGGTTAATCAAAGATTGCATTCTAGTCAAACGCTTTATCGTTAACTTATTTTTATAGCCTATCGGCTAGAACTCGCGTTAGCGTAGTGAGTTCGGCCATCGAGCTACGCTCAGCGCTTGCGATGCTCTGCCTTTAGTGCAGAGAACCTTCTTGCGTAAGCAATAAAATTATAGAACAGCCGTTTTGTTTTTATACACTTTTGTGCCAAAAAGTATATTGTTTCCTATATTATATGTGTGGAGAAGTCGGTAAGGATAGGAGCTACTTGACATGGAAACGCTTGCCGTTTCTGATGACGATGCCCTTGTAGCTTGCGCCAACCTTCTGACCGGCAATGTTGTAAGCATTCTGCATTCTGCATTCTGCGTTCTGCATTCCGCATTCTGCATTCTGCATTGTCTGGATGGCGTTGATTCCGTCATATACAATCTTCAGCGATTGTGCAGAGGCAGGAACCTTTGATATTGGAAGATAAGCGTGCTTTGCTTCCATATAAGTTCCATCGTAAGGGTAGAAACCTAGTTCTTCTGAAGAGTTGTTGCCGAGAACATAGATGGATCTTGGCGCAAATGTGGCATCTTCTGTCAAGCCCACAAGGTCTTGGGTAATCTTATAGCCAGTAGATGTGGATACAGGCACAGCATAGACGCTGTTAGGAGTTCCGTTTACGACGAAGCCAGTACCAGCTGCGTAGATGCCGGATGCTTCCGTGAGCTTGAGTTCGTTGCCATTCACGGTGCCAGAGTAGAACTTCACAGATGGATCCACATTCCTATAGTCAAGCTTGTAAGGCGAAGCGTATGTGGTCCATCCGGTATGGCCAACAGGAACGGCGCTGAAGTTCGTCCAATCGCTGCTGTTGCCAGCAGAGTATGACACTGTGCTTGCAGGACTTTGGTAAATGTAAGTCTTGGCTGCATAGATGCCGTCTTCAGCGAAATCATTGATTGGAATCTCTATCTCCCTTGTCTCGCCAACGGCTATAGGGGTGTCAAGATATGCAAAGTACTCGTGGGTGGATGTTCCTGATGCAGAGCCGCTGGTAACGACGTTGCCCTTGTAAATCATGATCTTCACGGGGAAAGGATAAGGCTCGGAAGAGCCATTCTTGATGGTAACGATAGCCTTCAGTGGCAATCCGCCCTTGAATGTAACCTTCTTCGTCATAACCACGCCTGAGAAGTCGGCAGAAGGCGGTGCGATGAGTTCTATTGAGCCTTGTGCAAGGAGATACTCTGCTGAGATGCTTGAATCAGACTTGGAGAGGTAGAACGTGAATGTTCCTGCTCCGTAAGTGCTTGAAATGAACGCATCCTTCTCCACACTGACGGATTCGCCGCCGCGAAGGTAAATGCCCATCTGTCCCTTTGCCATTCTGTAGAGTTTGCCATCAGGAGTACGCATAAGCAAATATACGTCGCCTACATATTCGTCACTGCTGTTGTTGACGATATTAAACTTTACCTTATGGTCGAAGCCTGCGATTTTCGGACCTTCAAAGCCGTTACATGTCGCAGAAAGTTTATCTTCTGGAGCCATAGTGCATGAAGCAACTTGTCCGCCGCTGATGACTACCTTAAGGTATTTGCCTGTAGGCCAAGCGCTGTGGAAGAGCGTGTTTTCCTTGAGTCGGCTGATAGGCATAACCTTATATGTGTCGTCACCAGGGAATTGGCTTGCATCTACGGTGTATGTTCTATCCTTATATCCATGGCCTATCTGAAGTGTGCTACTTGATGAAGTGAGAGAACCGAGCACCTTGTAAGTGCCGTTCGAGAGCAAATATCCCATACCGAAACTGAATGCTCCCTCAACGCCAGAGTAGTTCCAAATATTGTAGGTAAGTGTTGTGCCACTCAAACTATAAGTTGGAGAAACGAGGTAAGGCTCTTCTTCGGTTTGCTCGCCGTTGAACTGTCCGTGAGAGATTCCTATGACGGCATCGTGGCTCATGGTGTAAGCTCCGTCGCTGCCGCCAATGCCTTGTGAATGTGGATCGAGGAGCGAAAGAAGGAAATGTCCGTTGGACAGTCCACCCCACCCCCAGTTGATGTGGAAGTAGCCATTGCCGTCGTAGCCATCACAAACGAACGCGTGACCGCCAGAGTTTGACTGACCGCCCAAAAGGACCGCACGCTTTTCGGAGAGTTCCTTATAGATGAGGTCTTCCCATTCGTCAATGCTATAAGCATATCTTTTCACGTATCTTACCCATTTGTCGTAGCCGAACATCTTGAAGGCGGTAGGGCAACTTTGTGTAGAAGCAGTCGAACTATTGCCGTATTCCATCTCTACAGCCTGACCGCAATGGCGCATGAGCCACGCGATGTTGTTGTCGGTATCGGAAGACGAATATGAGTTTTTCATCGCCGACCAATTGATGCTGTGTGAACTGATGGCAGGAACCGTGTTTGTGGTTTCCACATTGTTGATTGTCTTGGTGTATGTATAGCCATCGATAGGAGGAAGTGTGGTGAGAGGGTATCTCCAAAGGCTCATGATTTGAGCCATGGCAGTAGCCACACAGCCGGTAGCAGTAGGCTCGCCATTTATCTTGAATGTCTGTCCGTTGTATGGAGCGTTCTGGTTCCATCTTGTCTGTACCAAAGGTGCAATGGCTGGTTTGATACCTGAAACTTTGGCTGCGGATTGGAATGCCACGTCATTAGAGGAATTCTTGCTGATAGCTTCAATCTGCTTGGCATAGTCTTCGAGCCAAGCGCGCATGTTGTCTGGCATCTGCTGCTCACTGAAGTTTCCTTCTTCTGTGTAGCCGAGGATAGCTTCTGTGCGCTGTTCGCCGGAAACGATGACGAAACCGCCGTCAGCATCGTTCTCGTTGAAGATGTAGAAACAGTTTTTGTCTGCTTGCTTAGCTGTGTAAGCAAGGGCGAGCTTGTTTGCTGCATTAGCTTTGCGCTTGCCTGATTGTGTAGGACTGCTCAGGAACTGCTTTGCCGACTGAAGTGCGTCGTCTGCACTCACCTGCTGTGCCAATGAAGGTAGGGCGAACAGGGCAAGGAGTAGGGAGAGAATGTGCTTGCGTGCCATGGTATTTTTGATAAATTGAAAATTGATAATGGATAATTGAAAATTATGGATACTATATAGCAGTTGTCCTTTTTCTTTTGTAGGGCGAACATTTGTGAGCCGCAACATCGCGAAACGGCTCGGAAATCCTCGCCCTACATCATGGGGACAAATCATATATAATTCCTAAAATTGTTTGTCGCGCAGCCTAATTATCAATTATCCATTGTTAATTATCAATTATTGAAAAATTATACTCTGTCAAGGACTTTCTGGATAAGGTCTTCGATGGAGCTCTTGTACTCTGTGTTCATCTCCTTCGCCCAGCGGTTGGCAATGACCATGCAGCAGGTTACGGCGCGATGGCCAAGGAGTGCGGAGAGTCCGGCAAGTGCGGAACTTTCCATCTCGAAGTTGCAGATCTTGAGTCCGTCGTAGTCGAAAGCTTCCACCTTCTGGTTCTGCTGCGGATCCTGAATCTTGAGTCGCAACTGCCTGCCTTGCGGTCCATAGAAACCGCCACAGGCTATGGTGATGCCGCGCACCATGTCGTCTTGGGCTATCTGGTCGAGAAGCTCGTGGTTGTTGTCTATGATGTATGGCGCTCCTTTCAGTGGCGACCAGCTCATGTGGTCCTTGAACTTCTGCTCGCAGTCGAGGTCGCAGACATCGTTGCGGCCGTCGTAGTAGTTGAGCAGACCGTCGAAGCCGATGCTCTTCTGCGATGCCACGTATGTGCCGACGGGAGTGAACGGCTGCAAACCGCCGCAAGTGCCTATGCGCACGAGGGTGAGCTGAGTATGCTCGGGCTTTATCTGGCGCGTATGGAAGTCGATGTTCTTCAGCGCGTCGAGCTCGTTCATCACGATGTCGATGTTGTCGCAGCCGATGCCGGTTGACTGCACGGAGATGCGCTTGCCACGGTAAGTGCCGGTGATGTTGCGGAACTCGCGGCTCTCAACCTCGCTCTCTATGGTGTCGAAGAAGTTTGCCACGGTAGTCACTCTGCCCGGGTCGCCCACGAGGATGACTTTGTCTGCCAGCTGCTCTGGTTTTACATGGAGATGGAATGCGCTGCCGTCAGCGTTTATGATGAGTTCTGATGGCGGGATGGCGCCTAGTTTTTCGTTTAGATTAGCCATGGTGATTTACAGATTTACGAATTTACAATTTACAGATTTACCCCGCAGATTCATATTGCAACTTTGTTTTAATTGATAATTGATAATGGAAAATTGATAATTATTTGCCGCGCAGCCCAATTATCCATTATCAATTGTCCATTCTCAATTAAAATATTAAATATTTTCCAATGCTTGCTTGAGGTCGTTGATGATGTCCTCAACATCCTCGATGCCAACAGAGAGGCGCATGAGGTCTGGCTGTACACCGGCTTCGAGGAGTTGCTCTGTAGAGAGCTGGCGGTGAGTGTGGCTTGCTGGGTGGAGGATGCAAGAGCGGGCATCAGCAACGTGAGTTACGATGCAGATGAACTTCAGCGAGTCCATGAACTTCACGGCATCCTGAACATCGCCCTTCACACCGAAAGAGAGTACGCCGCAAGAGCCATTAGGAACATACTTTGCCGCAAGCTCGTTGTTCTTGTTGCCAGGAAGGGTAGGGTAGTTAACCCATGCCACCTTCTCGTGCTGAGCGAGATATTCGGCAACCTTCTGAGCATTGGCGCAGTGCTGTGGCATACGGAGATGGAGTGTCTCAAGACCGAGGTTCAGGAGGAATGAGTTCTGAGGAGCTGGGATGGAACCGAGGTCGCGCATGAGCTGAGAAACCATCTTTGTGAGGTAAGCCATCTTGCCGAAAGCCTCTGTGTAGATAAGTCCGTGGTAAGATTCGTCTGGAGTGCAGAGACCAGGGTACTTGTCCGCAGACTTCGACCAGTCGAAATTACCTGAGTCAATGACTACGCCGCCGACGGAAGAAGCATGGCCGTCCATGTACTTTGTAGTAGAGTGAGTGATGATGTCAGCGCCCCACTCGAATGGATGGCAGTTGATAGGAGTTGGGAAGGTGTTGTCCACGATGAGCGGAATGCCGTTCTTGTGAGCCACTTTTGCCCAGCGCTCGATGTCAAAGATGTTGCAGCCAGGGTTTGTTACTGTCTCGCCGAAGAGCAGCTTTGTGTTAGGACGGATAGCTGCCTGGATTTCCTCGTCGGTAGATGTTGGCGGAATCATTGTGCATTCGATGCCCATCTTCTTCAGAGTAACGCCGAAGAGATTGAATGTGCCGCCATAGATTTCGTTTGACACTACGATATGACCGCCAGCCTCGCAGATGTTGAACACGGCGAAGAAGTTGGCAGCCTGACCAGAGCAAGTGAGTACGGCACCAACGCCGCCTTCAAGTTCTGCTATCTTTGAAGCCACCGCGTCGTTTGTCGGGTTGGCGAGTCGGGTATAGAAGTAGCCGTCCTTCTTCAGGTCGAAGAGGTCAGCCATTTCCTCAGTATTGTCATATTTGAATGTAGTACTCTGAATGATAGGCAGTACGCGAGATTCGCCGTTCTTAGGCTTCCATCCGCCCTGCACGCAAGTTGTTGACTGTTTCATTATTTGGTTTGAAGTTTTTGGTTATTGGTTATTGGCTTTTGGAATAAGAGCCGAAACATAGTGCAAAAGTATAAAAATATATTCAATAAGAAAACTATTTTGCCGAAAAAATGAATTCTTTGCCAGAAAACAGCCGAAAAAAGGCGGAAAGTTGGAGTGGTTACCAGCTTCCCGCCTTCATTTACTTGATAACTACCTTCTTTGTTCCGTTAGCAGTCTTGATGATATTAAGACCCTTCTGGAGAGTGTTCATGCGTACACCATTTACATTGTAGATAGCTTCTGCATTGATGAACTCTGGGTTGATGCTGTTGATGGCTGTAGCGTCGTCTTCCTTAACGTTGAATGTCATGTTGTAGGCAGGAGTCTCAGCGTAGCCGGCGTTCACCTTCTGTATCATTGTCATTTCGCCTGGCTCCATGTTTGCGGCAAGACCAGCAGGAACAGTCACCTCATACATGCCGCCAAAGAGGGCAGGAGTGAAGCTTACGACGAGCTTGCCGCCTTCAACTTTTGCAGAAGGAGTGGTCGTTACGTCGTAGTAAGTGCGAACAGGTTCATGAGTTTCATTTCCCTTACTATCCTCGCCATCCACGATGACTTCGGTGTAGCGACGCACGCTGATTCCTGATGCATCACCAACCAGAGCAACTGCCTGACCGAACTCACCCTTGTAAGAGATAGTGATGTCCTGAAGTTTCTCGATCTTCTGTAACATGTCGTTTGCCTTAGGGGAAATCTGTTCAGTGGTCATTTCGTATGGCTTGAGAGTAGTACTGAAGCCTGAAACTGTGAAGTTGACTTTGATTTCCTCGTTAGCCTTGGAAGAACTGACGAAGAGACCTGCAGGAATGGTGAGAGTGTAAGGACCGTTTACGAGTTCCGGATATGCGATAGAAACTGCGCCGGAAACCTTGCCGAACATTGCTGCATTGCGGATAACATTTGATGGCTTGTAGTTAACGCCTACTGTGGTGTTAGTGAGTGAGATGCCATCCTTCTTTGATTCGTCGATGCTCTCAACAACCTCATTGAACTCTATTGCAACAGTGATGTTGCTCTTCTCAAACTCGCCCTTGCTGCTGTCTGGCTCCTTCGTTTGTGTAGCCTTCACATACTTGATTGTTGTGCCCTCAGTAGGGAACTGTGACTTGATTGTCAGGTATGGGTTATCGTCAGCTGTTACATTGATGGTGAACTCGTAAGTAGGGGTTGGGTTGCCGTTGACAGTTGTGTAAAGACCGTATGGGAGATGAACGGTGTAAGTGTCTGCCTTGATGTTGTAAGGGAAGGAAAGTCGGAAAGTGTGGCAGGAGTATGATGTTTCTGCATTGGACTCTGAAACGAGTGAGTAGCTTGCCACTTCTGACGTGTTGCCGTTAGCACCTTTCACGGTTACAAACTGCTTGAGAGACTCATTTGGTTTTGCGTTCTTGTCTGAGCCCGGCATCTCGTAAGGGAGATTCTCGCTGAGCACAATATCAACGCTGAAGTTCTTGGCTATAGAACCTTCAACGAGTTCGGTCGTACCAGTAACCGCTGTCACCTCAACAGGAGTTGTGCCGGTAGGCTCTTCTATTTTCTCGACCTTCTCGAAAACAGCGTAGCGTGTGAGCTTTGTAGGCTTTGCCTCTGTGTTGTCAGAATAAGGTGAACCTGTAGTACCCTTGTACCAATAATAGTCGCCTATCTTGTTGGCTTCGTTTACTACGTAAGCAGAACCTGGAGTCCATTTTGCATCAGAAGGCTGAGCCGTTCCCCAACCAGCGAGCTTGTAGCCGTCGTTAGCCTTTGCATAGAAGTAATAGTCTTGCTTGCAGGCAGAAGCAGGGCCATAGTGGTAGAGAGGGTCTGTTGTGATTTCTTCTGCTACAGCCTCAATCTGTGACTCGTCTGTCACTAATACTGTTGACACGTAGATCTTACCACATTCGTAGTTAGGCTCAGTAGTTCCCTTGATAGCCATCTTGTAGTTAGCCTGTGTCCAGCAAGTGTAGTCAGCCTTAGCCTGTATAGAGCATAGAGCGCAAAGCAACAGGAATGCAAGATGCTGAACCTTGAGAAGTTTGGTTTTCATAAATTATGGTTAAACTGATTTGTATTTTAGAATGATTAGTATTTATTTTGCGCGCAAATATACGAATTTCTTGATTTTTTTCCATTAAACCTCTCTGTTTTTCTCTCTCCTTGCCTATGATAAGTGTGCATATAATAATATGTGTCAATGCGTTAGGTCAGCAATTGTCCAAGACTTACCACTCGTTTTCCCAAGAAGCGTCACTCGTTTCTCCAAGGCTTACAAACAGTTTCCCCAAAGCTTACAAACAGTTTCCCCTAGGGACGCATGTCATTTTCTTATAAGAAAGCAAAAATTTTCTTATAAGAAAATAAATAATTTCTTACTAGAAAATATATTTTTTCTTATAAGAAAATGGGGCGTCCGACCAAGGGAAAAGTTTTGTCCGGCCAAAGGAAAGGTTTTGTCCGACCAAAGGGGAGGTTATGTCCGCCTATATTTTCTTTTTGTTTTTGCCTAAAGAAAAAGCTAAGAAAGTAAAGAAATTTTCAAGATAATAAAAAATGGTGATTATATACAATTGGGCATAAACATAATTAATGTTAAGTCTTAGGGGATTTGGAAGCAGAAAAGTTGTCTTAAAATATCGATATTGATAAATAACAGGTATCTTTGCGCTGTAAAATATCAATATTGGGCACTTTCTGCTATCAACAATAACAACAATGGACAGGGGGATTCTGAATGGTAGATGTAGCACAAGTATCTATTGATGCTGCCAGCAGTAGTTGCTACCTCTTTCTGCATTTCTGCTACAAGGTTTTCCGCTTTTTGTCGTAGCCTGGCATTTGTCGTATTCTGGGTTATGGAGAGAGCAATAACTAGAATTGCCCTCAACCTCCAACTGACACCTAGTGCCTTTCTGGGTTGTAGCAATACATTGCTCGTCAGGCGATGACGCCACCTTAGGCTTGCCTGAAGAGCAGGCGATGGTGCAGAGTATGATTGATAGGGTAAGGAGGTGTTTCATAATATTTTACCTTAGCATGGTGGTGCTTCCTTTGGATTTTATCTTGAACACAAATAGTTGTTATTGCCCAGTAGCTTTTCTCACTACAGCTTGGGCTTCTTCATCTGTATAACCAAATTCAGTATATTGTCTTCTACATAACTCTTGTGCTTCTGCTTGATACATTAAATCTTTCATCTCAGAAGGCAGTCCTTGCCCATTGGCCGCAAGTGTCATAATATGGAAATGCACAATCATTACGTCTGTTAAATATCTTTGTCCTTTCAGAAACTCTATTTGGTGAGCAGTTTCTGCCCTGTCAATATTCTCAAAATAGTTTGCACGTCCATATCTCACCCCTAGTCCCTTGGCAACAAGAGTTTCAATCTGAACAATGATTCTATCATCAAAGTTATAATTTTCCATTAGTTCCCTGTATTTTGCGTATTGAGCAAGAATAGTGAACTTTTGCATCTTTGATAATTCCGCAGCATAGGTTCCATAATATTTTACGATCATTTCTGCGTCTTTCCTAGGAATACCTTGCTTAATGTAAGCTGGTGGTGGAGAAATTAATGTACTTATAAAATACCAACCAACCCAGATGATTCCTATCCATTCACATACAATAGAAACTCCATTCCATTCTGAAGGATTGAAGGAAAAACTAAATAGCGAACAAACAAGATAACAAATAAATCCCGCAAAAAGAGACGTGACGAGATGAGCTATTACACCTGCCAAAGAGAAATTTCTAAACATGATAGTAATTATTAATTTAGGTGACTTATAGAAACGTATAGCGTAGTATGACTAATTTCGTTTAGTGTGTGCGTCTATTGTTTCAGATTCCATTTCTTCCACATAGTCCTCGCAAGCTTGACATGGGATTTTACCGTCATCAAGAGCTTCATGGCCATATATCCATTCGCCATAACCTGATATTTCCTCACAGTCGTCAAATATATGGAAATGTTCTTCATCGGCAACATAAACTTTTGAGCATTTCACATTATACATAGTTCTTAGATAACCTAGTTGGTAAAATCCCACAATGCAAGTTATTAGTACCAGAATATTCCAGGCTATAACCAGTTTGTACTTTAGTGGTTTTTTGATTTGTTCACCACGAAATTGTGGTACAGGTACATTAACCTGAATGTCTGTTAATAAAACAAAAGCCCCCATGACCACTAAGGTTATAAGTGTGAATCCCGATAAGAAATGTAATAACCAACAAACAACTGACCAATAAAAGAAGTATGAGAGTGTCCAAAGTATTACAGACAATATAAGAAAAATTGCCACAATGATTCTTGCAGTATGCTTATAATCGTTATATTCGGGTTCTAATAAGCCTTTTAGAAGTGATGATTTCTTTTCCGTTAGTTCCATTTTACGATTCTTGTTTAATTGTCAAATCAATATTTTGTTGTCTATTCATGCTCTTTTTGTGCATTAAAGCATCCCAAATTGGAGAAATATTTACGACCGACCTTGTTCGTGACCTTGCAATTGAACCAATTAAAGATTCCCATATGTTATTTACAATTAGTTCTAGTGGCTCCCTTCTAGATGTTTTAGTTTTCTTGTTTCAGCATATCACACAAAAAACGTGGAGCCAGTTCTGTCGCTCGTTCCACGTGTTAAGGCCTTCGCATTGCCCCTCTTGCCGAAACGAGCAACGTTGAAAGCCCCACGTTTATGAGTATATATAAATCCTAACGACAGTTGAATTACAAAAGTCGTCTGAATGAAGTATATAGTCAAACCATAGGGCGTTCCCGTTGCTTTGTTCTTGACAAGAGGTTTGAAGTTGCGAAGTTCTAACACGTCAAATACAAAACGTACAGTTACGCCTTTTATGTAATACCATCTTACACTCGCAGCCGTAAGAGACTTTTTTGAGCGATAAGACGTGGCAAAAGTAATAAAAATATTAAAACGGAGCAAGATATTTGCAAGAAATGTTGTGAGAATGCTGAAAAATTAGTGTTTATTGAACGAAAATAGAGCTTTTGTAGAGCATTTCTGGTAGTGCGGTGAGAGTACCCCACCTCCATAATCAATAAAACCTCACTTCCACACTTTCGTCAAACAAACCGTCTGGAACGTCTGCTTGCAATTCTTGTGGCAGCTCAATGAGCTTGAGGCTTATGCAGTTGCTGAATATTTTTGGGAAGTCTTCTGTGTTTGTGATGCCGCGAGGGATGCGGATGGATTCGAGGGATAGGCAGTTCTTGAAGGCTTCCTTGCCAATCTTCTGCATGGAGTGGGGGAGACGGATTTCCTTGAGTGAGATGCAGTCCATGAAGACCTGGTCGTTGATGTAATCTACGGATTCTGGTATCTCGATGTCGGTCAGAGACTTGCAATTCTTGAAGAGCTTGTCGCAGAGCATCAGTGCGCCGTCGGGTATGATTGCCTTCGTGATGTCTGTCCTTGCTGGCTGATTGCTTCTGATGGAGCGGAAGCCAATGGCGTTTTCCTTGAATGATCTAAGGTAGAGCTTTGGGTAGAATGTAACAGTTGTGTCCATAATGATGAGTTTATAGTTGATGGTTTTGCGGTGCAAAGTTACTCAATATGATGGACATAAAAAAATCCGTGCAAGCCTTGCACGGATTTGACTTTTCTTTTTGTTATTTCTCCATTTCCTTCTCCCACGTTACCAGCGAGCGGTCGAGGGTAATCTTCTTCGGTTCGCCTCTATAGCCTATCACGATGTAGTTCTGTGCAATGCTTTCGCTGAACTTGCCGACAAAAGCTTCCCTTATGCGGGCGCACTTTTCGTTGATGGAGTTCTTCAGAGGGTTTGTGATGTCGTCTATGCTCTGGCGAACGGCTTCGTTGTCGGAGCGGTTGGTGAGCTTATTGTAGATGGATGCCAGTTCATGTCGATAGTCGGAGAGTTCCTTGAACATGATACCTTCCGGATGACGAAGGAAAAGGAAATACACAGCCTTTGGCAGAGCTGTCAACTTTATCTCCATGTTGTTGTAGTCGGGCAGGAAAATGCGGTAGTCTTTCGTTATCAGCATTCGACTTAGTTCTTGCTTTGGCATGAAGAGATCCTTGATGATAGCCTCGCTGATGCCAAGGGAACGCAGCTGCTCCACCTTCTGGCGGATTTCGTCCATAATCTCACGACTCTGATTGAAGAATGTTGAGTCTGCATCATCTTCTTCCGGGTCGTCTTTCGTCTTGTTGAGAACGCCTGAGCGGAAAGCGTCTCTCAGTAACTCCTTCATCCACTGTCGGACATCATTAATCTCGTCAGGTCGAACGGGATAATGCGAATAGACGTGATAGAAACCACGCTCTTCGTCCCCATGCGTAAATCGTTTGCTGGCGATGAAGCCTGGCGGAATAAACTCTGCCGGTGGAGCACAGTTATAGAAGATGCCTTTTTCCTCGTCATATTGATACACCATTGGTTTTTTCATGGTGTTGACATACTTCATGATCCAGTTGCTGTTCTGTGGAACCAGCTGTTCTATCTGGTCTTCAGTAGCCCAAGGGCAGGCATAGCGTATCTTCTCCTTTGTAAAGATGCGCTTAGCATCAAGCGGAATATAGACGAATTCATATTGTTTGGAGTGGCATGCAAACCTAATCTCAACGATATTGTCCTGTATGAACTTGTTTACCTCTTCATCATATTCGTTCTCAATATAGAGAATCTGATTGCCATCAGAAACGTAATTGATGTCTGTAGAAACAAGTACGTTAATGGATCTGGATGTGTCAATAACCATCTTGTCGAGGCTCTCTGGTCTTTTTCTCTCTCCAATTCTGATCTCTGGTGTTTTTCTTGGAAACCACTTTTCTCTAATATAGCTGATGATGCCATAAAGGATCATGTCTATGGGGTAATAAAATACGGCATAGACCAGCATCAGAGGAAAGAAATGGCGATATAATACAAATTCCAATTTTTGATGCTCGTCCAGGTATTGGTCGATATTTTGAATCCACTCAGGACGGTTGCATCCGAATTCGTCTGCATGAAAAAGAATAATGCAGATAGCGAAATGCAGCGCCCAAAATACCAGTATGGCTATCATCAAAGGTGGCATAGTTCATTCAAAGTGTAAGTTGTTATTATAGGCAAAAAGCGGAAAGCGGTTATGATAAACCAGCTTTCCGCCTTTGGGTATATAGTTTGCTTTTTGGATTATGCTTTGAAGCTTTCGATTTCCTCTGCCTTGAAGTTCATGATGTACTCGTAGTTGCCGTTGCAGTTGCCTTCAGCCATACGAACATAAACGTTAGCAGACTTCTCGAAGAGTTCTGGAGAAACTGTTGCGTCGTCGAGGATGAGGAGAGACATGATGATCTCGCAAGTCATTTCGTAGAGACGGCGAGCGAGGAAGTCCTGCATATCCTGGTTGCCAGCTTCCTTAACATAAGCGATGGCAGCCTCGAGCTTCTCAACGAGCTTAGCAACGCGAGCCTTCAATGGCTTGAGAGAATCAGCAACCTCAGACTCCATCATCTCCTTGATGTAGCCAAGTGTAGTGCCGTTCATGATGTAGCGGATAGCTGCAACAACCTGAAGCTGAGTAGTACCCTCGTAGATAGAGAAGATACGAGCGTCACGGAAGAGGCGCTGTGACTTATACTCCATGATGAAGCCTGAACCACCGTGTACAGAGATTGCGTCGTAAGCATTCTGGTTAGCGTACTCAGAGTTCATACCCTTAGCCATTGGAGTGAAGGCATCAGCCATACGCTGATACTTCTTGAGTTCTGCCTTCTCCTCTGGAGTGAGCTTGCGGTCGCGCTGGATGTCCTCGAGTGCCTTGTAGATATCTACGTAGCGAGCTGTCATGTAAAGGAGTGAACGACCTGCGTCGAGCTTAGCCTTCATGCGAGAGAGCATGTCGTAAACAGCTGGGAAGTCGATGATCTTTGTGCCGAACTGTGCACGCTCCTTAGCATAAGCGAGAGCCTCGTTGTAAGCCTCCTGCTCAACACCCACTGACTGTGCTGCGATACCGAGACGAGCACCGTTCATGAGAGCCATGACATACTTGATAAGTCCGAGCTTGCGTGAACCGCAGAGTTCTGCCTTCGCGTTCTTGTAAGTGAGCTCACAAGTTGGTGAACCGTGGATACCGAGCTTGTGCTCGATGTGGCGAACATCAACACCGCCCTGGCGCTTGTCGTAGATGAACATAGAAAGACCACGACCGTCCTTTGTGCCGTCCTCAGAACGAGCAAGAACGAGGTGGATGTCAGAGTCACCGTTAGTGATGAAGCGCTTAACGCCGTTGAGGAGCCAGCAGCCTTCTTCCTCTGAGTATGTAGCCTTGAGCATTACAGACTGGAGGTCGGAACCTGCGTCTGGCTCAGTGAGGTCCATAGACATTGTCTCGCCCTGGCAGATGCGTGGGATGTACTTCTCGCGCTGCTCCTCAGAACCGAACTCGTAGAGAGTGTCGATACAAGACTGGAGTGACCATACATTCTGGAAGCCAGCGTCGGCAGCAGAGATAACCTCTGAGAGCATTGAGAAGGTTGTGTTAGGGAGGTTGAGACCGCCGTAGCGACGTGGCATAGAGATACCCCAAAGACCAGCCTTGCGAGTAACGTCAAGGTTCTCGTAAGTCTTTGAAGCATAGATCATGCGACCGTTCTCAAGGTGTGGACCTTCAAGGTCAACGCTCTCTGCGTTAGGGGAAATAACGTTATCGCAGATGTCTGTTGTGATGTCGAGAATCTGCTTGTAGTTTTCGATGGCATCCTCGTAATCAACTGGAGCATCTTCAAACTTTGCCTTATCTTCGTAATCGCGTTCCTTAAGGTCAACGATACGCTTCATCAATGGGTGATGAAGGTGGAATTCTATTGATGGATTTATCATGGGTGAGGCCTATTTATTATTCTGCTTGTAATACTTAATGAGCTTTGGAACTACCTCTTCGCAGTCGCCGACGATAACGTAGTCAGCAATCTTGTTGATTGGAGCGTTAGGGTCGTTGTTGATTGAAACGATGATGCCTGAATCCTGCATACCTGCGATGTGCTGAATCTGACCAGAGATGCCTACTGCGAAGTAAACCTTTGGGTGAACAGTGACACCAGTCTGACCAATCTGACGATCGTGGTCAACCCAACCAGCATCTACTGCTGCGCGGCTACCACCAACCTCACCGTGGAGTTCCTTGGCGAGCTGGAAGAGCATGTCGAAGTTCTCCTTAGAGCCAACGCCGTAACCACCAGCTACAACGATTGGAGCACCCTTGAGGTTGTGCTTTGCAGCCTCTACGTGACGCTCAAGAACCTTAACGATATAGTCTTCAGCAGAAGTGTATTTTGTTACGTCTGGGTAAACAACTTCGCCCTGGTAGTTCTCGTCGAGAATCTCGCGCTGCATAACGCCAGAACGAACTGTAGCCATCTGTGGACGGTGCTCTGGGTTTACGATAGTAGCAACGATGTTACCACCGAAAGCAGGACGGATCTGATAGAGGAGCTGATCCCAGTGCTTGCCAGACTTCTTCTCGTCGTACTCACCAATTTCGAGCTCTGTACAGTCGGCAGTAAGACCACTTGTAAGAGATGAAGAAACGCGAGGACCGAGGTCACGGCCGATAACTGTAGCACCCATGAGACAGATCTGTGGCTCTTCTTCCTTGAAGAGGTTCACGAGGATTGAAGTGTGAGGTGCTGATGTGTAAGGGAAGAGTGCAGGACCGTCGAAGCAGAAGAGCTTGTCAACGCCGTATGGGAGAATCTGGCTCTCCACCTTGCCCTTGATGTCTGTGCCGGCAACAACAGCGTGGAGCTGTACGCCGAGCGTATTAGCGAGCTTGCGACCCTTAGTCAGAAGCTCCTGAGAAACTTCGGCAACCTGTGTGCCTTCGATTTCTATATATACAAATACGTTGTTCATAAAAACAAGCCTCTCCCCCCAAGCCCCCTCCCCGATTATGGGGAGGGGGTGTGATATGTTTTGTAGGGGGGAGGTGTATATCACATATTTATAGTTAATATTAAAGCCTAATACGATAATTAGCCAAGAAAGCTAATTACTCCCCTTCCCCATAATCGGGGAGGGGGTAAGGGGGGTGAGGCCTATCCGATAATCTTCTCGTCGAGGAGTTCCTTGATGAAGCTATTGAGATCCTCGTCAGAGCCAGTGAGAGTCTTGCTCTCCTTAGCCTGGAATACGATGTTCTTGATAGCCTTAACCTTAGTAGGTGAGCCTGAGAGACCGCACTGTGCTGGGTCGCCATCAACGTCAGCTACGCTCCACTGGTTGAGTGTGAGGTATGGACGCTCTTCGTAGAGCTCCTTGTATGGCATATCCTCTGTGCGCTCGAGAGGCACATTAGCGCGCTTGTACTTCATGACGAGCTTTGCGTTGCAAGGACGGCAAGGAGCAGCAGAACCATTTACAGTGATTACGATAGGCATTGGAGCCTCAACGAGCTCGATACCACCATCGATGTGACGACGGATAGTGAGCTTGCCATCTTCGCACTTCTCGATTTCCTCAGCGTATGTTACCTGAGAAAGACCGAGCTTCTGAGCTACCTGTGGACCTACCTGCGCAGTATCGCCGTCGATAGCCTGACGACCACCGATAACAACATCTACATTGCCAATCTTCTTGATGGCAGTAGCGAGGGCGTAAGAAGTAGCGAGAGTGTCGGCGCCGGCGAAAAGACGGTCAGTAAGAAGCCAACCTGTATCGGCACCACGATAGAGGCCCTGACGAATAATCTCTGCAGCGCGTGGAGGGCCCATTGTCAATATACCCACTGTAGAGCCTGGATTCTGTTCTTTAAGACGAAGCGCCTGTTCGAGCGCGTTCAAGTCTTCCGGATTGAAGATTGCAGGAAGAGCGGCACGGTTGATAGTGCCTTCCGCTGTCATAGCGTCCTTGCCAACATTTCTTGTGTCCGGCACTTGCTTTGCAAGCACAATAATGTTTAGTTTCATATTTATTTATAAAGTGTTATTTTTGTTCGAATTTGTCGAAACTGATGCGCTTAGGCAGAAAACCATGGCACATAGCGGCTGCAAATTTACACAATAAATATGGAATAATGGCACAATCGACTCAATTTCTTTCTTTTTGTGCACATTCTTGATTTCTTTGTGCACATTATTTGCTTTTTGTGCAGTATAAGTTTGCTTTTTGTGCAATATAACTTTATTTTTTACGCAATATAATTAATGTGTAAAAACAAAAAAGACTGGCAAAATAACTTTGCCAGCCGCTATCTGATTTAGTGAAGTTTGCTGATGTTCACTCCCATGAAAAGGAGTTTTATGCGCTTGAGTATCGGACAATGATGACGCAGCCAATGGCGCTCAAAGCCATGGAAATTGTCATAGAAATAGCGTCGTATTTCCATGTCAAATTCTGCATCGCTGCCACAAGCTTTCTTGTAGTGCCTTGTCACGCGCATGAAGCTGTTGAACTTCTTCAGTACATGGCGCTTTTCGTCTTTGCTGAGTCGGTTGCTCATTTAGGTAAGCTGTTGTTAGTTTGATAGGATTATAAGCGAGTGCAAAAATACAAAATTTTTAATTAGTTAAGGGAAATCTGCTTGTGTTTTTCTCGCTCGGTGTTTATTTCCTTGATGTTTTTATGCTATTTATAAAGTATTTAGGCGGAAAATTCAACAATAATGTGCGCAAGAGTTTGTTTTTTAGCGGAAAATTGTTAACTTTGTGCCCGAAAAAAACAAACTAAATATAACCCAATGAAAAAACTTATTTTATCGTTACTAACCATTTTCCTTGGCTTGACTTCCGTTTCTGCCAAGGATCATGAGGGTATCACTTACAAGGAACTCTCGCCAGCCCGTTTCACTCTCATTGACAACGGCAAACCACTGTCAATCGTCATTGATGCCAACGAAGACAAGGGCGTGCAGATTGCAGCCAACAATCTCGCTGAAGACTTCAAGAGAGTCTGTGGCACAAAGGCTGATGTGAAGAACGCTAATGGCGGCGAGCCACGCATCATCGTGGGCACGATGGAAAGCCCGATTATCAAGGAACTTGTCAAGCAGAAGAAGATTTCCGTAAAGGAACTGAAGGGCAAGGTGGAGCAATATGTCATGACTTTCGTACATTCCGACAACGCTCTCGTCATCGTCGGTTCCGACAAACGCGGTGCCATCTACGGCATCTACGAAATCTCCGAGCAGATAGGCGTTTCGCCTTGGTACGACTGGGCAGATGTTCCTGTAGAAAAGGCACAGAACATTTCTATCGTAAAGGGCACTTACACTGCTGGCGAGCCTGCTGTCCGCTACCGTGGTATCTTCCTCAATGACGAGGCTCCTTGTCTCACAACATGGGTGAAGAATACTTACGGCACAGAATATGGCGACCACCGTTTCTATGCTCGTTGCTTTGAACTCATTCTCCGTCTTCGCGGCAACTTCATGTGGCCTGCAATGTGGGGCTGGGCTTTCTATGCAGACGATCCAGAGAATAGCAAGACAGCTGACGAGATGGGCATAATAATGGGAACTTCACACCACGAACCAATGGCGCGAAACCACCAGGAGTGGGCTCGCAAGCGTGGCGAATATGGCGCTTGGGACTACAATACAAACCCTAAGGTTCTCGACAAGTTCTTCACCGAAGGTATAGCTCGCTCAAAGAACAACGAAGACCTTATCACTATCGGTATGCGTGGTGATGGCGATGCTCCTCTCGGTGGCAAGGAAGGCCACGACGACGAGTATGTTTCTCAGGACGAGCTCATCATGAAGCAACTCGAGAATGTCATTGCAGCTCAGCGCCGCATCATCAAGGAGCAGACTGGTAAGCCAGCTGAAAAGCGCCCTCAGGTGTGGGCTCTCTACAAGGAGGTGCAGAAGTATTACGAGATGGGACTGAAGGTGCCAGAGGATGTTACAATCCTTCTCTCTGACGACAACTGGGGTGATGTCCGCAAACTCCCTACAAAGGAGGAACTCGCAAAGCGCAAGGGCGGCTTCGGTATGTATTACCATGTTGACTATGTTGGTGCTCCTCGCAACTCAAAGTGGGCTAATGTTACTCCAATCCAGAACCTCTGGGAGCAGATGACTCTCACTTACGACTACGGAGTTGACAAACTTTGGGTGCTCAATGTGGGCGACCTCAAGCCAATGGAATATCCTATCACGCTCTTCCTCAATCTCGCTTGGAATCCTAAGAAATACGATAATCCGGAGAAGCTCATGACTCACCCTTACGACTTCTGCAAGCAGGCATTCGGTGAAGCAGAGGCAAAGGAGGCAGCTCGCATTCTCAATCTCTATAGCAAGTACAACGGTCGCTCAACAGCAGAGATGCTCGATCGCAACACATACAACCTTGAGTCTGGCGAATGGAAGCAGGTTCGCGACGAATACATCGTTCTTGAGGCAGAAGCTCTCCGTCAGTATGCTCGCATTCCAGCGGAGGCTCGCGACGCTTACAAGCAGCTCCTTCTCTATCCAGTGCAGTCTATGGCAAACATCTACGACATGTACTACTCTCAGGCTATGAACCACAAGCTCTACAAGGAGGGCGACATCACTTGCAACGAATGGGCAGAAAAGACTGAGAAGGCTTTTGCTCGCGACGCTGAGCTTCAGAAGGACTTCAACGAGAACATTGCTGGCGGCAAGTGGAACGGCATGATGATCCAGAAGCACATCGGCTACACTCAGTGGAACGACAACTTCCCTGCAGACAAGCTCCCTGAGGTATTCCGTCTTACAAGCGACAAAGCTTCTGCATCTTCTGTTTTCGCTCTCGATAAGCGCGGCTACACCAGCATCGAGGCTGAGCACTATTTCGCAGCAAATAGTGGCGAAGGCACTCAGTGGGAGGTTATTCCTTACATGGGAAGAACGCTCTCTGGCATCTCTCTCCGCCCATATACAGAAGATCCTAACGGCGCTTCACTTTCTTACAAGCTTGAACTTCCAAAGGATGCCGAGAATGTAAAGATTCACGTCGTTGTAAAGTCAACACTCGCATTCAAGAATCCTGAAGGTCATAAGTACGCTGTTTCTCTCGATGGCGGCAAGGCTGTGGAAGTTAATTTCAACGGCAACCTCAACGAGAAACCAGAGAACTGCTACTCAATCTATTATCCTACAGTAGCTCGTCGCGTTGTAGAGAGCGTCGTGCCAATGGCAGTCAGCAAGACTTCCGACAGCATGCACACTGTAACAATTACTCCGCTCGACCCTGCAATCGTATTCGAGAAGATCGTTGTTGACTACGGTGGCTACGAGAATCAGTTCCTCTTCGGAACAGAATCAAAGCGCAAATAAAACTGAATCGGAGTGAAAAACGAACCGAAATTTATTCAGAATTGAAATTAATCCGAATCGGAATTTAATCCGAATCGAATCGGAGCCTAAATAACAAAATCTCCTTCC
Source organism: Bacteroidaceae bacterium (assembly GCA_024401275.1). GTDB lineage: Bacteria > Bacteroidota > Bacteroidia > Bacteroidales > Bacteroidaceae > Prevotella. The sequence continues at coordinate 68,037 of JAKSLJ010000010.1, read as the reverse complement.
ACAACGCATGGGGAAGGAGATTTTTGTTGTTTTCGTTGTTACTTTATTCTTGCAGTCCAACCGCCACCCGGTGCGAGGTCGGCTTTGAGTACTGTTGCAGAATTAACCTTCTTCACTACGCGCTTGTAGTCGGTAGCTTCGGTGTCCGCGTTGATGCCGTCCTGGAAGATCTCGATTGTGAACTCCTTTCCTTCAGGGAGGAACGAGAGCGGGATTTCTATTGAGCGAGCATCCCAATTGGTCATGGCGCCTACCCACCAGTCGCTGCCCTTGCGGCGTGCCAGTGCAACATATTCGCCAACCTTGCTGTCCATAGTAATGGTCTCGTCGAAGACTGTCGGAACAGCAGCGATGAAATCAGTGCACTTCTGGTTCTTGCGGTAAGCTGTAGGAGAGTCTGAAAGCATCTGCAGCGGAGCATCGTAAAGAGTGTACATTGCCATTTGGTGAACTCGTGTTCCCTGGCTCATAGGGTGATCGTTTATTGGACGGAACATATTTCGCTGAGCATTGGTCATTGCGCCCGGAGTGTAGTCCATAGGTCCGCAGAGAGTACGGATAAATGGTATCGTAACGTCATAGCGAAGGAAGTCCTCGCTAGACTTGTCTCCGTCCATGCCAGCCCATTTGCAGTTCTCCAAGCCCTTCACGCCCTCGAAGTTCACGATGTTAGGGTAAGCATACTGCAGTCCGGTAGGTTTCATGCCGTGGAGGTCGATGAGCAAGTGGTTGTCGGCAGCAGTTTGCACGATCTTCTTCATTGACTGAATCATCTTCTGGTCGTCAGCATCAAGGAAGTCCACCTTGAAGCCCTTCACGCCCATCTTGGCGTAGTGAGGGAATGCTGTAGCATGCTCCTTGTCGCAGAGAGCCCAGCTTGCCCAAAGAATCACGCCGACCCCCTTCTTGTTGCCGTGGTTGATTACTTCCTCAAGGTTTATTTCCGGAATGCAGTGCATCAGAGTGCTGCCTTTCCAATCGTTGCGGCTTCCGCTCCATCCGCAGTCAATGATGATGTACTCCAGATGGTTTTCTGCAGCGAAGTCAATGAAGTGCTTGTAGGTGTCTGTGTTCATGCCAGCCTTGAAATCGACTCCGGTGATGTTTGTCGTGTTCCACCAGTCCCAAGCCACCTTGCCCGGCTTAATCCATGATGTATCAGCGAGTTGCGACTTCTTGCCCAATCGTACGGAAAGGTCGCATGAGAGCAGTTGGCTATCGTCTGTACTTACTATGACAGCACGCCAAGGGAAGGCTCTCTTGCCATCGGTTTCGGCAATGTAGTCGGCGCACTTTGACGGGATGTAGTTCATCTCCATCCATCCGCCCCAGTCGCCTTCGAGTGGGAGTGGTGCGAATGCTGCCTTCAGTGAGTTTGGCTTATCGCCTTTTACGAGGAACATTCCCGCGTAATCGTCGAGGTCGGCTTCCATAATGGCAGCTTTCTTTCCGCCGTCAATATCCACGAGAAGCGGAGTGATGGCGAGTGAATCGGCATACATCTGCGAGAGGGGCTTCTCGTCGTAGTAGCTCTCGAAAGAGTAGCTGTATTTGTAACCGCCGCGGTTGTCGTTGATGTAAGGAATGAACGCCTTGTAGTCGGCAGGGAAATTGAACTCTGCCGTTTCGTCAGTAACCTTGATTTTGCCTTTCTTTTCTGTAATGAAGCGGTAGGCAGCCGCATCGTCATAGACGCGGAACTCCACCTTGTAGCCACCAGAGCAGTTGAGCATAAGCTGAGTGTAGTTGTTCTCAACCGTTGCTTTCTTGTAAACAACTGGGCGGATGGTCTCGCTGAAGGTCTTGGTGGTTGCATTCTTCACCTTCGCATTAGCGCCTAGCACACCATCGTTGCCGAGATTCAACGCAATTTCTGACGGTGCAAGAACGGCAGTCTCGCCGTGGTTAATCTGCCATGAGAGAGCTTTTTCGGCAGTTACCGTTACAGTAAGCTGCTTGTTTGGAGAAGAAACTCTCCAGTCTTTCGCAGTAAGGGAAAGAGGAAGTAGGGTAGTTAAAAAAAGTAAGGTTAGTTTCATTTTGGTTTTTGGGGCTTTTGTTTTTTGTTTTTAGTTATTTGCTTTTTGTTTTATTTTTCGGTCAAAGTTTTCAATTTGGCGGCAAAGTTACAATTTTATTTTCGTTTCTGCAAAAAATATCTTGACTATAAATAGTTTGCAGAACATAAAAAGGCAAATGATAAAGAAGATAAGCATAAATGTTCGTATCTTTGCGCCTGAATACAATAATATTAACTCCATGGCGTAAAACCCATTTTGTGTTTGGGCAGACCATGTAATATTGGCCCTCGCAGGGCACGCGTAATAAAATGAAAGTATTAAAATTTGGCGGAACAAGTGTTGGTTCCGTGCGCAGCATTCAGAGCCTCAAGCGCATTGTAGAAAAAGAGGCTAAACAGAGTGGACAACCAGTTATCGTAGTAGTGTCAGCCCTCGGCGGCGTTACTGACCAGCTTCTCAAGATTTCGCAACTTGCTCTCAAGGGCGACGAAAGCTACAAGCATGAATTTGAGCAGATGGTAGAGCGTCATCATCAGATGATAGACACAATCATCACGCACACTACCCAGAGAGAGGAACTTTTCAAGACCGTTGACCAACTCTTTGAACAACTTAAGAGCATACTTTTCGGAGTCTATCTCATACATGACCTCAGCGGTAAGACGCAGGATGCCATCGTGGCTTACGGCGAGCGCCTTTCTTCACAAATCTGTGCTGCACTTATCAAGGGTGCGCAGTGGAAAGATTCGCGTTCGTTCATCCGCACAGAGCGCAGAGTGGGCAAGGGTGGTAAGCATACCCTCGTGACTGAGGAGACAAACCGCCTTATCAAGGAAGCATTTGCTGAAATGCCGAAGATCACGGTCTGCGGCGGCTTTATCTCTCGCGATATCAATACTGGCCGTACAACAAATCTCGGTCGTGGTGGCTCGGACTATACAGCAGCCATACTTGCAGCAGCACTTGATGCAGAGGAACTCCAGATATGGACTGACGTGGATGGTTTCCTTACTGCCGATCCTCGCGTCATCCCTACAGCATATACCATAAACGAACTCACATACGTTGAGGCTACGGAACTCTGTAACTTCGGCGCAAAGGTGGTTTATCCGCCAACAATCTACCCGGTTTGTGTGAAGAACATTCCTATTCGCGTTCTCAATACATTCAATCCAAGCAACCCTGGTTCCATCATTTGCGAGCATGTAACAACAGATGCAAAGCCTATCAAGGGTATTTCTTCAATCTCAGACACCGCGCTCATTACTGTAACTGGTCTCTCAATGGTGGGTGTCATCGGAGTAAACCGTCGCATCTTTACCTCGCTTGCTGATGTAGGAATTTCTGTGTTTATGGTAAGTCAAGCTTCTTCTGAGAACTCAACTTCTATCGGTGTGAAGGAAGAAGATGCACAGACTGCCGTCGATGTTCTTAATGCTGAGTTTGCAAACGAGATTGAAACTGGTGCAATGTACCCAATGCACCTTGAACGCGGACTTGCCACAGTTGCCATCGTTGGTGAGAACATGAAGCATACTCCAGGTATTGCCGGTAAGCTCTTTGGCACTCTTGGTCGTTCCGGTATCAGCGTAATTGCTTGTGCACAAGGTGCTTCCGAGACAAATATCTCGTTCGTCGTGAACAGGGACTTGCTTCGTAAGTCGCTCAATGTGCTCCACGACTCTTTTTTCTTGAGTGAATACAATGTGCTCAACCTGTTCCTTTGCGGCGTGGGAAATGTGGGTGGAAAACTCATTGAGCAGATCCGTTCACAACAGGAAGAGCTGAAAAAGACTCGCCGCCTTAAGCTCAATGTCGTGGGCATAGCCTCAAGCAAGAAGGCTATCTTCAGTCGTGACGGCCTTGACCTTACAAATTATCGTGAGCAGCTTGACGCAGCAGAACCTTCTACCATAGCTTCACTTCGTGACAAGGTGTTGGAAATGAACATCTTCAACAGCGTGTTCGTGGATTGTACAGCTTCGAAGGAAGTTGCCGACATCTATCTTCCATTGCTTCAGAATAATGTCAGCATTATCGCTTGCAACAAGATTGCAGCTTCTTCCGACTATGAGAACTACAAACTACTCAAGGACACAGCTCTTGCTCGCGGCGTGAAGTTCCGCTTCGAGACAAATGTGGGTGCCGGACTTCCTATCATCGGCACTATCAATGACCTTGTAAACTCTGGTGATAAGATTCTGAAGATTGAGGCAGTTCTCTCTGGTACGCTCAACTACATCTTCAACACTCTCTCCGAAACTGTTCCTTTCAGCGAAACAGTTCGTCTTGCAAAAGAAGAAGGTTATGCAGAGCCGGATCCTCGTATCGACCTCAGTGGAATGGATGTACTACGCAAGCTCATCATCCTTTCTCGTGAGGCTGGCTATAAGGTTGAGCAGACTGACGTCGAGAAGAACCTCTTTGTACCACAGTCATACTTCGACGGCACTCTCGAAGACTTCTGGAAGAACCTTCCACAGCTTGATGCTGAGTTTGAAGAGAAACGTAAGGAACTCGCTGCAAAGGGCATGCGTCAGCGTTTCGTTGCAAAGATGGAGAACGGTAAACTGAGCATCGGACTCAAGGAAATCCCAAGCAATCATCCGCTCTACGAACTGGAAGGCAGTAACAACATCGTGCTTCTTACCACAGAGCGATATCTTGACTATCCAATGCTTATCCAAGGCTACGGAGCAGGTGCCAGTGTAACAGCAGCCGGCGTATTCGCGAACATCATGTCAATTGCGAATGTCTGACCCCCTCCCCAAATGTAGGGCGAGGATTTCCGAGCCGTTTTGCTCATAAGGCGGCTCAGAAATCTTCGCCCTACAAACCAACATAAAGCTACTAAAGATGAAACATATTATTATATTAGGAGATGGAATGGCGGATCATAAACAAGAGTCGCTCAATTCCTTAACTCCTCTTCAGGCTGCCAACATTCCGCTCATAGACCAGCTTGCACGCGAAGGTAAGACCGGCAGACTCGTGACTGTTCCAGAAGGTTTTCCTCCTGGTAGTGAGGTGGCTAACACAGCCATTCTCGGCTACGACCTAAATACAGTCTATGAAGGTCGCGGTCCTCTTGAGGCAGCTTCCATTGGCTATGAAATGGCAAACGACGACCTTGCTCTTCGCTGCAACATCATTTCGCTCAAGGACGGCAAGATAATGACTCACCACGGCGGTCATCTTCAGACAGAGGATGCCCACGTGCTCATTGACTATCTCAACGATAACCTCGCTGGCGATTATTCTATTGATGGCGAAACTTTCAATGTGAAGTTCATCAAGGGCATTCAGTATCGTCACCTTCTTATAATAAAGGGCGGAAACAAGAACATCATCTGCAACCCTCCTCATGACCATCCTAACGAGGAGTGGGAAGGTTTGCTCGTACAGCCTGACACAAAAGCTTCTAAAGCAGACTTGATGAAGGCGTATGCAACAGCTACTCTCATAAATCTGCTTATCCATAGTTCTCAGGAACTCCTTGCAGCCCATCCGTTCAACAAGCAGCGCGAAGCTGAAGGAAAGCTTCAGGCGAACTCCATCTGGCCATGGAGTGGGGGATACCGCCCTTCTATGGATACTCTCCTCTCTCAGTTCCCTGAGATAAAGAAAGGTTCTGTCATAACGGCCGTTGACCTCATTAAAGGCATTGGCCATTATGCCGGACTTGACATTATTGAGGTTGAAGGTGTTACCGGACTTGCCGACACAAACTACGAGGGCAAGGCACAGGCAGCAGTTGATGCGCTAAAGAATGGCGATGACTTCGTTTTCGTTCATGTGGAGGCTACCGACGAGGCTGGTCATGACGGTGATGTGCAGCTGAAGGTGAAAGCTACGGAGTATCTCAACGACCGCATCGTAAAGCCTATCTACGACTACATCATGTCGGTTGACGAGAATGTCGCAATAGCCATTCTTCCTGACCATCCTACACCTTGTGAGACTCGCACACATGTCAACGAGCCGGTGCCGTTCATTATCTGGCACAAGGAAATCGAAGCTGATTCTGTGCAGGAATATAGCGAAGAAGCATGCGTCAGCGGCGAATACGGTTTGCTGAAGCTTCGCGATTTCATTGAAACTTTCATGAAGGCGTAATTATGAAATCTCTCTTTCTATCCATACTTTCCCTGCTGTTCTGCGTGAATGTCTTGGCGCAGAACCATCAGATATTGTCTCCTAATATCCAAACTCTGCAGGTGGTTGCTGGTGACAGATGGACCGATATGCCAGTGATAAGGTTGGGTGGAAACCGCTCTGACGATGTGCTGAATATATCGTTCGACGATATGACGCATGAATATCATCGCTATTCATATAAAGTACAGCACTGCGAAGCCGACTGGACACCGTCTGAAGCACTTTTCGAGAGCGACTATATGGAGGGTTTCTACGACGGACTGACCATTGACGACCTACAGGAGAGCGTCAATACTCAGATGCTTTATACGCACTACAAGTTCCGCTTTCCCAACGAGAACTGCCGCCTGAAGATGTCGGGCAACTATGTCCTGACCGTCTATGACGACAATGAGGACGAGCCGGTGCTAAAGGTCTGCTTCATGGTGGTGGAGGAAAAAGTACAGCTGACAATGTCGGTTACTCCAAACACTGACATAGACAATCGCAAAAGCCATCAGCAGGTGGGAATGACTCTACGCTATAGCGGCATTTCGCCAACACGACTGCCAGAGCAGATACACACTGTTGTTTTGCAGAACCAGCAGTGGGCAACGGCAAAGAAAGATGCTCCGTGGCAGTATTCTACTACGCAGGGCTTGGAATGGAGCCACTGCAAGAACCTTATCTTTGATGCCGGAAATGAGTACTGCAAATACGAAATTCTTTCTGTCGATCATACCACGATGGGTATTGACCGCATCTTCTGGGATGGTGATAACTACCATGTCTATCCTTGGGCAGTAGCGCCTTCATATTCATATGTTTATAATGAAGATGCTGACGGCGCATTCTATATCCGCAATTCGGAAAATTACGAAAACGATTTCTCTACGGAGTATGTCTATGTGCACTATTCCTTTGCCTCAGGCGAGAGCCTGGAAGGTGATGTGTACATAGATGGCCGCTTTACCAATGGACAGTATTCTTCAGACTACAACATGATGCAGTATAACGAGGTGACAAAGTGCTACGAGGCTGTTATGTTGCAGAAGCAAGGATACTACAACTACACTTTCATGCAGCAACTGCCTGATGGAACAATCCGCCACTTGCCACAGAACGGAAACTTCTATGAAACGAAAAACTCCTATCAGGCACTTGTTTACTATAAAAGTCAGACGGATCGTGCCGACCGACTAGTGGGTTTCTGCCAGATAGGAGGGAAGTAAAAATCACTCAAAGTAGAAAGTGAGGGCAATCATCTTTGTTTGAGCACCGGAAACGGCGGTGCTATATTTGCGCATGTTTGCGTCCTTCAGCTTCTCTGCGTGCTTCTTGTCAAGAGCGTCTATAAGCGAGAACATGAATTTCAGTTCCGGACGAAGCTTGAAGAACGGTAGATAGAAGTCGCAACCTAATCCGACTTCAGCATAGCAGTCGTAAGGTTTGAACTTCAGAATGTTAGTCTCTTTTGACGTAAGATTTAGCATTGGATTGAGACCTGCCATGATGTAAGGGCGGGTGTTGTTCAGTCGCTGCGTACCTACGATAAGTTCCGCCGGCAAAGCAACATATACAGACTTCATATCCTGCAACTCCTTGAAGTAAGCTCCGTCCTCCGTCTTCTCCGAATAGTTTATGAAGCGGATGCGGCGGTTTCCGAAATAGAGTGAAGGCGCCAAACGGAAGGCAAGATGATTGTTTATACGGGCTTCAGCCAGCACGCCTACCTGGAATCCCATGTCATAAGAGTCCTGATCAACGGAAATTAGTTGCTCCTTATCAACGCCATCGATCTGAATCATCTGCTTGCCTACATTGTTCAGTTCCACATCTTGTGTATGCGCACCAACGAGAACGCCAAGATGCAGTGGGCGAAGGTCTGTATATGGGCGGTTTTGCACCTCCTTCTTCTGTGCGAAGATGGCGGTACACATTATAATATATATAAATGTGAGTGTAAGTTTCTTCATAATTCCTTCTAAAAAACGCAAAACTAGTGCGTTTAGTATATTTTTCTTCTTCTCTTTTGGGTTTTGTTGCTGTTATATTTGCAATTCGTGGTGTTAAATTTCAAGTTTTTTGCTTTTTTTTGAAAAAAAACATACCTATTATTAGGTATTTTCAAAAATAGTTGTACCTTTGCAAGCGGAAACAATTAGAAATATTAACTCTAAAAACTATAAAACAATGGCTTACGTAATTTCTGACGATTGTATCGCTTGCGGTACTTGTATCGATGAATGCCCAGTAGGAGCTATCTCTGAAGGCGACAAGTATTCTATCAACGCTGATGAGTGTACAGAGTGTGGCACATGTGCTGACGCTTGCCCATCAGAGGCTATCAGCCTTCCATAATCTTGGAGGCGATTAGTAGATAATCAAGAAAATAGGAAGGAAGCTTAAGTGCTTTCTTCCTATTTTGATATACAACACAAACCATATTATGAAAAAACTAACCTTACTTCTCCTTTCTTTCGTGGCTGCAATGACGGCACAAGCAAAGGACTTCATTATCTCAACGAACAACTCATCGTTGATGCTCACCGCTCAGGAAGGTGACGCATTGAAAGTGCGCTACTATGGCGACAAGATTACTATGCAGGACTTTGACGGTACACCAAAGGCTTGGATGGATGCCTATCCTGTGTTCGGTACTTCGTACAATTATCCTTCATGTCTTCAATTGCAGCATGCTGACGGCAACCAGACGCTTGCTCTTGAATACAAGAACATGACAGAGGAAACTACTGCCGACGGTACTATCTATCGCATTGAGATGCAAGACAAGATTTATCCGCTGAATGTAACTGTGTTCTATCAGACGCATAACGCTACTGACATCATAGAGACATGGACGGAGATTACAAATAATGAAAAGAAGGAAATCATTTTGAATCACTACGACTCAGGCTTCCTTCCTATCCGTCGCGGTGATGTCTGGACTTCTCATCTCCATGGCACATGGGCTGACGAGACTCGCGTAACTACCGAGAAGGTCGAGATGGGCGGAATGTATATCGCAAATACTGATGGTTCGCGCAATGCTCATACTACTCATCCTGAGCTTATGATCTCGCTTGATGGTAAGCCGCAGGAGAACAGCGGACGTTGCATCGGTGCCGTGCTTTGCTGGAACGGTAACTACAAGCTCCGTATGGAGACAACAGATCAGGACTATCACCTGTTCTTCGCTGGCATTGACGACTTTGCTTCGCAGTATCACTTGGACAAGGGCAAGACATTCACCACTCCGAAGCTTGCGCTGACTTACTCAGACAAGGGACTTGGCGGCGTTTCCCGTAATATTCACAAGTGGGCTCGTGGTGGCATGATTGCCCATGGCGACAGAAAGCGCGACATCCTTCTGAACTCTTGGGAAGGCGTTTATTTCAATATCAACGAGGAAGGTATGGCTGGCATGATGAACGACATTGCTTCGCTCGGCGGCGAGCTCTTCGTGATGGACGACGGATGGTTCGGCGACAAGTATCAGCGCAATGACGACTGTACAACTCTCGGCGACTGGGTTGTTGACAAGAAGAAGCTTCCTCATGGCATCGAAGGACTTCTTGAGCAGTCAAAGAAAGCTGGTGTGAAGTTCGGTATATGGATTGAGCCAGAGTTCACAAACACCAAGTCAGAACTCTTCGAGAAACATCCAGACTGGGTTCTTACAGCTGGCGCTCGTCCTCTTCAGTATGGTCGTGGCGGCACACAGGTGCTTCTTGACATGACAAATCCTAAAGTTCAGGACTTTGCATTCAAGGTTGTTGATGATCTCTTTGGTAATTTCCCAGACCTTTATTATATAAAGTGGGACGCAAATACTCCGATGGAGAACTATGGCTCGCCTTATCTTCCAAAGGACAAGCAGAGCAACCTCTATGTTGACTATGTTCTTGGTCTTGAGAAGGTGTTCAAGCGTGTTCGTGCAAAGTATCCGGACAAGGTCATTCAGGCTTGCGGTTCCGGTGGTGGTCGCACAAACTACGGCGCAATGCCTTACTTCGATGAGTTCTGGGTTTCTGACAATACTGATGCTCTTCAACGCATTTATATCCAGTGGGGTACAAGCTATTTCTACCCGGCAATTTCCATGGGACAGCATGTCAGCACATCGCCAAACCACAATACGGGACGCGTCATTCCAATCAAGTTCCGCTTTGACGTCGCTTCAAGCGGTCGTCTCGGAATGGAAATGCAGCCGAAGGAGATGAGCAAGGAAGAGTTTGCCTTTGCCAAGAAGGCTATTGAGGAATATAAGGGAATTCGCGAGCTTGTTCAGTTTGGCGACCAGTATCGTCTTGTCTCTCCATACGACAATCCTGATCTTGCTTCTTTGATGTATGTTGCTGAAAATAAGGAAAAAGCGGTGTTCTTTGCCTATAAGCTCCGCAGCTTCAAGATACAGCGTTTCCCTCTTGTTCGCATGGCAGGTCTTGACGCAAATGCGATGTACAAGATTCGCGAAATAAATGTTGCAGAAGAGAAGCATCGCTCTCCACTCGACGGCAAAGTTGTCTCTGGTCGTGTGCTTATGAATACCGGCATTGAAATGAACTTTGACGATTACGATCAGTTCGCTTCAAGAGTCTTTGAACTTGTAAAGCAGTAGGCTGAGCAATTATAGTAGTATCTCCCACAGATTTCTCGGATTTTCATGGAAAATAAGGAAATTTTTCTGTGTATGTCCGTGTAATCTGTGGGATATTTTTTTGTCTTGTTTCATATTATTTGCAACTTTTTTCTCAAATAATAGTTTTATTTCAATATTATGTGCTAATTTGCTATCTTTAATTTGCATTTCCAATTAAAAAGTGTTAACTTTGCACCGATTTTTGAAAGGTATGTATCATAGATACAAGGAACAATTATGGGTGCAAAGATAAGACATGAAGGTGTGGTAAGAAACATCAAGGGAAATGTTGTGCAAGTGCAGTTTGTACAGCAGTCTGCTTGTGCCTATTGCGAAGCTAAAGGCCATTGCAATGCAGCCGAAAGCAAAGAAAAAATCATTGATGTGGAGTGTGCGAATGCAGCTTCATATTCCGTTGGCGACAATGTGATGGTCATCGGTAGCCAAAAAGTAGGCTTTATCGCTGTGCTCTATGGCGCAGTATTGCCAATGATTGTGATGATGGCTGCGGCTATCGTAACAGCACTAACTACTAAAAACGAATTGCTGGCAGTTCTCCTGGGATTGGGAGCACTGGCAGCATATTTTGTTTGTCTGTATTTCTTCAGGGACAAACTGAAGCAGCAACTGAAGTTTGAGATACGATAATACAGAAAAGATAAAGTTCTTACAGAAAAGATAAAGTCTTTATCGGAAAGATAAAGTCCTTATTGGAAAAACGAAAATCCTTTAATCTTGAAAGATAAAATTAACTAAATAAAAACAATACATTATGGATCCAATTCTCTCAGCAGTACTCGTTCTTGGAGGCGTTGGCTTGGTGGCAGCAGTCATCCTGTTCATCCTCTCTAAGAAGTTTGCTGTTTACGAAGACCCTCGAATTGCTCAGGTGTCAGAGCTTCTGCCAGGTGCCAACTGTGGTGGTTGCGGTTTCCCTGGCTGTTCGGGTATGGCTGATGCGCTGGTAAAGGGTGCTGATGCCGGTTCTCTCGAAGGACTTATGTGTCCTGTTGGTGGTGCAGAGTGTATGGGTAAGGTCGCTGACCTTCTCGGCATGGCTGTAGCCAATGGAGAACCAAAGGTTGCTGTCGTTCGTTGTAACGGCACATGTGCTAATCGTCCAAAGATCGTAGAGTACAGCGGTTTGCGTACTTGCGCTGCAATGAACACTTGCGGTGCCGGTGAAACTGCCTGCGGTTTCGGCTGTCTTGGCTGTGGCGACTGTGTTACAGCTTGTACATTTGATGCTATCCACATCAACGAGGAAACAGGACTTCCTGAGGTTGACGAGGAGAAGTGCGTGGCTTGTGGCGCTTGTGCAAAGGCTTGTCCACGTCACATCATTGAACTCCGCAACAAGGGACCTAAGGGTCGTCGCGTATTTGTCAGCTGTGTAAACAAGGACAAGGGCGCTGTTGCAAAGAAGGCTTGTGCTGCCGCTTGTATCGGTTGCGGCAAGTGTGCAAAGAACTGTAAGTTTGAGGCTATCACTGTGGAGAACAATGTTGCTTACATCGACTTCACTAAGTGTAAGCTCTGTAAGAAGTGCGTTATGGAATGTCCAACAGGCGCTATCCACGCTGTTGGTTTCCCACAGAAGGCTGCCGCTGCTGCTAAGCCAGCTGCTTCTGTTGCCGGTGTTAAGCCTGCTGCAACAGCTGCTCCTGCAAAGCCAGCTGCACCAAAGGCAGACATCCCTAACATGCCTTCATACCCAGTACAGGGTGCAAAGCAGGTAGCTAATCCACGTCCACTCGTAGTAATCAAGTATAATAAGAAATAAAAAAGGAGACTTAACACAATGAAATCACAGACATTTAGAATTGGTGGTGTTCATCCAGAGGAGAACAAAATCACCCATGAAGTGGCTACAGTTGTTGCTGAGCTTCCTAAGCAGGCCATCTATCCTCTCTCACAGCACATCGGTGCTCCTGCAAAGGCTGTTGTTGCAAAGGGCGACAAAGTGAAGGTAGGTCAGATTATCGCTGAGGCTGGTGGCTTCGTTTCTGCAAACATCCACTCAGGTGTTTCTGGTACTGTCCTGAAAATTGACAATGTAGTTGGTATTGGTGGTTACCGTCAGCCAGCCATTGTTATCAATGTTGAGGGCGATGATTGGGACGAGAAGATCGACCGTTCTGACAAACTCGAAACTCTCGATCAGCACCCAGAACTCACTCCAGAGGAAATAGTAAACCGCGTAAAGGCTGCCGGTGTTGTAGGTATGGGTGGTGCTTGCTTCCCTACACATGTTAAGCTTTGCCCTCCTCCAGGAGCAAAGGCTGAGTGCGTTATCATCAATGCTGTTGAGTGTGAGCCTTATATCACTGCTGACTATCGCCTCATGATGGAGAAGGCTGACGAGATTATCGTTGGTACTCAACTTCTTATGAAGGCTGTTAAGGTTGACAAGGGCTATATCGGTATTGAGGATAATAAGCCTGCTGCTATTGAGCTTCTCGCTCAGAAGTGCGCAAGCATCTCAAATATTGAGGTTGTTCCTCTTGCAAAGAAATATCCACAGGGTGGTGAAAAGCAGCTCATCGACGCTGTTATCCGTCGTCAGGTTCCAGCTCCACCAGCAATTCCTATCAATGTGGGCGCTGTTGTTCAGAACGTCGGTACAGCATTTGCTGTCTATGAGGCAGTCATGAAGAATAAGCCTCTCTTCGAGCGTTACACTACCGTAACAGGTAAGAAGATGGAAAATCCTGGCAACTTCCTCGTTCGTATGGGTACTCCTTTCCAGCAGATGATTGACAAGTGTGGCGGTCTTCCTGATGGAAACAACAAGGTTCTTGCCGGTGGTCCTATGATGGGTAAGGCTGTTACTACACTTGAAGTTGCTGTCGGTAAGGGTCAGAACTCTATCACAGTAATTTCTGGCGAAGAGGCTGTCCGTAAGGAAGCTGATCCATGTATTCGTTGTGCAAAGTGCGTCGGCGCTTGTCCAATGGGTCTGGAACCTTATCTCCTCTCTACAGCAAGCGCAATGAAGTTGTATGACAAGTGCGAGGAAGAGGACATCGTTTCTTGTATCGCATGCGGTTCATGCCAGTTCACTTGCCCTTCTCACCGTCCTCTCCTTGACAACATCCTTCAGGGTAAGGGTGCAGTGATGGGTATCATTCGCGCTAGAGCTGCGAAAAAATAAGAGCCCCACCCCGGCCCTCCCCCTTGTGGGAGGGGGTATTAAATTACCTTATAATAATCGGGCATTAAATTATAATTAGACCTTTAACCCCCAATTAGACAAACTAATTAAAGGTCCTCCCCCATAAGGGGGGGAGTTAGAGGGGGGCTATTTATGGGAAAACTAATAGTTTCACTTTCACCACACGCACATTCTAACGACTCGGTCGAGAAGAATATGTACGGCGTTATTATTGCGTTGGTGCCAGCATTGCTCGCTTCGTTCTATTTCTTCGGATTGGGCTCTGCTATAGTCTGTGCCACAAGTGTGGCTGCCTGCGTTCTTTTCGAGTGGGCAATACAGAAGTTTATTATGGGCCAGGAGCCAAGAATCACAGACGGTTCGGCAATCCTTACTGGTTTACTTCTCGGCTTCAACCTTCCTTCAAACCTTCCTATCTGGATTATCATCATCGGCGCACTCGTAGCTATCGGCGTTGGTAAGATGTCTTTCGGCGGTCTCGGTTGCAATCCTTTCAACCCTGCTCTCGTAGGTCGTTGCTTCCTTCTCGTCAGCTTCCCGGTGCAGATGACAACATGGCCTGTTGCTGGTCAGTATGGTGCTTACCTCGATGCTGAGACAGGTGCTACACCTCTTTCTCTCATCAAGCGCATCGCAAAGGGCGACACTGCTGCTGCCGACCAGCTTCCTGACGCAATGAACCTCCTCCTTGGCGACCCTTCAAACGGTCTTGGTGCAGGTACTATCGGTGAGGTTTGCGCTCTCGCACTCATCATCGGTCTCTGCTACATGCTTTGGAAGAAGATCATCACATGGCATATTCCAGTATCAATAATCGGTACAGTTGCTGTCTTCAGCGGTCTTATGTGGCTTATCGATTCTGCACACTATGTAAACCCAGTATATGAACTCCTCACTGGTGGTCTTCTCCTCGGTGCTATTTTCATGGCTACTGACTACGTTACATCACCAATGTCTTCAAAGGGACAGATTATCTACGGTGTCTGCATCGGTATCCTTACTGTATGTATCCGTAATTGGGGTGCTTATCCAGAGGGTATGTCGTTCGCAATCCTTATCATGAATGCGTTCACACCGCTCATCAACACTTATGTTAAACCAAAGCGCTACGGCGAAGTAGTAAAGAAATAAGGAGGACCATAAGATGCAGAAATTAAAATCATCTATCACCAATATGGTGCTCGTGCTCGTTGGCGTAGCTGTCATCATGGGCGCAATTCTTGCTTACGTTAACCAGTTGACTACTCCAGCCATCAAGGCTATCAACGAGAAGAATACTCAGGACGCCATTGCAGCCGTTCTTCCAGGCGTGAAGTCTGACAAGATTGAAGACGAGGAAACTACTCTCAACATCGGCGGCAAGGACTATGCTTTCGTTCTCCATAAGGCAATGGCTGGTGGCGAGTGCGTCGGTACAGCAGTGGAATCTACTTCAGGCGGTTTCGGCGGCGACCTCAAGATCATGGTCGGCTTCGACAAGGAAGGCAAGATTCTCGGTTACTCACTTCTCGCTCATGCAGAGACTCCTGGTCTCGGCGCAAAGGCTGATACTTGGTTCCAGGAAGGCCAGAAGGGCAACATCATCGGTAAGAACCCTTCTTCTCCTCTCACTGTAAGCAAGGACGGTGGCGACGTTGACGCAATCACAGCTTCTACAATCACTTCTCGTGCATTCCTTCTCGCTGTAAACAACGCTTATCAGGCAGCTTGCGGCAAGAGCGAAGCTGACGGTCAGACAGCAGCTACTGCACAGAAGTAAAGCCCCAAAAGCCCCCTAGCCCCCAAAGGGGGAACTTTTAATAGTGTTGCGGGTAATAATCCGTAAATCGTAAATTCGTAAATTTGTAAATTCAAAAGATGAATCCAATAAAGATAATACTTAACGGCATAATAAAGGACAACCCAACCTTCGTCCTTCTTCTCGGTATGTGTCCTACACTGGGTACTACCACTTCTGCCATGAACGGTATGTCGATGGGCTTGGCAACGATGGCTGTGCTTATTTGCTCAAACATCATCATCTCTTGCATCAAGAAGCTCACACCTGATATGGTGCGCATACCAGTGTTCATCGTTGTCATCGCATCGCTCGTGACAATCCTTCAGATGGTCATCAAGGCATACCTTCCAGAACTCGACAAGAGCCTCGGTCTCTTCATTCCGCTTATCGTGGTGAACTGTATCATCCTCGGTCGTGCTGAAGGTTTCGCATGTAAGAACAACCCTATCGACTCACTCTTCGACGGTGTCGGTATCGGTCTCGGTTTCACCCTCGGTCTTACTCTGCTCGGTGCAGCTCGTGAGATTCTCGGTGCAGGTTCTGTATTCGGTGTTGCTCTTCTCCCAGAGCAGCTCAACATGCTCATGTTCGTAATGCCTCCAGGCGCTTTCATCACTCTCGGCTATCTTACAGCGCTTTGGAATAAGGTTGTGAAGAAGTAAATCAACAAATCGTGAAATCATAAAATCATAAATTGATATTATGGAATATATACTTATTTTTATCACCGCCATCTTTGTGAATAACATCGTGTTGTCACAGTTCTTGGGTATCTGCCCATTTCTTGGCGTGTCACAAAAGGTTAATACTGCCATCGGTATGAGCGGTGCCGTAGCGTTCGTGCTCGTGCTCGCCACCTTGGTAACTTTCCTTGTGCAGACATACATCTTGAATCCGCTCGGACTTGAATATCTTCAGACCATCTCCTTCATCCTTGTCATCGCATCTCTCGTTCAGATGGTTGAGATCGTGCTGAAGAAGGCTGCTCCTGCACTCTATCAGGCACTCGGTGTATTCCTTCCACTTATCACAACAAACTGCGCCGTTCTTGGTGTGGCTATCGCTGTTATCCAGAAGGACTACAACCTCGTTGAGAGCCTTGTCTATGCATTCTCTACAGCCCTCGGCTTCGGACTTGCACTCATCGTCTTCGCTGGTCTCCGTGAGCAGCTTGCTATGGTGAAGATTCCAAAGGGAATGCAGGGCGTTGCCATCACAATGGTAACTGCTGGTCTCCTCAGCCTCGCCTTCATGGGCTTCTCTGGCGTTGACGGCGGCCTCAAGCTCCTCTTCGGTATTGAATAAAGATTGTAGGGCGAAGATTTCTGAGCCGCTTACAATAAAAACAATGTGGCGCACAGGTTTCGACTTGTGCGCCATATTTTATTTGCGCCATATTTTGTGTTGTGTGTGTCTGCGCAAAATAACATTTTTGAAGCTAAAGTGTTAAATGCGCAGAACACTTTTCCTGCTGCAAAGTGACATCTTTTTACAAAAAACAAAATATAATGGCTGACTGTGACTAACAAAAAATGCAGACATTTTTCGCCAATGTCTGCAATGAATGTCCAACTGCGCCATCCGCGGCATCTGCGCGAGAACTTACTCATTCACGCTGAGGGTATTTGTTTTCTCGCAGATGATGCAGATGGCGCAGAAGGTTAATAAGTTTCCAACCGATAGAAGAATAACCTCAATGTTCTTTAGTCTTTGCTCTATTAGTAATCGTATCTACCTTCTATAAATTCTTGACGGTTTTGTTCTTTTTTGGCTTTTATTGCTTCATTGTATTGCACTTTAATAATTACAATCAGGAAGAAGCCTTCTATAATCAAGAAGTATTAAAATGATATCGCGTTTGTTTTATTATGTGGCTATGTGGCCTTCGTGAAGTTCGTCAATAGGGAAATAAAGGTCACGGTTCTTACCCCATGCGATGTTTCCCATATCGTCAATATAGTATTTCTTGAACGCTTTTTCGTTCAAATAACGATTGTATTGAGGATGTGGATTGCGTTTAATCCAAGAGCCGAAATCTATCAAGACTGCGACTCCATCATTGAAGGCGAGCGTCACTTTGAGGTCGCCTTCGTATTTAGCTTTGTCGATTCTTAGATAGTCCATTGTTATTTTATCCTCTTTTTAATGTTTGTACATACAACACGTTTTTGCGAACGAAATAGTTTACCCACTTGTCAACGATGTTATTTGCATACTCGCGGACAAAAGTCTCAGCTTCTTTTTGGTCTTTTGGAGATAATGGTGGCACGCCACGTTTTTGACGCACCTTTATCTCCTTGACCTTTCCTTCTTCCATTATGATGTCAAATACAGATTAGTGATGATCATGTTGGACATGAACATGAATCGGATCGTGCTCGTTAGAGTGGAAGAAAAACACATAACCGAAATATCGATAAATATCAGGCATGGGATTTGAGATTTACTGATACGTTATTACATTGTTTTCTTAATTCTTGGGTGCAAAGTTAGTGATTTATTTGGAAAACGAAAAGAAAACGAAAAGAAAACGCAATGTTGATGATAAAATTATTCACGTTTCGCTAGTGTGCCTAGAGTCCACTACCTCGTTTTTTGAACTTAGAATCACATTTTGGCACAAATTAAAATAACTCATCACTCGTGTTTACAGTCCGTAAGTGCCCTGTTTATCATTCGTAACTTCCATGCTTAGGATGGGGAGAATTTGCGGATAGTTAAACGGACTTTTCATAGAAGCAAATACATGACAATCAGTATATTACAAGGGGCTTGCGGAGAGGTGGAGAGTTGAATGCCGACTTGCCTACCCTACGCACAAGTAGTCAGAGGATTCGAGCAAAGCTCCTCTTCCAAGACCCAGCCTTCCTTCTTGCTCTTCACATCGCGCACCTTTACCCATACACCACGAATCTCAAGAGGCATGACGAGAGTGTCTTCCGTCACATTCATGAGAACCTTTCCGTTCATGTCCGGAGTGGCACGAAGCTTCGAGCCTCCTCTACCATTGGCACCAAGGCAAGAATTGTGGATCCAATACTCGCCAGTCGCCGACCCCTGGAGGTTAATGTCGTTGCCCTCAGTGTTCTCGTAAACCGTTGGCGCAATGCGACACCAGCCGTTCTTCATCTCATATACTTCAATGGTATATTCTCCATCGCCCGAAAGCGTCTTCACGATAGTTCCGTTTGGAGTAGTGCGGATGTTAGCCTTCGAATCAGTCACGAAGAAGCCTGCCAAGATCTCTTCCCCCTGCTGGAAGTCGAAGGTCATTCCGTTCCATTTGAGCGTATGCTTGATCTCCTCATCGTAGCTTACATTCTCGCAAACCACGATGTCCTTTCCGTTCTGTGGAAGTTCGAGGAAATACTGCGAATCCAGCGGATTTGGAAGACCGTTGAAAGGAGGAGTAGCCATCGGAACGAGCAGCTTCTTCGCCGTATCATAGAGATAAGCGCGGAAGCCACTTTCCATATTGATGATGTCCGTTTCGTTATCGCCATACTGGAACGAGCTGAAATATCCCCATGCCGAAGCCTGTGGTTTCATCTTCTTGCCGAAATCATTCTCGCGGTAAGAGAGTATGACGAGCTTCTTTCCGTCCTTTCTGTTCCAGTAGCTGACGTTGTATCTGATGCTTCCGGCGCCTTCCTCGAAGTAAGAGAAGTAGCCGTTTTTCTTGTCATATACCGGATCGCGGCTCCATTCGTCAGGCTTTGTTTCCAGTAGGGCGGTAACGAACTGCTCGATGCCCACACCACCTTTCACACTGACCGTCCTGCCCAATGTGTTCCAAATACGATTCTGTCCGAAAGCGCCGAGCTGCGAAACGAGCAAGAGCGCAAGAAATAGTACCTTCTTCATGATTTCCTATAGTTATATAAATGATTTTTCTATAATGACACTGCCCTTTTGTTATTTGTTTTCTTTCTTGTTCTGGTTGCGGAATTGGCTTGGCGTCATGCCCACGGTGTGCTTGAAGAAGCGCGTGAAGTGGGTAGGCTCGCTGAAGCCACATAGGTAGCCGACCTTTGCCACGGTGAGCAGGTCTTGGTTGAGGAGAAGTTCCTTTGCGTGCGTGATTTTCTTATCTATGATGTATTCAGAACTGCTCATTCCTGTCGCCTGTCTGATGAGACGACGCATCTGCTGGGGGTGGATGCCGAGTTCGCTGGCAAGTTGATTGGCCGTCAGATTGTTGTCACGCATAAGTTTCTTTATGGTGGCATCTGCTTGGGCGAGAAAGTCTTTTGTACTAAAAGGTGTATACATTAGCGAAAATGTTTTAGTTTTCGGCTGCAAAGGTACGACTATGTATAAGAAAACCACTGACCAATAACTTTCATTTTATGACCAAAAACAATCAAAACCGCATTGGTATGGAGCGTTTTAGGTCAGAATGATAGAAAATGGTCCGGAATTTGGTTCGCGCTAGGCGCGAACTCTAAACTGCGAAGGTGTCATTTCTGTCTCTTTCTTGAAAGCGCGGGTGAAGTGGGTTGCTTCGTTGTAACCGCAAAGGAGTCCCACTTGTTCGATGGAGAGTTCCTGGCGCTCGGTGAGAAGTTGTCGTGCATAGCCCATGCGCAAGGATGTGAGGTATGCAAGAGGAGTTATGTCCTTGATCGCCTTAATGCGGCGGCGGAGCTGTTGGGATGTTATGCAAAGTTCTGAAGCGATGTTCTCAGCCGTAACTTCCTTGTTGCCCATAATGCGGAAGAGGGCCTCGTTGACACTTTCCATGAACTTTATGTCCGCTTCGTTTGCTTGTGATGCTGGGGCAGACTCCTCCTGCTCCTGCTTCATCTGCTGGAGGAACTGCAGTTGCTGCTCTTCTATCTGCTGCTTGAGCTGTAGTATATCCTTACGAAGTTCCGCGTTATGACGCTTGCGTCGGCGAAGAAGCATGTTTAGCCATATAACGAGGGCAATGAAAGCTATGAAGCCAAGGCTGCTGAGCACCCATGTCAGGACGAGCTGGCGTTGCTTCTGGGCTGCACGTTCCTTCTCCTTGTCGGTGTCGTAGAGTGCGTGGAACTCCGAGAGGGAGCGTGCCGACTCCAGTGTATAGACGGAATCCTTGGTTTGGGTGTATAGCATGAGGTATTCGCTCGACTTCTTTTCGTTGATGCTCTTGTAGGCTTCCTGGAGCTTGTCGTAGGCCTTCATAAGCGATTCCAACTCATGATCTTCCTTCGTCATCTTAGCCGCTTTTTTCAAATGCGGTATGGCTTGTGCGTTTTTATGCTGTGCGAGAAGCATAGCGCCGAACTGACGATAGGTGATGGCAAGGGAGTGGCGCTCGCCGATAGGGGCGAGAAGAGCGATGGCTTGCTTGTAGTCTCGCTCTGCTTCTTCCGTTTTATGCATGGCACACAACACATCGCCTCTCTGGGACAGTCGGCGTCCCATGTGAAGAGTGTCGTGCTTGGCAAAGTCTATGTCGTAGGCTTTGTTTACATAATTGAGCGACTGCTTGCGGAGCTTCAGGCTGTCGTTATGCTTTCTGTCGTTGGAAAGCCCGAGCCATATCTCGGCGGCAAGTCCGTAGCGTGCAGCAAGATGCGTGGAACCGTTTACATCTTCTTCCAAGGCGATGGATTTCTCAATGAGTTCCCGAGCGGTATCAAACTGCTTTCTTGCCGTGTAGATAAAGGCGAGGTTATGATAGTCGGAGGAAATATATTCGATGTCTCCCACCTTCTTGTCTATTTCCAGCAGTTGGCGTGCGGTAGTGATGGCGCTATCGGTGATGCCAAGCTGCTGAAAGTCACTCAATATGGTGGAGAGTGCATTGGTGATAGACTCTGTGTCGCGCAGTTCTTCGCCCATGTTTAGCGCCTGTTTTGCTACGATAAGGCTATGCTGATAGTTTGCCTTTCCGAAGAGAGCGTCTGCGGAATCTACATAAAGAAATAGTGTTGTGGTGTCCTGATGCGGTGAGGGCACCGCACCTCCATAGCGCGCTGTGTTTTGGCACGCTACAAGAAGCGAAAAGGCGAATAGCAGGAAGTGAAGATAGATGAGTGGACTTTTCATGAGCGAAGCGTGCGAGGTTATTCCTCCCCGTCGAGATAATCGTCAATGCTGCGGATGAATTTCTTTCCATTGACAAAGAAGTCGTAAACGAACCAGCGTCCACTCTCCTTATTGTACTCAATGATAGGATAGACCTTGCTTTCCCAAGAGTCGTTTGCCAAGATGACCTCAAGTGTTGCCGTTTCGCCTGTATATTCTATGCAGTTGACTTTCTTAAGCTTAAGTCCCGTGTTGTCTTGCGAGTTTGTCCAGATGTCGTAGTCGAGGAAGAGTTCGTCGTCGGCAATCTGCTTGTCGTTGGCATCCACAATCTTCTCCAGTAGGATGTCAGACATATATTGGTCCATGTATGCCATGCCGAAGAGGTTGATTTCCGCGTTGTCTATCTTGTCCTCGTCTTCCTTGGTAGGGTTGAGATAGGTATTATAGACAGTCTTGATGAAAGCCTTGGCACCTTCTTTTGTCTGGGCTGTTGCGTCGCCGTCAGCGGCTTCGCCTGCACCTTCTGCCTTTTCCATGTTCTCCACTACAGCCGCAGAGTCAGCTTCCGTTGCGTTTGCGCCGTTTTCAGTCTTGTTGCCACAGGCTGTGATAAGGAAAAGGGAAAGGAATGGAATGAGAATCTTTTTCATAGTGAAAAGTGATAAATGAAAAGTGAAAAATGAATAAATTGCGATGCAAATTTAATCAAATTGAGTAATAACGGCACAAAAAATGTCAAAATTCGTACAAAAATGCGCATTTTGTCAATGATTTAACGCAAATGGTCATTCGTTTCCCTGTGAAAAAATGTATCTTTGCACAAAATTATTACCTTATACATTTTATGAAGAAAACAATGTTCCTTTGCGCTATGCTCGTTATGGCAATAATGGCAAGCGCGCAAACAAAGTCCTTGAAAGCATCAGGTATTTCTGCCGAAGAGATGCTGCCTGAGGGCTGGACACTTCTCGCTCACGCCGAGAATGATATCAACCACGACTACATTCCTGACCTCGTTGTCATAGCGTTGCCTGACAATCCGGAGAATATCGAGACTCGCGATGATGGCTATCAGATCAACAAGAACGAACCTGTCGTAGCCATTTATTTCGGAAATGGTGGTGTATATGAACTGTGGGATTTCGCAATCAATGTTATAGAGGCTGCGGATGAATTCTGTTCTCTGGATGAAGTGTCAGCCACCATCTCTGCCAAGGGAGTTGTGAGCATTGGTTATAAGATGTTCCATTCAGCTGGCAGCTGGGAAGCCCCTTCACACAAACTGGTGTATCGCTACCAGAACGGCGGACTTTACCTGATAGGTTACGACAACAAGATATTCAATAGGGCTACACTTGAAGAGAGCTATGTCAGCTACAACTTCCTGACCCACAAGAAGTTGATGAGTGCCAGTAAGAATGGCGTCAAGACAAGAAGGGATATATGGGAGAACCTTTCCAAGAAGCCTCTCGTAAAGTTCGGTTCATACCCTCTTGATGATATCTACGAATAAAGAATTACTAACAAAGAGGCTATCTTTTTAGATAGTCTCGCAAACAATTACTATAAAATGAAAAAAGCATCAATCTTTCTCTTTGCTCTCTTTGTGAGCCTTTTTGCCAATGCGCAAGAATTCAACAAGTTTCCTTGGGATTTCCCACAGGATATTAAGACCAACCTTAAGGAAGGACAATGGTATCTTACATGCAAAAGTGGATACGAAAGCAATGCCGGCAAGGTGGATCTTGCAAAAGAGATTCTCATCTATTACGCATATCAGTTCAAGGAAATGAAGGACGGACTTGTTGACGGTGCTGTCCCTGCATCAATGTGCATCCCATTGCCAGAAAAGCAGAAGGCTAAGAAGGGTGACATTCTGCTCACTTGGTGGCAAAAGGGTTCGGGTATGTGTCATGCAGTAGTAGTTGACGATTCGAACCCATTGACTCCTAAGGTTAACTACCTGAAGAATGTAAGTGGTGAAGAGTTGAAGCCTAACTCTTTCATCGTCTTGAAGAACGGAAAGATGGGACCTGGCGCACCTATTGCCTATAAGACTGATGATGGCAGATGGCGTACAGGTACTGCTATCAACATTGCAGACGGCAAGGTGCTTATCTATGGTTTTGGCTCAAAACTGAAGACTGCTAAGCTCAGTGATTGCAAGGTTCTTCCTTTGAAGCCTGACTATAAGGTAGGCGACAGCGTAATGAGCACTTTCGTTGACTCTTTCGAAGACGGCTATACTGTAAAGGAAATTAACCTGGAAAAAGGAAAGGTCATCGTTACGGATAAAGATGGCCGAGATAGAGAGAAACTTCTCTTTGAAGTTGTAAAGTCACTCTAAGGTTAAGGTTAAATGAAGCGCTATCTTCTTCTTTTACTCACTGCCATTCTGGCTCTTTCTGCCAATGCGAAAGAGGCGGATGAGCCTGATGACAAGTGCGTTATCGAGAGCTTTGTGTTTGTTGCCACGATAGACGAAAGCAACACTTGGTCTGTTACGGAAAAGATTAAGGCAAATTTCCTTGCGCCAAGGCATGGTATCTATCAGTATATAGAAAACCGTTACAATGATCTTCTTGACGGCGAATTGTATAAGTATTCCATTGAAGTAACCGATATTTCTGTTCCAATTTTCAAGTCAGAGACAAAGTTGGAAGAGGGCTTTCAGGTGATTCGTATTGGTGATCCTAACGGAGAAATCATGGGCGAAATGGAATATACCATCAACTACAAGCTTCACTTCAACGACGATCGTTACGCAAAGGCTGATATCCTTTATGCTACGATTCTTGGTGCTCAGTGGCGCAACGAAATAAAGGACTTTCAGTTTGGCTTGGCATTCAAAAAGAAGCTTCCTGCCGACTTCGAGAAGAAGTTCAAAATCATGAGCGGAAAGCTTGGCGAGAAGGGAAATGCCCTCAACGTTGCTTACGATATTGACTGGGAAGCGAACCGCATCTATGGTCGTGTGCAGAACATCGGTCACCACAATGCCATTACACTTAGGGCAGAATTGCCACAAGGCTTCTGGCGTGTGAAACAGGGAGATATAGTCTCTGCTAACAAGAACGCCCAGCTGCTCTTCTATGCAGCTATCGTGCTCTTCGTGGTTGCCGTGGTCTATCTCTATATGAACCGTCGCCGCAAGCCGGTGATGGTTATTGAGTATAAAGCTCCTGATGACATCAATAGTGCTGCGGTAGGCTATATCATGGATGAAGTAGCTGATGCCAGTGACCTTAGTTCGCTCATTGTCTGGTGGGCTTCAAAAGGCTATCTGAGAATCGAGGAGAAGGAAGTAGAGGAAGGCATTGTTAAGAGGAAGAAGAAGCAAATCATCCTTCATGCGATTCAAGACCTGCCACACGATATCCAAGGCTATCAACGAACATTCTGGAAAGCTCTGTTCAAGGGCGACAAGACGGAATGTAACCTCAGCGAAGACCTTCGCGACAGAGGCACCTATGTCAAGCAAGCCATAGGAGAACTGGGACGTGTTTTCACGGGCAGTCGCAAGCTTGTGAACTTCAACAAGACTGGTATGCTCCTCATCGCACTCTATTTTATTGTGGGCGGACTTGCCATTATGCTTTCGAGCAAGGTGGCATTCTTTGACCACGAATACCTGGTGGCTCTTGTGGCATGGGTGATAATGACTTTCGGCTTCGGCTTTCTCCACTACAAGAATGCCGACAAGGGCTTGAAGGGTTACCTGCGAGAGAAGAAGGGGCAGGGCATTATGCTGCTGCTCTCTATGGCGTTCCTATGCTTTTATACGATAAATACAGTTGTCCCTTTGGATGAACCGCAGAATAATGCGTTGCCAAAGTTTGCCATGGAAGGCATCATCTTGGGAGGCTGGATAATGGTACTCCTCGTGGGCAGCCTGCGCATGGATACCGAATACAGAAAGGAAAAGCTCTCTCATCTGCTTGGCTTCCGCGAGTTCATCAAGACTGCTGAAGTGCCAATGCTCAAGGCTATGGTTGATGAGAATCCGGAATACTTCTACGAGGTGCTGCCGTTTGCCATGGTTTTCGGTTTGACCGACAAGTGGTATGAGCACTTTGCCAACATTCCGGTCAGCGATCCTGACTGGTACACTTCCGACAGTGCAGACTCTCTCTCATCAAGGAGTTCCATCTCTACAGGGCTCGGCGTTGGTCTTAGTAACAGTCTCGGAAACCTCATCAGCACAGGTCTCCTTGCCAGCAGCATAAATCTCGCCATTTCTACAACCACAGGTGGCGGCGGTCATTCCGGTGGCGGTGGTGGCGGTGGTGGCGGCGGCAGCTGGTAAGAAACGCTAAACACTAAATAATAAACACGAAACAACAAGAGGTTTTAAGTTTTTAGTTTTAAGTTTTAAGTTTTTAGTTGCTACCCAAGCGAGCTAATAGCCGAAAACCAAGAGGTTTTAAGTTTTTAGTTTTAAGTTTTTAGTTGCTACCCAAGCGAGCTAATAACCAAAAACCAAAGGAAACTATATACTATTAGGCATAAATCTTAATTTATGAATAAATTCGTGGATAATTTATGGTCATTCGTGTTAAAAAAAATATAAAGCCTGCGGCGCTACATGAATTTTCCATGAATTGCCCATAAATTTTATCATAAATTATTCTGTGCCAAATATAATAACCAAACCAAAAACCGAAAACCCAAAACAACAAGAGGTTTTAAGTTTTTAGTTTTAAGTTTTTAGTTGCTACCCAAGCGAGCTAATAGCCAAAAACAAAAAACCAAAAGCCAAAAACCCAAAAACAAATGACACTATGAAAAAGCTTATTCTATTATTACTTCTCCTTATTTCCCTTTCAGCGAATGCTGCAAACAAGTACTATGCTTTAAGGGGAATACTCGGCAATAACATTGATTTCCGACTTGACCTTGAGGAAGATGTCTATCACGGAATAGTGATGGGCCAGACAACTTATTACCGCAAGAACGGCAAGATTGCAAGAATAAAAGTGTATGGAAATAGCGAAGAAGAAACGATAGATGGAAGAAAATACCGCTCGTTCCGCCTTTGCGAATTTCTTGGCACGAAGATTTGTGGCAATTTCCATTTCATGATAAATGCCGACGGCGATATAGAGAGCGGTTGCTGGACATTAGGCGATAAGATATATGGAATGAGTGAGGGCATGGTAGAACTGTTGAATCTGGACGAATACAAGACATTCTTCAAGCCTCTTGACATTGAGAATGCCGGTGGTGTCTATAAGTTCTCATACGCTTCTGGAAATAGGAATATGCCTGAGTATGGCGGCATGATAGAACTGTATCCTTATTGCAAAAATGTGGCTTATCATGTTAGTCAGGTCACTCCAAACATAGCAGAAACTCATGGCAAGATGGCTGAAATCTTCAATAACCGTTTCTATTTCCTTGTGGATGGCGATATATGCTACGATGTTTTTGCCTTTGAAGATGCTGTGTTCGTGAAGCGTGCCAATTACAAGTCAAGACATCCGGACATCTTCGGCGCAAATGCAGATATTGAAGGCGTATATATTGCAACGTACGAAGCTTTAGGCGAAGATGTGCAGAAAGCTTTTGATGAAGAAATAGATTTCAACACAAATCATACTTTCTCGCTCTTTGATCTCAACGAAGCGTGGATGGAAGCTGTTGGCGGAGAAACAACATTTCCTGATGAAGTCCTGATGAAGGACATCGATGGCGATGGCAACGACGAAGTAATAGCACGATACACGGCGGACAAGACCGAAGGTTATGAGGTTAGTGGGAATCGCTATGTGGTGTTCGTTGTTGTGGGAGACCTTCTTGACCCGGTAGCAGTAGCCCAAGGTAATCGTGAAAAACTTGAGATTGCTGACGGATATGTTGTGAAGAATGTTGTGGATTCCAATATACATCATTATTTCCAGCTGCAAAACAGTGCTGTTTTCTTGAAAGCTACAATGACAGGAGCCGACACCAAGAGCTATACCATAGCCGAAAAAGATGTCGAGGAAAAGGTGTTCCAAGAGCAAATCAAGGTCAACAATGTCATAACAATAACAGACCTTGACGGCTGGGAGGAAGTTCCTGGCAATGTCCATCGCAACGAAACTGCTGCAAGAGGGTAGTGCGTTAACCAAATAACCAAACAACTAAACACCACTTAAAATAATGAAACCAAACAAGATTCTTTTAACGGCTATTTCACTCCTTTTTACTCTTTCTGCATCGGCAGTCAAGGGCGATGAGCCTACATGGAATGAAGCAGTTCCAATTTCGCACATGAAAAATACCCTTAAAGACCCAAATGACTATTTCTATGAGATTCTTAATGAAAAAGAGCTAGCAGTTGTAAAGGGTGGTGCTTACATGGGCGATGTTATCATTCCAGAAAATATCACCTGCGAAGGTAAGACCTATAAGGTAACTACCGTTCGTCGCGAGGCTTTCTACAAAACCGCTGACGCTCATAACATTGGCAATATCACTTCCATTACACTTCCTCCTAGTGTGACTCTCATCGGTGCTGATGCTTTCCGCAACAACCGCTCGCTCCATACTGTCAACTACAATCCAAAGGCGCGTATCGAGGTGCGTGCTTTCTGGGGATGTCCTAACCTTAAGATAAAAAAGAACGAGCCGAAGTACGCCTTCACAGGTTTCTTTGACAGCGAAGGAGATTCTAAGGAAAAGCGCACAGAAGCGATGTCAACTTTCTATCTTCCATACGAAAATCCTGATGATGTAGTGGCTTCTTATCAGTGGGCAATCCATAAGTATAATCACAATGGAATTTTCTTCCGTGAGTGGGCAAATATGAGCAATGAGAATGCCATGGCTTGCTTTTCGGCAGAAACCTCCAAAGTGCGTGGAGGTATCTACAACTTGCTTGACGACAATAACGTGGAAACAATGTTCAAGGGCAATATGTGGTCTTGCGCACAAGTGGTTCTTGCAGACAATAGCTATGTTGGAACCCATGAGTTCCTTGCTTTCAGCCGTTGGATGTTTGGCGAAAAGGAAACTCCTGCACCAGCAGACTTTAAACAGGCTATGGCTGCAAAGTATGGCAAGAAGGTGAAGTATAGCTACGAGGTCGGTAAGTTGGCTAATAGCAACGAGAAGCTCATCATCACTGAATTTGCCGTTAAGAACAAGAAGGCTCATGTCGTTTTCTCTTGGCTTAAGAACGGCAAGGAGGTTTGCTCTTATACTATTACCCAGGAAGTGGATGGCGATACAAGCCAAAGCGTTTGGAATGTTGATGACGATGGTAACTATGGTATCCCAGAACTACTCTCTGTAGTGCGTGATGAGCATGGAAATATCGAACTCTTCCTCCATCATCCGGCACCTGAAAGCCGAAGCTTCTATCATCTTGTGCAGAAGGGAAATAAGTTTGAATGCGTAGGCGAGGATAGTTGGTATGTTTGGTATTAAATATGCCGAAGATTACTCCTTTCCAGAAGCGGGTGTATGATGCTGTCAGCAAGATACCTCTTGGTAGTGTCGCCACATACGGTGAGATTGCAGAACAGATAGGATGCCGAAGTGCTCAGGCTGTTGGCCAGGCACTTCGGAAGAATCCGTTTGCTCCCGTTGTTCCATGCCATAGGGTGGTGGCAAGCGATGGCTCTATTGGTGGTTTCTATGGTCAGACGGAAGGTCCTGAGATAGAGCGCAAACGAATGATGCTGGAAGACGAGGGAGTGGAGTTTGACGAAAAGGGTAGGGTAATAAGGAACAGATAGCTGAATCCTATTTTATAGTCTAACGGCTAGAAATTACTGTGTGCGGAAATCCGTGAAGGAAAGATGCTGGAGGCTACCGTAGTTTACGACATTATAGATTTGTGGATGCGATTCCGTTACACTGTTATACAACCTCTCAAAAAGCTTGCTGAGCGTAATGGTAGGTTCTGATTCCACGAGTTTCACAAACTGTGCAGTGAAGTAATCAAAACGGTGGATTATTTGGCTTTTACCATTAAAGTCTATTTGAATAAGGTTGCTGTTGTCTGCCCACGAGCTTTCCTCGCCTTCTGCTGCCGACATGAAGAACATGCCCTTGCACTGAGGCAATGAGGTTATGAACTTTCCGCTGTGACATGCTTCAACGACCATCATGAGGCGGCGGTATTTGTAGCCGCTGACTATTGACTCATCGTTTGAAATAGAGGTGTATTCCCTCATTCTGTTGAGGGCATTGTGCATGTGGTCAGGAGTGAACTTCTGGCTGTGCTCACCGCCTGCCTCAGAGTCCTTGCCGTCCCAACGAAGCTGTCCCTTGCTGTTGCCGTGACCGCTCCAGTAGATGAAGACGTTGTCGTGGTCGGTAGATTCTATCACGTAAGGCAGTCGTTCGCTCTTGTTTCCGCTGATGATGTCGATGAGGTCGCTCTGGGTGATATTACTCAGCTGGTAGTGGGAAGGGATTGTCTCGTAGATATTTTCGTCGGATTCGCCTGGGCCACGCTTTATCACTTTCTGATCGCCATACTCTGGATAGAGCTGGACTTTGAAGATGTCATCCTCTGTAACGACGATGATATGATTCTTTTCGTAGCCATGGTTGCGGAGCATGTGATAGACGTTCCACACATCTGCCTGATGACGGTAGTTTTCGCCCCATACACCGTTTTCCGTAGCCTTTGTGCCGGCAACGAGCAGTGCCCAGCGATTCTGCACATCCTTGGAGATGTTGCGGTCAAGGTCAACAACTGCCGTCTCTATATCAGCCGCTTCCGGTTCCCAGGTGTCTTCTGTGTCTGAAATGTTGCCGTACCACTCGTTTACGGTTGTTTCCGTGGAAGCCCAAACGTCCGGAACTGTCTTGTCCTTCTTTTGGGTTTCTGGTTTGTACATATAGTTCAGGCTGTAGTAGCCATTGTGGGCAGAAGTGAAATTGTCGAGCTCAATGAAATTCCATTCAGACGATGCTCCTCTCAGCTTAACGATGTCCTGATTCTGACATCTGGTAAGGAATTTCTGGATGCCTTCGCTGTTCCAGCTTGTTCCCACATCCTCCTTACCGCCAAGGATGGCGGCGAGAGCAGCGTTACCCGACCATACATCCTCTCCTGCCTCGTGCACCTTAGCTTGATACAGACGGGTATATTCGGTATAGAGAGACATGAGTACGGCGTCATAGAAGTGGGCTTCTCCTTGGACGGGATATTTTCCGAAGCGCTTCTTGAACTCATTGGCGAAGTCTGTGTTTGTAGGTGCTGCTGACAGCGAGATGGATATTGCGTCATGGTATTTGTCTGCATGATTCAACGCGTTCTGTCTGCTTAGAAGGGTAATGTCCGTATCTCTGAAAGCTGGATTCTCCTTTGACATTTCGTTTCGAAGGCTATCAATCAGCAAGCCATGTTCTGGATTGCTGGTAGTTACCACAAAGTTGAAGAACCTCACAGAGTCGCCCTTCAGCTGCAGTTGGTCGCAGAACTCGTGGTATTTATTCATGATCTTCTTCTCAAGATCGTCACGACTGATGTTCGCCTTCACCTTGACATAACCGTTTGCTTCGGCAGTTTCATTTGCCTGGCCTACCCATGAATAGCCAAATTCCGCAGCGTATGATTCGAAGAAACGGCTGTAGGTAGCACCATTTTCCTCATCGGAGTAGAGCAGGAAGATGTATGGCGAATACGTCAAAAGCGACATTGTCTTCATCGCATCGTACAGCATGTTTCCTCCGGCTGGAGTAAGAATGCGCACGAAAGGCATATCATTCGCCAAGCGAATGCCGTCGGTAGATGTGAGCGAAGGAATGATTATGCCTGGGGCCTTTGCGTTGTTTCGGAAACAGTTGTTTGCTGTGTTCAGGAGCGAGACGGCCTTGTCAGGAGTATTATCGTCAGGACCAACGATGCACGAATATTTGCCACTCAGCAAGTAGTTGGAAGCAGCACCGTCGAAGTTCTGCTCATCAACATCCACAAAGCGGAACGTGAACTTCACTTTGTGCTTGAGGTTCTGCTGCGCCTTGTTGAACTCGCTGAGCGCGAAGTCTGCCACTTTCTGTTTCAGCGCTAGGTCGGCAGCCGAACTGTAGATAAGTATGCAGGATTCTTCTGCCGTGGTAGGGTCGATAACAGGATTGTCCGCATCGGATCCATCGTGGTCAACACAAGAGGTTAATGCAAAAACCAACGACACCAGCCAAATTAGCGGTGTCGTCGGTATATATAGTTTCGATGTTTTCAATGGTTTCAGAAATTACTTATGTAAGTGAACATAGTTGTTTTTGAACAGTAACTTATTGCATGAGAGGAGGATAAACCATCTTCTTCACTTCATTATTGTCGTCAATGTCGTCGCCCCAATCTCCTTCATAGAGATGTTTTACATAAAGAGGTGGAACGTCAATCAGGTTGTCAGTCTTCCATGTAAGCTTCTCGTAGAGCCACTTGCTGTAGTCCTGGAGTGGAGGGAATGAGATTTGACCTGAAGCTTGAATATCGCCAATATTGATGTTCAGTTCAGCGTGAGCATGTCCTACTGGAGCCTTGTCCTTTTCCTTGAACGCATCAAAATCGCCTTCGGCACTAACCGAGCAACCGATGTCGAACACAGGACCAGCTACGCCATAGAGATGCCATGCTGAGCGGAAATAGACACCTGTTCTGAGATCAATATTACCCTTGAAACCGAACTTGTCGAGTGAGGCATCGCCTGTAGGCTCCTGCTTAGGGTCAACGTATGTCTTGAATTCAGGAAGGAACTGCATTGTTGCCACGTAATTCATCTTGTAGTTCACGCTCGCTTCTGCGTATGCGAGAATCTCACCCTTGAACGATGTGTTCCAGATAATCTCAGGATAGATTACGATAAGCACTGGTACAGGACCGATATCAAACATAAGCTCCTTGCATGGGAATCTGTGCAATACTACAGGGCGTGAAGCTTCTGCTGCAACTCCCAATTCCAGCTTTGCCTTAACATCAATGTCTGCATCAGCAAATGCCGATACTGAGAACTTCTCTACAGAGGCAGGCTTCAAGACAAGGTCTATTCTTGCGCCGGCATGAGCATTGGCATGACCATTGAGAGTGACGTAAGCCTTAGCCTTGACTTCTTTTTCCCACTCCTCCTTTGTCCATGGGCTATTGTCGTTGTCCTTGTCATCATCCTTATCGTCGTCCTTGTCGTCCTTGTCCTTGTCACCGTCCTTATCGGCATTGTCATCTTTAACCAAAGATTCTACGCCTTCTACAAGGTCCCATCTGTGTCCGGTGAACTCGTGGTTGATATCAATGACCTTGTATTCTTTGGTATAATCACCGCCGAAAGCCAGCTTTCCAAGCAATTCAGCAGTGTCAGCAGCGACTTTCACGACTGTCTTTACAGGCGCAATAACCACATTGGTCACTTTCTTTACTGCACTGATAACATTACTGAACCAACCATTAGCAACGTCAAGGTCGTCTGCCTGACCGATGTAGCAACCTACGAAACCGTCTGGCGCAACAGCATCTTCATCATCAGCATTGGCACCTTCGCGGTAAGCAGGAACCAATATGGCAGAAGGGTGAATGACAGTTTCACCACTGCTTTTCTCAACGTACATATCGTAGTTGATGATACCGTTGGCGTCAGTCTCGCCGCTGTTGTTCACGCGCTTAGGCTTTGACTTGTCTGCGTAAACTTCAGTGCTCAGGTGCACGTTGTCCATGTCAACCTTGAGGATTCCGAGTGCTCTCTCAAGACCAATTTTCTTTACGTTGCAAGTAACGTAGTGCTCGCCATTCTCAGCAGTCTTGCCTACTTCGAAATAGTCGAGGTAACCGTGGTTGAAGAGTGAGATGACGTCACCCTGCTCGATGGTTTCTTTCTTTGATAGTCGTGCGATGAATGCCTTGCTGACGTTCATGGAAGACGAGTCGTTTGACACCATGACGTCCTGATCAGTAACGAAGTTACCGTCATAGAGCTTCCAACTCATAGGTGCTCTTGACGGACCAACTGGCTTCACAGGGCTTTCTGCACCGTCGTGATCGCCAGAGCAAGAGAGGCAGATAATTGCCGATGCAGCAATTAAAAGCGCAAAAGAAAATAGTTTCTTCATGTTCGTTTTTGTGATATTTGTTTTATGTATTTTCTTGAATCTTCGGTGCAAAGTTAATGATTTATTTGTAAAAAACGAAAAGAAAGGGTAAGAAATGTAATTTCTTTTTGTTTTTCTCTCTCTTAATCGTACCTTCGCAGACAATTACAAACAATAAATAGCAAATCTTACATTAAATTACATTAAAATATGCCAAAGATTACTCCTTTCCAGCAGCGCGTGTATGACGCTGTAAGTCAGATACCTCGCGGCAGCGTTGCCACTTATGGCGAGATTGCGGAGCAGATAGGATGTCGCTGTGCGCAAGCTGTTGGTCAGGCACTACGCAAGAATCCTTTTGCGCCTGTCGTTCCATGCCATAGAGTAGTGGCAAGCGACGGCTCTATCGGCGGCTTCTATGGTCAGACAGAAGGACCAGAGATACAGCGGAAAAGAATGATGTTGGAAGAAGAGGGAGTAAAGTTTGACGAAAAGGGTAGGGTAGTAAGGGACTGAAAAAAATGAAGGCTAAAGGCGTTGGGAATTTGAATCCCTTTTGCCTTTAGCCTTCACGCTTATTCTTCAGTTTCGTCGTCTATGATGTCCGTCGGATAAAATAATCCTTTCGAACGCTGAATGCCACTTCCTTCTTCGTTGTGAACAAATGTTCCATCGAGAAGCAAGGATTCTATGTCAGCAGAATAGCTGACAGCTTCTGGCTTAATATACTTCTTCATAGTCTATATTTATGATTAAAGTTTCACCACTTTCTTGCCACTGATGATGTAAACGCCCTTTGCTGGATTCTTTACCTCACGACCAGTGATGTCGTAAACCTTAGCTGTCTTCTGTATTGAAGTTGCATTGTGAATGGCATTTGAGCCTTCGTTGAAAGCGAATCCCATAGCCTTGCTGTTACTGCTTTCAGAGTCAAATACAGACTTCTTGACTGCGAGGAATGCCTTGCCTGCACCGTTGGTGAAAGCGGCACCTTCGCTGTTCATCCAGTAGAAACCAATCTCGTTGTCCTGGTTGAGCGAGAGAGCATAGTAGTAATAATCATCTGGATCGCCTTCAACGAGGTCGCTTGTCTCTGTATCTTCTGAAGAACCGAGGAGGTCGTTGCGGTCTGGCTTAGCGTTTTCTACACCATTAAGGATGAGTGAGTAAGTGGCAGGAGTTTCGCTATAGAGCACAACAGGAGTCTTTGCAGGAATGACATCACCTGGTTCGTAAGCGTCTGCGAGGACAAACTTGTTAGCATTTTCATCGTAATATACAGCCTTTGCATAAACAGGGACATCTTCTCCAGGAATAAGAACTGCACTTTCGTTGTAGAATGTGATGTACTTGTATTCGTCGATAGTAACATCAACTGTTTTGATTTCGAGCTTCACTGGTTCACCGAAACCACCACGACCGTTAGCCTTGCGGATAGTCTTGTTGATAACATCAGCTGTGAAGTCTGAACCCTTGATGATGGCCACAAACTCGCCTTCATCCTCAACGAGGTAGAGAGCATCATCTTCGATGTTGTCTATATCAGCATCTACCTGAGCTGCGATTGTCTTAGCATCCCAAGAGCCGAAGAGGCTTGCGAGAGTGTATTCAGCAGCCTGATCTGCTGTAAGAACAGACTCGAAGTCGCCACCCTTTGTTGTAGTGAGGTGGTTGCTTGCAGGAGTGTTCTTGCCGTTGCCAGAAAGGTCTGTAGTGTTGTACTCACCGAAGAAGCGTGGAGCTGAGTTCATGTCTGTTGTGTTGAAACGAGTGTCAATGAGCTTACCGCTCTTGATTGTAGTGTTGAGATAAACTACATAAGCGTCAGCCCAAGAGCGACCGAAGTTGAATGTAGAACACTCAGACTCAACAGAACTGTTGTTGAAGATGTACTTGCCTGTACCCTGATAAGCAGTCATTGTGTCATCGCCAGACTTAGCAGTTGCAGAGCGGCTCTTGTTGAGGAGAGTGATGTTCTCGAACCAAGCGTTACCGCCACCACAGATGTAATCGACAGTACCCTGGATAAGACCACCCTCGAAGTAGTAGTTACCAGACTTAGAGTAGTAAGTGTCCTGATATGAACGCATAGCTACGTTGCGGAGGATAGTCTGGTTACCGTTGTCCTGAAGAACTGCTGCACGACCAGAAGCACCAGCGTTGTAGTAGTCAAGGTCGTTCTGGAGAGTGAGATCCTGCATGTAGAGACCTGTTGAAGTGTTGTAGAAGAGGTCAGCAGAACCGAGACCTTCCGACTTCACGTTTGGAGCATTCTTGATGATAGTGCCTTCCATCGACTCACCAATGATAGACATGTTGTTACCTGAGATTGTAGTGCCTGTAGCTTCACCGAGGTCGTAAGTACCGTTAGGGAGGAAGATAGTAGCACCTGTCTCTGCATTGGCAGAATTGAGAGCGAGCATGAATGCAGCTGCATCACCAGCAGGAACCATATACCAACCTGTTGTCTCATCCTTTGCGAGGAAATCCTTCACATTATATACTGT
The DNA here is from genome assembly GCA_024401275.1 of Bacteroidaceae bacterium. Lineage (GTDB taxonomy): Bacteria > Bacteroidota > Bacteroidia > Bacteroidales > Bacteroidaceae > Prevotella. The sequence goes on along the minus strand of JAKSLJ010000010.1, from coordinate 31,730 downwards.
TACCTTGTGGAGGTAAGACTCACCCTGAGCGAATGTGAATGTGAGGGAAGTGGCAGGACCAGCATACTGTACTGTAGCGAGTGCACCATCGTTCTCATTGTAAGCAGAAGCGATTGTAGTGACTACATTGCCTTCTGCATCAGTTACTGTGATAGGAGCGTCCTTGCTATACTTGCAGAGAGAGAGAACGACCTGAGCATTGCCTGCAACATCTACAGATACCTTGCCGTCTGTAGCGAGTGCCCAACCATGCTGAGTGTCGTGGTAGTAGCCACCTTCGATAGAGATTGTCTCATGGTCTTCTGGGTAGAAGATGTTGCTTGCGAGGTTATATGTCTGAACTGTACCAACTTCAACTGTCTCGATAGGAGTAACCTTAGCTGTAACAGTTGTGTTGCCGTTGATAAGGTCTGTAGCCTTAGCCTTAACGCCAGAAGCATAGAACCAACCACGGAACGCAGAACCAGCAGGAACTGTGATGCCTTCTGCTGATGGGAGTTCGCCAAGAGTTTCACCTTCGAATGTATCAATAGTCTTGATTACTGTGCCATCCTGATCCTTGTAAGTTACTGTGCAAGGAGAAACTTCACAAGCTTCAACAGCGAAGTAAGGAACATAGCCACCACCAGTGAGAGTCAGAACGTCTTCGCCCTTAGCATAAGTCATTGACATTACGTTAGCAGGATCAGAAGAGAACTTATCACCCTTGCTGTTGCCAGTAAGCACAGTCTCGCCCGCCTTGTTCTTAGCTGTGATGTCAGCTCCGTAGTCGTTCATGCCATAGTAGATCTTAACTGCGCCATCTACAGGAACAGAGAATACTGGATTGGCAGTGATACCATAGCCTGTGTTGTGATAGCGTCCCTTGAATGTGCAGAGGTACTTGCCATCGGCAGGAACTTCTGATGTGAATGTAGGAACACCGTCTGCATCGGTAGCTGTAACGTAGTATGTAGTGCCTTCAGTGATTGTCGAAGAGCTTGCCCAAGACTTTGTGAAGTTAATCTTGAAGTCAACGAATGTGCGCTCAATGAATGGAACGAACTCTACCTTTGTGAGAACACCTTCTGCACCTTCAGCACGGTTGATGTAGATGTTGTTCTGAGCTGCCGTGAGGTCGATGCTGAGAGTCTGGAGTTCAGTCACACCAGTTGTTTTTTCGATAAGAGTTTCAGCCTTTGGCTCAGAAGCATAGCTGTAAACGCCAAGCTTGATTTCTTTGCTTCCATCACGAGGACCGAATGTGAGTTTCAATGTACCCTTTACGGCTGCCTTTGTGAAATAAGCATAGCCAGAAGAGTTCATCTTGACACCCTTGAGACCATTCTTTGTACCAGCTGCGTCGTTTACATTTGATTCATAATATAGTCCATTGTCTGGCTTTGCAGAAGGTGCTGCCTCTGTGTAGTCCCAAAGGAGGTGAGCAGTAGAAGGGTCAATGTCTTCGCCACCTTCATCACCGCCTTCTGAGTATGCAATCTGCTTAACGGAGATAGAGTAGAGATAAGCTGTAGCTGTAGCCACGATGTCAACCTTTCCGGCAGTAGCGTCAGCCTCAACAGCAGTATATGTCTCAGTGTCATTAGCTGCGGCAGTACCCGCAACTGTGTAGTTATGGTAGCCTGGATAGCTTTCGACAGTAACAACATCACCTGCATGACGAACAGGAACGCTGATGATAGCACCCTGGTTGAACTGTGCATCGCCACCACGGCTTACAAGTTTACCGCTTGTAGCGTTAACTGCGAGCTCTACGCCCTCAATGTCAGAAGGCACTGTACCGGTAGTTCCGTTGATGCTAACTGCATTTGCTTCCATTGCCTTGAAGTTCCAAGTCGCAATGCGCTCCTCAACAGAAGCAGGATCATCTGTAGGATCGTCTGTAGGATCAGTGCTTGCACCACCGCGAGTAATTACCAAGTCAGAGAAAGTTGTAGTCTTTCCCTGTACACGGTTAATGTAAATCTTACTTACTCCATTCAGACCCTCAGGAACTGTAAATTTGACATTTTCGAAGACGTCAGTAGCAGTCTGGAACGACTTGTCTGTAGCTGATGTTCCGATGTAAACTCCGCTTGCTGCATTTGATGTTGCTGGCATAGATGAAAACGAAATGACATCGCCAGTCTGAAGAGCATTGTCAAGCTCGATGACGAAATAAGCAGAGCTTGTTCCAATGTAGAACATTGAGCCCTTAACAGCAGGATACTCTTTGGTGTTATCGTTCTGATAAGTCACCTTACCTCCTGTAACGGTAGCAAAATCAGTTCCGGCAAGGGTGCCAGAAGCGATGGCACTTGTCTCTGCAACAGAAGGCGCCATCGAGAAGATGGTCTCTTGTGCCGAAGCGCTACCGATTCCCATTACCAAAGCAAGCAGTAATGTGAATAGTTTGAATGTTTTTAGATTCATAGAATTATGAAACGATTTAAGATTAGTTATATAATAAGTTGTGATATTCCTTTATTTATAATATTCCTTCTTGCCTGCAGCGAGAGTATTCTTCATAAGCGAGCAGATAGTCATTGGACCAACACCACCAGGAACAGGAGTGATGAAGCTGCACTTTGGAGCAACATTCTCGAAGTCAACATCACCAGAGAGACGGAAACCGCTCTTGCGTGTAGCATCAGGGACACGAGTTGTGCCGACATCAACAATTACAGCGCCGTCCTTAACCATATCGGCAGTCACGAAGCCTGGCTGACCGATGGCAGCGATGATGATGTCTGCCTCGCAACATTCCTCCTTGAGAGTCTTTGAACGAGAGTGGCAAACGGTAACAGTTGCATCGCCATACTGCTTCTGAATCATGAGCTGAGCCATTGGCTTGCCGACGATATTTGAGCGACCGAGAACAACACACTTCTTGCCGGAAGTCTCTATGTTATAGCGCTTTAGGAGAGTTACGATGCCGAGAGGAGTGGCAGAGATGAAACAAGGCAAACCGATAGCCATACGACCAACATTGATAGGGTGGAAGCCGTCTACATCCTTCTTGTAGTCGATAGCCTCGATAACCTTCTGCTCGTCAATATGCTTTGGCAATGGGAGCTGTACGATGAAGCCGTCAACATCAGCGTCGTTGTTGAGCTCGTCAACCTTCTTCAGAAGCTCTTCCTCAGTGATGTCGTCCTCGTAGCGAATGAGAGTGCTCTTGAATCCGCAAGCCTCGCACGCGAGAACCTTATTCTTTACATAAGTTTCAGAGCCGCCATCGTGGCCCACGAGAATGGCTGCGAGGTGAGGCTGCTTGCCACCCTTCGCCATAATCTCCTTTACTTCCTCAGCAATCTCCGCCTTGATAGCGGCAGCTGTAGCTTTTCCGTCTATTAAAGTCATATATATTTATAATTTACTGATTTTACAATTTACGATTTTGTGATTTTTGCAATTTGCGTTTTACAATTTTCAGTGCAAAATTATAAAAAATCCCGCTTTTTACAAAATAATGGGCGGGAAAATGCGTTATTCTTGTGGAATATTAATTGATTAAATATTTTCTAGCTATGATAGAATTCGTTAGAGGCGAACTTGCCGAAATAACTCCCGCTTATGCCGTTGTCGATGTCAATGGGGTAGGGTATGGGTTGAATATATCCTTGAACACATATACTGCCATCCAGCGCGAGAAGCAAGTGAAACTCTTTGTCTATGAGGCAATTCGCGAGGATGCTTACGTGCTCTTTGGTTTTGCCAAGCAGCAGGAGCGCAAGATGTTCGAACTGCTTATTTCCGTTTCTGGAGTCGGTGCAAATACGGCTCGCGTGATACTCTCCGAAATGTCGCTCAACGATCTTGCACAGGTCATCACTTCCGACGATGTCAAGACTCTCAAGGGAGTGAAAGGCATAGGCTTGAAGACTGCTCAGCGTATCATCATTGAACTGAAAGACAAGGTGCTTCAGGCAGGTATTGTCGATGGCATTGACGCTGGCGGAACTGCTTCAGAATCAGCTGCTTCGGCTATGGTTGGCATCAACACCGAGGTCAAGGAAGAAGCTGTCGGCGCACTCACTATGCTCGGCTTCCAGGCAGCCATCAGCAACAAGGTTGTCATTGCCATTCTCAAGGCTCAGCCAGACCTTCCTGTGGAGCAGGTCGTGAAGCTTGCTCTCAAGCAGGTGAAGTAACATCTTATTACTCTGAAACATCAAATTACCCTGAAACATCAATAACCCTAAAAACATCTATTGCCCTAAACCATCAAACAACCCAAATATAAATGAAAAAGTTTTTTTACACACTGCTATTCTTGGCGGTAGCTCTTGTTTCAACAACTGCGTTTATATCTTGCAGCAAAGATTCCGAAGATGAGCCAAAGAACCCCGCTACACTTTCTTTCCAGTATTGGTTAAGTGAAGATTTGCTGAAAATAGTCGATGTGAAAACTACGGGCATTCCTCCGCTCAGTTTCACGACCAAGTCACAAAGGGAGTTGATTCTCATCACAGGAAAAAAGGTTTTTGATGGTTACGAAAGCCAGACCGTTAAGCTCCAAGGTAAGGAAGCCGATCAGGCACAAATCTCTGTGGAGATGACGCTCAAGCCAAACTGGAAGGAAATCATCGGCGACCAGAAGGAGGTGGTATGTCAGATCCATTACTTATTGGACGTTAAGAGAAGCGATGGAAGTACAACCTACGACTACAACGGTCCTACAGGCAGCACTTTTAATGTTGACACGGAGGAAGCTCGTCTCGTAGATTTCCTTAAGAGAAGGGCTTTCAGTTACCCTTCAGCCTATTAATGCGGATTTCCCTCTTTCTATGCCCTTTTTTGCCGCATTTTGAGCATTTTTGATGCATTTTTTGAACATTTTCCATACCTGAACGCAATATTTCCCGAAGTATTGCGTTTTTTTATTTGTCGTGGTGTGTAATATTGCACCTGCACGTATATATGCGCGCGAGAACTCAGAAAATCATATTGGCAATTTTTGCAATGCTGCTCAGCATAAACATGCTGGGTTGGATTGTTGCGCCCGAAATGATAGAAGAGTTCTGGCAGATTAAGCCGCAGGACGACAAGACTAAACGCGCTCGGGATGCTGCTGCAAGACGCGCTCAGACTACAAGACAAAATCCAGCCAACGGCAAGAACCCTGCCGCAGGAAATTGGGCACAGAATGCTGCAAAAAGTTCCTTGAGACAGCAGCAGAACGACCGAGGAAATGGTGCGGGAAACAATCCGAAGAACGACTCTCTTCTCGCTCTCTCACAGCTTATTATCGACGAGGAAGAGATACCAGATTCACTGCTCCATCCGCGTTGGCCGGTGCAGCCTACCACTGCCACTACCTACGAGGATATGCTCAGCCGAACTGCCGACCTTACAACTCCTGAGGCTGTGCAGCAGAAGGTGGAGTACAACGACTCGCTCAACTTCTATTCTATCGGCACAAAGTGGGGCGACACTTACCTCTCGACTCCTTTCTTCATGGATACCCAAGAGTACATGAAATGGAGTGAGAAGCAGGAGTTTGGCAAGTTCTTCCGCGACAAAAATGACGAGATTTTCCAATCAAAAGGCAAGGAAAAGTTCTCTTTTACCGACATGCACTTCGACCTCGGACCGGCGGAGAAAATCTTCGGTCCTGGTGGTGTTAGAGTGAAGGTGCAAGGTACAGCCGAACTGAAGCTCGGTGGCACTCATAAGAGCATCGACAACCCGACTCTGCCTATTCGCAACCGTAACACTACGAGCATTGACTTCGACGAGAAAATCAATGCCAGCGTAAACGGTAGCGTGGGCGACAAGATGAAGCTCAATCTCAACTACAACACCGACGCGACATTCGATTTTGACCAGCAGAACCTCAAGCTGAAATACGACGGCAAGGAAGACGAAATCATCAAGCTCGTCGAGGCGGGTAATGTTTCCTTCCCAGGCAACTCTTCACTTGTAAAGGGTGCCACATCGCTTTTCGGTCTTCGCACCGACATGCAGTTCGGAAAACTGAAGCTGCAGACTGTTCTTTCGCAGAAGAAGTCGAGCAGCAAGAGCGTCAGCTCTAAGGGTGGCGTTCAGCTTACTCCGTTCGAGATAAATGCTGCCGACTACGAAGAAAACCGCCACTTCTTCCTCTCTGAGTATTTCCGCGACAAGTTCGACGCTTCCATGCGCACTCTGCCAAACCTTACTACCGGCGTTACCATCAACCGCATCGAGGTGTGGGTGACGAACAAGTCTGGTCAGACGCAGAACACTCGCAACATCGTCGCCTTCACCGACCTTGGTGAGAACATCACGGTGAGCAATCATAACTGGAATACAACCGGTTATCCCGTGCCTGCCAACAACGCAAATACCGAATATTCTGCCCTCAATTCGCAGTATGCCGATGCCAGAAACATCGACCTCGTAAGTTCTACGCTTGAACCTGGCGGACAGTTTGAAGGCGGCCACGACTACGAGAAGCTCGAGAATGCCCGTCTGCTCAATTCTTCGGAATATACCGTCAACAAGGCTCTCGGTTATGTTTCGCTGAAGACAGCCTTGCAGACTGACCAGGTTCTCGCCGTGGCATACGAATACACCTACGGCGGACAGACTTTCCAGGTCGGAGAGTTCGCATCTGATATTCAGGATGTTAAGCAGACGCTCTTCGTGAAGTCTCTGAAGAATACGAGCAACAATCCTCATCAGGGCAACTGGAAGCTGATGATGAAGAATGTCTATTATCTCGCTTCACAGGTGCAGAAGGAGAAGTTCCGCCTCGATGTCAAGTATCAGAGCGATACTGCCGGTGTCTATCTCACCTATATCCCAGAGCCGAATGTCAAGGAAACTCCGCTCATCCGACTCCTCGGAGCCGATCGTCTCGACAATAACAACCGCGTTCATGCCAACGGCTACTTCGACTTCATCGAGGGCTATACGGTGCAGAACGGCCGAGTAATCTTCCCTGTTGCAGAACCTTTCGGTCAGGCAATGAACAAGGCACTCATCGACAAGGGACTTTCTGCCGAGATAGCCGAAAAATACACCTTCCAGGCACTTTACGACTCTACGAAGACCACTGCCAAGCAGATAGCCGAGAAGAACAAGTATCAGCTCGTCGGTCAGTTCCGCGGTTCGTCAGCTAATGTCATCAGCATCGGTGCGTATAACATTCCGCAAGGTTCTGTAGTGGTAACAGCCGGAGGCGTTACGCTCAAGGAAGGAAGCGACTACTCAGTGGATTATTCTGCCGGAGAGGTTACCATCCTCAACCAGAGCATCATCGATGCCGGTACGGCGGTTAATGTCTCTACCGAGAGCCAGTCAGACTATTCGCAGATGCGAAAGACAATGTTCGGCTTGAACTGGGAGTACGACTTCACCAAGGACTTCCAGATGTCGGGTACTCTCCAGCATCTTTCCGAGCAGGCTTTGACAACGAAGGTTGCCATGGGAGCAGAGCCTCTGAACAACACCCTCTGGGGCTTGAACCTCAACTGGAAGAAGGAGAGCCAGTGGCTTACTAATCTCCTTAACCGCGTACCGCTGCTCCATGTCAGCCAGCCGTCGAACATCTCTTTCACCGGTGAGTTTGCGCAGCTCATTGCAGGACAGTCTTCCGGCACTCAGGACAATGCCTCTTATCTTGACGATTTCGAGAATACGAAGAGCGGAATAGATGTCTCTTCTCCTTCAACATGGATTATGTCGAGCGTGCCGCAGATGTTTACCCGTGGCATTTCGCAGAACGACCTGAAGACTACTCTCAAGTCGGGCTACGAGCGTGCTCGTCTGGCTTGGTACACCGTCGATCCTCTCTTCACGCGCCGTTCCTCTTCATTGACGCCAGCGCACATCAAGAGCGATGTCAATCAGCTCTCCAACCATTATGTCCGCGAGGTGCCTGTCAATGAGGTTTATCCTAACCGCAACCAGAGCACATACAACGGCTCGTCAACAAACCTTTCCATTCTCAACCTTGCCTACTATCCTTCCGAGCGTGGTGCCTACAACTTCTCTACAGCACTCACTCCTGAAGGCAAGCTCCTCAGCCCTGCCGACAAGTGGGGCGGAATGATGCGCCGTCTTGACACAAACGATTTCGAGACTGCCAACATCGAGTATATCGAGTTCTGGATGCTCGATCCGTTCATCTATTCACGCAACGAGTCCGATGCCAACAAGTATGGCGGCGACCTCTACATCAATCTTGGTGAGGTGAGCGAGGATGTGCTTATCGACGGCAAGAAGTTCTACGAGAGCGGTATGCCGGTAGATGGCAGCAGCGCCTTCGCCGTTTCACAGTGGGGTAAGATTCCTACACAGTCCACCGTCAACTATGCTTTCGCTACGCAGAGCGGTACGCGCTATCTTCAGGATGTCGGCTTGAACGGCTTGCGCAATGACGAGGAGAAGGACTGGCAAGAGTATCAGACCTTCCTTGATTTTGTCAAGCACAATGTTACCAGCACAGCCGCTCGCGACTCTATCCTTGCCGACCCTGCTGGCGACGACTACCACTACTTCCGCGGCTCCGACTACGACCGTCTCGAGACTCCTATCCTTCGTCGTTACAAGTTCATCAACAACCCTCAGGGCAACTCTTCCGAGGTGGAAGGCAGAACAGAGAGCTACGATACTTCCTACAAGACAACTCCTGATGTGGAGGATATAAACCAGGACTTCACGCTCAACGAATATGAGCGCTACTATCAGTACAAGGTTTCCATCCGTCCAGAGGATTTGTATGAAGGAAACAAGGAGAACTTCATCACCGATGTCCGCGAAGCTTCGGTTCCTTTGCGCAACGGCTCCAAGGAGACGGTCAAGTGGTATCAGTTCCGCATTCCTATCCGACAGTTCGAGAGCAAGGTTGGTAGCATAACCGACTTCTCTTCCATCCGCTTCATGCGTATGTTCCTCACTGGTTTCGAGAAGCCTATCGTGCTTCGTTTCGGTTCACTCGACCTCGTTCGTGGCGAATGGCGTATCTACGAGCAGAACCTCGAGAACTCTGCCAATACGGGTACCATGAATGCCACTGGCGTCAACATCGAGGAGAACAACGACAAGAAGCCTGTCAACTATGTACTTCCTCCTGGCATCCGTCGTGAGCAGGACCCTACTCAGCCACAGCTTGTAGAGAGCAATGAGCAGGCCATGAGCATCAATGTCGATAAGCTCTCCACTGGCGAGTCAAAGGCTGTCTATAAGAATACGAATGTCGATATGCGTCAGTACAAGCGTCTCCAGATGTTTGTCCATGCCAATGCCGACGAGAACAATGTTACGAACCTTCGCGACAGGGAACTTGCCGTATTCCTCCGTCTCGGTTCCGACTATAAGAACAACTACTACGAATACGAGATTCCGCTCTCGCTCACGCAGCCGGGACACTACGACCGCTATTCTACAAGCGACCGTGCTGAGGTGTGGCCAGAGGAGAATCTCCTCGATATTCCGCTCACCGCACTCACCGCTTTGAAGAAGGAGCGCAACAAGGCTAAGGCTCAGGGTACTGCGTCTTACAGCCAGCCGTTTACTGCTTACGACGAGCGCCATCCTAACAACAAGATGACCGTCGTCGGAAATCCTTCGCTCGGCGAGGTGAAGACCATGATGATTGGTGTCAGAAACCTCTCTGCACAGCAGAAGTCTGGCGAGGTCTGGGTGAACGAACTCCGACTCCTGGAATACGACAACACCGGTGGTTGGGCTGCTCAGGGTAACCTCAATGTCCAGCTTTCCGACTTCGGTACGGTCAATATGCAGGGCCGCATCATAAACGACGGCTTCGGTGGCATTGAAGATGGCGTGGCTGCTCGCGCTCAGGATAAGACGAAAGGCTATACCTTCACCACAAACCTTGAGCTCGGTAAGTTCTTCCCGGACAAGGCTAAGGTCTCTATGCCGCTCTATTATTCCGTTTCAGAGGAGCAGGTTCGCCCTAAGTACAATCCGCTCGACACCGACCTCAACCTCGAGGAGTCTCTCAACGCCATGGAAGGCCATGAGCGCGACTCCGTTGAGAGCATTGTCGTTACCAAGACTAAGAATACCAACTTCTCGCTTTCTAATGTGCGCATAGGCATCGCTACCAAGAAGCACCCTATGCCGTACGATCCGCAGAACTTCACCTTCTCTTACTCTCATAGCAACCGCCATACTTCCGGCGAGACTACCGTCTTCGAGAACGAGAACAACTGGAAGGGCTCTCTCAACTACTCTTATACTCCTGTCTATAAGGCGTTTGAGCCGTTCAAGAAGATGAAGACAAAGAGCAAGTATGCCGACATCCTGAAGCGCTTCGGACTCAACTGGTTGCCGCAGACCGTCACCTTCAACACCGACATGGTGCGCAACTACTACGAGCTACAGGAGCGTGACATGGAAGACCTCGGTGGCGAGGGCTTGCCGCTGACCTTCAACGAGCAGTTCCTTTGGAATCGCGATTTCTCCATCCGCTGGGACCTCACCAAGAATTTGCACGCTTCGTTCAATTCTGCCACACACGCGCAGATTGAGGAACCATATACTCCAATCAACAAGGACCTCTATCCAGACCAATATACGGCGTGGAAAGACTCCGTATGGCAGAGCGTGCGCAACCTCGGTACTCCGCTCGACTATCAGCAGAACTTCCAGGCATCTTATCAGTTGCCGCTCAACCTCATGCCATGCTTCTCATGGCTTACGGCAGACGCTTCGTACAATGCCACTTACAGCTGGCAGCGCGGAACGGCACTAGAGGACGGTACCTCTCTTGGCAACACCATTGCCAACAGCCGCAAGCTCAACATCAATTCGCAGTTCAATCTTGAGAAACTCTACAACCTCGTGCCTTTCCTCAAGCAGACAAACGAGCGCTTCAACAAGAGCTCCCGTCCGCAGAAGAGGAAGACTCCTGCCGAGAAGAAGGCGGAGGAAATGAAGAAGAAGGCGCAGAAAGAAAAGGATGGAAAAGACGGCAAGGACGGCAAGGACGACAAGGACAAGGATGCTAAGGACAAGGAGGCACAGAAGCCAAAGACCAACGCCTTCCAGAAGGAATTCACCCTTGCACCAGACACTTTCATCACCGTTCGCCACACCAAGAAGAGCAAGCGACTCATCGTCTCCGGAAAGACTGAGGACGGCAAGCAGATAGCCTTGAAGTACAAGGTAGTCGATGCCAACACCATCAAGGTTTCCGCAAAGCTGGATTCTGCTCGCAAGGTCATGGTTTCCATCATTGCAAAGGAGCCGCTCGACGATAAGACATGGTACAAGACTGCACAGGTCATTGCGCGTGGTCTCATGATGGTGCGCAATGTCAACTTCACTTATCGCAACCAGTACAACATGTCGCTGCCAGGCTTCATGCCTAATGCCGGAGATGTCTTCGGACAGAACAATCAGGGAGCTCTTGCCCCTGGTCTCGGCTTCGCCTTCGGTATGACCGACGACAGCTTCATCGACAAGGCTGCCGAGCGCGGATGGCTGCTTATGAACGACAGCGTGGCCACTCCTGCCGCTTCTTCGCGCACCACTGACCTTCAGCTCAAGGCTACCGTGGAGCCGGTGAAGAACTTCAAGATAGACCTTACGGCTTCGCGCACGGACACACGCGCGCAGAGCGTACAATATATGTATCAAGGCATGCCTACTACACGCACTGGTACATTCACCATGACAACCATCTCCATCGGCTCGGCATTCGAGAGCACGGGAGACATCAGCAATGGTTTCCGCTCTGCTTCGTTCGAGAAGTTCTGCAACTCCATCGACGGTTTCCGCCAGCGTGTGGAGGCTCAGTATGCCGATGCCACTTACCCTCGCGGAACGGCTCATGCCGGACAGAAGTTCAATCCTGAGTATGGCGGTGTCAACCAGTACTCTGCCGATGTCCTTGTGCCTGCATTCCTGTCGTCATACACTAGCATGGGCGGCAGTTCGCTCGACATATTCCCTTCTCTCGCACGACTCCTTCCTAACTGGAGCCTGCGCTACAGTGGACTCGGACAGCTTCCGCTCCTCAACGAATGGTTCAAGAGCGTCAACATCAACCATGCCTACAAGAGCGTCTATGCCGTAGGTTCTTACTCTTCGTTCTCAACATTCCAGGAGTACATGAACGGACTCGGATTCATCACCGATGCAAAGACCGACAGCCCAATACCAAACTCAATGTACAATGTCTCTACCGTGAGCATCAACGAGGCGTTCTCTCCGCTTCTCGGACTCGATGTCACTTTGCAGAACAACCTTACTGCGAAGCTTGAGTACAAGACCACTCGCGTGCTGACACTCTCTACAACGAGCATCCAGATTAACGAGGCTACATCTAAGGATTGGGTTATCGGCTTCGGCTATAAGATAAACAACTTCAAGCTCTTCGGTTCTGGCGGCGGTCGCAAGGCTAAGGGTGGCAAGGGCAAGAGCGAAGACGACAACAACCAGTCGTCAAAGTCTAAGTCATCTTCTTCCGGCTTCAACACCGACCTCAACCTCCGCTTCGACTTCTCTCTCCGCAGTCAGGCAGCCATCACTCGCGACATTGCCACGATGACATCTACTGCCAGCAGCGGAAACGACGCTACAAAGCTCTCGTTCTCAGCCGACTATTCCCTCTCTCGAATGATGACGCTGAACTTCTACTATGACTTCCAGAAGAACACTCCTCTTCTGACCTCATCGTCATATCCTACCACCACCCACGACTTCGGCTTCAGCCTGAAGTTCTCGCTGACGAGGTAAACGCCCCCAAACTCCACCCTCTTGGGGAACATAATTATTGATAGACCTCTTGGGGAATTTGTGGAAAATGTGGAAGTTATTTGTTGTAGGGCGAAGTTTACTGAGCCGCGATTCAGGGAATTTGTGGAAGTTATTTGTTGTAGGGCGAACATTTGTGAGCCGCAATCCGGGGAATATGTAGAAGTAATTTGTTGTAGGGCGAACATTTGTGAGCCGCAATCCGGGGAATTTGTGGAAGTTATTTGTTGTAGGGCGAACATTTGTGAGCCGCAATCCGGGGAATATGTAGAAGTAATTTGTTGTAGGGCGAACATTTGTGAGCCGCAATCCGGGGAATTTGTGGAAGTTATTTGTTGTAGGGCGAACATTTGTGAGCTGCAATCCGGGGAATTTGCGGAAGTTATTTGTTGTAGGGCGAAGTTTACTGAGCCGTTTGCGCGAATTCGGTATAGTTATGGTAGCCGAAGCAGTGCTCCTCCTGTCAAAAACATATCTAAAACTATGGAGAAAGAGTTGTTGATCCGGAGAAAGAGTTGTTGATCCGGAGAAAGAGTTGCTAATCCTTTGCCTTAGGTAGCAGTTTCTTACTAGAAAAAATATTTTTTCTTATAAGAAACTCAATGATTTCTTACTAGAAAAAAATAAATTTCTTATAAGAAATCACATTAAAATCCTTGGCTTTTTCTATATTAACACAGACGAATTTGGCTGCTTTGTTAGGAGGGGCGCAGCCCCAGCGACCTTCCAGAAACAGCGCGATTTTTTGTAGTGCAACATATTGTGCTACATATTGCAACATAAATAGGGGTATGTAGCACTATGCAAATAGCCCATAATCAGCGAGTTACGAAGCCCTAGTGCTACAGTGCTACATGTTTTTCGAAAAAACGGGTTCTGATTCATTTTAGTGGCAACAAGAATGGCTGAAAGCCATAAACATCTTAGCCTAGGGCGCTGCCCCAGGTTAGAATGTTAACGTCCTTCAGACGTAATTCGCCTATATTTTGCCACTAAAGTGAATCAGAACCAAAAAACGTTGCGTCATCACTTTTTCAATCTTTTCTCAAAAAAATCCTCAAATCCTTGCGTTATTTCAATCTTTTTGTTAACTTTGCCCCGTCTAAACCAAGATAAAGTGCCACGGCATTGAGTCATCAACATCTAAATAATAAAACAATGTGTGCATTTTGTGTATAATTACACTTAGTAGGCAAAACACCGTATCAAACCATACTATTTAGCCTAGTAAGATGAAAACACGATTAAGTACTAGCTTTTTGCGCACACGAACCATAACATAAAAAACTATTACTATGAAGAAGAAAATCACCATCACATTATTCTTTCTATTCGCGATCGTATCAATCTCTTTCGCAGATACAGGCTATGTGTATAAGGGCAAAGTCGGCAAATATCCGATAGTGTTTACGGTGTGGGCGACAGCTGCAACGGCATCAGGAGATTACTACTATGTCAGCCAAGGCGCAAACAAGAAACTGCAGTTGGCCGGTGAAAACAAAGGCAACAACTGGTGGTATTTCACGGAAACCCTCCATGGCGACTACAACGGCACATTTCTTTTAATGTGGGATCTCACCACCCGCAATGGCTATAAAAATGTCACCGGTACCTATACCAACATTTATGGGGATACTTATAAAGTTGTGCTCCACTGCGTAAAAGTAATCCAGAATCCGTACCATATCTGATAACTCTCGGTTTCAGCAAGCGAAACACAGCCAAATTGCCAAGCGAAACTCAGCCAAACGGCAAAGTGGTTAATAGAAAAAGCCAGCTGCTCAATATGTGAGCAGCTGACTTTTTGAATGACCGTGGGCTAAGTCGTCATATCCCATTCCCGTCATATCATATTTTTTGACTGACTGACTGATTTTTGGGCACTTTCGTGTAAGTGCCGTCGGCAAGGAGGACAATCTTGCTGCGGTTCCTCAGTTTGCAGTTTTTAGCTGTTTTTGATTCTATAGTTCACTTTGTTTTTCATTTTTTCTCAAAAAAAACCTCAAATCCTTGCGTTATTTCAATCTTTTTGTTAACTTTGCCCCGTCTATTTAGAAAAATAATTGCGTTCTTGTCAAAATAGTTTAAACCTAAACATAATAAAACTCTACGATATTTCCATGACGAGTGAAGTTAACATTTTCAAAACAAAAGGAGAACTTGGTAAGATGATTAGGTGTTTCTATAATCTTGTCAGGACAGGAGAAGTCGTAACTTATCATGATTTGCTCGTTGCTTTTGATGATGGTGTTGAGTTTGATTATCCACATAGTTGCCACCCAAAATTCAATAATCCTGGTAAGAAAGCTGTTATGGCTGTAAAGGAAGCTTTTAAGGAAAATGGATTGGAAATAAAATCTATAAAGAACGGGAAGACCATAGGTTTTCAATATATGGGTACAGACAAGAACCCTTTCTGGAAAATTTATCACCGGGCTATTCTCCTAGAACGATATGAAATAATGCGAAAGTGCTGTGACGAAAAAAGATGTGCTCAGTTCTTTTACAGACCTTTTGGCAAAAAAGAAAGGGAGTATATCTTTCACCCTCATAAGACAATAGAATACAATGAACGGCTTTTTGCTATAGGTGTATGTGAACAAAATGGAAAGGATATTCAACGTCGATGTGTCGTAGCACTGGATAGAATAAAAGGAGAAATCATGCAATATGAGCGTATCCAACACAAATTCATCCGTCCTGAAGATGGAGAATACGACTATTTGAACCACTTGGTAGGCATTAGTCTTCCTGTCAATGCAGAGATAGTCACTGTAACATTACGAGCTCATGGAAAATATATGTTTGGTTTAATTAAGACAAAGCCAATTCATGATTCTCAACATGTAGTAAACTATCCTAGTTGGAATGAAGGACGTGAATATGGGGATTTTGAAGTTATATTATATCCAAATAATGAGTTCTATGGTAAGGTACTCCAAATGGGGGCTTCCCTTGAAATATTGCATCCTGAACATGTAAGGAACGAGATGGCAAATAGAATACGGAATCTAAGTACGCGGTATGAAAATTAATGGCAAAAACTATTGAAGAAGAGGTTCTTTTGCTTTTGAACCAATTATTTTGCAGGATATAGTTGCGTAATAATGGTAATAGTCGTATCTTTGTGCCAGATTAATAATTTTGTTTGACAAATGGGAATATTAAGTTCTATATTAAATCCTATAACAGGTGCTGACGATCGCAAACGAAAAGAGTCAGAATTCAAGGATTTGCTACAAGAGTATCAGCAAGAAGGTGAGGATCTCAGTTTTGATGCTTTACGTTTATATCATTTGCGTAAGGAGTCTGTCTATCAAATTATGCGCGTTAAACAGTATGTGCGAGAATTGAAGAATTGTGACGAGATTTTGGTTATGGGGATTGATCGTGCACATGCTTATGCAAAAGATTTCTCCCAATCCATGAAATGGGAGGTAGAAGGTAAGGATCGTATAAAACTATCCTCTAAGCATTCAAGTGGAAAGGCATCAATGGATCCCACAGACGCTATGGCTATTGCGACGACTTTCGGAACAGCAACAGGTGTGGCAATTGCTTCATTGGGAGGAGTTGCCGCAACTAATGCGACGTTAGCATTACTTGGGGAAGGAGCATTGGCTGTTGGTAGTGGTGTTGCTGGAGGCTCGGCATTACTTGCATTGGCAGGCCCGATAGGTTGGGGTATAGCTGGTGTAACAATGATAGGAACTTCATTCTTTGCGAAGGCATCCAACGAAAAGGCTATTCGTGAGCTAGACTCGTTGATTTCTGAAATCAACAAGAAATTGGAAATCTTGCGTCCGAAGCATAAGAAACTTAAAAAGATGATTTCCAATACTAGAAAAATGAATAGAGAGGTTAATCTTGATATTTTTCTAAATGTTCCTAATGATTATCAAAATGAGGCTTATCCGCATGAGGCTCTTGCTCAAGTAGTAAATAAATGTAAGACATTAGGAAAGATGTTGAATGAGGTTGTCCTCATGGCTTAATAATTACTGTTTATGAATATGACAACAAGCGAGATCCAAAATCGGATAGAGGAAATTCATAGGAATAAACACAATATGATTCCAGTGGTGAAGATGGCTGTTTTGAAGCCGATTTTTGCCCTTTGTGATTCAGGTTGCATGACATCGGAGTTTCCCGACTCTTTGAAGAATCAACTACCGCAACTTAAAGAAGATGCAGAGAAGATCAGGTACTACCTGTCATCTATAGGTAACACAACTGATTCTTCTTTAGATGCGCAGATGGAACAACTCATAGAGCAGACCAACCATGTCGTCAACGTAATAGTTCCTATGATAGAAAAGATAGGCAAATATCTTCTTCTGTTTAGTGGTTGTGACTATTATTTCGCAAAAACGGATCTAGGCCAACGTGCTTTGTCTTTGGTGATGAAAGCTCCCCAAAGATGCGAAATAGCTATCAAGGGGCTTAAACAATTAGAAGGTGTTAAAGAAAAACGCGAATTAAAGAAAGTCGTTTTGTTGGCAAAGGTAATAACGTCAGTTTTTGACGATCTTGAGATTTGTGTTGTTGATGACCAAGATATGAATCGTGAGATAAGAGCTACTATTGACATGGAAGGTTTTGAAACTGAAGTTCTGTATAACATTAAGGAGAATGTAGAGAAGCATGCCTTTCCTTTTAACGAACGATTGACAACAACCTTACTCGAACGGAAAGTATGTATTGGTGCGAAGGAAAATGGTGATGAAATTGTTATAGAAATCAAAAATAATGGTCAGAAGTACGAAGGTGATGCGTCTAAGATATTCAATCCTGGGTACCACGCCGGATATACAGGTAACACTGGACGTGGAATGGCGGCAGCAAAGACTTTCATGCTAGATATGGGGGGGGATATAACCTTCATGTCTACTCCTAATGACGAATATAAAGTGAAATTCATAATAGTAATCCCTAAAATATAGCAACTATGTATTATAATATATTATGGATGGACGATGATTTTGTCGCTCCAGATTACGAAAATGGTAATGAAGTGATAGATACTGATAGAGTAAATCTTTGGGATGATGTTAACTTAGCCAAGAAATACAATCTTATTTTGGATCCTGCTGAGAACTATGAGGAGTTTGAAAGAAAGTTCAAGGATAATCCAGATAAGTATCAGGCTGTAATACTAGACATTATGGATCTCAACCCCTTAGATTCTAGCGATGAAACGCCAATGATAAAGGCTGTGAATTTGGTTAAGAGACATCACGGAACAATGATTTTTATCTATTCTAGCAACATTGATAAGCAGCGAGCCTTCCTTGAAGTGTCACTACCAAAAGAGAATGTTGTCAACAAGATAGATCCGGTAGAGACTCTTTACGATAAGATAGTAAAAGCTCTTGATAATGAGTTGCATTACTTCAGTAATCATCAGGAATGTCTTGAATTGTTTAGTAAAGGATATCTCAATACACTTACACAGATGAAGGCTATTCTAAAGAATTACAAAGATATCTCTTATCTTCCGTTTAATGATATGCGTCAGGTGTTGGAAAATATGCTTGAAACAATGGTTCAGGCAGGTGTAATCACTGCCACTACAGGTGGAGACACTTGTGTCACATTCAATAACAGGATGAAGTTTTTAACAACGGAAGTTAACAAACTACCAAATGGAAAACCTAACTGGATTGATCCTAAGTTCCCATATAAGGATTGCTGCCATGAGATAAAGTGGGTTCTTGATTTCCTCGGTAATATATCAAACCGCTATAGTCACTATCAGAAGACACACCCAGACTTTCTGCTTAGTGGACAGCTTCTCACTGAATACAGTGAATCTATTAGGGAGATAACCTATGGGGCTTTTTTCGTTGCCATGAAATGGTATCACGGATATATGACAACCAAATTTGGGTAAAAAATGTCAGGTTCACCACTTTGTGAACCAAGGAATACAAAGAAATAGTTGCGAGATTTGTGAAAACATCGTAACTTTGCGCCCAAAATAACAACGACACACCAGAGGGTGTTGCCGAAATTCTCTAAATAAAATAAAAAAAGAATGCGATGGTAGTTATAAGCTCACGCTGAACATCGCCATAATCCGCAAGGATATGAACAAAGTTGAGCTATCACGTAAATTCTATCTAGTATGATGAATATGCGTAATTCAGAGAATGTTTTCGGCAACCCTTCAGTTTCCAAGTGTGTTAACAAGAAGACTTCAAACAATATGAAGTCTTTCAAGGTGTCTTCTCTCTCCATTATGGATAGAGACGAGCGCGAATTGTCATCTTATCTCAACGAGGTAAGACAGTATTCTTGTGTCTCATGCGAAGAGGAGGCACGCCTGATACGAACCATGAAAAAAGGCGGCTATGAGGGGGAGTGTGCAAAAGTGGCTCTCATCAATGCAAATCTTCGATTTGTTATAAGTGTTGCTAACTATTATAACCAATGCAGCGGTTGCTCAGTATTGACTGTCTCCGACCTTATTTCGGAGGGAAATATAGGGCTCGTTAAGGCAGCTGAAATGTTTGATGACTCCCATGAATGCAAATTCATCACTTATGCAGAGTCTTGGATTCGCAAATTCATCATTGAAGCTCTTTATCGTTATAGTAATGCTGTTCGTATTCCGTTAAGCCAACAAAAACTGCTGGTTAAATACAATCGTAAGCGCAAGGAAATGGAGCAGAGGACAGATATACCTATGTCTGTTGAAGAGTTTGCAGCTTCAACTAATACCAATGTTGTTAGTCTACATTCTACCATTGCTGCATCTCGTAAGTCCATGAGTACTGACGAGTTGGTTTCGGACGACAGCAAACAGACTGTGGTTTATAAATTTGCTTCGGCGAACTCTACGGATTTGGCTGTGGAAGAAAACTTGTTGTGTGAGGGTGTGGAGTATCTTTTAGCCCATACTTTAAGTGAACGTGAGGTGTTCATTGTAAGTCGGTATTTCGGTATAGGATGCCAGCAGATGACATTCGATGAGATTGCCACGGACATGGGTATGTCACGTGAAGGTGTTCGCAAGATATATATGAAAGCGTTTGATAAGCTCAAGCGTTCATTATATGCGAAAGAGCTTGCTGGGTATCTCACGGCATAGATTTGCATGAACCTCCTTAAATGGTAAAGCTATATTTGTATTGGTTCATCTTCATCTGAACCAATACTTTCTGAAAATAAGTGGCGAACGGTATGGCAAATGCCGTATCTTTGCAATGTCAGAACAAAAATACTTTTGTGATGATGAAAAATGGGACAAGGACCGAAGTCTCATTGACAGATAAACGAGCATTTTGCGCTTTATCTGAGGAAAAGAGGTCATTATAACTTTAATTTTTTGTTATGAAAGTAAAACGTTTACTTTATTGGTTATATGACATCCAGGAAAATGGTCCGATTAATTGTGAACTCAGTTTCTCAGATCAGGATTGTGACTGCTATACAGTTGATGAGATCTATGTGGATGAAGATGGCGATGTGTGCTTGCACTCTGAAGCAGACTATTGCTGTGGAGACTTGTGGGTAGAAGACATCATTGAGCAGTTGGAACAGTTTGATGAGGATTCCTATGTTTATTTCGAACACATGGATTATGATGACGATATTACGACATTCGACATAGAAGGTGGCTGGTATCTTGATGACGATAGTGACCTTACTATGGATGTTGTATACTAAGATTGTAGCAATTCTGCTCCTCGCCAAATAGGTTGAAGAAAGATTGCTAACAAGATGGGTGGGCAATGACGGAAGCCCCATCGCCATAGTCAGTTACCGTGATTATAGGTTTTAAAGACGTCGTATTACTATAATTCTTAAATTTGTATTAATGACAAATAAGAATTTCCGTGAGACAGTTAATGGTGTAGCTTCTGTAGCTTCTACCGAGTGTACTAACGAACAGCAGTGGACAAAGTACCACAGCCGACAAGGTCATGGCTTTGCTGCTGAAGATGCTAATGCTATGCATGATGCATGGAGTGGCAAATCTGTGGAGAAGGTTGGTGTGGATAACGCCAAGAATGGAGCTGACCGCATTGTCAATGGTGTGCAGATCCAAACTAAGTACTGTGCAGATGCTTCAAAATCTGTAGGTGCTGCGTTCGAGAACGGAACCTTCCGCTATGACGGCATGAAGCTGGAAGTTCCTAAGGACCAGTATGATGAGGCTGTACGTTTAATGCGTGGCCGAATCTCAGATGGTCAGGTTCCTGGTGTTACAGACCCTAACAGGGCAGACCAAATTGTCATAAAGGGACATTACACTTACGATGAGGCTTGTCGTATTGCCAAGGCTGGCAATGTTGACTCCATTAAGTTTGACGTGCAGACTCAGGCTGTTGCTTGCGGTTTTGCTTGTGGCCTTTCGTTTGCTGTGGCTTATTGTTCAGCCAAGTCAAATGGCATGACTCATCGCGAGGCTTTGAAACATGCCAGCAAACAAGCCGCTAAGTCTGGCGTAACGACTATGTGTACAGGAGTTGCTGCTCAGCAATTACTTCGCACACAGGTTGGCCGTAATTTTGCTGCCATTGCTACTAATGCGATCAAGCCTACCGTACAGTCTGCCATGAAGACAGAAGTTGGTAAGCATGTTCTCACAAAGACTGCTTCTGTTATCGCAGGTAAGCAAGTTGCAGGCGCGGCTGCAACCAATGTGATAACCAAGGCACTTCGCACTAATGCTGTTGTGAGCAGTGTCGTTTTTGTCGGTACCACAATCCCTGATGCTGTTAATCTCTGTCGTGGCAAGATCTCTGGAAGAGAATTTGCCGAGAACACGGCAAGCAATGCCGCAAGTGTTGGTGGTGGTTGGGCTGGCGCTAGCGCAGGAGCAGCTCTAGGCTCTGCGATTTTTCCTGGTCCTGGCACCATAATAGGAGGTGTAATAGGTGGTATTGGTGGCGGTATCGCAAGTTCCAGTGCCGTCAAGAAAATTTGTTCTTGGTTTCATTGATTCTATTGCAACGGGGCTTTGCCTCGTTACAAAGTCAAAAGCGCAGGCTTATTCCTGCAACAATCTTCAAATTCTTTTTATATGATAGTTTGTCCTAAACCTACATTTGGTCCGCTTCACACTATTTCAGGTCTCTTAATTACTGCCATTGCTCTTACGGCAAAGATTGTCATAAGAAGCAAGAAGCAGAAGCAAAATAGCTGTAAGAGGTAATAAAATACACATACATTTGCTAACTCTCCGCATAGAATATCAAGGATTTCTATACAAAGGCCTATAGATGGCGGATAAAGGTATGCTTTCTTTGAGTGGTGCTCCTTATCGAGGGCTGTGCGGAGAGTTCAACGTATTGTATTTTACAGCACAGAATATAAATGTTATTAATTTGTGAGCTTATGGTATTTGGAATGACGACTTTTAAGTGTGATGAATGCGGCAACCGTTTTGAAGCTTTTGCCGCAGAAATGGGACCAACTTGTATTTTATCACCGATGCCATGCACGAAGTGTGGTAGTTATCACACTATGCCTGCACCAATGTTTTCGCAATCTGGTAGATTGAACCCTCTACGCGCATTTTTTCTAGAAATCTGGGCGGTAATGGATAAGAAGAAAAGGTGAGGAAATGACTGATAAGGTTAACTGTAAGGCCAAATTTCTTTTAGTTCGTTTGCAAGGGTGGGAAACTTTCGTTATTCACATTTTAATCAATGAGAGACTTTACTATGGAAAAGAAAAGAAACAAAAGAATTTCTTTACGCCAATTCAGAAAAACCATAATGTTCTACGAGAGATATCTTGACAAGGTTTTCTTTCGAGCTTTGAAGCGTAAACAAAACGTAACAAAAACTACAAGCTACTTTAAGAACGCATTGAAGAAGGCTATGAAAGCAGGAAATGCCGAAGATCTTGATTCTGAATACTTTGACATCGTTGTTAAATCCGAGTTTGATTGCGAAGAAGGATTTGTGCTACAGGAGAAACTGGCAAATCTGTATGTGTATCTTTACACTGTAAAATACAATTGCAATTTCTTCGTAGGAGAAGATCAGGCTTTCCCGGGAACTGCAGGACAGTTCCTGGAAAATGTACAGCTGCAAGAGTAACATACTATGTAGAGACGTGGTATAAGGTTCTGTTAGAATGCTTGTTGTAACTAAACAAAAAAATATTGAATGTATGAAGAACTTCTGGAGAATACTAATGGCAATTCTTATACTTACAGATTAGTATGAGGATTATTATGACAAAATAACAATATCATATCAAAATATTAACAAAAAATGAATTATTATGCTACGAGGAAAGACATTATTTATCTGCGACGAGTGCGGCAACAAGTTTACCGCAGCGGACTTTGAGTACAATGCAACGGTGTTTAGTATGCCTATGCCATGCACAAAGTGTGGCAGTAATCACACTATGCCGGCATCTGTGTTTTCGCTTCTTGGCAAGTTGAATCCTCAACGCGCTATGTACCGAAAGATATGGGCGGAAATGGATGAGAAGAAACGATGATGAGATGAAATTGTCGACTCTAAGGTAATCCCCCAAAGCCAGTTGCTCTATACGATGTAGCTAGGCTTTTTGATGCGTCCCGCGCTTCTTTTTGCCAGAAGTTCCTTGCTCTCGCAATCAGTCAGTCAGTCAAAAATGAGTGACCTTGAATTTCCTCGCGATTATTATGACAATATTATTCCTTAATTATAATAATAATATATAGATGTGTAAGCCTTTTCGCCGCCTCACGCCCTTTGACTGACTGATGACTGACTGACTGATTTCCGCGCCTATTCCGTCAGTCAATCAGTCGCCCTGAACAATCTCCCTAACCTTCGTGATGATCCCCTCGTCAGCTGGCAGCCATCTCACCGAATCCAGTTCCTCCGCCGCCAGCCACTTTGCCGCCTCATGCTCCAGCAGCGTCAGTTTGCCCGATACCACTGAGCACACGAAGCACTGCATCGAGAGGTGAAACTTCGGATAATCATGCTCCACCGTGATGAGTCTTTCGCCCACCACAATCTCCGTGGCGAGTTCCTCCATGATCTCCCGTCGCAGCGCATCCTTCGGGTCCTCTCCCGGCTCAATCTTCCCGCCCGGAAACTCCCACCAGTCCTTCCATTCGCCGTAGCCCCTCTGCGTGGCAAACACCTTGCCCTCGCGAACGATTATCGCCGCAACAACATTTATTGTTTTCATTGTATTCGATTAGTAATTCTGGTTTGCCCCCTCAATCACGAGAGGCTTTCTTCGCTTATTGTTCTTTCAGTCAAGCAGTTGACCTAACACTTTTCTTTCCATGTTATTGCTCTTTACACATTTTATGTACGAAAAGTTTCGTTATTTTACACATTTTATGTACGAATAACGCTGTGTTTTTACACATTTTATGTACGAATGATGCTGCAAAATTACAAAATCCCTATAGAAAAAACAAAAAATCATTCCACATAATTTACTTATCCGTACAAAAGCATTGAGTTAAGATTGGTCGATTGATGAGTTTAGGGAACGATTATCGCCGCAACAACATTTATTGTTTTCATATTATTGGGGGGATTAGTAATTCTGGTTTTTATTGCAGTCGGAAAGTCACAGGCATGGTGAAGTAGCATCTAACGGTTTTTCCGTTCTGTTTGCCAGGCACCCATTTTGGCATGGAATTGATCAATCTTATGGCTTCCTTGTCCAACATAGAGTCAACGCCCTTTACCACTTCAACATTGCTGATGGAGCCGTCCTTCTCAACGATGAACTTGCACAACACTCTTCCTTGTATCATGCTTTCTGCGGCTGTAGGAGGATATTTCAGGTTGCTTGCAAGCCACTGGTTGATGTTGCCATTGAAAACAGGCATTTGCTCAACACGGTCGAAGACCATTTCTTCCTTACTCGTAGGCTCCTCACTTTTGGCAGAGACATTCAGTTTTTTGAGAATGTCTTTTGCCTCTTTATCACCCTTTTCCGCAGCTTTCTTCAGCAGTGCTACGCCTGTATTGTAATCCTTCTCCACCCCCGTGCCTTCGAGATAGAATTCGCCCAAAATTCTCATGCTGGCCTCATCTCCGAAGTAAACCAATATATTCAGTCCAGCTACGGCATCCTCCATGTTGTCTTCAGAAATAGCCTTTGCAACATTATACCTCAAACTGCGTAAATCGTCCTGAGCCGAAACATTAAACACAGAAACGAGACAGATGGTAAGTGTTATAAAAAATCTTTTCATGTTAGATAGTTATTTAGTGTTACTTTATGAGCAAGAGAACCGCCGCTTGGCTCATATTAGCTCACATGTTATTTCTTTGTATATTTACAATTAGGATAGTTTGAGCACCCATAGAACTGTCCGTACTTTCCGTTTCTTAGCATAAGCTTACCTCCGCAAAGAGGGCATAATCCATTGCTAGTATATGCGTTTTTTGTTGCTACGGAGAGTTTCACGGATTGAACGTGTGCTTTACGCCGTTCTTTGTCTAATATATTATTAGCGTGGATGGCATTAATAACTTCATACATTTGCCCATCCGTCAACACGCGATTCGTGTATGTTAGAATGGTTGGACGAAGGTTGTTGTAGTGTACAACATGTTCGCTAATGCCGAAAAGATTCAATTTCGTATCATTAGGAAATGTTACGATGTTGTGAATGAACCTATGAGAGTATTTTGGTAGGAATTGCTTCAATGCCGCAATGTGAGCATAATTCTGGATTGCAGGGTTGAACAGTTTATACTCATTGCCCCAGATGTTTTGTTTCCAGTCGTTGGCACTTCCGTTTCCTATGATAATGCCTTGATAGTTTTTGGTTTCAATAACGAAGATACCATAAGGAGAAACAACAATATGGTCTATCTGAGTTGTCTTTCCATTCTTATTGGGAATCATCACATCATCAAAGATATTGTATTCGTCAGGAAGATCAAGCAGACGGCTATACACCCTTCTTTCTCCCACCTTTCCTTTGTGGGAGGCAGAATTAAGCTTGTGCTTGAAGTACAAGAACAAGACACAAGCAAGCAATATGATAATAGCTATCAGAATTTGCATAATGTTTTTTCTGGTTATATATCATCTAATTCTTCATTCCATATTACCAATTGGATTCACACTGCTTAGACCAAGTCCACATCCATATTCAGCTGAAGAGTAGAATCAATTTCCCTTAGAACTTTGATAATGTTGGCAGAAGAGCCCGTTTTGTATACGAAAAATCCCGGTTTAACAAACTTGTATTTCGCCATGCGAGTCTTTTTAAGCGTTTTGTCAAAATAAATGATAGGGTGCCTGCCTATTTTGAAGTCATATTCTGCCAACATCTCTAATCCAATTCTTTCAAGAGCAAGCAGAAAAGTATCATGATTCTTCTTTGCTTTTATCAGAATCCCCTCCTCCGTAGTCACTCTGACAGAATGTTTTGTTTTCTCATCCAGCAAAGCCAACTCTTCTTCACTCATCTTTTCTATTCTTTTGGCACGCCTTCTCTCTTGCTCTTCTCGTATCAATCCGGATAGAGCAATCAGTAGTTCTTTTTGCACTGGAAGGTCGCATTCCGTCAAGAACTTATGGGCAATGCACAATTCTTTGAATTTGTATTTCTGCATTTGAAAATGAATAGTTTTGAAAGTGCGTTAAAGAACCTTCTACAGACTCATAAACGATAATATTTATCGTATATTAATCAAAGTATTTTTCCAAAGATTTAATAATCTCTTTAAGTACAGGAACCACAATAGAATTACCTGCTTGACGCCATGCTTCTTTGTCACTAACTACTATCTTGAAGCTATCGTCAAATCCCATCAGTCGCAAACATTCTCTTGGAGTCATCATTCTTGCCACAGCATCTTCTCCATTAAGTTTGCCTATATGGATATTTGGGTTCTCATAATGCTTTTGATGTGGCTTCTCAACAAGCAAATCACCAATCCAATTAAACTGCTGATTTGCAGTTTCACATCCAATTATATCACGATTGTATCTAGTTTTGTTCTTGTTTTTTTCTTTATTGGTTACCCATTCAAAACCCTTAACACCGAGATAGTACTTATCATCTACAGGAGATTCTTCCAAGTATTCAGAAGCTTTATGAGTAAGGACTAACTCTTCTGGGAATTCATAAGGTGTGGTATAAATGTCTTCTCTAAACCCGATTAAGAATAGTCTAAGTCGGTTCTGTGGATGATTATAATCCTTTGCATTTAGCTTACTCCACACAACTTTATATCCTATGGAATTCCATACCTCCAGCATTGTGTTCCAAGTCTTTTTATCATCATGTGTTAACAATCCTGGAACATTCTCATAAATGAATATCTTAGGCTGTATTTCTTTTATCAAACGAGCATAGTCATAGAAAAGAGTTCCTCGAGTATCCTCTAGGCCTCTTTTCTTTCCGTATGTAGAGAAGCTTTGGCAGGGACTTCCACCGACCATGATGTCAATATCATTTGCATAGAGTCGTCCATTCATGAAACGAACATCTGTATAGAAATCCTGTTCATCTATATCGTAGTTTGCCAGATAAGACTTCTTCATATTGTTTTCCTTATCAGCCTTATACATTTTATAGATTCTATCAACATGCCTATGAAGTTCCTCTTTGTTCAACCCTGACACGAAACTACGGACATGCTCAACGACACCATCCATCATGCCCTTTAGATACAGATATCTATCATGTTCTTCGTTAGAAAGTTCTTTGTATTTTTTATCTAAGTCTTTATACTCTTTGCGAAATTCATTTGAAAGTGGTATAAGTTCTATTTCACCATTATCACATGCAAACTTAATCTCATGCGGAATGTTCAATTGCTTTAGAGCTGCTTCAAATGCGCCTATGCCGCTAAATAATGTACCAACTCTTAGAGTTTTTTTATTCATTATTGATTTGGCTTTCGTTTATTTGATTGGAAAATTTAATACTAAGTTCTTTTTTGAAGAATGATTCTGGCATAGCAGAAAGTTCTCTTGCGCCTCCAACTCGGTTGAAGAACTTCATTGCTTTTAAAGTATTGGCTCTTGTTATCAACTCAGAATGTTCTGCAAAAAAAGAAAGTATTCCGATTGTTGCGTTTTTATACCTAAAAAGACGAGACTGGGTTAGGGTGTCAAATAATTCTGTATGAGAGAATAAAATAGAAGTCAGGCTAAAACGGTCAATATCTTCTTTTCCCTTTTCGCTCATGTATACAGCCCACCAAAGTCGAGCAATTACATTCTTTACAATACGCTCTTGAGCAAAATATCTAGCTAGAATAACATTTGGGCTTTCCGGGTTCGCCAAGCTCGCAAATCTTTTTCTTGCATAGGGATTAAGTTCTACTAAAGCAAGATATGCCCAAAAAGCCTCATCAGATGCAATTAGTGGTGTGATATTCTCATATGCTTTATAAAGTGCTAAAGCTGCTTCAAACTCATTTTTTGCACTCATCATATCCTCTAGTAGATTTGTTGGATGATTGATGCCATGCATACTGACTAAATCTTGTTTAGTATAATCAAATGTTTCTGCTGCAAACATTTGTATATTTGATTTATCCTTTGCTAACTGTTTAATTTTTTCTAGAAAGGATTTTTTAAACTTAGTCTGTGTTGCCATTTTCTAATTCGTTTTTATATGTGAATACTGCATCGAGGTCTTTCATGAAAGTTGTGTATGGGTCAACTCCGTCATCCTCTAAAAGTTTACGCGCTGCTTCTAAACACATTTCTGGATGTTCATCATCTAATACAATATTGTTCTTTTCCAATAGATTTCTCAGATACTCAGCAAGTTTTGACGAGTCATCAAGAACACTCATCAATGCAAATGAAAGGGCATCCACAGCTATCGCTGAAATAAACATATCTGCTGCATGATTATTTTGCAAACACACCTTAGTGTATATGTCAAACAATTCTGCGGGCATAACTATATATATTCTATTCTCGTCAGTGTAAAAACGAGTTGCTTTTATATTAGCTTCATCACTTGCTCTTTCTACCTGCATCAAAGAACTCGGAGCAGGACATTTGTTGTATTTGACTGAAGCGTTAAAATAGAAAGAACCTAATGTGGCTATGAAATCGCCCTCTTCCAAAGAGAATGATGCGTTTTCGTACATTTCATTAAAATCGTCATGAGTAAATCCTTCTATTGGCTTCATCGCAACAATGTAGCAATTGACGTCTACATTATCAACTACTTTGACCCTTGGGATGGTTAATTCAATAATATTTCCAAATGACCACTTACTTGTCCTGTAATTAGTTTTGACACAGTCAATATCGCAAAAAAAAGCGGCTTTCTCTTCTTTAATAAGATTGTTTATTACTTCATCGTCAAGCTTCAAAGTTACTGTTGAATAAAAATTATCATTGTCTTTTTTCACCGCACTGAATTGCACGACATTATTGTCAATTTCTATTCGGTAATCGTTCCCATTGCCTAATACTGGGTTAGGAAATGATTTAGTCCTTGTACTCATATGCACTTATTTTTATAGAAACCTTTTCGTTTTCCTTGAATTTTAAAGTAAATGGTGTAATACCCTTAATCAAATGGACTCCCTTTATTGTATCTCCCTCAGGAGTTCCTAAAGATGATTCCTTGATTTCTATGGTGTCATCACCTGCTTCACCACCAATTTTCACAACAATATTAGCATTCTCATATTCTTTTGCACATTTAATGCGAATATCGTAAACATATTCCCCATTGATTCTTTTAGCAAAAGCCAATGGCTCAAAACTGTTGATGGAGACAGTTTTCTTGTTTTCTCCGTTAGAATCCTCTTCATTTGGAATTGAACCTGTTGGAGGAAGTTGAGTTGGTGAAGGGAATGGATCTGGATTAGGGTTTGGATTCTGTGGTGTAGGAGTAGAACTTGGCTCGTATGTAGAAGGAACTTCTGGACCATCATCTTCTGGATTCTCGTCAAAGTCTTCTCCCTGTGACTCAATATTCACTTTTTTCTTCTTCCTAACATGAACCTTTGCAAAGGTTTCTTTCTTTTCTTTATGCCGTCTAATTTCTTCTACATCAGTGGTCTCTATTGTTTCTGTTATAGTATCACCTTCGTCATCAAATTCAGTTTCTTCGTCATAATCTTCATCATATATAGGTTCTGTAGTGATAGGAAGTCTTTTTGACAGTCCTTTTACATCAACCGTGCTATTTGTAACACTACCGATCTCTTCTTCTAAACAGGTTTTTATGTAATTGTTTAGTTCCTCAAGGGCTTGTTTCGCAAGGCTATCACCAGATTTTGCTTTCCATTCATTATGGGCTTCGTTTTCCGCTTCCTTAAGAATCTCATTTCCCCTTTCGCCTGTACACACAAAGACTCCGTTTATTTGATTGTAGAGAGGTTCAATTTTTGAATAAATCAGCATTCTACTTTCTCGCATATAAAGGATTTTTCCATTACCTGTTTTTGCTTTATTCAAATAGAATTCAACTTCTCCCAACAAAGGCAAGGTGTCTTTTCTGTGGATTATTTTATTTGAAGGTTCAGAGGATACTATATTGTAATAAGGTAACGGGTTAAGTGTCCTCATTTGAACCCCATCAGGTTTCTCCTCGAAATATTCTTTTAGTAAAATAGGAAGAGTGTTTTTGTCAATAATTACATCTTCAATCTTAACCACTAAGCGTTCTGTATGAATGGCTAACCAGAAGTTTCGCAAGACTGCTTCAACCATCGATCGCACTTGCTCGTCCCATTTGGTGTCATCAATACCAATTATGTTAATATCGGTACCGATTTCATCGCGAACGAAAATGTCTGGTATCTCGCCGTTCTCTACAGGTTTTCCATTATTATTGTCATAAAAGGCAAAAGGGAAATATGCTGTATCTCCTACATAATGAGAAACCGTAAGCATATTTCCTTCAAATAGAGTTTGTGTTTCCGAGCGAGAAGAAACAATCAAAGCATTATACTGCGACAGCTGAATATATGCACCTTTTCCAACGCCATTAGAACCTGCTGAACCCTTAGAGCGTTTGTCGTTTTTTCCTAATGAACGAACAAAACTCGCAAATGTTCCATTGTTTTTCTCTTCAAAATACTCCATACCTGTAGTATTTGAATCAGAAATACATAGGTATGGTATAGTATCGCTAGATTGCGCTCTTTCTTTGAGTCCCTTAACATAATTGAGCTTTTTAGTGTATTCTATAGCATTCTGTTCGTCGTTTTCAGTAATACTATCTTTCATGCCTTCGAAATGCTGTTCTAGGAGAGTGTTGTCTGTGCATTCTTTTAATCCAAACAAAGATGGGTAGTCATTTATAGCTAACTCTTTCTTTGTATACGAAACATAAACAGGATAGCAAACTGCGGCATCAATTGAGTTTTGAAGACTTTCTCTTACGATGGACCCAGTAACAGATGCCTTTCTGAAATTTCTTTGTGGAGTGATTCCTACACCGAAGTTAAAGTGTTCAAGATCCTCCCCAAAATGCCATTTGCAATTTTTTTCTAAGTCTGCCATAATTAAAGTTGTCGGTTGATATAATCTGCGATTATTATTTTATGCCAATTCATGAATTATTGTGCATAAAGCATGAAAATCGTGTTAAGTGTATGATATATTATGGCGCGGAGGCTAAAGCAAAAAGCTGCTTAGGTTCTGGGAAACCTTACATGTTAATGCAATAGACCTCCACGCTGTGATTATTATGTTTTTTCACAACGAGGACATCAATGCATCATCTTCCATGTGTTTGATTTCCCAGATCTAAGCAGCGAAGAATGATGTCTTACTCTCAGTCGAGTTTGCTACCTATAGGGGTAGCTGCCCGTGGGGTAATTCTGTGTGCGTAAGTGTTTTCCATGACCGTACGCACGCATTTGTTACGCGTGCAAAGTTACGATTTCTTTCGGAATATTTCAACTTTCCCGCATTTTTTCCTTCCCAAACGGCGAAAATAATGGGAAATATGACTGAAAATCTCAGTCAGTCAGTCATCAGTCAGTCAAAAATTGTGGGGTATATTTTTGTTTTGAACACGAATTACCGAGAATTATACGTAAATTAACGGGAATTGATTATTCTGCGGCGAACAAGAAAATTTACGAAAATTCACGTGCCATTCA
>JAKSLJ010000001.1 GCA_024401275.1 Bacteroidaceae bacterium | reverse complement strand
TGCAAAGGTAGGATGTTTCTGCAATATGGCAAAACATTTAAGCCATAAATAATCGAAAATATATGCCTTTTTTGACAATTATCAACGGGTGTGTGCGCACACACCCGATTTTCCTACTTTTTCATCATCTTTGCTCTTACTTGACCACAACCTTTTTGCCGTTGATAATATTCAGGCCTTTTTGTGGAGAAGAGAGCTTCTGACCGGCAATGTTGAAGTAATTTCGCATTCCGTTTTCAGAGTTCTGCATTCCGTATTCCGTGTTCTGGACATTCTTGATGCCACTGCTCTGATCGAGTGTTACATGACACTTTGCACAGTTCACGACATGATGAGTGGCATTATCATAGACATAGACAATGGCATTGAGACGAGAAATGTCCTGAACGAGGTTCTCCTTCTTGCCATAGTTGGAGTTCATGTCAGCAATGTTGAATGTCATGCTGTGGTGGTATTCTTCAGCCTCATTGCAAATGCCAGGAATTACGCCAGAGATTGTAGAAGCACCCTTTCCTGAGGTAGCCACGACAACATCGTCATACACCAGAACCTGATATTCAGCGCCATTATTGAACATGTCCATGCCCTCAATATACATGTTGCTGTAAGCTCCGTTCTGGTAGTCCTTGCTGTAGTAGTTGTGCTGCACCCAGTTGCTGCCAGTGCCATGAAGTCCGTCGGCAGTGATGATATAGCCGATGTCATAGTTTATGCTGTTGAGATCTTCGCAAAGCACGAAGTCCGACCAAACGGTGAGCACGCCACTTTCAGTAGAGAGATCAGCTTTCGCGTAAACATTCAGAGAAGGAAGTTCCTTACACTCAAGGCTCCAAGTGTCATCGATGCCCATATCCTTTCTCGTATCACCACGATAAGCGTCCGTAGAATGGTTGCGGTCAAAAAAAGCAGATGGGAAACCGCTCACTGACACAGGGTAGTTTTCCGTAATCTGCATACCGTCACCATTATGGTATGAAGCGCAGACGAAATCCTCAGGATGACGCTCGTTCATCAGTTTCATGCCGATATAGCCAGAAGGACAGAAGCCGCACCAAGCACCAGTGAATTCCTCCATGAGAGGAACCTTCTTAGGAACAACGTTCATCACCTTCACGGTATGAGTGCAAGACGCAGGACTTCCGGTGTTAACAACACCATTTACCTTTGTCACGGTGAATGTACCTTCGTACTCGCCGTTCTCCTCAATTGCCGGAACATCAATGCTAAACGAAGCCTGAGCACCATAGAAATCGGCAGAAACAGCGACATCAGTGTGACCTTCCACAGTCTTGCCAGCCACGCTGTAAGTCCAGTCAATGTCAGAAACCTCGTTGCTACCGTTGTTTGCTACTGTAACCTTTACCGTTGAAGTCTCGCCATGCTTAGCAAACACGCGGTCGAGACCAACCACACTGACAGCATTGTTCTTTACGACATTGCCGAGAACAGTAATCTGCAACGGCAGACAAGCGCCAGGAGAATTGCCAAGGTCAGTCCACTTGCGGTAAGTGCGGGAAGTCTTTATGTAGGTAGTCTCAAGCAAATCAGACGGCATGAGCAACATAGGCGAGAAGTCGAGTGCCGAAGCAGTGAACGTTACGCCCACATAGAAGTCGCCTTCGCCAATGGTATAAGGTTCAGGGAGCGTTATCTCGTTCCAACCCTCGGTAGCTCCGAACAGCACATTGACATCATCGGAAATGCCTTGACCGGAATTGCTCTGCAAAGAACCGCGCACAATCCACGCCGCGCAGCTGCTGAGCGTAGAACTATTGAGCGGAATCTTTATGGAGGTTATTTTACTGCCCACAAGCGAAGCGTCGTTTATTTTCATACCCACATAGTAGGTCTCAGCCTTGCTAGTACCCCATGTACCGAGGTTTTGGCTACCGTTGTAGTAGCCCCAAGTGACGGTTTCTGCGTCATTAGCAGAAATGGTTGCCGCACAGAGCAGTGCAGCAACCATTATAAATAAGAGTTTTAGCCCCCCTCCAGCTCCCCCCCTTAGGGGGGAGAGGATAATATTAGGTTTTTTGGATGTATTCATTTTCTATTTATTATTTAAAATAGCCTTACCCATAAAAGGTAATTAAATTCTCCCTCCCCCTGGGGGGAGGGTTGGGGTGGGGCTTATTACTTCACGAGAATCTTTGCAGTCTTGCCCTTTACAGTAACGATGTTAACGCCCTTGTGGAGCTTCTGGAGCTTGCGACCTTGGAGGTCGTAGATGCCTTCAGCAGTCTTGCTTGTCTTGACATTATTGATGCCAGCAGCTGCAAGTTCTTCCTCTGTGGTAGCCACTTCTTCAACTTTACCGCTAACCCAAACGATGTTAGACTGAGTGCGAACGTCGCAACCGTAGTAGATAGTCTGGATACCGTAGTCGTCAAAACCACTCTGGTAGAGGCAGATAGCAGAACCGCTTGCAGAGATGTCCTCGTAGCCCTCACCATCAAGAACAGTGAAGTTTACAGGAATTTCAGTCATCTCTTCGATGCCTTCTTCCTCGAAGCCTACATAGTCCTGAGAGTCGAATACGAACTGCTCCTTCTCGCCGTCGATTTCCACCCAGATAGTGTAGAACACCTTATCCTGGTTCATGTACTTGCCGTTCACGTCCTCAAGGAGCACGTTGCAAGAAAGGATGTCGTAGCCGTAGTCGTCAAAATATCCGCTAACCTCAAAGAACTCAGGGTCTGCAGGAATAGCAGCCACCTCCTTGAAGTAGTTGAACTTAGGTTGCTTTGCCATAGTGATGTAGAGGATTTCCTCTGCACCCTCGCCAGCGTTCAGGATGAATGCAGCCTCCTCGTCAGAAACGAGAAGCTTGTTCTCTGCATCATATTCGAAAGCATACTCTGGGAGGTACTCGAAGTCAGTCATTTCCATGTACTCATCGTAGTATTCATCGTAAACCAACTTTGTAGTGACGTTTGCGAATACGCCGTAAGAAACATAACCGCTGCCAAGACCCATGTACTGGTCGCTTGCGAATGTAACCTTGCCGTCAGAAATAGTACCTACCATTGTTGCTTCTGGATCGTA
Source organism: Bacteroidaceae bacterium (assembly GCA_024401275.1). GTDB lineage: Bacteria > Bacteroidota > Bacteroidia > Bacteroidales > Bacteroidaceae > Prevotella. The sequence goes on along the minus strand of JAKSLJ010000001.1, from coordinate 200,575 downwards.
AGTTGACATGCCGGCGATGTACATCTTGTCGCCATCGATAGCTACGTCAACCAAGCGAGCTGAAGAATAGTCGTTGTCGTCTTTGTACATCATAGCCCACTTCTCAGTCTCAAGACCTTCTGGGATAGTAGCATACTCGCCGTCGAATGGAGTATAGACAGAGTTGTAGTCGCCAAGCTGTGACCAAGTCTTGTCGTCAGTGTAAGCAAGACCGTAGATCCAATCTGCATAGCCGAAATCAGTTATCTCTGACTGATGATCAAGAGTAATTGTGCCGTCCTCGTTGATAGTGAACACAACCTCAGTCTCGTCTGTCATTACATAATCGGCATATTCCTCGTCATACTCCTCATCATAACCGACTTCAAGACGGAAGGCAGCTGTCATGTAGCCATAGCCTTCCTCATCAGAGTAGAGAATGCACTGCTTCAATGGCACGTGGATCTTGTTGCCGTCGAGTGTACCCTTAACCCAAGAACCGCCCTCTACAGGAGCCTGTGAGATAGGGTTCTCCATATATACATCGTTGCCGTTTGTAACGATCTTGATGCTTGTACCGCTCTGTGATGCGTCAAGGACATAGCCCCAGAAAGAGTAGTAAGCACCACCGCCACGAGTGTAGCTCTTGAGTTCGCCTTCAGGCTGCTCATAGATTACATTAGTGTTTATATCATCATCAGGAGTGCCTGAACCATTCAACACGACGTTGCAGATGATGTCAACAGCGTCTGTGCTCTCTGGTGCTACTGAGAATGAGATGTTTGTATTTACCTCATTATAAGTATATGTGTCGTTCGCAGCATCATACTTGAGAGTGAAGCTGTCGTAGATATCTGCTGGCACGTCTTCTTCCTCATCTGAGCAAGGCACAACATAAACGTCAAAGCCCTGGACAGTACCAAGATACTGGTTCTTCACGAATGTGATGCTACCGTCTGCATTGCGAGTACCCTTAAGCCATGCTGAAGGAGCATAGAAGAAAAGTCCCTGAATGTAAGCGTCGTCGCCATCGAAGCCGATTCTTGCTGTGTATGGCTTCTTTGCATATTCATAGTTAGCGAGAGACTTTACGGTAGTAGAATATTCCTTTGTCTCAAGACCTGCAGGAGGAACAACAATAGTGCGGTCTGCGCCCATTGGCTCTACGAACACATTATAGAATACGTCAGCAAACTTCAATGTCATTGGATCAGCATTCTCTACAATCCATGTTGTAGGATCGAAAGTGAGAGTGCGCTCTGCAGGATCCCATGTTGCAAGGACGTCAATCAAATTCATGGCAGGATCTTGTGGATTCAATCCCATAAACCAAATGTCGAGCATGCCAGCATACTGACCAAGGTACTGGCCCTTAGGGAATGTCACCATATTGTTGGCACCGATAGTACCCTTTACCCAACCAGAAACGTCTGGACAAAGACCAAGCACATAGATATCGTTGCCGTCAATTGCCATCATACCTGTGTTGGAAACCTGCTTGTTAAGAGAATAGCTGGTAGCACTGATATCTACGCCAAACACCTCTGCGCTGGCAGGAGGAGTAACGAGATCATAGCTTACGTCGCCCAATGCAGACTCAGGAGTGAGTTGGCTGCTAAGTAGAGCATCAAGCATACCCTCGTTGCCATCATCGAAAATCAAGGCTCCATATCCGTCAGCATCAGTAAGAACGCCTGTCTTCTCATTGACATCGAGAACGAAATCCGTCATCTCGCCAGTAGTACCGTTCTGGTACATGAGCGAAACAGGAAGGAGACCAAGGTTCTCCTTTGTCTGAGCGTCTATCACCTCAGTTTCCCCGAGGCACTGGCCCATTGCGAAAGTCATCTGGTTGCCGTTCTTCACACCCTTTATCCAACCCTGTGGGAGTGCGCGGAGAAGTCCCTGGATATAAACATCGTTGCCATCAAAGCCCACCTGTACGTTGTATGTCACACTACCCATATCAACATAGCTGAGGCCGCTATAGATATACGTCTCTGTTTCAAGGCCGGCAGGAGCCTCAGTAGGAGTTGCGTTTGCCTTGCGAGGAGCCTTGCTTGCAGACTTCTTGCCAGTTCTCTGCGCCATCTTTGCCTTGAAAGACTCAAGCTTCTTTGCTGCTTCATTAGTGTTAAGGCTGCGTTTCAGTTCTTTTGCAGCCACCTTCTCTTGTGTAGCTGTGAGCTGATGAGCCACTTTGAAGCTCTTGCGAGCCTTCATCGGACGAGCCGTACTTTTCAACTGGAGTTTGGCTTGGCGTCCATCCACCTTGCCGATAATGTTCTTTTTCTGACTTTCCGTCAGTTGCACTTTCACGTCAGACTTCTTAACAGCGAGCTGCTTGTTAAGCGTCATTGGTGCCTGAGCGAAAGCTACAGTTGCCAGAATCATGGCGAAAAGAAAAAGAGTAAATTTCTTCATACGCTTTTGCTTTTTTGAGTTTGGATTTGTTAATTATGATTATTATTTTCTGCAAAATTACAAAAAATATGAGCCGTTAAGTTGAAAATTAACAGTCGAAGGAAATTATCCTCCCTATTTTTTGACCAGTATCAATAAGACGTTTTTTTTAACAGACTGCCATGAAGTAGGGCGAGGATTTCCGAGCCGCGATTCTGTTTTTATTCCGGCAAACGGCTCGGAAATCCTCGCCCTACATTTGCATTCCCATCATTTTTTCAACGTCTTTCCAAGGGTTGAGAATTGTTTCACCAAGGGTGGCAAATTGTTTCGCCAAGGATTGCAAATTGTTTCGCCAAGGATTGCAAATTGTTTCGCCAAGGGAGAGGGTGCATTTTCTTATAAGAAAAAATATTTTTTCTAGTAAGAAACTTTTTATTTTCTAGTAAGAAATTTTTCGTTTTCTTATAAGAAAACAGTTCGTCCGACCAAGGATTATGAATTGTCCGACCAAAGGAGACGAATTGTCCGGCCAAAGGAGACGAATTGTCCGACCAAGAAAGGCGATAAACATCACTTTAGAAAGTGGTTGCGAACACAAAAAATTATCCCCAAAAAAATTCAGGAAAAAACTTTTAGGGGGATGATTATGGAGGTGCGCTGCCCTCAGCGCACCAAGGGGGAATTTGTTTTGCGGTTTATTGGAGAAGAAGCCCCATGGCTTCTTCAATGGTGTGGCTTTAGAACACGAGGAAGAGCCAGCAGAGTCCAAATCCGAGTCCGAGGAAGCCCATGATGGCACCGACCTTAATCATATCCTTCTGCTCAATCATACCTGTAGAGTGAGCGATGGCGTTTGGAGGTGTTGAGATAGGGAGCATCATGGAAACGGATGCTGCGATGGCTACGGCTACGAGCATACGAGGAGCGATGCTTGCGTCGCCAGTATGTGTTGTCATGGCTCCTGCAACGACACCGAGAACAGGAACGAGCAGAGAAGCTGTTGCCGAGTTACTGATGAAGTTAGAGAAGAGGAAGCAGACAAGCATTGCGACAATCATCACGACGATGAGCGACCATTGACCGAATGGAATTGACTCAATAAGGTGGTCTGAAAGCTTTGTTGCATTGAGGGCGAGACCGAGGGCGAAACCTCCGGCAACCATCCAGAGTACGCTCCAGTTGACTTCCTCAAGGTCGCGGCGAGTAAGAACACCTGTTGCTGCGAACAGTCCGACAGGAATCATTGCCACGATATAGCTGTTGAGTCCGAGTCCGAGTGGGTCAGAGAAGCACCAAAGGAAAATTGTAATAATGAAGCCGGCAATAACGATGTACGACTGCTTGCCTGGTTCGAGTTGTCCTTCGATGTTGAGTTCAATCTTCTTCTGCTTGAATGGGAAGAGGAAGCGGAGGAGGAACCAAGCTATGACAAGAAGGATGATTACGAAAGGAGCCATCTTTGCCACCCACTCACCGAAGGTGATGTTGGCACCGAGGGTTTCGTTGAGGTAGCCGAGGGCGATGGTGTTAGGAGGAGTACCGATAGGCGTCATGATACCGCCGAGGTTTGCTCCGACAGGAATTGCCATTGCAAGTGCGATACGTCCCTTGCCGTCAGCAGGAAGTGCCTTGAGGACAGGAGTAAGGAAGGCAAGCATCATGGCTGCGGTAGCTGTGTTTGATACGAAAGCAGAGAAGATAGCCGTTACGAGGATGAAGCCGAGGAGTACGTTCTCTGACTTTGTGCCGAAAGGCTTGAGCATGATACGTGCTGCTACGAGGTCGAGCTTCACCTTCGCCATACCAATGGCAAGTACGAAACCGCCGATGAAGAGCATGATTGTCGGGTCAGAGAATGACGCAAGGATGCTTTTGTATGAAACAGGAGCACCGAAGATCACTTCTTCGCCGTTTACCATGCTTGCCACGCCTTCGTGAGCCATGAACGAAAGGGCTTTGTCGCTGACCGTTAGCAGGAGGATAACGATGATTATCACCGATGTTGACCAGGAAGGAATTGCCTCTGTAATCCACATCAAAGCAGCCCAGACAAAGAGACCGACAACGATCTTCTCGTTGAACGTGAAGCCTGCAATGCCGAAAGACTCTGTAGGGATACAGCAGATTGCAATTGCAATGACTGACGCGATGATGGCTTTAATGAAACCCGAAATATGCCAGCGCTTCGGGTCTTTCTTCTTGTGATAATCAGCTACGAGATGGTAGCCGAAGAAATTTTTAAACATTTTGGGGAGCTAGTTTTAGTATTTATTATAAAGTCTAATTAGTTGATTAAAAGCGATTCTTGTATGAGCCTATGCTCAAAAGACGGCGCAAAGTTAATCAAAAATCAAATACAACCGAAAGTTTTCGGCTAACATTTTAAGGAAAACACTAAAACTTTTTCTTCCTATATGCCGTTTTGCTTAATGCGTTTTACAAATCTCCAAGACTTTCTTTTGGTTTTGGTGATTATATGCAATTGGGCATTTCTTTAGGCAAAAACCAGAAAAACCCTTTTTGAAGTCTTTTTTATAGAAACTCTCAGGAGTTTCGTGTCTTTCTGTTCGTCATTTTCTCCTGAGAGCCCTTCGACAAGCTCAGGGTAAACTGAGCTCTCGTATAAAATGCCAAACAGAAACCCACCAGACTTCAAAAAGCGATAAACATAAAAAACAATTTCATCAGATGTCCGCAATGTTTTTCTTGTTTATCGGCATAAAAGAGAAGAAAGCCCGATAGGGTGATAGTTTGTTCTCGGGATTTTGTCTGTGAGCTCGCTCACAAGGAAAATAACGAGGGCAAACCATCAATGGCTTGATAGAGCCATCTTCTCTTTTATGCGGTTTTTATTGTTTTTGTTTTATAAAAAATACTTATCTTTATTTCTCCTTCGGATAGGCGATGCGAGTGTGGTAAATAGCCATGAGTCGCTCGATGAGCACTTCCTTGGCAGCCTTGATATCCTGGAAGTTGAGCGGACAGCTCTCGTAGAAATTTTCCTTGACCTGAGTGTCGATGATGTTATTGACAAGACCGGTGATGCTCTGCTCGGAATAGTCTGGCAGTGAGCGCGAAGCAGCCTCCACGGCATCAGCCATCATAAGGATAGCCTGCTCCTTGGTCTGAGGGTTAGGTCCGGCGTAAGAGAAGTCGAGCGGATTGACCTGCTCCTTCGGATGTTCCGACTTATAGTTAAGGTAGAAATACTTCGTACAGCCGGTGCCGTGATGGGTGCGGATGAAGTCGATGATCTCGTCTGGCAGTCCGCCTTCCTTAGCCAGTCGGATGCCTTCTGTAACATGAGAGATGATAATCTTTGCCGCATCGCGACGGTCCTTAGACTCCAGCGGATTGACCATACCCTTCTGGTTTTCAATATAATACTCGGGATTGACGGTCTTGCCGATGTCATGATAGAGAGCTCCCGTACGAACGAGCAGTGTCTGCGCTCCAATCTTCTCGGCTATCTCGGCAGCCAGATTGCTGACCATGGTACAGTGCTGGTATGTGCCAGGCGCCACCATGGAGAGATTCCTTAGGAGTGGACTTGAAGTGTTGGAGAGTTCGATGAGCGTAACATCCGATGTAAAGCCGAAGACTCTCTCTATCAGGTACATAGCCGGATAAGCAAAGAGAAGGAGAACGCCGTTTACTCCGAATGTCTTGAGGAGAGAATCGTCGTATTCATTGTAAGGTTTGTCCTGCGTAAGCTGAAGGGCAGAATAGATGACCAGCGTGGCAAGGGTAACATTGAAGGCTGCAATGAAGACCTCTGAGCGCTTTGTAAGATGGCGCATTGAGAAGATAGCCACTGCTCCAGCCACAAGCTGTATGATGATGAAGTCGTACTGATACTTCACAGCCAGGGCGCAGATGAGTATCATGATGACATGGCTGAAGAATGCCGTACGCGAATCCATGAACACACGGACGAACATAGGCAGGATGGCAAACGGCAACAGATAGACATTATAGAACATAAAGCGCATTATCGTTGACACGCTTATTGCAAAGAATGCCATCATGAGAAGAAGCATGACAAGAAGTCGCGGCTTCTCGAAATAGTCCTTACGGAACAGATATATATAGAAATAGAGCAGCGAAAGCATGACTACCACGAAAATGATCTGTCCTACCCTTGTAGATTGACCATAGAGGCTGTCTTGCTCCTTCTGCGCGATTGCCAAGTCGTAAGAACGGATGATATTCAGTTTCTCCTCATCCACATTGTCGCCTCGGCTTATCAGTCGCGTTCCTTCCCTGATGAGTTTGCCTGTAGGAATGATGGACTCTTCCAGCTCAGCTATCTCCAACTGGTTGAGCGTATCGCTATAGATGACATTCGGCTTAAGATACTCCTGCAGGTTATTGTCGCTTAGGAGAGCGCGGTTCTGCTGCATGACAGGGTCGTCGAAGAGAGCCTCATAGACTGTCTTTGAAGAGTAAAAATCAGTGAAAAGTCGCAAGACGGAGACCTTGTCCTTCACAATTCTCATGCGATGGAGCGTGTCTTTAGCCATTTCCTTGCAAGGATCGGTATCGATGATTCCCTTCTCGTAAATCCTTGTCAGCGCGCGTTCAATGGCAACTTTGACCTTCGGATTGATGTCAGAATGGTCGTTCTCGTAGTCAGTACGGAAACGCTCCAACTGCTTTTCGCCCATATCCTCAATAATCGTGAAATATGGCTCACGAAGCTTGAGGAGGGAGTCAAGCTCAGCCTTCATGCTAGCCGAGTCGCGCACTATCGGGAAGTCGTATTTTGCTATGAGGTCTTGTTCTACCCAAGGATATCCCACCTCGTAAAGACGCCTTGTGCTCTTATGCAGCGGAATGGCGACAATTATAGCTGCTGCACATATCAAAAATAGCGATATACAGCTTATATTATTACGTGTTTTCTTGTCAAGAGTGAACATATTGTCAAATATTTGGGTGCAAATGTACTAAAAAAATGAAAACAGACCGCAAGAATTGCGAATTATTTGTATCTTTGCGCCCAAATAATATAAAAAAGACATGGAAAGAACAGTTAGAGTGCGTTTCGCACCGAGTCCAACAGGACCTCTTCACATCGGTGGTGTGCGCACTGCCTTGTACAATTATCTCTTCGCCAAGAAGAATGGCGGACAAATCATCTTCCGTATAGAAGATACAGACTCAAACCGCTTCGTTCCGGGAGCGGAAGACTATATCATCGACTCCTTCAAGTGGCTCGGCATCAAATTTGACGAGGGCGTAAGCTACGGTGGCGACAAAGGTCCTTACCGCCAGAGCGAGCGCAAGCATATCTACAAGAAGTATGTTGACCAGCTGCTTGCAGAGGGTAAGGCTTACATCGCTTTCGACACTCCAGAGGAACTCGACGCAAAGCGCAAGGAGATAGAGAACTTCCAGTATGACGCTCGCACACGAATGATGATGCGCAACTCACTCACACTCGCCGACGAGCAGGTGAAGGAGCTTATAGAAGAGGGCAAGCAGTATGTTGTCCGCTTCAAGATTGATCCGGGCGTGGAGGTTCATGTAAACGACATCATCCGCGGCGACGTTGTCATCAAGACTGATGTTCTCGACGACAAGGTGCTCTACAAGAGTGCCGACGAGCTGCCTACATACCACCTCGCAAACATCGTGGACGACCATCTGATGGAAATCACTCATGTCATCCGCGGTGAGGAATGGCTTCCTTCTGCCCCACTCCATGTGCTTCTCTACCGTGCTTTCGGTTGGGAAGACACAATGCCACGCTTTGCCCACCTGCCTCTCCTTCTCAAGCCAGACGGCAAGGGCAAGCTCTCAAAGCGCGATGGCGACCGACTCGGTTTCCCTGTATTCCCACTCGAATGGCACGACCCAAAGAGCGGCGACATCTCTAGCGGATTCCGCGAGAAGGGATATTTCCCAGAGGCTGTCGTAAACTTCCTCGCTCTCCTCGGCTGGAACCCTGGCACTGAGCAGGAGATGTTCACTATGGAAGAGCTTATCGAGCAGTTCGACCTCAGCAAGTGCTCTAAGGCTGGCGCCAAGTTTGCCTTTGAGAAGGCCAAGTGGTTCAACCATGAGTACATTCTCCAGAAGAGCGACGCTGAGATAGCCCGTGAGTTTGCACCTATCGTTGTAGGCAATGGCATTGACGCTCCTATGGCTGACATTGAGAAAGTTGTCCACATGATGAAGGGCCGCGTGAACTTCGTAAACGAACTTTGGGACATCTGCGATTTCTTCTTCATCCCACCAACTTCTTACGACGAGAAGACTGTCAAGAAGCGCTGGAAGGAGTATTCTGCACAGCAGATGGCAGAACTTGCCGTTGTGCTTGAAGGCATCCAGGACTTCTCTATGGAGAACCAGGAGGCAATCGTATTCGGCTGGGTAGAAGATAAGGAGTACAAACTTGGCGATGTAATGAACGCCTTCCGCCTCGCCCTCGTAGGTCGCGGCATCGGCCCTGGCATGTTCGACATCACTGACTTCCTCGGCAAGGAAGAAACTCTCAAGCGCCTTCGCAAGGCTATAGAGGTCCTCAAATAATGCAGAATTCAGAATGCAGAATTCAGAATTGGGTTGCGCGGCAGATAATTCTTCGTTAACTTAGATTCTGCATTCTGCATTCATAATTCTGCATTTATTTAAATTCTGCATTCTGAATTCTACATTCTGAATTACAATAAACAAATGTATTCTCTCCTTTTATATTTATATCAGGCTTGCGTGTTCATCGCGTCATTCTTCAGCGAAAAAGTGAAGAAAATGTGGCGCGGTGAGCAGGCAGCTTTTCACATATTGGAGGAAAAGGCTGATCCCGAGAGCGAGTATCTGTGGTTTCATGCAGCTTCGCTCGGCGAGTTCGAACAGGCACGACCTATCATAGAAAACATTAAGAAGGAACGTCCTGAGGAGAAGATTCTGGTAACCTTCTTCTCGCCTTCCGGCTATGAGGTGCGCAAGAACTACGAGCATGCCGACATTGTCTGCTACCTTCCGCTCGACACTCCCACAAATGCTTACCGCTTCCTGAAGCGTATAAACATCAAGAAGGCATATTTCATAAAATATGAGTTCTGGTGGAACTATCTTCGTTTCCTTCGTCGCAAGGATGTGCCTACATACAGCGTGAGCAGCATTTTCCGCAAAGAGCAGATTTTCTTCAAATGGTATAACTGCAAGTACAACCTTGTGCTGAAATGCTTCTCTCATTTCTTCGTACAGAATGAGGTCAGCAAGCAGCTTCTTGCAAAGCTCGGAATAACAGATGTTACTGTAACTGGCGACACTCGCTTCGACCGCGTGAAGCAGATTCAGCAGCAAGCAAAGGTTCTGCCTATAGTAGAGGAGTTCTTGAACTGTCCTCCCCCTATGGGGGAGTTAGAGGGGGTCGGAAAGGTCTTTGTCGCAGGCTCTTCATGGCAGCCTGACGAGGACATTTTCCTCCGCTATTTCGCTGAGCACAAGGATTGGAAACTCATCATCGCTCCTCATGTCATCGGCGAAGACCATCTCAATGAGATAGAGTCAAAGCTGGCGAAGTACGGCATGAAGGCGCAGTATTACAACCAAGACAAAAGTAGGGCGAGGATTTCCGAGCCGCAAAGTCAGGGTAAAAGTCAAGGTCAGAGTCAAAGCCAAGAGAATCGCGTCCTCATAATCAACTGTTTCGGTCTTCTCTCCAGCATCTATCGTTACGGAACAGTGGCGTATGTCGGCGGCGGTTTCGGCGTTGGCATCCACAATGTCCTTGAAGCAGCGGTTTGGGGAGTGCCGGTATTCTTCGGGCCTAACAACAAGCGTTTCCAGGAAGCGCAGGACCTCATAGCCTCTGGCGGCGGACTTGAGATAAACTCTTACGAGGAGTTTGCCCAGAAGATGGATGCTCTTGCAGCATCAACCGAGGATATGCAACAGCGCAGCAAGGCTTCTGCCGATTACGTGGCAAGCAAGTGCGGAGCCACGCAGAAGATTCTTGAGCTTACAAAGTAAACACACAAAATTCCCGTATATGCGGCGCATTGAAGCACATTTCCGATGCGCCGCTTTTGGTGTCTTTCATACGACGCTTATACAATTTAATCAAAAATAGTATTAGGCACAAGGAGAAGAGTTGATATTAATTACCTTTCCTTTAACATATTTTAATATTTCTTCAAATATCTTAATCATATAGCTACCTTTGCAGTGAATTTAACCCAATATTCAATTCAAAAATAGAATAAACCTTTACCCAACTTTTACCAAACCTTTGCCAAAACCTACACATTAATTATATATAAGTAGAAATCATTATCAATAGAATTTTTTACCAAATCAATCAATATTAATCTTAATTTTTATCCGTATGGGAAATTTATCTCAGAAAATTAAGACATCCCTCTTTGGTAAGGTATGCATGATAGCTTTCATGCTCCTCGCCATCAGTTGGAACGGTCTTAATGCAAAGACTGTCACAGGTAAGGTCGTGTCTGCAGCAGACAACGAGCCTCTTATCGGTGCCACAGTTGCTATTCAGGGAGTCAAGAACTCAGGTACAGTTACTGATTTCGACGGTAAGTTCTCTATTGAGGCTAACGACGGTCAGACTCTCGTAGTTTCTTACATTGGCTATGCCACTAAGTACGTGAAGGTGTCTGGCAACAGACTTACCATCGCTCTCGAATCTGACGACAAGGCTCTTGAAGAAGTTGTTGTCATCGGTTACGGTACTCAGCGTAAGGAAGCCGTAACAGGTTCTGTGGCTTCTGTAAGCTCTGAAAAGCTTATGGAAAACCCTTCTTCAAACATCACTCAGGCTCTCCAGAACCGCGTTGCTGGTGTTGACATGCAGCAGACAAACTCTCAGCCAGGTGCTGAAATGCAGATCCGCATCCGTGGTCAGCGTTCACTCTCTGCTTCTAACGACCCACTCATCGTGCTTGATGGTATTCCATTCCTCGGCAACCTTTCAGACATCAACCCTGCAGACATCAAGTCTCTCGACATCTTGAAGGACGCTTCTGCTACAGCTATCTACGGTTCTCGTGGTGCTAACGGTGTCATCCTCATCACAACAAACAAGGGTGCTTATGCTACTACAGCAAAGGTTACTTACAATGGTTACGTTTCTTTGAAGACTCTCTTCAACGAGTATCCAATGATGAAGGGCGAGAAGTACTCACAGATGCGTGCACTCGCTGGCAAGTTCGGCAATGGTATTGACGAGCATGAGGGCAATGACACTAATTGGCAGGATCTCTTCTATCAGACTGGTGTTTCTCACAACCACAACCTCACAGTATCAGGTGGTTCTAACACAGGTACTTACAGCTTCGGCGGTAGCTACATCCACGATGAAGGCGTTATCCCTTCTCAGGCATTCGACCGCGTAACTCTCCGCGCTAACCTTGAGCAGAAGATTGGCAAGTTCTTCAAGTTCGGTCTTTCTTCTACTAACTCTTACAACCAGCGTCAGGGTATGCAGCTCGGTATGTACGGCATTCTCCAGATGACTCCACTCGTTGACCCTAACAACCTCGCTGACGCAACAGGCCGTATCGCTCGTATGTCTTCAGACGACGTTTGGTTCATCACTAAGGACCGCATCAAGGAGAACGAAGAGACATGGCTCCAGCACAACAACTCTCTCGGTACATACAACACTGTATTCGCTGAGGTTGCTTGCCCATGGGTTGAAGGTCTCAAGTACCGCGTAAACCTCGGTCTCAACTACCGTACTAACAAGATTGGTGGTTTCACAGGCACTGGTATCAACACTGTTAACGCTACAGAGCTCAACTCAGCTTCTATGCAGCAGACTGAATACAAGAACTACGCTGTCGAGAACCTCCTCACTTACGATCGCACATTCGCTGAGAAGCACAACATCAGCGCAGTAGGTCTCTACTCTGTTGAGCAGAGCCGCTATTCAAGCAACCACATGAGCAGCCGTGGTGTACCTGAGTACTTCCAGTACTGGAACATCGGTGCTGGTAAGCAGGATGTTACTGTAAATCCTAACTACCAGAACTACTGGCAGGCAGGTCTTATGTCTTGGATGGGTCGTGTAATGTACAACTACGACAACAAGTACATGATTTCTGCAGCTGTTCGTTCAGATGCTTCTTCACGCCTTGCAAAGGGTCATCAGTGGCACACATATCCAGCTGTTTCTCTCGGTTGGAACATTGCTAAGGAAGAATTCATGCAGAGCCTTGACTTCATCGACAACTTGAAGATCCGCGCAGGTTACGGTCAGACAGCTAACCAGGCTATCTCTCCTTACACTACTCTCGGTACACTCGGTACTACTCCTTACAACTTCGGTGACCTCGGTACTCCTTCTTACGAGACTGGTTACTACATCTCTAAGCTTCCTAACCCAGAACTCGGTTGGGAGTACTCAGAGACTTACAACTTCGGTATTGACTTCTCTCTCTTCAAGGGTCGTCTCTCTGGTACATTGGAGTACTACGTAATGAACACTAACGACATCCTCCTCAACGTTTCCCTCCCTTCTACTTCAGGTGTAGGCAGCTATACTGCTAACATCGGTAAGACTCAGAACAAGGGCTTCGAGGCTACAATCAACGGCATCATCCTTGACAACAAGAACGGTTGGACTTGGGAAGCTGGTTTGAATGTCTCTCTTAACCGCAACAAGCTCGTTGCACTCGCTGACGGTAGCGAAAAGGACGAAGGTAACGGTTGGTTCGTAGGTCACCCAATCGACGTTCTCTATGACTATGAGAAGGTTGGTCTTTGGAACGCAGGCGATGCAGACTGGGATGTATTCCAGACTCTTGAGCCAGGTGGTAACGAAGGTATGATCAAGGTTAAGTACGAAAAGAGATACAACGATAAGGGCGAACTCCAGGCTATCGGTCCAGACGATCGTCAGATCATCTCTCTTGAGCCAGACTTCGTAGGTGGTTTCAACACTCGCGTTGCTTACAAGGGCTTCGACCTCAACGTAATCGGTGCATTCCAGTGCGGTGGTAAGCTCATCTCTACACTCTACAGCTCTACAGGTTACCTCAACATGCTTACTGGTCGTCGTGGTCAGGTAGATGTTGACTACTGGACAGAGGACAACAAGGGTGCTAAGTATCCAAAGCCAGGTGGTATCCAGTCTGGTGATAACCCTAAGTATGGTTCTACTCTCGGTATCTTCGATGGTAGCTATGTTAAGATCCGCACTATCTCACTCGGTTACAACTTCTCTGGTGACTGGATGAAGAAGGCTGGTATCAACAACCTCCGTGTTTATGCTACAGTACAGAACCCATTCATCATCTACTCTCCTTACTACAGCGAGAGCGGTCTTGACCCAGAGCCAAACTCTATGTCTAACCAGGGTCAGTTCCACGCAACACAGATGGGTGGCCATGCTCTCCCAGTTGTAGGTACAAACGCTCCTTGCACTCGCAACTATTTGTTAGGTCTTAATCTGTCATTCTAAGAAGTTTTTAGTTTTTTGTTTTTAGTTTTGGGTTGATAGCTATTAACCAAAAACCGAAAACCAAAAACCGAAAACCCCCAAAAAATCAAAATAATGAAAACTAAGAATATTTTTCGCAATTGTGGCATAGCACTCGTTTCTGCCTTAGCACTTTCGTCATGTTCTGATGTGCTTGATGAGCAGCCACGTAGTGGATATGACCCAACATACTTTACAACAGAGGAAGGTGTGAAGGGTGGTCTTACTTCGCTCTACGCTCACCTCCGTAACCTCTATGGTCAGGCTTACTACTTCACTTCATGTGAGGCTGGTACTGACGAGTACACTTACGGTCACTCAGCTGACGGTAACCAGAAGGACATCGATATGTCAGGTGTTGGTAACCTTTCTTCTACATCTGTACGTTCTGACGCTCTCTGGGGCACAGCGTTCACTGAAATCAACACAGCAAGCTCTGTTATCGAGAATGCTCAGGCTGTAGGTATCGCTCCAAGCCTTATCGCTGAAGCTAAGTTCTTCCGTGGTTTCTACTACTTCAACCTCGCTCAGACATTCGGTGGTGTGCCACTCGACCTCGGTAGTGGTGAACTTAAGCCAAATGCCAGCTCACAGCGTACTTCTAAGCGTAACACTGTTGATGAGGTTTACACAAAGGCTGTATTCAAGGATCTCGAGGAAGCTGTTAACGAACTTCCTGACGCTCCTCGTGTAGTTGGTGCTGTTACGAAGACAACTGCTCGCCTCATTCTTGCAAAGGCTTACCTTACTTATGCTTGGTGGCTTGAGAATCCAAATGGCATTGACACTTATCCTGCTACTTCTAACCGCGATAAGGGCCAGGCTTCAACTTACTTCCAGAAGGCTTACCAAGTGGCTAAGACTGCCATTGACGAAAATGAAGCCAATCACCGTTATGGTCTCCAGGAGACTTTCTACGACGTAAACTTCTGGCAGAACGACCGTAACAACGAGTGGCTCCTTTGGGCTGACCACACTGTAAACAGCGACCAGTTCAATGGTGGCGGCCTCGGTTGGGGTAACGGTGGTGCTCCTGAAAACTTCGCTGGTTGGTTCACTCAGTGGAACTACTGTGGTGACATGCGCGGCGATTTCGCAGACGGCACAAACGGTAACCCTGTTCTCCGTGAGGCTTGTCAGGCTCTCGGTCGTCCTTGGACTCGTATGGCTCCTATCCCAGACGCTCTCAAGAAGTTCACAAATGTTGACATTGACTCTCGTTGGGATGGTACATTCACATACCAGTACCGCGTGAACATGGCTAAGGGTGGCAACGCAAATGAATACGTAAAGGGTGCTAACGGCGCTCAGATCAAGAACGGTGAGACATTCCTTCAGTTCCTCCCTAACGGTTACGAGGATTCTAAGGTTGTCTATACTGCAGCTAATGGTAACATCAATGCAGGTGTTCTCGAAGGTCATCCAGAATTCGTAATCAACATCAGTGAGTCTAGCCGTCAGTCATACCCAGGCGTATGGAAGCACATCGGTCACCGTACTGACCGCAAGGAGGCTACTGAGCTTGGTAACCCTAACGGTTCTTCACCACGTCCATTCGTTATCGCTAAGTTCTCTGAATTCTACTTCGTAGCTGCTGAAGCTGCTGTTAAGCTTGGCGACAAGCAGGCTGCATACGATAACATCATCAAGATTCGTGAGCGTGCTGGAAAGTGGAAGACTCGTTTCAACGACTACACTTACCTTGTAAGCAACACAGGTTATCCAGAGCTTAAGGTTGTTAAGGATTACAGCCAGGAAATGAAAGATGCTACTCCAACTGAGATCACTATTGACTACATCCTCGACGAGCGTCTCCGCGAGTACTGGGGTGAAGGTTACCGTTGGTTCGACCTCGTTCGTACTCAGACTTGGGATAAGCTTGCAAGTGTTTACCACATCAGCGATGCTAACGGTCGTCAGCCTAAGGAGGTTAAGCGTGACATCAAGAAGCACTACTATCTCCGTCCAATTCCACAGGGTCAGCTCGACGCTCTCCAGATGGACGAAGCAGAAAAGAAGGCATTCCAGAACCCTGGTTATTAATACGCCGTCTTACATACATGATTTTCATAAAAGGTGTGGCCATTTGGTCACACCTTTTTTGCACACTTTTGCAATTTAGCGCAATAGTCATTTTACTTTTATCGGCAAAAATAGTATCACTCGACATAATTTTTAAGTATTTTTAATACTTTTTTTGCATTTTTTTTTATTATCTAAATCAATCTTTTTACCTTTGCAACGGCATTTTGCACCTACACGGTTGGGCTGATTGCGCCCTTTTCGCACTAAAGCCATGCGGAAACCACCGTAAAATTGATGCAAGAAACAGCATAACATACGGTAACATGAGGAGCATTTTGAGTGATATAACAGAAGCCATAACTTAACAAAACTAACAAAAAAAAGAAACAATTTTACCAGTTATGTATAGGCGTATATAATAATGTGGTAAGAAAATAACAACCGAAAAAGAATTAAACCAAAATTATATTTATTAACCTTAAATTTTATCCGTATGGGAAATTTATCTCAAAAAATTAAGACATCCCTCTTCGGTAAGGTTTGCATGATAGCTTTCATGCTTCTTACTCTCAGTTGGACAGGTCTTAACGCAAAGACAGTGAAAGGTAAGGTCGTAGGTCCAGATCAGGAACCTCTTATCGGTGCAACTGTCACAGTAAGCGGTACACAAAATGCTACCGTTACAGATTATGATGGTAACTTCTCTATTGAAGCTGCCGACGGTCAGACACTCGTAGTGTCTTACATTGGCTACGTTACCAAGCAGGTAAAGGTTGTTGGTAACAACGTAGTCATCACTCTCGAAACAGACAATGCCGCTCTTGACGAAGTTGTCGTAGTTGGTTACGGTACAATGAAGAGAAGCGACCTTACTGGTTCTGTTGTTACTGTAAACACAGATGACATGCTCAAGAAGACTCCTGTTAACGTAAGCCAGGGTCTCCAGGGTGCTGCTCCTGGTGTTATCGTAACAATGCAGGACGGTTCTCCAGACGCTAAGGCTCAGATTCGTATCCGTGGTGTCGCTACCATCAACGGTTCTGCCGCTCCTCTCTACGTTGTTGACGGTATCCAGGTAGGTACTAACGCTGACTTCATCGCTCCTTCTGATATCGAGACTATCGACATCCTCAAGGACGCTTCTGCTACAGCTATCTATGGTTCTGCTGGTGCTAATGGTGTGATCATGATCACTACTAAGCACGGTAAGAAGGGTCATTCTGCTGTAAACGTTGCTGCCGACTTCGGTATCGCAACATTGCCATACCACCTCGACGTTTGCTCTGTTGACCAGTATGCAGCTAACCTCCGTCAGGCTCGCGTAAACGATGGTCAGGTTGATAAGAGTGGTAATGCTATTATGTGGAACCCTATCTGGACTGCTGCTTATGACGGCAAGCGTAAGGCTATCGACTGGCAGGATCAGATGACACGTGCAGCTCTCCGTCAGAACTACAGCGTTTCTACTTCTGGTGGTAACGACAAGTCACAGTACAACGCTTCTATCGGTTTCCTCCGCAACGAAGGTCTCGTTATCAACTCTGACTACCAGCGTATCACAGCTCGCGCTAACGCTAATACTCAGATCAATGACTACCTCGGTTTCGGTGTTGATGTAAACTTCATCCACTCAGATTCTCATGGCTCTAACACGTCTGTAGGTAACTTCGGTAACCTTTCTTCTCTCCGTGACTATGCTTTCGCTTGTCCTTCTATGGACTTCATCACTAGCGAAAACATCACTTATGCTGGTGTTCCTGCAGGTACACACGTTTCTCCAAACGTAGTTAACCCTGACGGTACATACGGTGAAGTTCCTGGTGGTAAGAACTTCAACGATGGTTTCTGGGGCACAACTCTCGGTAACATGTACGCAAAGCAGATGGAGAACAATCCACGCAACCGCACAAACCGTGCTCTTGCTTCTGCTTACATGACTATCAAGCCTGTTAAGGGCCTCGAGTGGAAGACTCTCGTTTCTTACGACTACAACTCTAACTCTTCTAACAACTTCACTGGTGGTATCTACACTCAGCGTTTCAACATCGTTAACGGTCAGTACATCAACCTTATCAACGGTCTTGCTGGTGGTGGCGGTGTAGGTGATGCTTACTATGCTCCACGTAACGGTAACGAGTATGAGTTCAACCTCAGCAACGGTGAAAGCCAGACTCTCGACATCCAGAACACTCTTACTTACAACTGGTCTAACGACATCCACAACCTCACAGTGATGCTCGGTAACGAAGTTTCTCGCAGGTATGGTCAGTGGGCTTCTGCTCGTGCTCTCGGCTTCGAGTCTCCAGACAACCGTGATATCGGCCTTACTACAAAGCCAACAGAGCGTACTGGTTCTGGTTCTCTCAACCTTGAAGTACATAACATCTCTTACTTCGGTCGTATCAACTACTCTCTCATGGATCGTTACCTCTTTACTGCTACTGTACGTCGTGACGGTTCTTCTAACTTCGGTACTGGTAACCGTTGGGGTACATTCCCTTCAGTAGCTGCTGGTTGGCGTGTTTCTGAAGAACCATTCATGCAGAACCAGAATGTTGTCTCTAACCTCAAGCTCCGTGCTGGTTGGGGTCAGACAGGTAACTCAGGTGGTGAAACAGACCTCGCAGTAACTGGTCTTAACGTTGACGGTATGTATGTTTACTACAACCAGGGCGCTGCAATGGGTCTTGGTACAGGTACTCCTAACGTAATCAAGGGTTACTACCCAGTTCTCAAGGATACAAACCTCAAGTGGGAGACTAACGAGCAGCTCAACATCGGTGTTGACGCAGGTTTCCTCAACGGCGAACTTAACGTAAGCATCGACTACTTCGTACGTAAATCTAAGGACCTCCTCCTCTACCGTCAGATTCGTGCTACTTCTGGTTACGACCAGATCTACACTAACTATGGTGAGATTGAGAACAAGGGTCTCGAGTTCATGGCATCTTACAACCACCGCGTAAACAAGGACTTCTCATTCAGCGCTACACTGACTGGTTCTACTCTTACAAACAAGGTTAACAAGATGGGTGACGATGTGTTCAATACAAACTCTGACTCTTCTTCAAACGCTAACCCAACAGGTGACGGTTCTAACACTGGTGCTGTCGGTGCTGCTGACGGTTATCACTGGGGCAACCACTCTATCTGCCGCGAAGGCGAGGCTGTAGGTTCATTCTATGGCTACCGCGTAGAAAAGATCATCACAACTCAGGCTGACCTCGACAAGGCTCACGCTCAGGGTCAGACAGCTGCTAAGATGGGTGACTACCTCTACAAGGATATCGCAGGTAAGAAGGCAACACAGGAAGATGTGGATAAGGGCTTGGCAAAGAAGGTCGGTGATGACCTCGGTGCAGATGGTGTCCTCAACGAAAGCGATATGGACATTCTTGGCAACGGTTTCCCAGCTCTCAACTATGGTCTTACTCTCGGTGCTCAGTACAAGAACTTTGACTTCTCTGTTCAGATGCACGGTGTACTTGGCCAAAAGATCTTCTCTTACTCTGCAATGCGTCTTTCTAACATGTTCTCTTCTGATGACGGCTGTACTCCAAACATCCTCGCTGAGGCTGCTAAGAATGCATGGTCACCATCTAACCCTAACGGTACTGAGGCTCGCCTCTCTATCATCGATGAGAACTACAACATGCGCGCTAGCGATGCATGGGTTAAGAATGGCAACTTCCTCAAGATCTCTAACCTCCAGGTTGGTTACACTCTTCCAAAGACTATCGCCAAGAAGTGTATGATTCAGAATGCTCGTATCTACGTAGCTATCCAGAACCTCCTCTGCATCTCTCCATACAACAAGTATGGTGATCCTGAGTGTGGTCAGGGTTCAGTTCTCTATACAGGTCTTGATACTGGCCGTTATCCAATGCCACGTACTTACGCAGCAGGTATCAACGTAACATTCTAAAAACTCATTATTATAGTATATTATGAAAAAGAATTTAATATATGGTCTTATCGCAGGTGCAGCACTCACTTTCGGCTTGAGCTCATGTAACAATGAAGAATTCCTCGATGTGACCCACTATTCTATGCTTGAAGGCGACCAGATGTTTGCCAACGATGACAATGCCATCAAGGGTATGACAGGTTGCTACGATCTTCTTCACCGCCGTGCTGGTAAGAACGACGACCCATACAAGTACTGGATCTTCAACGGTCTTCACCCAACAATGGACTCTCAGGCTTCTGGTTGGGATAAGGACTTCATGACTCAGAAATGGACTGCTAAGAACGAGCAGCTCCGCGACTACTGGAAGCAGTCTTACGCTTGTGCTTCTCGTTGTAATGATTTCCTCGCAGGTCTCGAGGCATCAGAGAACATCTCAGAGAATGTCAAGAAGCACCTTAAGGGTGAGGCTATGGCTCTCCGTGGATTCCAGTTCTTTGGTCTCGCTAACACATTCGGTCGTGTTCCTCTCCTCATCACAGGTGAGAACTACGTGAACACTCCTACTAAGCCTAAGGCTGAGTCTTACGCAGAGATGTGGGACTTCGTAATCAAGGACTTCAAGGAGGCTGCAGCACTTCTTGACTGGGAACCATTCCAGGGACAGTACGGTCGTTGTACAAAGGGTATGGCTCTTACATTCCTCGGCGACGCTTACATGTGGAAGGCTTACACTTGCCCAGAGAAGGCAGATTCTTGCTACCAGGCTGCTTATGACGCTCTCTACGAGGTTTATAAGAATGGTCCTTACAAGCTCTCTCCTTCATTCTCTACATTGTATGATGCAGAAGAGGCTTGGCCAGATGAGGCTATTTGGCAGATCGTTCTCAACTCTGGTGATGACTGGGGTTCATGGGATGACACTAAGAACGCAGGTGCACGTGGTTGGACTGGTTTCTACTTTGGTCCTACTTCAAACGGTGCTTGGGGTACATTCCAGATGTCTTGGGAGCTCTACGACTCATTCGAGAACTACCTTGATGACGATAAGGAGAACCCTGAGTATGCTGGCTCATTCGACAAGCGTCGTGACGCTTCTATGGTAACTGCTACTGTTCCTGCAGAGTTGCGTAAGGATCACCCAAAGTGGGTACAGCGTGTTACTCCTACTCAGGCATGGATTGATGCTAACAAGAAGTACATCCGCGGTTACGAGAACTTAGGTACTGAAGAGGAACCAAATTGGGTTTTCAACATGGATGTATATAATAACTACAAGATGAGCGCAGAGGGTGACAACGGTAAGTATGACCTTCACTCACCTATCGGCTTCAACCCATTCAACCAGGAGTTTGTAGGTTGGTGTGGTTTCCACTGGTCATCAGGCGACCCAGCTCCTACAGTATGGTCTTCAAAGCACTGGCGTAACGGTCGTGGTACTGACTGGGGTACAAACGCACTTTGGACACCAGACCACATTTACTTCAAGCGTCTTGCTAACGTTTACCTTGACCTCGCAGAGTGCTGCTTCCGCCTTGGCGGTGGTAAGGAGACTCTCGGATGGCAGTTGGTTAATGACATCCGTAAGCGTGCATTCGGTAACATGGAGGTTGGTCAGGATCTCTCTAAGTACGTTGCTCACCACCAGAAGGTTTATGAGTACTATAAGAACTTCTCAGGCGGTGACTGCGACGGTAAGGGTGCTATCCAGCCTGTAAAGGAGTATCCTTTCCCATTCAACACAAAGGTTGTACCTGTTCCAGATGCTCAGAAGTACTACGCAAAGGTTAAGGCTGATATGGGCTACGAATCAGAGGTTTGGAAGGTTGCTGTAAACAACGAGCGCCGTAAGGAATTCTCTGCTGAGCCTTATCTCCGTTCAGATATGCACAAGTCTGGCTTCCTTAAGGATCACGTTGAGCATGTATATAAGCTGAACTCTCTCCCAACAGTTGGTCTTCCAACTATCACACAGTGGCAGACTGCTCGCGACTTCGAGTTCAAGATGGAGAAGATGTTCATGCCTATCCCAGAGGATGAAATCCTTAAGAACCCTGCATGTACTCAGAACGAAGGTTACTAATCCAACATCAGGATTATTAATCCTAAACACATAAACATTAAATGGGCGCACCAAAAGGTGCGCCCATTCTTTTATATAGCAAAGTAGAAATTTAACGAAAAAATTTGCAAGATAGAATTAAAATATATACCTTTGCAGCACGAAACCAATGATTTCACCACTATGGATGCAGTTCAGAAACTTCCGATAGGCATACAGGACTTTGAAAAACTACGTAAACAGGGATTCCTTTACGTGGATAAGACTCGTTTGGTTTATAACCTCGTAAATGGAGGAAGTTATTACTTTCTCTCTCGTCCACGTCGTTTTGGCAAGTCTTTGCTGATATCTACGATAAAGGCTTATTTCCAAGGTAAGGAAGATCTCTTCGAAGGTCTTGCTATCGAGCAGTTGGAAAAGGACTGGACGGAACATCCTGTCTTGCATCTTGACCTGAATACGGAGAAATATGATAGTGCAGAAGTACTTGAAAGCCGCCTCAACCTGTTTCTTTCTAATGCTGAGGCATTGTATGGCGTTAATCCAAACGAGAAGATGCTCGGTCAGCGCTTTGAAGGTGTGATACGTCGTGCTTACGAGAAGACCGGTCAGCGAGTGGTGATTCTTGTTGACGAGTATGATAAGCCTTTGCTTCAAGCTATAGGCAACGACGAACTGCAAGAACAATATCGCGGAATACTGAAGGGGTTTTATGGTGCATTGAAGTCTATGGACGGATGCATCAAGTTTGCCATGCTGACAGGTGTCACGAAGTTTGGCAAAGTTAGCGTATTCAGCGATTTGAACCATCTTAACGACATCTCAATGTCATTGCCTTACTATGATATTTGCGGTGTTACGGAAGAAGAACTTCTCTCCTGCTTCCAACCAAGTATTGAAGCTTTGTCTGAATATCAAAGACATACATTTGAGGAATCGGTAGCAGAACTTCGCAAGAAGTATGATGGTTATCATTTCCATCCTAAGGGCAAAGGAATGTATAATCCGTTCAGCCTGCTGAATGCTTTGAACAAATATGAGCTCCGCAGCTACTGGTTTGAGACAGGCACACCAACATATCTCGTTGATCTTCTACAGATGCACGACTACAATCTTGAGAAGATGTCACGGGTAGAGACGGACGACGAGACTCTCAATAGCGTTGATGCGAACAGCACGAATCCAATTCCGGTGATTTACCAGAGTGGCTATCTTACGATTAAGGACTTCGATCCTGAGTTCAATGTATATACACTCGGTTTTCCAAATAAGGAGGTGGAAGAAGGTTTCACAAAATTCCTCTTGCCTTGCTATACTTCCCGACGTAAGGATCAGACTGCCTTTGATGTGAAGAATTTTGTTCTGGATGTGCGCAATGGCAATACCGAGCAATTCCTCAAGCGTTTACGCTCTCTCTTTGCCGATACTCCATACGAACTGGTAAAGAATCTGGAGAATCACTACCAGAATGTTATTTGGTTGTTGTTCAAACTATTGGGATTCTACGTACAAGCAGAGTATCATACCAGCGAAGGACGCATAGACCTTGTGCTACAGTCGCCTCAGTTTTGCTATGTTATGGAATTCAAACTTGACGGAACAGCAGAAGAAGCGTTGGCACAGATAGAAGACAAGCACTATACATTGCCATTTGACACCACAGGAAGACAAATCATCCGCATCGGCATGAACTTCGATAGCAATACTCGCAACATAGAAAAGTGGATTGTCGGTTGATGATTATTGTTAGACTGAATAAAATTACTTGAAGAACTCTGGCCTATTGTATGATTTCATCAACCTGTTGGTAAAGTCTGCGTCAATCTGCGGCATAGCAAAAGGCTTACTGAATTTGCCATTCTCAAAATGAGAGAAGTATGAGCGAGTGTAAAGACCGTCTTCACGACGAGTAGAGAAAACCACCCACTTGCCGTTGCTTGACCAGCAATGGTAACTCTCAACATCATTGCTGTTCAACTCGCTTATGCTCCTAACCTCGCGGGTAGATAGATCCAACAGATACAAATCGGCATCCTTATGCCAAATGGAGAACGTGCCATACGCTGCAAGAGTGAACATCAAATACTTATTATCCGGAGACACTTGCGGAAAAGATACGCTCTTTATATTATATAATGTGTCAACATTACTGCCAAATGCCTTGCTCTTAGCATCAAAATCAATGCTACACAACGAATAACGCACCTTGTCGTATTCGTCTGGTATAGTTACGCTGTCAGCAGAGCAATAATACAACTTTTTACCATCAGGAGCCCAAGACGGGAATGTCTCAAAGACGCCAGGGGAATGGATTTCGGGACAGGTAATCGTCTCATCCGTTTCCGTATCATAGACAATAATATCAGAATCATAGTCGAAGACCTCTATACGGTTGCGGGAAACGGTATGGAAAGCCTGTTTCGTTTTATTTGTAGAGAAAGCAACAAGCTTGCCTTCTGGATGCCACGAAGGATATACAAATGAGGGAGATGGCGCAATACTCTTGGTTTCCTTGCCATCAAAGAAATATGTTCCAGGATCTTCAAGGCGTTTATGATACAACATCTTATTACGGTCGTAGTTGCAGAATGAATGACAGTTTACGCAACCACCGTTAGCCCCGCCATTTGTAACAATAGGTTTTTCCTCGTAACTTTCCAGGTCTCGCTCATAAATACCCATCTTGCCCCACACCTCGTAGCCTGGTTCTATCAGACGATAAGCCAGATGAGAATCGATGGAATCAGGAGAAATGGTTATGCAGAAAGGATCATATTCCACCCAAGCACCGTTCTTCTTGCCCTGGATTTTGACCATGACTTTTGACTCTCGGCTCGGAAGGTTTTGCTCGGCGGCGCGAAGCGGAAAGCCAAATCCTCTCCTTACATTGGCGGACTTTGACATTGACTCTGACTTTGACATTGACTCGTTGATGAGTTCCTTCCAGTCAGACGGGTCGATGCAGAAGCCTTCTTCTCCGTTGCTGCCTACTACTACCTGGCATTTTCCAGCACTGAAAACAGCCTGCAAATCGCTTAGCGTCTCAGAGTCTTTGGAAGCAAACGTAGGGGCTGCCATATTGCATGGCAAGGTTGTCTCTGTATAGTCTGGGAAAATAACAGCCTTACGGTTGAGTTTTGCCGCCTGTTCATCTTGAAGCGAACAGGAAGCAAGGAGAAGCAAGAAGAAACACGACCTCCCCCACCCCCTCCACAGGAGGGGAGTGCTAAAAGGAAGAAAAAGGGTCTGGATTATTGATTTCATTTGTTTTTGTTTCTAATCATTACGCATTAAAGTTCGAACTCCTTCAGGAGAGATTGATATTCTTCTTTGTAGCCTGCCAGACGGTACAGAGCGCTGAGATATTGCACTGTCGTCCGACTCTGCTTGTGTCCTTTTGTGGCACGCGCTACCATCAGCAGGTCTTTATCCAAGCCATTAAAGCCGGAAAACTTGTTCTTTATATTTAGGCACAGGCGCTTCTCGCCAAGTTCCTTGTCGGCTTTCACCGAAGCATCATCAAGCAGTTTGCCATAATGCTCGCACCATTCTTCATAATATATTGCATCAGAAAGTTTTCGCAAGTATTTTCGCGCCACTCCATATTGTCCATAAATAATGTTAGTCTTTATCAGTCGTTGCAGTAGTCTAGGAGACTTGTTGTCCATCTTCTCATTAGCTTCAAAGGCATAGCGTTGCGCCTGTGCCATGTGCCCCATAGAGTAGTATATATCGCTCAGCAAGGCAGCGACATATTCAGACTGCACATCGTTGACATATATACTGTTGATGTCGCCGCATGGATTGTCATAGAGATGCTCGTGCAGCATTCCCTTTTCTGCCATAGCCATATTGAGAATGTTCTGATTAAGGAGATTAGCTTCTGGCATGCGTGAAGCTTCCAGTTCCAGAATACCGTCCCAATCCATGTCACGTTCCTTGCAACTCAGTTGCTCATATACCATTGTTGCCGTTTCATTTGCTCCCCCTAAGCCCAGAACAGTCAGGAAGCTTGATTTGCTTAGTGAACTGGCTGTGCAGATAACCAGGAAAGTCGTAATGGCAAAAGGGATAACGTAGCCTAGCAGCTTGACTTTAATTTTGCGAAAAGAAACAAGGAGAATAGCCTCCAAGGCTATAAACAACAATGACATTAAAATAACTCCATGAAGAGGCTTGTGGAAAAATTGCAGAAAAAATCCCTCTATCAGCGATGTCATCATACCCGACCTTATGCTATCCATGATATAATGTTCATTGTAGTAAAAGGTGTTCCAACCCTCTGCATAACACAGCATATCTGAGACTCTCCAGAATGCGAACGAGAAAAGGGCAAATGATATTAGTATAAATAGTATAACCAAAAGGACTTTTTTCTTCATTATATCAGTAATTTAATTCATCGTAAATGGTCTGACCTGCAACTGAATCACAAATGCGAATCTTGCAAAAGCTCAAATGCGAATCTTGCAAAAGCTCAATTGCAAATCTTGCAAAAGCTAAATTGCAAATCATGCCACTACATATTTTCTGCAAAATTACAACTATTTTCCGAACAAATCAAAAGAAAACGAATTTTTCTTTCAAAAGACGTGGAAATTTTCTAGTTCTAAAAGCCACTATGACACACCTAAGTCCTACTACAGTCCTACCAAGGATTATTAATCGTATCACAAAGGATTACTAATCATCCCGCCAAGGATTACCAATCATCCCGCTAAGGATTACTAATCATCCCGCCAAGGATTACTAATCATCCCGCCAAGGCGGACGACACAGTTTCTTATAAGAAAACAAAAATTTTCTTATAAGAAAAAATATTTTTTCTAGTAAGAAAAGTAACCACTTTCTTATAAGAAAATAATTGTTTTTCCTTGGGCAAACAATTTGTATCTCCGGCTAAAACATTTTATATCTCCGGCTAAAACATTTTATATCCCTGGCTAAAACATTTTATATCCCTGGCATACACATTTTGCAATGCAGTAGATTAAGAGTTGGAGAGGATATGAAAACCTTTATATTTATCCTTTTGAAGAAGTCATGGTGCTTTTCTTACTCCAAAAAATCCTTAAAGATTACTATATACACCTTGTGGACAAAATGTATATAATTACAAAAAAAAGTTCAGTCAAACTAATGACTGAACTTTTTCTTTTCTCTAAATCGAGAGTATTATACCTTGATCTCAACCTCTACACCTGAAGGGAGCTCAAGCTTCATGAGGCTATCAATAGTCTTAGGAGTAGCGCTGTAGATGTCGATAAGGCGCTTGAAGTTGCAGATCTGGAACTGCTCACGGCTCTTCTTGTTAACGAATGTAGAACGGTTAACAGTGATGATGCGCTTGTGAGTTGGGAGTGGAATAGGACCACTAACGATTGCACCTGTAGCCTTAACAGCCTTAACGATCTTCTCTGCTGACTTGTCAACGAGCTTGTGATCGTATGACTTCAGCTTAATGCGAATTTTCTGTGACATTTGTTTTGATTCGATTTAACCGGAAAACCGGGAAGTTTAAATATTTGATTTATTTTGAAGGAAAATCCGTAAAGAATCATTTGCTTACGGATTTTCCTTTTATAAACTATTCCTATTTCTCCTCCCTTGTGGGGAGGTAGGGAGGGGTCTTAGAGGAGGTCTGTACGTCCCTTGATCTCTTCAAGTACAGCCTTAGCGATTGTATTTGAGAGAGGTGCGTGGTGATCGTACTCCATAGAAGAAGTTGCACGACCAGAAGTGATTGTACGGAGAGCAGTTACGTAACCGAACATCTCTGAAAGTGGTACCATAGCGCGAACGATACGAGCACCTGAACGAGTCTCATCCATACCTTCTACCTGACCACGACGCTTGTTGAGGTCACCGATTACATCACCCATGTTCTCCTCAGGAGTTGTTACCTCGAGCTTCATGATAGGCTCCATGAGGCAAGGACCCGCCTTAGCACATGCGTTCTTGTAAGCGTTGATAGCTGCAAGCTCGTAAGAGAGCTGGTCTGAGTCAACTGGGTGGAACGAACCATCGATGAGAGTAACCTTGAGGTTGTCAACAGGGAAACCACCGAGGATACCGTTCTTCATAGCAGACTCGAAGCCCTTCTGTACAGATGGGATGAATTCCTTAGGGATGTTACCACCCTTAACTTCGTTAACGAACTGGAGACCACCCTGCTTGAAGTCCTCATCAACTGGACCAACATTAACGATGATATCAGCGAACTTACCACGACCACCAGACTGCTTCTTGTAAACCTCACGGAGGTTAACCTCGCGAGTGATAGCTTCCTTGTAGTTAACCTGTGGCTTACCCTGGTTACATTCAACCTTGAACTCGCGCTTGAGACGGTCGATGATGATATCAAGGTGAAGCTCACCCATACCAGAGATAACTGTCTGACCAGACTGCTCATCAGTCTTAACAGTGAATGTAGGGTCCTCTTCAGCGAGCTTAGCGAGACCGATGCCGAGCTTGTCAACGTCAGCCTGAGACTTAGGCTCAACTGCGATACCGATAACTGGATCTGGGAATGTGATAGACTCGAGTACGATTGGACCGTCCTCAGAGCAAAGAGTATCACCAGTACGAATATCCTTGAAACCTACACCTGCACCGATATCACCAGCCTCGATAACTTCCATTGGCTGCTGTTTGTTAGAGTGCATCTGGAAGAGACGGCTTACGCGCTCCTTCTTGCCAGAACGTGAGTTGTAAACATATGAACCAGCCTCAATCTTACCAGAGTAAACGCGGAAGAATACGAGACGACCAACATAAGGGTCAGTAGCAATCTTGAATGCGAGAGCAGAAGTCTTCTCCTCGAGTTCAGGCTTGCGGTCTTCCTCTTCACCTGTATTAGGGTTAGTACCAACGATGTTTGGAGTATCAACTGGAGCTGGGAGGAATGCACAAACGAAGTCGAGAAGCATCTGAACACCCTTGTTCTTGAATGAAGAACCACACATCATTGGAACGCAGTCCATAGAGAGACAACCCTTACGGATAGCTGCGATGATTTCCTCTTCTGTGATAGTTGATGGATCCTCGAAGTACTTCTCCATGAGAGCGTCGTCGTAGCTTGCAGCTGCCTCAAGGAGCTTGTCACGCCACTCTTCGCACTCATCCTGCATGTCAGCAGGGATGTCAACAACTTCGAACTCAGTACCCTTAGACTCATCGTCCCAAACGTATGCCTTCATCTCAATGAGGTTAACGAGACCCTTGAAAGTCTCCTCCTGACCGATAGGGCAAACGAGGTTTACTGGGTTAGCACCAAGAACTTCCTTCATCTGACGGAGACAGTCGTAGTAGTTAGCACCAGAACGGTCCATCTTGTTAACGTAACCCATACGAGGTACGCTATACTTGTCTGCCTGACGCCATACTGTCTCTGACTGTGGCTGAACACCACCTACTGCACAGTAAGTAGCAACAGCTCCATCGAGTACACGGAGTGAACGCTCTACCTCAGCAGTAAAGTCAACGTGTCCCGGAGTGTCGATGAGGTTGATCTTGTAAGTCTTGTTGTTATACTTCCACTGGCAAGTAGTAGCAGCAGATGTGATAGTGATACCACGCTCCTGCTCCTGAGCCATCCAGTCCATTGTAGCAGCACCTTCGTGCACCTCACCAATCTTGTGAGTCTTACCTGTATAGTAAAGAATACGCTCTGACGTAGTAGTCTTACCGGCATCGATGTGTGCCATGATACCGATATTACGCGTAAGATGTAAGTCTTGCTTTGCCATTTATTTTAGTACCTTTTGAAGATTAGCAATGAATTAGAAACGGAAGTGTGCGAATGCGCGGTTAGCCTCAGCCATACGGTGCATATCTTCCTTACGCTTGTAAGCACCACCCTGGTTGTTGAAAGCGTCCATAATCTCAGCAGCGAGCTTGTCAGCCATAGACTTGCCTGAGCGCTTGCGTGCGTAACCGATCATGTTCTTCATAGAGATACTTTCCTTACGAGAAGCACGGATTTCAGTTGGCACCTGGAAAGTAGCACCACCGATACGACGGCTCTTTACCTCTACCTGAGGAGTAATGTTCTGAAGACCCTGCTTCCAGATTTCGAGTGCTGACTTCTCAACATTCTGCATCTTGCTCTTTACGATTTCGAGAGCCTTGTAGAAGATTTCGTAAGAAGTATTCTTCTTACCATCATACATAAGGTGGTTAACAAACTTTGAGACCTTCTGGTCGTTGAAGACTGGATCTGGAAGAACCACGCGCTTCTTTGGTTTAGCTTTTCTCATTTTATTGTTTTGTTTTGCTTTGTCGGCCTTGGAGGGGCGCTCATCTTGGCGTCCACAAATGCCATTGTTGTTTATAAAAATTGCCTAAGGTTGTCGTTTCGACTGTCTTCAGCAGCTCGCTTGCTGCTTACTCAACCATCTCAGTATCTTTTCCTTAGCAAAACAGAGTTTCATTTGTTGATTTTGCGATTTGATGATTTGACGATTGCATTTAACCGAAAAGGCAAATCATCCAATCATCAAATCATCCAATCGTCAAGTGGCTATTACTTCTTAGCCTTTGGTCGCTTAGCACCATACTTTGAACGGCGCTGAGTACGGTTAGCAACACCTGCAGTATCAAGAGTACCGCGAACGATGTGGTAACGTACACCTGGGAGGTCCTTTACACGACCACCACGAACGAGCACGATAGAGTGCTCCTGAAGGTTGTGACCTTCTCCTGGGATGTAAGAGTTAACCTCTTTCTGGTTTGTTAAACGAACACGAGCTACCTTACGCATAGCTGAGTTAGGCTTTTTAGGAGTGGTAGTGTACACACGTACGCAAACACCGCGACGCTGTGGACATGAATCGAGAGCAGGTGACTTGCTCTTGTCTACCAATGCCTTACGACCTTTTCTTACCAATTGTGAAATTGTAGGCATAGTTGTACTTTTTTTATTATTTATTTTTATTTATTTTTTTCGGAATGTATGTAGTATAGCCACTATGATTTCCTCTTTTTACACATTATTATATATATACCAATCATGGATTATACGCTAATTTTCGAAAGAGCACATAGCTATTTGGAGCGCAAAACGCTCATAATAGGCTATTTCGGGCTGCAAAATTACGACTTTTATTTCATTTATAATGTATAAACCTTAAACTTTTTTTCATCCACTTAAATATTTAACATAATTTAACATTATATATCAAAGATTTTCAAGAAAACAGACGCTAAAGAAGAAGACATTTTGCAAATCTTATTGATTTTTAGTGCATTTCAAGGCGCGACTTCAACAAAAACAACAACGCTGACACAAAAGCAAAACAAATCAAAAATAACGCAAAGAATAGAAATTTAGAACAGTTTTATTCTTGTATTGGACAAACAATACGTAGCTTTGCAGCCGAAAACTAAGTAAAACCAATAAAAATGAAAAGATTGTTTATCGCTGCACTTCTTGCAGTTTCCACAGTAACATCATGGGCAGGCGGCCTGCTCACCAACACAAATCAAAATATCGCATTCCTCCGCAATCCTGCTCAGGATGGTGCCATCAACATCAACGGCGTTTATTCGAACCCTGCCGGTGTTGTCTTCCTAAATGAAGGTTTCCACCTTTCCCTCAACTGGCAAGCTGCATGGCAGACTCGTACTGCCACAACTACAAACCCGCTCTTCGCTCTCGGCTTAAACAACAACGGCCAGACAACAAAGGAATACGAGGGTAAGGCTCAAGCTCCATTCATCCCTTCAATACAGGCAGCTTACAACACTGGCAAGTGGTCATTCATGTTCAACTTCGCCATCAATGGTGGTGGCGGCAAGTGCGAGTTCAGCAATGGTCTCGGCTCATTTGAAGGCGCTGTTGCTCAGATTGGCGCTGGCTTGCAGCCATTCGGTGCTCAGGGTTACAACGCAGACTACTACATGCGCGGAAACCAGTATTATTTCGGTTTCACCCTCGGTGCTGCTTACAAGGTAACAGACAACCTTTCTGTCTTCGGAGGTCTCCGCGGACTCTTCGGCATGGCAAGCTACAAGGCCCGAATCTCTGACATCATGGTTAAGACTGCCAATGGAACCATACCTTTCTCTAATTTCCTTGATGCCACAAACGCTTACGTTACAAACTCACTCACACAGCTCAATGCTGCCATTCCACAGCTCGAAGGCGGAGTTTCCCAGCTCCAGGGCGCTCTCGCACAGCTTGAGCCAATGAAGGATCAGCCAGGATATGCAGAGCAGTACCAGGGTTATCTCACACAGTATCAGGTATATTCTGCACAGCTTGCAGACTGCAAGGCGAACAAGGAAAAACTTGAAGGTGCACAGCCTACACTCGAGCAGCTTGAGGTTTATCGCCAAGGCGTAAACCTTCAGTCAGACCAGAGAGGTTTCGGCATTGCTCCAATCATCGGTGTTGACTACAAGGCTGGTGACTTCAACTTCGGCGCAAAGTATGAGTTCCGTACAAAGATGGGCATGAAGAACGAGTCAACACTCAAGGAAGCAATGGCAATAGACGCTGTTAATCAGTTCCGCGACGGCACAAGCGTACGTGAAGATGCGCCTGCTCTCCTCACAGTAGGCGGCCAATACACTATCGCAGACAAGGTTCGCCTCAACGCTGGCTATCACATCTACTTTGACAAGGACTCAAAGAAATACGGCAACAAGCAAGAACTGCTTGATAAGAACACAATGGAATACCTCGGCGGCGTAGAGGTTGACCTCACAAAGAAACTCACACTCAGTGCCGGTGTTCAGGTTACAAGCTATGGCATGACTGACGAATACATGAGCGACCTCTCATTCATAACAGACTCATGGAGCTTCGGTCTTGGTGCGAAGTACCAAGTTTCAGAGAAGGTTGCCATCAATGCTGCATACCTTAAGACTAACTATTCTACATACAAGACAGCAGTTTCCACTGCAGGAATACAGAACCAATTCACACGCGCAAACGATGTTATCGGCGTCGGCGTTGATCTGAATTTCTAACCTTATACGACATAAATCGCAGCAACAATAAAGAAGACTGGGCGGACAAAAAAACTGTCTGCCCAGTCTTTTTTTCGGATTTTATTTTGCAATTTTCCTAAAATTCAGTAACTTTGCCGCCACATAAGTAAGTGAACAGAATCAGTTTACACATCTATTACAGAATCTATGAGCGACGAAACAACTATCAACGACGACATAATCGATGCTACAGAAAGTACGGAAACAGCAGATTCCGAACAGCAAAACACAAACGATTACAAGCCTACAAGCAACCGCTTTGACGCTTCCGCAGTGCACCATCTGAGCGGAATGTACCAGAGTTGGTTCCTTGATTATGCCTCTTACGTTATACTTGAGCGTGCCGTTCCGCATCTTGCCGACGGTCTGAAGCCTGTGCAACGCCGTATCATGCACTCTATGAAGCGCATGGACGACGGTCGTTTCAACAAGGTTGCCAACATCGTGGGACACACCATGCAGTTCCACCCTCACGGTGACGCTTCTATCGGAGATGCTCTCGTACAGCTCGGACAAAAGGATCTTCTTGTGGAATGCCAGGGAAACTGGGGTAACATTCTCACTGGCGATCGCGCTGCCGCACCTCGTTACATCGAGGCGCGATTGTCGAAATTCGCCCTTGAAGTGCTCTTCAACAACAAGACTACCGAATGGAAAATGAGCTACGACGGTCGTAACGAAGAGCCTATCGTTCTGCCAGCGAAGTTCCCTCTGCTCCTTGCACAGGGTGCGGAAGGTATTGCCGTCGGTCTGTCGTCAAAGATTCTGCCTCACAACTTCAACGAACTCTGCGATGCCGCCATCTCTTATCTCAACAAAGAGGAGTTCCACCTCTACCCAGACTTCCCTACAGGCGGCAGCATAGATGTTGCGAAATACAACGACGGTCTTCGCGGCGGTTCTGTGAAGGTTCGTGCCAAGATTGAGAAGATAGACCATAAGACTCTCGCCATTCGCGAGATTCCGTTTGGAAAAACATCATCTTCGCTCATTGAAACCATAATCAAAGCAATTGAGAAAGGCAAGGTTAAGGCTCGCAAAGTAGAGGACAACACAGCAGCACAGGTTGAGATTCTCGTACATCTTGCCCCTGGCATCAGCAGCGACAAGACCATCGACGCACTCTACGCCTTTACCGATTGCGAGCTCAGCATATCACCAAACTGCTGCGTCATTGAGGATAAGAACCCTCGCTTCATGACCGTTTCCGATGTCCTGAAGCAGAATGTTGACTTCACACTCTCGCTCCTCAAGCAGGAACTTGAGATACGCAAGCATGAGCTTCAAGAGCAACTTCACTTCTGCTCTCTCGAAAAAATCTTCATTGAAGAGCGCATCTATAAGGACAAGGAATTCGAGGAGGCAGGCAGCAACGACGAGGCATGCGAGCACATTGACCTCCGACTCACTCCTTGGTATCCAAAGATGATACGCGAAGTTACCAAGGATGATATCCTCCGTCTCCTTGAAATCAAGATGCAACGCATCCTCCGCTTCAACTCCGACAAGGCTGAGGAGCAGATTGTAAAGCTCCAGAAAGAGATAAAGGAGATAAACAAGAAGTTAAAGAACATGGTGGGCGTTACCATCGACTGGTTCACACATCTCAAGGAAAAATACGGAGCACAGCATCCACGCCTCACCGAAATCCGCAACTTCGACACTATCGAAGCCTCAAAGGTTGTTGAAGCTAACCAAAAACTCTACATAAACGAAAAGGAAGGCTTCATCGGCACCGGTTTGAAGAAAGACGATTTCGTATGTAACTGCTCTGACATCGACGACATCATCATCTTCTATAAGAACGGAAAGATGAAGGTGGTACGCGTAGCAGACAAGATCTTCGTTGGCCAGAACATTATCCATGTGCAGGTTTTCAAGAAGAACGACACGCGAACAACATACAACATGGTCTATCGCGATGGTCGCGCCGGCAACTACTACATCAAGCGCTTCAATGTAACGGGCGTTACACGCGACAAGGAGTACGACCTCACGCAAGGAAAACCTGGCACATACATCAAATACTTCACTGCCAACCCTAACGGAGAGGCGGAAATCATCAAGATTACCCACGA
Source organism: Bacteroidaceae bacterium (assembly GCA_024401275.1). Lineage (GTDB taxonomy): Bacteria > Bacteroidota > Bacteroidia > Bacteroidales > Bacteroidaceae > Prevotella. The sequence goes on along the minus strand of JAKSLJ010000001.1, from coordinate 165,671 downwards.
CTTCTCTGCAAAACTCAAGAAGATCATCTTCGAAAAAGATTTTTCTGAGGTTGCCATAAAGGGCAAGACTGCGATGGGTAATATCCTCTCCAAGAACTCCATCAACCGTATCACGATGAAATCTGCCGGACATTCTACTCTCGGCGGACGCAAGGTATGGTACGACAAGGATGTAAACCGTCTGAACTACGACTCTCACGGCGAACTCCTCGGCGAGTTCCACGATCAGGATTCCATTCTCGTGATATTGAAGAATGGTGAGTTCTATATCTCCAACTTCGATGTAAACAACCACTATGAGGACAACATCCTTATAATAGAAAAATACGATAAGGACAAGATATGGACCGCCATCGTCATTGATGCCGACCAGGACAATCGCCACTACTTGAAGCGCTGTCCTCTCGATGCTTCAAAGCGTCATCAAAGCCTTATCGGCGACAATCCAGACAACAAACTCGTTCTCATAACAGACGAACCATACCCGCTCTTCCAGGTCACTTACCTTGGTCCAAACAACTACGAAGGTACTCTTGAGGTTGATGCTGAGGAATTTATCGGTGTAAAGAGCAGCAAGGCAAAAGGCAAGCGCATCACAAATTCCGAGGTTGCGAAGGTTGAACAGCTGGAGTCAAAACGCAAGCCAGAGCCAACCGCCGAAGCTCAAGAAGGCGAAGCTTCTGAATCGGAAGCAGCATCTGAGACAAAGAACCTTGACCCGGATGCCGACAAGAGCGAACAGCAGATCATCGACGAGATGACCGGCCAGACAAACCTATTCAACGAACTATTTGAAAAGTAAAATGAAAAAGAATTCTGCATTCCGCATTCTACATTCTGCATTTAGCGTTATGTTCTTTGCATTCCTGTTTGCCTCACTCTCGGCAGCAGCACAAACTTTCGTAAAGCCTACAGACAAAAACATCCAGTATATCGGACGTATCAGTTTTGCAAATCCTAACGCTCCAGCCTGGAACTACACTGGCACCACAATCCGCGTTGAGTTCACAGGCACATCGCTCAAAATGAAATGCAAGCCTGAAAGCGGCTATTTCATGGCTACCGTAAACAAGGGAAAAGCTTTCAAGGTAGCCTTTGCCGATAAGAATGACAGCATTGCCACTATCGCTTCCAACTTGGTATATGGTGTTCATTCCGCAGAGATAATGTACTGCATAGAAGGCCATGACAACAATCCAGAGTTCCATGGTTTCATCCTCGATGAGGGCGAGCAGACCGTACCCCCTACCCTATTGTCCGACCGCAAGATTGAGTTCATTGGCAATTCCATAACATGCGGCTATGGTGTGGAAGATCCTGATCCGAACCATCATTTTGACTATGCGGCAGAAAACCATTACCTCAGTTATGCGGCAATAACAGCTCGCCGACTTGATGCACAGCACTTCTCCGTATCTCGCAGCGGCATCGGCATCTACCGCCATTACGGTTCTTCGTCAGAGGGCAGCGAGGTCTGCATGCCTAAGCAATACGCTTACACACGCTTATATAATAAGTCGGAAAAGTGGGACTTCTCTCGCTTTCAGCCTGATGTTGTGTGCATAAACCTCGGAACAAACGACACATCGCCAGACCTTGAGTCAGCTGTGTCAAACTCGCAGAACCACGACCCTAATGCTGCGCGTCCTATGGGCTGCAATCCTACAAAACTGAAGGCTGCATACAAAGACTTCCTGAAGACTGTTCGCGGACATTATCCAAATGCAAAGATTGTCATGCTTTGCGGTTCAATGCTTCAGGGCGATGGTCTGAAACTTGTCAGCGACACAATGGACGAAGTCGTAGCCGAAGCAAACAAAGCTGGCGACAAGGAAATCTATCGCTTCAATTTCACACCTCAGGACGGCTCTCGCGGCTATGGCGCCGACTGGCATCCAAGCATTGCGCAGCAGCAGTTCATGGCAGACGAACTCACCCCATACCTTCAGAAACTGATGGGTTGGTAGAACAGAAGCTGCCCATCATCCCTTCTCGCAGAGGGTATTGGCTTACCTGACCAAGTGATATACTCCACCTGGCAGAGTTTTTACGATGCCTTCCATCTCAAGGTCGAAGAGCAGGGATGAAAGTTCGGGAATATTAATGCCTGCTTGCACCGAGAGGATGTTTATCTGCAAATCGTTACTTCCCTTCAGCACATTGACCACTTTCTGCCCGTCTGCGGAGAGTGTCGGGAAAAGATCGGGCTGTATGCCTTGATTGCGAGCTTTTGCGAGTTTCTGGTCAGCGTTCCATCCCATAGCCTCAACGAGATCCTGAGCGTCGGTGAAGATCTGCGCCCGGTTTCTGGCTATCAGTTTGTTGCAACCTTCCGAAGCCTCATCGCCTATTCTGCCTGGAACGGCAAAAACCTCCCTATTATATTCATTAGCTATACGCGCGGTGGAAAGACTGCCACCACGATAGGCACTCTCCACAACAAGCGTTGCGTCAGCCATTCCTGCTACAATGCGGTTGCGGCGCAGGAAGTTCATGCGGTCGGCTTTCGTCTGTTGGAAAAACTCCGTTAGCAGACCGCCTTGACCGAGCATCTGCTTAGCTGTGTTTCTATGTGCGGCAGGATAGATGGTATCAAGTCCATGGGCAAGCACGCCCACCGTCTGCAGTCCACATTCCAAAGCCATCCTGTGTGCCACCACATCTATGCCGTAGGCAAGACCACTGGTAATGAGCACATCCGGACATAGTTCACTCATCTCCCTGACAAACCTTTCGGTTACATCCCTGCCATACTGCGTACAGCGCCTTGTGCCGACAACGCTCACCACACGAAGTTTGTTCAAATCGGCATTGCCCATATAGAACAGCACCAATGGAGCATCTTCGCAGTTCTCCAAGCGTTTCGGATAGTCATCACATCCCAATGTGAGGCAGCGGATATTGTGCTTTGCGGCAAATTCCATCTCCTGCTCAGCACGCTTCAAAGCCTCGTCACCCTGCTGAAAGAGAGAGACAACACTCTGGTTGCATTCCGGGAACATCTGCCTCAAGTCGTCCTTATGTTCAAACAGCGCCTTTGCCGAGCCTGCCTTATCCAGCAGCACTCGCATCTCAGCAACGCGGAAGAAGCCAAGACGAGAGAGGGCTAACATATAGTATGATTCCATGCCAGTTACAGTAATGTTTTGTCAATGAGTTCGCTTGTAGAAAGCTTGCCGTTGATAAGGCATACACACTCCACCTTACTTTGGTGGCAGAGTTTCATGTCGCTCTTGCGATAAAGATGGTGCGTGAAGACATACTTTATGCCGACGCGCTCAAAGTCCATGCACGAAACGATGACATCGTCCGGACGAAACGGCATCTTGAACTTCAGTTCCATCCTTGCCACAACCACATCAATACCCTGCTCATGAAGTGAGGCAAAGGTCAGATTCCTCGACTTCAGGAACAAATGGCGTGTATGCTCCGTATAATGCTGATAGTTAGCATTATTCACTATTCCCTGTATGTCGCATTCATAGTCGCGAACCTCAATTTCTGTCGTAAATTTATATTCCATTTTCAGGGCTTTTTAGGTATTCATATCCTATTCTGCAGTACAAGCATTTCTTCTTGTCGCAATATTCTTTCTTCAGTTGTATCAGCGCTTGCGAATCGCCGGCTGTAGTCACGCTCAGCCCGCATTCCTTCCATGTGCGCGTTATGGTATTGTTTTCCGTCTTCAGCTCATCCAGGAAGTTGAAAGCCTTGTCCTGAAGCTGCTCCTTGCCCATCTGCTTGCCATAGGCGAAGAGCATAGGAACGACGGTGTTTATGACAAGAATGTCAAGCGAGGAAGCCGTCAGATACTTGTCTGATGTGTTCAGCAGTTTATGCACATCCTTCACGGTCTCGCACTCCACGAGCTTTGACAATTCCGTTCTGTGCTCGTGGTATGCCTTAGCCAACTGCAAGACGCGGACATGCGGGAAATTGGCAGGGCGCATACGCAGGTATTTCCACATCTTCGGATTCATCGGCTGCAGGGAGAACTTATGCTGCATATACTGATACTCGCGCTCCAGTTTCAGTCGCTTTTCCTCATCCTTTATTCGTTCTATCAAACCTGCCTGTCCGAGGAATATAGCCTCTATCTGGAACAGGTCATCGCGATGGTGTGCCACCTTGTCGAGCGGTATGATTGAAGCCCACTCCTCGAAGGCATCGCCGTTCACACCGAAGCCGTAGTTGCGTGCCATAGTGATAAAGCATGCAGCCTCCCATGAGCCGCAGCTTCGCTTCACACGCTCCAGAATGGCAAGTGTCTTCTGCTCAAGACGCTCCGTCTGCAGTTTCGTAAGCCAGCTGTGTATCATCAGTTTTGTGAGATTCGGGATTATCCTGTAGCATGGCGGATAGCGCTCTGTCTCAATGAGTTCCTTGAAGTTCTTCTGGATCTTTTCCGGCACCTGCAGTTCCATCTGCTTCACATATCTGCCTGACTGCATCTGCACCTCGCGGTCGTTTATGCCCACAATATGCAGTACCACATTATTATACAGTTCGTCCTTATCGTGTCCATGCAGATACCAGTCGCTTGCGCGGTCATGAATTTCCACATTACCTGCCCATAGCTCGCCGCTTATCTTCACCTTTGCGTTGAAGAAGTCGGGACCTTGGTCGTAGTTATGCAAACCCACATCAATCACTTCCACCGGCTCTCCGTCGGTGGTCTTCAGTTCTTCAAGTGGAAAAAGACGATGCTTCCACGTGTAATGAAGTAATTGCTCCATAAGTGTTTCCATAGGCAAGCTTTTTAGTTTTTCAGGGTTCGCTTACCTTAAAATGGACAAAGGTACGCTTTTCTCCTTAACTAGAAAAGTAAATTACCAACTTTCTTCTCTTCGCCCCGCATTTTTCCTCATTTCAACCGCAAACTGCAAACTTGGGAATTACAAATCAGGGGCATATTCACACAATCTGTATTTCACAATATCCTCACAAAAAGAAATTGTCGGCAATTACTTCCATAATCGCCGACAATCATATTTAGCTGGGTTCATTCGATTAGCCCATGATTTTATATTCCTAAAAGTTGTAACATCTATTCAGTACATTCGTTCACGAGATAAGCGATGCTTACATATGGCACGCCGCTGTTTGACGAAAGACCGATTTCGCATGTGCGGCTGTTGGAGTAACCTACTGCGATGCCTGCCTTCTGTACCTGTGAAGGGAGCTTGCGAAGAGCATACTTGTTGAGCTCTGGGTGAGTGAAACCGCGGTCGCCGGCAAATGCACAGCAGCCGATGCCTTCCGGTACGAGAACCTTCTGCGTTGTACAGAGCTGGGCAAGGTCGATGATGGTCTGTGCAAGTCCCATCTCGCGAGTTGAGCAAGTGATGTGGATAGCCACTGGCTGGTTCTTTGGCTTGAACTTGAGGCGTTCGCGGAGGAATGTATAGATGAACTCTGCTGGTTCGTAGAGCTGCATTGACTTTATCTTCTTGCGCATGCGGTGGAGACAAGGACTCTGGTCGCAAAGCACTGGATAGCGTCCGTTCTCAGAAGCCTTGATGAGTGCTTCTTCGAGTTCCTTCGTCTTCTGGTCAGCAATGTCCGGCATCCCCTTGCTCTCCCATATTGTACCGCAGCAGAGGTTGTCCATGTTCTCTGGATAGATCACCTCATAGCCAGCCTTCTCGAGGAGCTGCGTCATCTCTGTTACGAGTGGCTGCTTGTAAGGAGAATTCTTCTGCTGACCCATTGCCTGGTTGATACAAGAAGGGAAGTAAACTACCTTGAGGACGCTCTCCGTCTCTCCCACAGGGAGAGTGTTGCCTGCGCGGTTTTGTCCTCCCCTTGTAGGGGAGTTAGAGGGGGTCTTGTACAAAGCCTTAGGCATAGCTGGAGTCCAAAGTGGGATGCCAGTCTTATGGAGTGTAGCACAAACGCCTGACATGAGTGATGTGCCAAGAACAGTATGACCGAAGTTAGCGAGCGAGAGGATAGGACGAAGACCATTCTTCACGCCATGGAGATGGTCAGCGGCAAACTTACCGATCTTATAGCCGGTGCTGCCTTCAGGGAGTTCCTGCTGACGAATCCAGTGAGTGAGGTCTGCCACATTGATGCCCATCGGACAAGAAGTAGAGCAAAGACCGTCGCCGGCACATGTTTCGTTGCCCGGATATTGGAACTGCTTCTTGAGAAGGTTGTATCTCTCTTTAGCTACTGCAACATCTGCAACATCTGCAACATTTGCAACATTTTCGCCATTCATGATGCCCTTGAGTCGTGTGAGTTCACGCTGTATGACGATACGCTGACGAGAACTGAGAGTGAAACCGCATGATACGCAGTTCACTTCGCAGAATCCACATTCTATACAGCGGTTCACCTTGATGAGTGCTTCCTCCTCTTCGTCGAGCTTTTCGCCACGGAGCACGCGAGCCATCATGTCGTTGAACATCAGTGGCAATGGCTTGAAGTTCTTGAGGTAGCAGCGAGGATCGTCGTTGATGATAACGCCAGGGTTGAGCAGACGCTTAGGGTCGAAGATATCCTTAATCTTGCGCATAACGGCGTAAGCTTCCTCACCCCATTCGTGGCAAACGAACGGAGCCATGTTACGACCTGTACCGTGCTCTGCCTTGAGAGAACCGTCGTACTTATCCACAACGAGCTTCTTCACGTCTTCCATCAATGCCTCGTAGCGTGCAACCTCTGCCTCGTTGTCGAAGCGCTGGTTTACGATGAAGTGGTAGTTGCCTTCGAATGCGTGACCATAGATGCAAGCGTCGTCATAACCGTGACGAGCGATGAGTTCCTGGAGTTCGCAAGTTGCGTCAGGAAGGTCTTTTATCTGGAATGCAATATCCTCGATAAGACATGTTGTGCCAGGTTCACGAGTACCACCTACAGAAGGGAAGATACCAGAGCGGATTGCCCAGAACTTGCTGTAGATAGCTGGATCTTCTGTGAATTCCACTGGCACGTAAGTATCGAATTCCTCAAGGGCTGCGCATACATCCTTCAGCTGCTTGTCGAGGTCTTCGCGAGTGAATGCCATGGTCTCTGTGAGCACGGCAGTGAGTCCTTCGGCAGCCTTCGCACCGCTCTCTTCCTTCATGCGCAGATAGTTGGCATCGTCAACGGAAGAAAGTGACTTCCAGTCGAGCAACTCAGCACTCTGCACAGGCATTGGCTTGAGCTTGACGACAGCTTGGCAAGCCTCACGGAGCGACTTGAAGTAGAGCATAGCCGTAGCCTTGTATGGATAGTCCTTGAGCGTCTTCATGGTTACGCTGCTGAGGAAAGCGAGAGTACCTTCAGAACCTACCATCATGTGTGCCATAATCTCAAATGGATCGTCGTAGGCAACGAGTGGTCGTAGGTTAAGACCTGTCACGTTCTTGATGGCATATTTGTGAGCGATGCGCTCTGAGAGTTCCGTGTTTGCACGAACCTCATCGCGGAGGTATTCGATAGCCTTGAGCATTGGAGCATGAGACTTGCGGAAAGCCTGGCGACTGCTTTCGTCGGCTGTGTCGAGGACTGTACCGTCGGCAAGTACGATGCGGGCAGAGAGCATCATCTTGTCGGAGTTGGCGTGAGTACCGCAGTTCATACCAGATGCGTTGTTCATCACGATACCGCCAATCATTGCACTCTTGATACTTGCTGGGTCAGGTCCCATCTTGCGCTTGTAAGGAGCGAGAATGTCGTTCACGCGCTGACCAACGATACCCGGTTGGAGAGTGATTTCCTCACCATCCTTTGCGATGGAATATTTCTCCCAGTTCTTGCCGGCAACGATGAGCACAGAGTCACTGATACTCTGACCGGAAAGACTGGTACCGGCAGCACGGAAGGTTACTGGAACTTCAAGGAAGCTGGCAATGTTGAGCAACTGTGAGATTTCCTTCTCGCCATCACTGCGGATGACAATCTGAGGAATCATGCGATAGAAACCGGCGTCAGTACCCCAAGCGAGGCGACGCAACTCATCTGTGTATATACGGTCTTCAGGAAGAATCTTCCTTACTTCGCTAAGAAAAGTCTCGTACTTTTTCATACTATTGTTTTCCATGAAAGTTTAGGGTTTATTCTTGTGGGCAAAGTTACAAATATTTTTTTTATCCGCAAAACAATATGCCGTTTTTCTTGCAAAGTGAAGCTATTTTCCCGTATGCGGTGCAAACTTTCAATAAAAAATGTAACTTTGCAGACGAATTCAAACATTCCTCAAAATCATGTGAAAACGAAATCGCTATGCCTTTAACTCCCGAACAGATTGCTAAGATTCGACAGAAGGAAGCCGAAACGCCTGATGCCTTGAAGCGTAATCCCCTCAATGATTATACTGAGGGATGGTTTCATGTTACCCTGAACACAAGAGGCGAAGCACCGGTGCTTGGGTATCTCACCGGCGACCCGAACGCTGAAGATGGTAGCGAGAATGCGCCACGATGCGTGCTGACAGAATTGGGAAGGAAGGTGGAGGAAAGTTGGAATCGTACCCCTTCTATATATCCAGATGTTGAGATCATTGAGTTTCAGGTCATGCCTGAGCATGTACATGGATTATTGCATCTGTTGTCTGGGAATAAAAAGCACCTAGGTGATATAATCAAAGGATTTATGATAGGATGCACCCATGGATATTGGGACACACTTGGCATACCATGGCGCGAGATGACGTATGTAAAAGGCGTTCGAACGCCTCAATATAATGATCGCGACCACACCCACTCCTTCCGTGGCCCTGCTCTCATGGTGCGTGGCTACAACGATGTGGAGGCTGTGACGGAGGAGGAGATAGAGATTAAGCGGCAGTACATCCGCAACAATCCTCGAAAACGCTTGATAACCCGCTCTAAGCCCGATCGTTTCTGCGTGATGCGTAATGGGCATTCCGAGAATTGGACATTGCAGCGCGCTCTTGCTGCTGTAGCTTCCGACCCATGGATTGGACGCAATCCGGAGAAATGCCGCGCATTGCAGGCTAATGTGAATCACCGTTTGAAGCGGCAACCGAATGATGTGAAAGAGCTTGCTATTGACTATGTTGGCAACCGCGCGTTGCTGTCTGCCGGACGAAAGGTGTCGCTTATCTGTCATCGTGCTGATGCGCCACTCTTTGAACAGCAGAAAGAGGCTGTTATGAAAGCTGCTCGCGAGGGGGCTGTTGTGGTTAGTGCCTTTATTAGCCCTAAGGAACGCGATATTATGAAACAGCTGATGCTGGAGCAGTTGCCATTCATTGAACTGATGGATAACGGTTTTAGCAATCGCTATAAACCAGGTGGCAAGGCATTCTATTCAACAGCCGAGAACCGCCATGTACAGATGACATGTTGGACGTATGTTTATAGAAACGATAACCCTAACGATAACCTTAACCAAAACGGAAAGCAATCTACCATCAGTCGTGAGATGTGCCTTGTGATGAACGAACTTGTGCGCATCATCAGTGATGTGAAAGACGATTGGTGGAAATAGGCATTTTGCTCACAGAATAGCTACTGCAACATCTGCAACATACGCAACATCTGCAACAATATAGGTTTATATGTAGGGCGAGGATTTCCGAGCAGTAATTCCAGGCTTTATTGCGCGAAACGACTCAGAAATCTTCGCCCTACATCTTATTAATAGCTTCTATTTCACCGCTTCCAGCCAATTGCTGACGGCTGCTATCGTCTCCTCGCAGTCGTCCTCGAAGTACAGTTCGTGTCTGTCGCCTTCCATGATTATCTGCGATACATTCCTGCATCCCAATCCACGGTAGAAAGCGGATATTTTCTCTACTGCTTTATTACCGCCTACAGGGTCATCGCTTCCGGAGATGATGAGCAGTGGCAGTTCACGATTCAGTTTGTCTGCATTCTCAGCCTTTGCTACGGAAGCAATGTTTCGGAAAAAGTGTCTGTAGGCACCAACGGTGAAGCCAAAGCCACGCAGAGGGTCGGTTTGGAAAGCCTCGACATTAGCCTTGTTCTTGCTGAGCCATGCGTAACGTCCTTCACTGCGGAATTTCCACTCCATAGGCGACAGCAACCTTGTCAGCCATCCCACCTTGCTCCTTGTGCCATGAAGTTTCTCGGCAACGGCTATTGCTGCAAGACCGGCGTGTGCTGTGAAGCTATCGTACCATCCGGAGCCCATGATTATTGCTCCTTGCACCTCATTGCTGTGAGTCATCAGCCAACGCCTTACGAGGAACGATCCCATGGAATGTCCCATGATGAATAGCGGCACATCATGCCATGTTTTCCGCGCATACTGATGAACGGCATAGATGTCCTCTTGCACTATTCTGTCGCCATCCTCGCGGTCTGTGAAATGTCCACGCTGGTGAATGCCCGACTTGCCATGTCCTAGATGGTCATGACCTATTACTGCCCATCCGCGCTTTACAAGGTCGCAAGCCTGCGCATTGTATCGCATGACATATTCCTCCATGCCGTGCACAATCTGCAGCACAGCCTTCGGTGGCTCTTCGCCTTTCCACACAACGCAGTTTATGGTTTGCTCTTTGTCGGATAACTCCAAGGAAAATTCGTTGATAATCATGTCCATAGATTCTGTTTATTCTGGTGCAAAAGTAAACATATCCCGCGAACTGTCAAAATAAAATAGCGAAAATGTTGGAGCATAATACGAAAAGTCAGTGAATAATTTGGTAGTTAACTGGAAAAGTGTTACTTTTGCGGAGAATAACCAAGTAACTAACCCTTTATTTATACACTAACTATGAAACATTTACTCTCTCTTTTCTGTCTGCTGTCGCTCTGCTTCTCGGCTAATGCGCAGAAAATTACGGGCAACTACGAAGTGCCAGATGTACCGGATTGGGCAAAGAACGCCGTGTTCTACCAAATCTATCCGCAGACATTCTGCGATTCCGACGGCGATGGCATTGGTGATATCAAGGGTATCATCAGCAAGCTCGACTATGTGAAGAGCCTCGGTGTGGATGCCATCTGGTTCAATCCTTTCTTCGACTCTCCGTTCCTTGATGCCGGCTACGACATTCGCGACTACTACCGCATAGCTCCACGCTACGGCACCAACGAGGACGCAAAGCAGCTCTTCGAGGAGATTCACAAGCGCGGAATGCATGTCATATTCGATTATGTGATCAGCTATACTTCAATCGATAACCCTTGGTTCAAGGAGTCGTGCAAGCAGGAGCCTAACAAATACTCAAACTACTACATCTGGACAGAGACCAACTGGGTTGACCCACCACGCGAGTTTGCAGGTCAGTTCATCAAGGGATATGCTGAGCGTAACGGTCAGTACATGAGAAACTTCTACTGGTGTCAGCCTGCATTGAACTTCGGCTTTGCCAACCCTGACCCTAACCAGCCATGGCAGTTGCCTACCGATCATCCGGATGTTGTGGCGATGAAGAACGACCTCAAGGATGTGCTTCGTTTCTGGATGGATATGGGTTGCGATGGCTTCCGTGCAGACATGGCTGGCGCGCTGGTAAAGACTCGTCAGACACGCGGCAACGAACAGTTCTTCACTACCAACGAGAACGCAACAAAGCTCTTCTGGCGCGAAATCCGAGAGTTGCTCGAGAAGGAATATCCGGGTTCGCTGATGGTGGCTGAATGGTCTTTCCCATCGGACGCTCTCGACAAGTGTTTCCACGTGGATTTCTTCCATTGGTTCAATGGCTACAACGACCTCTTCCAGAAGGAAAGCTGGCGTATTCTCAATGGTTGCAGCGAGGGTCATAGCTTCTTCGACAAGGATGGTAAGGGCAATATCACAGACTTCCTTGCAAGCTATATGGAACAGTACGAAAAGACCGTTGGCAAGGGCTATATCAGCCTTCCTTTGGGCAATCACGACAACGCTCGTATAGCTAACACTCGCACTGACAAGGAACTTGAAATCATCTACGCTTTCGGCTTCACAATGCCTGGCCTGCCATTCATCTATTATGGTAACGAAATCGGCATGAAGCAGTTGCCTACATCTTGGCCACAGGTGGAAGGTGCCTATCAGCCACGTAACGGTGCTCGTACGCCTATGCAGTGGACTTCGGGCAAGAATCTCGGTTTCTCTACCGGCGATGCTTCTAAGCTTTATCTCCCTGTAGATCCTGCCGATGATGCTCCTAATGTTGAGGCAGAAGAGGCTGATCCAAACTCATTGCTCAACCGCACACGCAAGCTCATTGCCCTTCGTCACAGCGAACCAGCCTTGGCAAACTATGCTGAGTTCGTGCCTGTCTATGCAGAGAAGAACACATACCCATTCGTCTATGCTCGTGCAGCTGGAAAGGATGTTGTCCTCGTCATGCTCAACCCACGCGCAGAGGCTTCAGAGGCAACCTTCGAGATTAATACCAAGTTCTGCAAGACCAAGCTCCTTGCAGGCGACAAGTTCAAGATCACGCATGACAAGAAGACCGGCAAGGTTTCAGTCAACATGCCAGCCACCAGCTATGCCATCGTGAAGTTGCAATAAAGGAATCTAGCCATAACCAACAAATCCCGTATTCCATTTCGTGTGGAGTACGGGATTCGTGTTTTATTTGTTGCAAATGTTGCAGATGTTGCAAATGTTGCAGATGTTGCAGTAGCTATTCGTTAAACAGAATTGGCGAGAGAGATTAGAATCTTACACCTACTTCGCAAGAGAGTTCGCAGTAGTTGCGGTTGTCGGAAGTGAGGTTGCGATCATGAACGTATGCTACGCGTGGCTGGAACCAGAGGTTCTTGTGGAGCTGGATATTTGGAGCTACAGAATAGATAGAACAGAGGGTAGATGCTGATGCGTCTTTCTCGTAAGCATCGTACTTGAGCCATGTCTTGAGCCATGGGTTGCAAGGAATGCCGAGTGCTGCGTACCACCCCTGCTGCTTACCGTTGTCAGTGAAGCCGCCTTTGCCGTCTGCTGCGAGTACGCTATGACCTGTAGAGTGAGCGTATTCTGTGCGGAATGTCCAATCGTCTTTATCATAGAAGATAGAGAACATGTAGCGGTCGCGGTCAACAGTTACACCGTTGCTGCCAGTGAAGTTGCCTGTCCATCCCCAAGCAGCGATGCGCAAGCCCTGAATAGGCTGAATGGCAATCATACCAGAGAGGTCCTTCTGCGAGTTCTTGTCGGCAGAGTTGATGGTCTGACCGTTGCTTACCATGAACTGATAATGGAGGAAACGATGGCCGTCTTTTGCAGGGAAGAGGTCACCCTGAATCTGGATACCCTTGTCACGACCGCCGCCATTGTCTTCGCCAACATAGTCAGCCTGTCCGCAGAGCTTCTGGGTAATCTGAGCGTAAGCACCGTCGTGGTATTCGAATGGGTTGTAAGGGTTCTCGTAACCGAAGACGCGAATGAACTGACCGCCCTTGATCTGGAACTCAGGATATTTCTTCCACTCAAGCCAATAGTCCTTCATGTGGAAAGCTGCGTTAGTGAGCTGCACCTGAACGAGATAGCTGAAGTCCTTGAGGATTGTTCCGCTGACATACATGCGGGCATTCTTCTGCTTGAAGCCGTCGCCGGAATGAGCGCCTTCCTTGCTAGAGTAGTAATAGCCGCTCATGTAGTAGCCGCCGAACTTAGGCGCAGAGACGTAGTCGGTAACCTTGCGACCAACCTCCATGCCGTCGTAAGTGGCATCGGAAGCGGCTGACTCCATCTCCTTGCTGATGGCTTCGTTGAGGAAGTCAGTGAGGAAGCCGCCTTCGTGGTTGGATTCGTTGGTGAGGAACTCGTTGTCGATAGGGGTATTGTCGTTGACGAACTCGTCAACTTCATCTGCCATTACGCAAGGAGCGGCAAGGAGGGACATGGCGAGGAGAATGTGTTTCATAAGAAATCAGACCCCCCATCCCCCGAGGGGGGTGTTTTAAGTTGCTTCGGAGGATGGGGAGATTATCTATTAATAATTATTAGTATTAATTGTAAAGATGGCGAATAAAACTCTTAAAGTTCCCCCTTGGGGTGCTAGGGGGTCAGTCCGTCAAGAATATCGTTACACCGCAGGCAGCCTGAGCACCGTAAACGAGAGACTGCTCGATGTCGGCTGTCTTTGAAGGACCTGAGATGAATGTGCCGAAACCGTACTTAGATGTTTCGCCCATCTGCTCAAGAGCCTTGTAAGCGTCGTGCATATTGGAAACGATGTTCTTCTTTGACACGAAGATGATGAGGAATTCCGAAATGAAGCAAATAGCCTTCTGCTTCATGTTCATCGGTACCCAAACGCAAGCGTTCTCTGCACATGCCACACCGCCTTCGATAACACCGAGGTCAGTGCCGTCAAGGTCTTGTGCAACTTCAACCTCATCCGGATTCTTCTGTGCGTCAATGCCCGGAAGATTGCTGGCAATAACCTTTGCGTCAGGATAAGCCTCGCGGATCTTTGCGTTGATGTCGTCGCCCGGCTTGATCTCAACAAGCTTAGCGCCGGCAGTTGTTGTAACTTGCTTTATGAATTCTGCCACAGGATCGTCGAAAGTAAGTTTCTTGAATCCGAGGTCTGGCATATCGTATGTCTCGCGCACATTCTTGCGCAATGTACCTAATATTAAATCTTTGCTACTCATTTTACTTTTCCTTTCTTCCAAAGTGAGTGGAACGATTGCTTGAACTCAGGCATAGTGTGATGCTTGCACCATGCGTTGAGCTTGATACCTGTAATGAACGAAGGCAAGTGGTTTGCCATTGGAGCCATGCCAAGAGCCGTAGTATAGAGTCCCGGATGCTCGAACATGACCTTCATACCCTGAGACATAGCCTTCTTGAGAGGGTCTGCATGGTTCATGTCGTCGAGTTCCTGACGCCACTTGTAGATCTGTGTTGAGAGGTCAACCTTCACCGGACAAACATTGTCGCAAGAGCAACAGAGTGAACATGCTGAGCAGTTGTGGTAGTTGTTGTCCTTATCGTGAAGCATACCGAGGTTGATACCGATAGGTCCTGGGATGAAGTAAGTGTAAGAATATCCCATAGAACGACGGTAAACAGGGCAAGTGTTCATACAAGCACCGCAGCGCATACACTTGAGCGACTGCCAGTGGTCTGGGTTAGAGAGGATGTTGCTTCGACCATTGTCAACGAGGATGATGTGGAACTCGCCGTCTGGACGTGGCTTCTTGAAGTGAGAAGTGTAAACGGTAGTAGCCTGACCTGTTCCGTGACGAGCAAGAAGACGCTGGAATACGCCCATAGCATCGTAGTTAGGAATAACCTTCTCAAGACCGATTGAAGCGATGTGGAGCTTAGGCATAGAAGTACTCATGTCAGCATTACCCTCGTTAGTACAAACAACGATTTCGCCAGTTGAAGCAACGCCGAAGTTTGCACCAGTCATACCGCACTCAGCAGTCATGAAGTTGTCGCGGAGGTGATAGCGTGCGCAACGAGTAAGATATGTAGGATCTGCCTTTGATTCAAGTTCTGTCTTGTCGTCAAAACCCATAGACTTTGCACCCTGGGCACCGTTCTTCTCAAGGATTCCCTTCTCGCCAAAGCATTCCTTAACCTGCTCACGAGTGATGTGGATAGCAGGCATGATGATGTGGCTTGGTGGAAGTTCCATAAGCTGAAGGATGCGCTCGCCGAGGTCGGTCTCTACAACATCGATGCCTCTCTTGATGAGGTTCTCGTTGAGATGGCATTCCTCAGTAAGCATAGACTTACCCTTAACGACCTTCTTCACATTATGCTTGTCAAGGATTTCCTGGACAATCTTGTTGTATTCGTCAGCATCCTTTGCCCAGTGAACGATAGCACCGTTCTTGGTAGCGTTGCGTTCGAACTCCTCAAGATAGTCAGCGAGGTGAGTAACAGTATGTTTCTTTATCTGACTTGCCGATTCGCGAAGCTGTTCCCACTCTTCAAGTTCGTAGGCAAGAACATCGCGCTTGGCACGTACTGACCAGAATGTTTGGTCATGGCGTGTAACCTTCTCTGCATTCTCAAGGAAGGCTTCGGCTTTCTTTGCATGTATTGTGCTCATATTAAAGAAAAGCCCCCTAACCCCCGAAGGGGAATTTTAAATTGTCTTGAGGATTAGGGATTTTTTTAGTTAGTATTAAACTATATTAGAATTTGCGTAGAAATCAATTAAGAACTCCCCCTTGGGGGGATGGGGGGTCAGAGTCCTGCGGCGAGGATCTGTGCCACATGGATGAACTTGATTGGAGTGCCGTCCTTCTTTGCCAATCCCTGCATGTGCATGAGGCAAGAAGAGTCTGGACCAGTGATGTATTCTGCACCTGTAGCCTGGTGGCGAGCAATCTTGTCGCGTCCCATACGAGCAGAAACATCTGGCTCCTCGATGGCAAACATACCGCCGAAACCGCAGCATTCATCAACACGCTCAGGCTCCTTCACTGTGATGCCTTCTACGAGCTGAAGGAGATCCTTGATCTTGTTGAAGCGTGGCACGTTGCGCTCACTTGGAGAAGAGAGTCCGAGTTCGCGAACACCGTGGCAGCTGTTGTGCAAGCTCACTACATGAGGGAACTTTGCCTTGAGAGAAGTAGGCTTCACAACGTCGTGGAGGAACTCAACGAGATCCATAGTCTTTTTTGCAGCCTCACACTCGTGGTTCACGATGTTTGGATGGAAGAAACGAACGTATGCGGCGCAACTTGCAGAAGGAGCAACAACATAGTCATATTTAGCAAACAACTCATCATAGTTCTTGACCAACTTGTCTGCCTTATGCTGGAAGCCGGCGTTACCCATAGGCTGTCCGCAGCAAGTCTGCTTCTCTGGATATTCAACATCCAAACCTAATGATGTCAAGAGCTTGTAGGTTGCCACGCCGACCTCAGGATAGAGAGCGTCAACATAGCAAGGTACGAAAAGTCCGATTTTCATGATAATTACTTAATAAGCCTCTCCCCCCGACCCCCTCCCCGATTATGGGGAGGGGGAGGAATATGATTTGTAGGAGAGGTGTTAATACTATATTTGATTAATTGCCTTCTATTATATTTATATTATATGTAGTCTCAGTTAGTAAATGTAATTACTCCCCCTCCCCATAATCGGGGAGGGGGTAAGGGGGGAGAGGCTTACACAACAGAAAGAAGGATAAACACCATGATTCCAGTGAGCAATCCGTAGAGCACGAAAGGAATCCAAGTCTTGCGGAGAATCTGTCCTTCGCGACCAATAAGACCAAGAACGGCGCAAGCACTTACGATGTTGTGGATACAAATCATGTTACCCATAGCACCACCGGCACCCTGAGCAGCAACGGCTACGAAGTGCTGGTTAGGAGTATAGTTGAGTGCTGTAGCTGCATCCCACTGGAAGTTAGCGAAGAGCATGTCTGATACTGTGTTAGAACCTGTGATGAACGAGCCGAGACCTCCGATGTAAGAGATAACCATTGGCCATACAGGAGCAAGTGCAGAAGACATGAGCTTAGCCATAGCCATTGGCATTGAAGTGCCGGCAGCGTCGCCGATGACAACCTCAGAAGCAGCAGAGCCCTTGAAGATTGAAACGAGAGCAACGGCAGCGAGCATAGCGATTGTTGGGTTCTTCATCTTACCGATGGCTGTACCCCAAGCTGTCTTCACCTTGTTAGAACCGATTTCGTCGTCCTTCATCATGCCGTGATAGAAGATGGTGATGATGGCAACGAGGATGAATGGAATAGTTCCAGGGAGGTTGAGAATTGCTATTGCTGAGTTCACACCTTCCTCACCAAGAATGTTAGTGAAGCCGAGGCTGAACATTGGATCGTTGATGATAGGCTTGAGACCGAAAGCAGGAACGCGAGTGATAACGAGGATAAGACCGCAGAGGATGTAAGGCATCCAAGCCTTAACCTGACTCATGTGCTGCTTGAACTCCTTAACGTCAGAAGCCTTGATTTCGCCAGACCAATCTGAATCCCAAGTCTCAGCGTCGCCGAAAGTCCAAACATCCTTTGGTACGAAAACGCCCTTCTTTGTGAGCCATACGAGAACGCCAAGTCCGATGATACCACCCATCATTGATGGAATCTCAGGACCAGCGAGCCATGCCAAAGTATAGAAAGGAATGCCGAAGCAGATAGATGCGAGGAGGCAGTACTTCCAGATAGCGAAGCCTTCCTTCCAAGACTTGTTCTTACCATAGAAACGAGTCATGAAGCCCATCATGAAGATAGGAAGAACGAAGAGCATTGGGAGGTGGCAGAGAGTGACATATTCGCCGATGTGCTTGTAAACCATTGAAGCGTCAACACCTGCAAGATTCATGTCGTTCAATGCCTGGATAGCCTGCTCTTCAAGAGAACCGAAGCCCTTGATGGTAGGAGTACCTACGGCGCCGAATGTTACAGGTATAGAGTTGAAAGAGAGGCAGATAACGGCTGCACACAAAGGAGGAAAACCGAGACCGAGGAGCAGTGGAGCTGCGAGAGCTGCCGGTGTGCCGAAGCCTGCTGCACCTTCGATGAATGCAGAGAACATGAAGCCGATGATGATGGCCTGAATACGACGGTCAGGGCTAATCTTCTGCATACCCGCCTGGATAGTTTCCATAGCACCGCTTGACTGCAAAGTGTAGTAGATGAGAAGTGCACCGAACACGATGATGAGGATTCCGAAAGCATCCCAGAAGCCTGCGAGCGTGAGAGCTACCACACGCATGAAAGGAAGTTGCCATGCAAACAGCGCAATGACCGCAGTTACGAGGAAAGACAATGGCATAGCCTTGGTTGAAGGCCAGCGGAAGCCCGCCATGAGAACGAGTGCCAGAAGAATAGGCAAGAAAGCCAAGAGAGCAGCAAAGCCGATTGACATGCTACTGCCAGCTGCAGCCGCAGCGAAAAGCGAGAGAACAGAAGATGGCATAGAGTTTATTAAGTTCTGTTTAAGGGGTTAGTAAATATACGAGTTGTTATTAAATGCTTTTCAAATCGTCTGCAAATATATCAATTCTTTTAAAAGTTTGCAAATCTTACGGCAATTAATTTCATCAACACCCTTTTTTTTCCTTAATTCTTACCAATTTTCCGCACTTTCCAAGCCAAAAAGCCCCTCAAATGACTTCCAAAATTGTAACAATTTACACTTTTGACATAAAAGTAACACAAAAAATAAAATAACTTGAAAATATACGAAGTTTTTTATTAACTTTGCCGCCAAATAACAGCTACATGAGACAACTTGCTTCAAAAATATCGCAGCATGCTACCATAATAGTAGTAGCAACCGCCATATTCACATTCTTCATTCCGCAGACTTTCACTTGGGTCAGCGGATATGTTCAGACCAGCATTCTCGGCTTTATCATGCTGACTATGGGACTGACACTCTCGACTGCCGATTTCAAGGCGTTGGCGCGCAGGCCATTCGACCTTCTTCTCGGCACAATTGCTCAGTACTCCATAATGCCGCTTGTTGCGTTCTCCATCTGCAAGTTACTGTCACTGCCTACCGACATCAGCATTGGCATCATTCTCGTAGGCTGTTGTCCAGGCGGCGTTTCCAGCAATATCATGAGTTATCTGTGCAAGGGAGACATAGCTTACAGCGTGGGCATGACGACCATCTCTACCCTACTCGCTCCGATTGTTACTCCTTTGCTCGTGCTCTTGCTTGCAGGACAAAGCGTTGATGTGGACGCTTTCGGCATGTTCATCAACATACTGATTGTTACACTCATTCCTGTCCTTATCGGTTTCACACTGAATGTATGGCTCGGCAGCAAAGAATACTTCACGAAAATCCAGTCGGTAATGCCGGCTTTCAGCGTTATTGCTCTTGCATGTATCGTAGGCGGCGTGATTACGAGTGTCCACGATAGGCTGGTAAGCGAGGGATTGACCATCCTTGCCATCACAATGGCGGCTGTATTCTGCCATAACAGCCTCGGCTATCTGCTCGGATTCTGCGTGGCTCGCCTGTTCAAGTTCAATACGGCAAAGCAGCGCACTCTCAGCATTGAAGTTGGAATGCAGAACGCAGGATTGGCTACGAATCTTGCCACAAACTTCTTCCTTGCTACCAATCCGCTCGCACTTCTGCCTTGCGCCATCAGCTGCGCCTGGCACAGTATCAGCGGCACAATCATGGCGGGAATCTTCCGAAGATTTGACTCAGAATCCAAGGAATAAAGCACTTCCCTTTGCGAAGTTAACAGCTTTCCCCGCTCTAAGCAATTGCCTTTCCAAGCAAAAGCATCCGTCTTTCCCTAGGAAAGATATAATTTTCTTATAAGAAATGGGTGCAGTTTCTTACTAGAAAAATTTTATTTTCTTACTAGAAAAGATAACTTTTCTTATAAGAAATCACACCAAAACGCCAAGGATTACGAAATGTAACGCCAAGGATTATGTAATGTAACGCCAAGGATAATATAATGAAAGTCCAAAGATCACAATTAATAAACCTAAAAATTACCTATTGAAACTATAATAAAAATGACAAAAATAGCCATTATGAGAAACATCTTTATCGCCCTTTCACTGCTTGTGTCTTCATCCGTTGTGGCACAGAATCAGATTCCGTTGGTATTTTCAAAGGAGAATACTGCGGACAAACACGTTGTAAACATCCCAGAAAAGTCTTTCGCAGAACTGCCACGACTTGAGACTCTCCCTGACCCATTCCTCTTTGCTGACGGTTCACGCGGCTCACAGTACAAAGACTGGGAGAAGCATCGTGCGGAAATTATCCATTACTTGCAGAAATACGAGATTGGCGAAAAGCCAGTGGTAAGCAAGGATCAGGTATGGGCTCAAATCAAGAACGACACGCTGAAAATCAACGTCAGCGTAGGCGATGAGATACTTTGTATGCGTGCAAAGATAGACTATCCGGAAGGTGACGGACCGTTCCCAGCTGTGATTGGAATAGGTTTCGGTGGCACAGGAAGTCTGCCAAAGGAGATATTCGAAAACCGCAATATCGCCCGCATATCCTATAATTTCTCACAGGTTACATCGCACACTCAGCGCCGCGGACAGGAGCCTATCAACAAGATTTACCCTGACAAGACTTACATCGGCTCTTATTCTGCATGGCCATGGGGTGTAAGCCGCATACTTGATGCGCTTGAAATCTTGGGAGAAAAGTCTCGCATTGACATGAAGCACATTGCGATTACCGGCTGTAGCTTCGCAGGAAAGATGGCTCTCTTCTCTGCTGCCCTCGACGAGCGCATCGCACTTTGCATTGCCCAGGAACCTGGTGGCGGTGGCGTTGACTCTTGGCGAGTAAGCGAAACTCTCGGCAATGTTGAGACAATTGCGCGCACAAACTACTCTTGGTTTATCGAGGACATGCGCCAATTCTCTGAGACGAATGTGGCTAAACTCCCTATAGACCACCATCAGCTTGCGGCTCTCGTAGCCCCTCGTGCACTTCTTGTTCTTGGCAATACCGACTACGAATGGCTTGCCGACGAAAGCGGCTATGTTTCATGCCATGCAGCACACAAGGTGTGGGAGCAGTTCGGCATTGCCGACCGCATGGGATTCTCTATCGTCGGAGGTCACATGCACTGCCAGCTCCCTAAGGAGCAATATCCGGAAGTGGAGGCTTTCGTTGACCGCTTCCTGCTCGGAAAGTCTGCCAACACAAATGTGCAGAAGGCAGAAATGTTCAAGAATGTTGATTACAAAAAGTGGATGCCTTGGAGCGAATAATTATGAAAAATAAACTTTTAATACTTCTTCTCTGCGTCGCAGCTAACTGTTTCGCAACAAAACCAGCCGTCAAGTCGTGGGTTATCGCCAATGGCGACACGCTGCGAGTAACTCAACTTTGTCAAAATGCCATCCGTGTACAACTTCTGCCTCGCGGTCATAAGCCGGAGCCAGCATCGTTCTATACGGAAGCGGCGATAAAGAAGGTTGCTTCTGTGTCTAAGGACACGAAGTTGACAGCTCGCTATAATCCGATTGACCAACTTTCTTTCCACGATGCAAAAGGAAACTGCTTACTTTCGGAAATGGCAGCAGGGCGAGTTGTTGCAAAGATTAAAGACAACGGCAATGACGCCTATCGCGTTTCGCAGACTTTCCTGACTCCTACCGACGAATACCAGTTTGGCACAGGACAGTTTCAGGACGGAAACCTTAATGTGAAAGGTCTCACACGCCGACTCACTCAGGTGAACACACAGATTGCACTGCCAATGATTATCTCAAACAAGGGCTACGGCATTCTGTGGAACAACTGCGGTATGACGGATTTCAATCCTGCTTCCAATAGCCTTAAGCTTGAGAAGGAGACTGATTCGGACGAAACTGTTGTGGTGAATACTACAAGCACCACAGGCAACAAGCGCGAGGAGCGTCACTATCAGCAGTTTGTCAGCACGCTGAACATAGAAGAGGCGGGCGAATATTCCCTTCTCTTGGATGTTGGTCAGAGCATGGCTCGTCGTCATTATGTTGAAATTGACGGTAAGGTTCTTTACGAAGCAAACAATATCTGGCTGCCACCGACAGCCGCTTTCAAGGCGACATTGACAAAGGGTGAGCATAAGGTCGTTGTTCGTGGTGAGAGAAACGATAAGCCTTCTTTATATTATAATAAGGTAAAGGCAGATTGCACTACATTCTCTTCTCCAGTTGCACAAACTCTTGACTACACAGTCTTCAGCGGTTCTGCCGATGAAATCATAGCCTCTTACCGCGCTCTCACAGGCGAAGTTCCTATGCTGCCACGCTGGGCTCTAGGCTATGTACATTGCCGCGAGCGCTATGTTTCGCAGGATGATGTCGTGCAGAATGCCGAGGAATTCCGCAAACGAAACATCCCTATCGACATGATTGTCCAGGACTGGCAGTGGTGGGGCAATACAGGATGGAACTCCATGGAGTTTGACCCAGTAAACTATTCCAACCCAAAGAGTATGGTTAAGAAGCTTCACAACATGGACATCAAGCTCATGCTCTCTGTTTGGGCAAAGGTGGATCATAACAGCAAACTCGGCAAGCAGTTGGAAGCCGACAAGCACTATATCCCGAATACAGACTGGATTGATTTCTTCTCTAAGGAAGCTGGCGATGCCTATTGGACTTCATACAAAGAGAAGATTCTGCCTACTGGAATCGATGCTTGGTGGCAGGATGCAACAGAGCCGGAAAACGATGACCTCGCAGGTCGCATGGTTGACAAGGGCAAGCTTTCGGGCAATGCTGTCCGCAACATCTTCCCATTTGCGGTAAACGATGTTGTATATAATGGTCTTCTGAAGGAGCGCCCGAACGAGCGTCCAATGATCATGACTCGTTCTGCTTCTCCTGGCATTCAGCGATTCGGCGTACTTACTTGGAGCGGCGATGTAGGCAACGACTACAAGACTCTTGAACGTCAGATAGCTGGCGGTCTTGGACAGATGGCTGCTGGTGTGCCTTGGTGGACATACGATGCTGGCGGTTTCTTCCGCCCGGGCAACCAATACACCGACCCTGGTTATCAGAAGCGTATGCTCCGTTGGATCCAGAATGCAGTATATCTCCCTGTGATGCGCGTTCATGGCTATATGAGCCAGACCGAACCTTGGCGCTATCAATCAGCCCCTGTGTCAGAAGCATCAGCTTCTGATAACACCTACACCACCTTCGTCAAGGCAATCCGCAAGCGCTACAATCTTATCTCTTACCTCTACAGCGAGGCAGCTCGCGTCTCTCGTGAAGGTAGCACATTGATGCGTCCTCTCGTATTCGATTTCCCTAACGACGAGAAGGCAATGCAGCAGACTACGGAGTACATGCTCGGCAAGAATATCCTCGTTTGTCCTGCCACAAGTGACGATGTAACCAATCAGAAGGTTTATCTTCCAGAGTCTGCAAAGTGGTATCGCATAGACAACGATATCCATGCCTACGCAAAGGGCGGCTCTATCATTCCTTGGGACATCACCGACGAAGTGAAAACAAAATCAACCTCAGATGTAGCGAACAGCAAAACTCTTGGCATTCGCGTTTTCCCTGGAGCCGACGCAGAGTTCACTCTCTACGAAGATGACGGCACATCACTCGCTTACCAGAATGGCGAATACTCTACGATAACTTTCAAGTGGAACGATGCAAAGCGCGAACTCACCATTCTTCCACGCCAAGGCTCTTTCCCAGGCATGGAGAGCAAGCGTAGGTTCGTTTTCCTTTTGCCAAATGACAAAACCAAAACTACAATTGACTACAACGGCAAAAAGACAAAGATTCTCCTTTAACCACCGAGCCTAGCCACCGTTCCCGAGTTTTCTCACTCGGACTCTACTAGCCACCGTTCCCGGCGATTTCGTCGCCGGTCTTAATAGCCACCGTTCCCTCGCATCATGCGAGGGCAAAAAACAATCACAATATGAAAAAACTACTCCTTTCAATCCTAACCTTTACTTCTTTAGTAGCATTTGCCCAGCACCCTATTGTCTGGACAAAGTACACAGCCGACCCAGCTCCTTACGTGCATGGCGACACAGTCTATCTCTACACTACTCACGACGCTGACGACGGTGAGAACTTCAAGATGTACGACTGGCTCCTTTACACCTCTACCGACATGGTAAACTGGACAGATCACGGCGCAGTAGCTTCTCTCGGCGACTTCGAATGGTATAAGAACAACAACGGCGCTTGGGCTGAGCAGGTCATTGAGCGCAACGGCAAGTGGTATATGTACTGCCCTATCCACGGCAACGGAATCTCTGTCCTCGTGGCAGACAACCCTTACGGTCCTTTCAAGGATCCTCTAGGCAAACCGCTCGTTTGGCAGCGTGAGCATTGGTACGACATTGACCCTACCGTCTGGATTGACGACGATGGTCAGGCTTATATGTATTGGGGAAATCCAAACCTCTATATGATAAAGCTCAACGAGGACATGATCTCTACTTCTGGCGAAATTGTACAACATCCTCATATCGAGGACTATCAGGAAGGTCCTTGGGTTTACAAGCATGGTAGCAAATACTACTGCGCCTTCGCTTCTACTTGCTGTCCTGAGGGCATCGGCTATGCCATGAGCGACAAGATTACTGGTCCTTGGAAATACCAGGGCCACATCATGCCTCACACTCATCTCTCTCGCGGTAACCACCCCGGCATCATTGATTACAAGGGCAAGTCTTACGTCTTCGGCTTGAACTACGACCTCTGGGCTTCACAGCTTAAATACAATGGTCACGCTTACCGCCACGCTGAGCGTCGTTCTGTTTCTTGCCAGGAGATGAAGTACAATGCCGACGGCACTATCCAGGAAATTCCATACTGGAGCAAGGAAGGCGTTGAGCAGATTGGCTCTTTCAATCCTTTCCGTCGCGTTGAGGCAGAAACAATGGCTTACGCTCGCGGCTTGAAGACTCGTAGCATCGGCTACAATGACCTCGTAGTAACAAACATCGACAACAATGACTGCATGATGGTCAAGGGCGTTGATTTCGGCAAAGCTGGCGCAAAGCAGTTCATCGCTGCCATTCAGAACCAGAAGCCAGACGCAAAGGCTTGCATCCAGATTCGCATCGACGGCATGGAAGGTCCTATCATCGGTACAGCCCAGATTGGCGCAGAAGGTCTTGCAAAGTGCAACCTCAAGAAGGTTACTGGCAAGCACGACCTCTGGTTCCGCTTCTTCGGTGAAGGCGATCAGAATCTCTTCGACTTCAACTACTGGGAAATGAAGTAATCATATAGGATTCATATATGAGTTGTCCCATGATGTAGGGCGAACATTTGTGAGTCGCGATTCAGGTTTTATGCGGCGAAACGGCTCGGAAATCCTCGCCCTACATCTTGGAGGACAGAAAGTATATAATTTCCAAAACGATAACACCAAGCAAAATGAAAAGAACTTTATTACTTATAGCTTCCGGACTTATAGCTCTCTCCGGAATGGCAAAGGTAAAGGTAGAATGGTATTCACCGAATATAGTACATGTCATAAAGACAGAAATGGCTGATTATCAGTCGCCTACTGATGTTGTCCTTCCATCTGCGCACAGGTATGACAAGTATATAAAGCCGGCATTTAAAGTTGAGGTGCAAGCCGGATTAGTCTGTTTCTATTCACCAAAAGGTGAGTTGCTCACAAAAGAAAGTACTACTGCCGACAAGAACGCTTGTGCATGGACTCTTGAGGCAGACGAGGCTATCTATGGCCTTGGTATCCTGCAGAACGGAAAGATGTCGCAGCGTGGCATTGACCGTGATCTTTGCCCAGGAAATACTGAGGACGGTATTCCTTTCTTCCAGTCGGTAAAGGGCTATGGAATCTACTATAACAATTACTCTACAACTCGCGTCACAGACAAGAACGGCGTGATAATGTTCAAGCCTGAAGTGGCTGAGGCTGTGGATTACTACTTCATCTATGGCGGTGATGCTGACGGCGTTGTGGCTGGAGTGCGTGAACTTACAGGCGATGCTCCGATGTTCCCGCTATGGACTTACGGTTTCCATCAGAGCAAGGAGCGCTACAAGAGTCAGGAAGAAACTTGCAATGTGCTCGACACTTACCGCAAGCAGCAGATTCCTCTCGACGGCATCATCCAGGACTGGCAGTATTGGGGCAACAACTACATGTGGAATGCCATGGAGTTCATGAGCGAACAGTTCCCACAGCCTGAGAAGATGATAAAGCATATCCACGACAGCAATGCCCACATGTCTATCTCTATCTGGCAGTCGTTCGGCCCTCATACAAAGGCTTACAGGGAACTTGACGCGAAAGGCTTGCTCTTCAACCTGGAGACATGGCCACAGTCAGGCATCAGTCATATCTGGCCTCCACGCATGGACTATCCAAGTGGTGTGCGCGTCTATGATGCTTACAGCGACGAGGCTCGCGACATCTATTGGAACAACCTCAAGCGACTCTTCGACCTTGGCATTGATGCGTGGTGGATGGACTCAACAGAACCAGACCACTTTAACCCAAAGGAGAGCGACTGGACACAACCTACAGCCATGGGGCCTTACCGCAATGTGCACAATCTTTTCCCACACCGCTGCGTAAGTGGCGTCTATGACCATCAGCGTG
Organism: Bacteroidaceae bacterium; assembly: GCA_024401275.1. GTDB lineage: Bacteria > Bacteroidota > Bacteroidia > Bacteroidales > Bacteroidaceae > Prevotella. Next base: position 138,750 of record JAKSLJ010000001.1, on the reverse strand, counting down.
CAGAGGCAAACGGCAACGACAAGCGACTCTTCATCCTCACTCGTTCCGGTTTCTTCGGTCAGCAGCGTTTCGGCTGTAATGTCTGGAGCGGCGATGTTGTCTCTACATGGGACATGCTCCGCAACCAGATTCCTGCCGGTCTGAACTTCTGTCTCACCGGCAATCCGAACTTCAACTCAGACCTTGGCGGCTTCTTCGCCGGCTCATACAACGGCTCTTGGCAAGGACTTCCAGGCGAGAAGAATCCTGCTTACCACGAGCTTTATGTCCGTTGGATGCAGCAAGGTGTGTTCACTCCTATGATGCGCAGCCACGGTGCAGATGTGCCTCGCGAGATTTACCTCTACGGCAAACCGGGCGAACCTGTCTATGACGCTCTCGTAGGTGCAGTGAAACTTCGCTATCGCCTCCTTCCTTATATATATAGCACCTCATGGCAGGTTACAAAGAGTTCAAGTCGTTCTACCATGATGCGTGCCCTCGTCATGGACTTCCGTGACGACAAGAAGGTTATTGACATGGCTACCGAGTATATGTTTGGCAAGCAGATTCTCGCCACTCCTATACTCAAGGCGCACTATACTCCTGAGGTTATCCGCAAGGACAAGGACGCAAATGCAGGATGGGACAAGAACACTGGCAAAACTCAAATGGAAGCCACCGCTGTCGATTTTTCAAAGTCAACAGAAAACACCTTCTACCTCCCTGCCGGCACTTCATGGTACGAATACAACACAAAAAAGAAGTTCGACGGCGGTCAGACAGTATCGCTCACTACAAAGCTTACGGAAATCCCATTCTTCGTGAAGGCTGGCTCCATCCTGCCTATCGGTCCTGACGTGCAGTATTCTACGGAGAAGAAGTGGGACAACCTCGATATCCGCATATACCCTGGTGCCGATGGTGATTTCACCCTCTACGAGGACGAGTTTGACAACTATAACTACGAGCAGGGTAAATACACCGAAATACGCTTCACTTGGAACGACCGTAAGCAGACGCTTACCATCCATCCGCGTACAGGCTCTTACGACGGTATGCTTCTTTCTCGCACATTCAATATCATCACTCCTGATGGCAAGCAGAAAAGCATCGCTTACAAGGGCAAAAAGGTCAGTGTAAATTGTAAATCTGTAAATTTGTAAATTGTATATTAAATGGTCAATATTTTAAAGAAAGGAATCATCACTATGGGTGCAGCAGCAATGATGTTATCTTGTGGCACAGAATCCATCGACGAAAAAGTGAACAAGCTTTATGAAGGCATGACTCAGGAAGAGCGCGTTGCGCAGCTTCAGGGAATTTACATGTCAAAATTATTTGACGAAAACGGGAAACTCGACACTGCAAAATGTAAGGAACTCATCCCTAACGGCATAGGCCATTGCTCACAGGTGGCGCTCAATAGTCCGTACGAACCAGACAAGCTCCGCGACATGATTGCGCAGCTTCAGGATTGGATTATCAACAACACTCCTTCAGGCATTCCTACTCTTTGCCACGAGGAAGTGCTCAGCGGTATTGACGCTCTTGGCTCAACAGTCTATCCGCAGCAGATTGGTCTTGCCTGCTCGTTCAACACAGAACTGGCAGAAGTGAAGACTGTTCAGACATCTACTCAGCTCCGCAAGGTTGGTGCGCAGCAGTCGCTCTCACCAATGGTTGACGTCTGTCGTGACCCTTCATTCAACCGTCTTGAGGAATCTTACGGCGAAGACTCTTACCTCTCAGCAGCTCTCGGTACTGCGTTCGTAAAGGGCTTGCAGCAGGGCGACCTCAAGAAGGGTGTTGCTGCCTGTACAAAGCATTACCTCGGCTACGGCGGTGGCGGCGAGGCTGAGGAGAAGGAGCTTATGGAGGAAATTCTTCTGCCTCACGAGACTGCAGTCCGTCTTGCTGGTGCAAAGACTGTCATGCCAGGCTATCATCTTTTCCATGGCACAAAGTGCGTGGCAAGCAAGGAACTTCTTACCGACATTCTCCGCGGTTATCTTCAGTTTGACGGCATCATCGTCAGCGACTACGGCGCTATCGACCAGGTGGATGACAGCCTCAGCGCTATGGAGCGTGCTGCCGCTGCCATCAATGCGGGCAACGATGTTGACTTCCCTGAAGGCAACAACTACCGCCTGCTTCCTGAGGCTATAGAAAAAGGACTCGTCTCAGAGCAGACTTTTGAGACAGCCGTAAAGCGTGTACTCAAGCATAAGGCAGAGCTCGGTCTTCTTGACAAAGATGCTAAGCTCTACGACGAAGGTCATATTGAGTTCGACACTAAGGAAGAGCGCGAAACAGCCTACCAACTCGCCTCTCAGTCAGTCGTTCTCCTCAAGAACAACGGCGTTCTCCCACTAAAAGCCACCCAGCCCGATTCTGCATTAAATGACGCGCAGCCCGATTCTGAATTCTGCATTCATAATTCTGCATTATCATGTAAATCCATCGCCCTCGTTGGTCCTAACGCTAACACAATGTGGGCAATGCTAGGCGACTATAGCTACCAGGCTATGAGCTGGTTCTGGAAGAGCAACAACCCTACTGACCAGCAGCCAAAGATTGTAAACCTGAAGATGGGTATGGAGTCGCGTCTTCCAAAGGGTTTCACTCTCAATTACGAGCGCGGTTGCGACTGGACAGAAGTTGTTGAGACTGTTGTAGAAAAGAGCGGCGACCCTCGCGTTGCTTATCTCAAGGATATCCAGAATCGTATGATTGACTCAGGCGAGAAGGCTGACCTCAACAACGCATTGAAGATTGCTGCTGAGAGCGACGTCATTATAGCAGCTGTCGGTGAGAACGCTATCCTTTGTGGCGAGAACCGCGACCGTATCCACATGCGTCTGCCGGGAAAGCAGGAGGAGTTTGTTGAGAAGCTTATCGCTACCGGCAAGCCTGTTGTACTCGTTGTCTTCGGCGGTCGTGCGCAGATCATCAGCGGACTTGAAGAGAAGTGCGCAGCCGTTATTCAGGCATGGTATCCAGGCGAGGAAGGTGGTAACGCTCTTGCAGACATTCTCTACGGTAACATCAGCCCTTCTGGCAAGCTCAGCGTAAGCTATCCTAAAGAGGAAATCCACGGTAAGGTTTGCTACAACCTCTCTACAGAGCAGGACGCTCGCGTAGCATATCCTTTCGGCTATGGTCTCAGCTACACAACTTTCGAGTACAGCAACATCAAGGCAGACGCTTCTGCTGCAACAGACGCAGAGAGCATCCCTGTAAGTGTTGATATTAAGAACACCGGCAAGATGGAGGCAACTGAAATTGTACAGCTCTACCTCTCCCCTACTGCCGACAACCAAAACCTCAAGCCAATACAGCTCCAGGGCTTCGCTCGCGTACCGCTTAAGGCTGGCGAGAGCAAGACCGTAACCTTCACACTCGCTCCAGAGCAGTTCGGCTACTACGACAAGCGTCAGTGGAACATTGCTCCAGGCAAGTACGAGGTAAAGATTGGTGCTTCGTCAATGGACATCAAGCAGAAAGCTGTCGTAGAACTCACAGGCAAACAGCTGACAATGCCTCTCCGCAGCAAGTACTTCTCACAGGCACTCATGCAGTAGATTTCCGACCTTTGAAGTGTGAAATTAACACAAAATATGAAAAAGATACTTTTTTCTGCGCTCTTTGCGCTTGCCGTAGCACCAATGTGGGCTGATGGCGAAAACAACGATCCAGAGGACTTTGCCTCAGACGAACATCTTGAGGCGGGCTTCATTACAGAACATATCAACAATGCTATAGAGAAGGCTATGCCGGAATTGAATAAAATGCAGAATGCAGAATGCAGAATGCAGAATGATTCACAAACCGACAATACCGCGCAGCCTAATTCTGCATTCTGCATTCAGCATTCTGAATTAGATGAAGCGCAGCCCAATTCTGAATTCTGCATTCTGAATTCTGCATTAAACGAAGATGTGGAATATGGTCGCACTGTTACTGACTATGTAACAGCACCAAAGTTCGGCGGTTACTTCATTGGCAAATATGAGTACAGCAGCCAAGATGGTAAGAACAGCGGCGGCGGTTTCTCTCAGCGCCTTGTTCGTGCATACGTTGACGGCAAGATTCTGAATGACTTCACTTACCGCGTACAGGTTCAGTTGACCAACGCCTCTTTCCACATGAAGGACTTCTTTATTGAATGGGGAAAGTACAAGGAGTTCAAGGTGAAGATTGGTCAGTACAAGCGTGCCTTCGGTTTTGAGAACCCGATGAACCCATGGGATGTGGGAGACGGCGACTACTCACAGCTCACAAAGAAGCTCACTGGCCACAGCGACTATATCGGATCAGAAAGTTCAAGCAACGGCGGTCGTGACCAAGGCATTCAGGTTCAGGGCGACCTCTTCCCAATGAAAGACGGTCATCGTCTCGTTCATTATCAGCTTATGCTTGCTAATGGTCAGGGCATCAATGCTGCTGATGCAAACGCACGCAAGGATGTCATAGGAACTCTTCAGCTTCAGCCAATCAAGGGTTTAACCTTCGGTTTCTTCGGATGGACAGGCAATGCCACATACAATGGCATCACTGTTGACCGCAACCGCTACATGGTTTCAGCAAAGTACGACAATGCAGGCTGGACAGCTCGTGCAGAGTATGCTCACTCTACTGGTCATAAGATATCTGACTATTACACAGCTGCAGACGTAGCAAACTCAATGACTCTTGAGAAGGTTGCAGGAGCGCTCAAGCCGAATGCCAGCAACGGTCGTGCTGACGCATGGTACGCTACAGTAGGCATTCCGATGACTCCATGGCTTAAGACATATATTAAATATGATGTCTATCGCGATGATGCAACTTCGGCAACAGCAAAGTCCATCTACAGCATCTGTCCTAACATCCAGTTGCACAAGAACCTCATGTTCCAGCTCCAGTACAACTATGTAAACGACAAGACTCTGGCAAAGAGCAACTACAGCCAGCTCTGGCTTGAGACATACGTAAGATTCTAAAACACCGAAATTCCCAAAAAGGGAAATACAAAAAAGAACTTCCGGGAAGTGTAAACACTCTACATTTCTCGGAAGTTCTTTTTATATAGAGACTATACAGTTTCTTTTTATAAATAATTCAACTTTCGCAAGTTACGAACTGGTTGGAAGCCAGTACTTTGAGCAACCGGGAGCAACGCCCTCGGACTCAAAGGCCACTAACGGGATTTCTGCCTGGAGGGCAGTACCAGATACCGTATAAGGTAGTGGCTTCCAGCCACACATTCCTCAGTATCCTTTATATTCGGGCACTTCGTACCCGGTTACTCACCGCCTCTGCGAGGCTGTAGTGCCTTCCAGGCACGCATGCGAAACTTGAATATATTAATCTCAAACAATCGAAATACTATAGTGTATTGTACATGATTGAGTATGTGCCGTAAGAGTAAGCCTGGAGAGTTACAAACTCTTTTGTGCCATTACGATAGTCTGTCTGTACGGAGATTCCAGTATTGAAGTCCTTCGATGGCACCCATCCGGCAGCCTTCAGATCGCTCTTCAGTTTCTCGTAGCATTCCTTGCTTGTGAAAGTCCAAGTGAAAGAAGTTACGCCGCGTTCCTTGAGAAGAGTGAAGTCAATGCCAGCCCATTTCTCGTCTGGATAGAACACCCAGTTGCCATTATGCTCTACATTGCCTTTCTTCCAAATCTCGTTGAATACACCATCAGATGTACCCGCACCAGCTGACTGCAAGCAGCTATAGCCCCAAACAGTGAGCAAGTTGCGCACATCGTCAACAGTCTTCTTACTGATAAGGTTCTGCAGAGAAGGGAAATCTGTAGAGAAGCTACAGCAAACCTTAGCAGAATCACACTGAGAATCACACTTGATGGAATCACTCTGGGCAAAAACGGTCTGCATAAGTACAGCCATTATCATTGTCAAAAAAAGCTTTTTCATAATAATATATAATTTAGTTTGTGATTTATTTAATAATGGTTTCAATAACACAAGAATGAAGTTTCTGTTTTTTGTCATAATTAATACCTACCAGTAAGATCTTGCCTGTATATTCCTCCACTTTACCAACATACTTCTTACGTTTTATCTGCGAGATTGCAGCATCCACATCTTTCTGGTATTTGAGTTCCAGGATAATAGCAGGTTTGTCAACATTCTTACGAGGCAAAAGAACAAGATCTGCATAGCCCTTACCTGTTGCCAGTTCACGATGAACAATATAATCGTTCTGAGCATAGATATAAGCAATAGTCAGAACACAAGCAAGCGAGTTCTCATTGTTATAGGAGAGGATACTCGTGTTTTCATCGTGCGCCTTGTCAATGGCAGTTGCCACAGCTTCCTCGTCACCAGCGAGAGTGTCCTTCAGGAGTTTTTTGGAGTTGCTTATTGCATTAGAAATCTTCCATCTGTTGCTCATTATGGCATTCTCCAGCTCCATACGAACCTCTTTGTTAGGAATGTAACATTCTCCTTCAGAAGGGTCGTATGCAAGATAACCGAGGTGAATAAGTACAGTGAGAACATCATCTTTGCTCCTTACATCGTGCATATCATTGGAGAACATACTTGGCTCCACAAAACATCTGCCCCCCGAAAGCATGTAGAGAATATCATCCTTCAAGCCTTCGTAATTCATTTCCAGATAAGTGGCTACTTTGTCAAACGATCCTGTTGAGGCCCAGAAACTTTTGCATTCATCCCTACGTAACGATGACATTACCGAGTTAGGATTAAACATGGATTTTGCTCGTCCTATGATATATCCGTCATACCATTGTGCCATTTCACTGAAGTCACGATTGTATGCTTCGCAAAGCTTACGAACTTCGTCTTTAGTAAAGCCGAGAAAAGTAGCCATTGCACCAGGACTAACCATGGAATACTCTTCAAAGTTGTTCAATGCCGACTCGGTATTGTACTTTTTTATCGGTAGAATGCCAGTCATATATACACCAGCAAACACCCTCAAAGAATTGCTGCCTTTGAACATTCTGCGAAGCCAATTGATGTAAGCATCCATAGCCATGCTGTTCGGATCAAACTCGCGGCAGATTGCGTCCCATTCATCAATAACCATAATGAAAGAGTCGCCTGTCGCCTGACTGATATTGATCAGCATTTCCATGAAATCCTCGTTGAAATCATCTGGAATAATTCCAGGATATGCTTTCTTCACATCAGCCTTTAAAGCCTCCTGCATCTTGTCAATGATGCTTGGATCATCTTTGTACTGGGTAGTAAAGTCCGTAATATCCAATTTAATTACAGGGAACTTGTTCAGATACTTTTCAAAGGTCGGATCCTTAGAAATCGCCAAATTCTCAAAAAGCAATCGAGAGTCACATGAACGATCATAGTAGGCACAAAGCATATTAGCCGCCATGGATTTACCAAAGCGACGAGAACGAGTCACACAGCATCGACACTGTTCTGTATATAATGATTTATTAATGACAGAAATCAGTCCCGATTTATCTACATAAGTTGTATTCTTTGCTGCAGAGAAATCAAAATTCCCTTTATCTATATATGTGCCCATACAATGCTTGTTTTAGTTAGATAGGAGGAACCATCAATCTTTGGTTGCAAAATTACAAAAAAAACTGCAATCAAAGAAGATTAGAAGTGAAAACATTGAAAAAAGCACAAAAAAGGAGTACTTAATCAAACAGAGGATGCGCTTTATGGGTGCATCCTCTGTTCACAATTTAAGTTTCCAACCTTATCTGTTTTATTCTTTTTTACGGTGAAGGTTTAGTTACTTTATGCTTTCGGCATATTTCTGCCTCCACACAACATGCTTCTTTTGAATATCGTAGCGCAGCTGGTTAAAGGTATCTGCGCTGATAAAGCGAAGCTGCTTACATTTTGCCAAGTAATCAGCAGGAATGTTCGGAGCATAGATTGAAACTACCATATTATGCTCTCCGGAACTTGCAGGCGAAGCACCGGTAGTATTTACCTCTATGACATCTTCGCCATCAGTAAGAGCATAATAGACCGTAGTCAACCTGCAACTGTCAGCAACCTGAAACGTTACATCCACAATCTGCGGAATTACCTGACGTGCTGTCAGCTGAGGCAGTGAGACATTGGTGATTATAACATCCTCACCTTTTATCTCCACCTTTGCATCGTCGTCCACAGAATACTCAACAGTCTTACCAACAAGAATATTTGCTGCCGGCTCAGCTATCTTAGCAGCTTCAATGAAGACATCCACAGCTTTGCTCTTTAGAATATCCGCCGCTGTTGTGCTACCAATCTGTTGACTTGCAGCCTTCATTTCCTTTGCCATTGGCTGCGTCTGCTGTTCATATACCATAGGTACATCTCCAAACACAGACTTCGCTTTATTGCCAATACATGATGTTTGGAAAGATAATACCATTGAAAGTATCAGAAAGAAGAATATTCTGTTCATCATCTATCTACTTATATTCAGAATTAATTCAGCTATTCAGAATTACTTGTCCATTACAGGGCGAACAAGACATCCATTGAAACGGTCAATATAATCAGCAAAGTTTCTGCCACTTATATCGCTTGAATCACACTTCATGTCAAACACTTTCTGACCATAGAAACTAGCCTCTGTGTATGTCCATAAAGTAGAAGACCAATAATATGCAACTTTACCAGAACTTGTTGTATTAGTATTTCTCTTATAACCTCCGGCTGGCAAATAAATAAACTTCTTGGAGTCTACTTTACTTGACACTTTAAAACCTTTTATTGAAGATCCTGGAATTGTGACAGACTCCCAATTACAATACTGAGAGAGTTTCTTCCACTCCTCCTTTGTTGGCATACGCCATTTACCTCCCCATTTAGCCTTTGCCACATCATACTTTGATCCAGCTATATCAGGATAGTTCTCCTTAGAGGAAATCATATATCCATCAACATTGCCGACCTTTCGGGTTAGAACATCAATAGGGAGTGTCATCTCATTCTCATCACTATTTCCAGAAATTGGGATATCAAATGAAAGATCATAATTTGCAGCAGAATAAGTATCCTTTGACTCAAGTTCACCCCACGCATAGTATTCACCCATCTGTGTTAATTTCGCAGCACCGACATTCCATTTTGCCCAAAGGATTCCTGTTCCCAAGTCAACATATTCATCTTGGTACAATGCATCTTCAGTAACAAACGTCTGAACATCGGTTATAACAGTTTCATCTGTGGCAGAAATGGCAAATACCTGGAAATAATATGTAGTCTTCGCGTCAAGACCTATCACTTCAAAAATAGGATTATCGACATTTTGTCCATTAACGTTTCTGTCTTTAATTTCTGGTTTAGCCGTAGATAATCCAGCTTCATCCTTAGCTACCTTTATACCATAGCTCACTACCTCGTCAGGATTAACCAATGACGCACTGATAGTTGCCCTATCAAAAGAGGTTACAATCTTTTCAACCTTAATATCAAACTTTTGTTTAGTTTTTCCGTAAACAGGACGAACAGCTAATGCCATATAGCGAGGTTTTTCAACCAAAGAATGTATACTTTCTGTTATAGAACTTGATTCTAAAACCTCATATACAACATGATGCACAGTGCTTCCTTCTTCTTGGGAGGAGGAAATATAATTATTTTCTGTACTATTTTCTAATTCTGTAAGAAATTTAATATATTCCAACATGGAAAGAATAATTGTATCTTTCTTTACCCATACTGGGGTTTCTGCCGTAGTTTCGCTTGAGTTAAAACAGATCGCATTGTCCTTATCTTCAGCAATGTCACCTGTCCAATAAAGCAATCCTGAGAACTGATCATCCACTGTTTCTCCCTCACGATAACTAACTAAAGGCAAGAATATAGAAGCACCATTTATCTTAGAAGTCAGCTCATAACCGCCTTCAACCTTTACCCAATCGCAATTATCAATAAGTTCCTGAAACTCTTCCTGTGTAGGAAGACGCCACAAATCATCCCAGGCAGCAAATGCCATATCATACTCAGATTTAGTAATATTATCTGCTATACCTGTATAAGGGAAATATTTTAGATTCGTTGACGTATTAAGGCCTGAGATATCTCCCCAACCATAATAATTTCCTATCTGTGAAGACTCAGATGCACCAAGATTAACTGGCGACCACTTAACGCTGAGTCCCAGGTCAACAGGTGATTCCGGTATTGGAGCAGGAAGCGGATCCAAATCCACAAAATCGATAAAATCTACTTCCCAAGCATTCCATGTCTGAGTTGTACCATCAGCAAGATGCACTTTCAGCTGACGCTGCGCATTCACGGTGAACACAGCTGAAATCAGAAGTAATATTGATAAAAGTGTTCTTTTCATTTTCTTACAATTTAGTTTTAATGGAAGACATTATTTGACTCTTACCTTAAAAGACTCAACGCCCACCTTTATTATATAAATACCAGGCTGAAGTCCAGTCAACGAAATATTTACAACATCAGCATTGCGGTCTATAGATGCCGCTACCTGAGCGCCATCAGCTCTAATGACTGAGATTGTCATATTATTGTCAACACCAGCAATAACAACATTTTCACCATCTACGAATCTAAAAGAAAGAACATTTCCAATAGACTCTACAGATTCAACAGATGTAGGAAGATCATTCATAGAGCTTGCATCAACAACAAAAGTCATTGAGACACCATTGTTTTTTCCTCCATCAATAGGTGTTATTGGCTTATTGACAGCTTGGTAATAGAATTTTCTTACTTCGTTAAACAAAAAATCTTCAGAGAAAGAAGTACCATCAGCAGAAACAACGCTAATGTTACGCCCGTCATAAGATACGACAGGCTTCTCTGATAGTTCAATCTTGATAGTGCTGCCATCCACCTTTTCTACAACAAAGAGTTCTGTATCAGTCGTTATCTGAGCTGATACATAAGCACCTGTTGACAAAAAGAGAGTGAGAGCAGTAACAACAATTCGTCTTACAAAACTATTCTTCTTTATTTGCATCTTTATTTTGTTCTCCTATATGGAAAGTTACCTTAAATATAGGCTTAATTCCATTGTTAAAATCTAATCTTACATGCTTCACATATTCATGTTGAGCATAGTATCTCTTTACGTCGTACTTAATGGGAAAACGAACAGAATCACCCGGATTGATAATCTGCAACTTATCAGCCAAAACCTGCAAGCAGTCGCAGGAAGAGCGATAATTGAAATATTTCACAGGTTTGTCACCAATGTTCTTTACCCATACAGCTGTATCTATAACCGCTCTGCCGGCTCTTTCCCCCAGATCAATATCATAAGATGATAAAAGAACAGGAAGAGAATCGTTTTGGGCAGAGGCTATGCTAAAAGAGAATACTGAAAATATAAGAATAGCAAGAAATCTTCCCATTACTCGAAATATTTAGAACGGTCAACACCCTCTGCATTAGGGTCGAGTGTAGTTAGATACCAAACATCATCAACCATAATAGGATTGAGGAATATCTTGGACATCTTAGGTGCTTTATCTTCACTTGGAATGTCAAGTTCAACTTGTAACTTTGCCTCATTGTTGAATTCATTGATCAACTCGTAGCTAAGAAGTTTACAAGATTTTACAGGAAGTAAAGTATATGCCGTTACGAATCCTTTCTTCTGCTTGTCTGTAAATGCAACTGGCTTTCCATCCTTTACAATGTAAAGCATGTCGGCAGCATCGGCAATTCTTTTGTTGTTCATCAAGTCCATAAACTCAGTAACCAAAGAATTGATTTGAAGAGTATCTTCTTTTACAAACTCTATCTCAGGACCAAAGTTATTACCGGTCTTCTTACGCTCCTTAGAACAAGAAACAAGTAAAAAAGATAGAACAGCTAAGCAAAATAAAAACTTTTTCATAATCATTTTTGTGTGTTAAGAAAAAAGGGAGAGGAGCAAGACTCCTCTCCCCTATTTAGAGTGTGAATTAATCTAAAAGATTAGTCCTTGTTGTAAGTAGGATCTACAGTAACCTTAACTCGGCGAACGAATGAACCCCAGTAGTAGTTAACACGAACTGGAATTTCGAACCACCACTTCTCAGATACTGTATTACCGTTGTTGATGTACCAAATATGAGCAGGTGTAGTTGCAGTAGCCTCCTTGTAGATAAGAGTAACAGCACCACCAACGATAACATCCTTCATTACCTTAGCCTCATCAGTTGTAGGGTTAGCAATGTTAGTAAGAACGTTGTCTGCAATTTCGATTACATCGTCACCATCTACAAGAGCATTGCCCTCAGCATCGAGGATCTCAACACTTTCAATGCCATAGTAAGCATAGAGGCAGTTAGTAGTATCTGATACATACTCTACAGGAATATTCTGCCAGTCAGTGAATGAGAGAATATCGTGGAGGTATGCAGGCTGTCCCTTATACTCAGCAGCCTCAGTACCACGCTTAGCATCCTGGATAGGATTTGGATTAGTGTAGTCAAGGTTGATTGGACGGATGAAGCGAGCTGGCCATACGTTGTCAGTCTCAACAGTCTTACACTCTTCTGTCCATGTATCACCACCACCCTTAACGTTCTTCTGAACAGTAAGACCGAGAGCTACATAAACTGTGAGGAAGTCATTAGAGAGATCGTAACGTCCCTTATAGTTAAGGAGATCCTTAGCATACTCAGAATCGTGGTTGAGAACAAGCTTCTGCTGTGCCATTGCAACATCCTTCTTAAGAGTAGCAACAAGAGTATCTTCACCTTCTACAGTAGCACCTACCTTGTTAGCGATGAGAGAGTCACCGTTTTCAGTGATGTGCATCTTATAAGTTGCACCTGTATCACCCTTATATTCCTTACCATTGTTCTTCTTAGCGAGAGTGAAGATGAAGTCACCAGCAACTACATAGCCCTTTTCAACCATGTTAACGTCACCGTCAACATCATTAACAATAACCTTAGTTGCGTCGAATACATTCTCACTTGTGAATACGTTGATGAACTTATTGTTTGCAAGAGCAAGAGCAATATCCATATCAGCAGTAGTCCAAGCAGCAGCACCAGCAGGTGTCATCTGGAATGGAGCCTCTTCTGGAGTCTTCACGTTGTAGTGAATTTCATCGAATGCAGCACCCTTCTCAGAACCATTGATAGCGTACCAGTAAGACTGAACCTTAGCTGCGTCATCTACATCATACTTAACTGTACCAACATAGTCGCAGAGGTCACCAGTTACAACAAACATGATGTAACCATAGTCGAGGATACGACCAGCGTTGTCCTTAAGAACTACGCGAACAACTGGAGTGTAACCATTGAGGATAGCGTCGTAATCACACTTCTTTGTAGTGAGCTTAGAGCCATCGAGAGAAGCGTGAGCTGACTGGTTTTCACCGTCAACATCATACTCTGTAAGAGCGAACTCATAAGAATAACCGAGAGCAGCAAATTCACCATCAGATAGAACTACTTCAGCATTCTCATCAACATAGATACGGTGTGAAGCCACATAATCGTTAAGATCGATTGTATCGTTGAATGCAAGTTCGTAAGAAGCACCCTGAACACTAGCCTCGTGAACAGTCTGCATTGCGTGACCTGAAAGAACCTGAGTTGTAGAACCAAATGGACAACCAGAGATTGCACTTACAGCCATAGGGTCGTTTACAAGACCAACCTTGTACTGTACAGTATGTTCCTCTGCGAGGAGAGCAGCATAGTCAGAAGTGATTGTAGTATCCTTACCAGCCTCGTTAAGCTTGTACTGGAGAGCGAATACAGTAACACCTGAAGTTGCGTTGTCGTCTGTAACCTTCTTAACCTTAGAAACATCTGCTACATTCAGTGGAACATAGAGATCGCCATTATCATCAGCTACAGAGTCAGTTACGATAGAGAGACCTGCAGGAGCAGCATTCTCAGAAACCTTCTCGAGTGCACGAGTGTAAGCACGATCGAATGATACGAGAGAAAGATTAGCAGGGTTGATAATTGCGTTAGATGGGTTCTTGTGGTACTTAGCGTAACCATAAGTTGTCTTGAAGACAGTTGAGTCGTAACGAGCGTCATCGTCGTAACCCTTAGCTTCCTTCAAATCGAACTTAGCTTCAGGAACATCGAACTCATATGCAGCCTCGAGGTTGATCTTAGCAGCCTCAATACCCCAATAGTAGCAATCTGGAACGAATACGAGAGAACGGAGAGTATTCTTTACATAGTTCTCAAGGATTACGAGGTCAGCAGCTACCTTTTCGATGCTTGCAGCAAGTTCGTTAACCTTTACAGTATAAACTTCCTCAACCCACTGGTCGAATGCATCAGCATCAAGCTTTGTTGCAGCGAGGTATTCAACATCAAGGAAAAGATCCTCGATCTGCTCCTCAGCCCAAGAAAGACGACCGTTAAGGTTATTGAGTTCCTCGTTGATCTCTTCAATCTGACCTTCTACTACGCCAAACTGATTGACAACCATTTCCATATATTCACGGAAGGCTTCCTTTACTTCTTCCTTGAACTCTTCAAGGGCCTGCTGCTGAATCATAAGATCAGACTCAAGCTTAAGGATTCGGATATCCTGCTCAGCCTGCTCAACCTTCATCTGCTCGATGTAGTTAGTGAGCTTAGTGTCAAGGGCAGTGATCTTAGTATCGAGTTCAACAATCTTACCATCTACGTAAGTAAGGATCTCGCCATCTGCAGCCTTACGAGCAGCGATCTCAGCCTCAAGGTCCTTCTGATCAGCCTTAAGAGCGATAGCAGCGTTAAGGTCAGCTACAGCCTTATCAAAATCAGCCTGAAGCTTCTCTACAGTAGCCTTGTCAGCCTTAGTATCAATAGCAGCCTGAAGTTCCTGCTGTGCCTTCTTGAGTGTCTCATTGAGCTCAGCGATCTTCTTAGTATAGTCAGCCTTAGCTGCCTCAAGATCCTTCTGGAGCTGCTCAACAGTAGACTTGTCAGCCTTCTTGTCGATTGCCTCAAGGAGAGCCTTCTCAGCATCCTCGATAGCCTTGTTAAGCTTACCTACCTCAGTAGCAAGCTCATCCTTGTCAGCCTTCTTGTTGTTAAGTTCAGCAAGACGCTCCTCTACCCAAGACTTGTCAGCCTTTGAAGTCTGGAGTTCAGCAACGAGCGTGTTAATAGCTGCGATAGCGTCCTCGTTAGCCTTGATTCTTGTCTCAAGACCAGCGATCTTACCAGTGAGGCTTTCAATCTGCTGCTCTACCCAAGCCTTGTCAGCCTTAGTGTTGATAGCAGCCTGGAGATCAGCCTTAGCCTGATCGAGCTGAGCCTTGAGATTTGTAACCTCAGTCTGGAGCTCGGCCTTAGTTGCATGCAGCGCTGCCTCAGCAGAGAGTTTGTCAACTCTGTTGTTGAGAGTGCTGATGTCGTCGTCGTAATCTTTACAAGATACGACAGTGCTAGTTGTAGCGAATCCGAGGAGACCTACAAAAAGCATTGAAAGTAACGATTTCTTTTTCATTTGAAAAATTGATTATTAATTAATAATGTTAATATTTATTATTTTCACATTGTTCCTAACCTACAGAGCCGCAAAAAGCAGACTCTTTCAGCCAGTATTTTTAAGGTTTAGTCTTTATCTTTAACCTCTATATCCTATTTATTATAAATATGTACATATAGCAGGGAAGACGCACGAATGCATACTTTACCCCATACTTTTGGGTGCAAAGGTAGATATTCTTATTTAATCACGCAAGAAAATTTAAGTTTTTTTTACAAAAAATATATCTATTTGCATGATTTTGGCACTTTTTTGCTGCAAAATGTGCGATTTTTAAGGTTTTATTACCATTATTATTGTCGCAAATCCTTACGGCAAACTAGCGAAGCATCCACCAGTCGAGGTTGAAGAGTTTCGGACCCTTCCTTCCCTTGAACACGAAGTACATATCATGAATACCGCCAACGGCCTGCTTGACCGGAGCTGAGAAAGTGCGGAAGACTTCCCATCCGAAGGTGTTGGTAACAGGGAGTTCTGCAATGAGAGTACCGCCGATGCTGTCAGCGTGCATTTCGATGGTTCCGCCACGGAGTCCGCTTGAAGCCGAGAACACGAGGTCGCTGTACTTTGCTTCACCGAGATCTACTGCCTGGAGTTTGATATAGTCACCATTATGAACATCTGTTACATAGACACCATTTGCAGCGCATTCCTCTGTCTTCAGCCCCTTGGAGAATGCCATGGTCTCAGCTTCGACGCGCTTGAAAGGACAGAGAGTGCCGATTGGCTTGACGCCTTCATCCGTCGGCATGATAGTTGGGATGGTGCCGTCAGCGTTCCATTTGAACTCCTCGACAGAGACAGAGCGACCGAAACCACCGCCCTTAGGAAGCTTGCCAGTATGGTAGAAGAAGTAGTCGTGACCCTTGAAGTGAGCTATGCCGGCATGGTTAGTGAAAGAATTTGTGTCGCACTTCGGCATGACATCGCCCATGAACTTATAGCCAGTAAGCGGTTTCTTGCTTCGTGCATATAGGATGTGTTCAGGCATTCCGCCTCCAGCATACATTAAATAATAGTACTTATCGCGCTTAAAGAACCATGGTCCTTCCATATACATGCCACGCTTTGTCTCTTTGCCATCCTTATCCTTGACGGTCATTTCGCCGAACACGCTTGTATCAGTCATATCCATGGTCTGCACTTCAGAGGCGAAGGAAATCATATCTTCGTTGAGCTTTGCGTAATAAACCTTAGGATTACCCCACATGATATACGCCTGACCATCATCGTCAATGAAAGCTGTCGGATCGATATGATCCCATGATCCGTTCTCGTAAAGTGGCTTGCCTAGTGCATCCTTGAAAGGTCCGGTTGGAGAATCGCCTACGGCAACTCCGATTGCCATGCCGCCAGACAGTTTGGAATGAAGCGGAACATAGAAATAGAACTTGCCATTGCGTTCCACGCATTGAGGTGCCCAGGCACGATCATCTCCCCAAGAGAAGTCTTCGATGGCTAGAGGAGAGCCATGGTCGGTCCAGTTAACCATATCGGCAGTACTATAAACACGCCACTCCTGCATCCAGAAGAAGTCGGCATCATTCTCGTCATGTCCGGTATAGACATAGAGTCTGTCACCCGAAACCATTGGAGCAGGATCGGTAGTAAAACAAGTTTGCACAACTGGGTTCTGCGCATTCGCAACGAATGCAGAGGCAGAAAGTAGTGCGGAGAGAAAAAGTTTCTTCATGTTTGAGTTTGTTTATTCATTAAACTTCTGCAAAGGTAAGAATAATTCACGAAAAAACGGCTTTATACATTATTATATATATAAAGGATGTATCATAAACAATGATATGCGTTTCTTTTGAACACAAAAGGAAATAGAAGGAAAGTTGCGTGCAGCATATTGTTGTTGCGTTGCAGCAAGCTTTCATTGTTGTTTTCGGTTCTGTGCCACCAAAGTGAATCAGAACCATTTTTTTTCGAAAAAAACTGAAAAACATTCCACATTCCGCAAAACACCACCTAAGCCACTGAATATTAAGCACATAGAAATGCGGAATGTCATCACGACATTCCGCAACATTCCGCAAACATTCCGCAACATTCCGCAAACATTCCGCGCACAAACTTGTCAGATCTGCGACGGAATTGTATTTCATTAAATGCCAACTTAGCGCATTACCTTAACCACACGCTTAGTTCCATCAGTCATTTGAGTAACCTTAAGAACAACGCCCTTTGCATCGCTGCCCACTCTCACACCCTGAAGGTTGAAGTAGTCAACGGCAATAGTCTGACTATCAAGAACATCAGAGATAGCAGAAGAACCGCCATTAACAGCAGGAACTTTCGTTCCATCTTCTTTAGTATAAGCAGGATAATACTCGTTTACAGAAGTTTCCGCATCAGCATTTCCCGCAAGCATGATATCTTGAACGAGCGAGTTCACATAAACCTCAAGATTCGAATAGAACTGCTTTTCCGAGTCAATGCTATAAGCATTTGCATCAGAAGCATCATTCGGATTAAGGCCATTAGCAAGTTCCCAATCGTCAGGAATTCCATCAAGGTCTGTATCGGTCTTTGGAGTACCCGGGTCAAGAGTATAAACACCTCCATGAGGTTTCAATGCATCTTCAGCGAAATCTATGATTCCTTTCGGATGACTTGACACAGTCTTTGTCGTGCCATTCTCTCTATAAGTTTGAGCAGAGCCAACACATTCCGGGCTGTTATTTCTAACTTCGCGTTCGTAACGAGCATCAATGCAATCCCTTGATTTTGAGGCACCAGCATAGCCAAGGACTTTCTCATAAGCATTCTCCGCAGTATGAGTAGTTACAAGACCTGTCTCAACCTCTGGTATTTTGAGCTGATCCTTGGTTGGAGTGGTTACTCCTGCATCCTTGCAGTTGTCTATCTTCACGCCATTCCAGTCATAATTCTGAGGTTTGGATGCCGCAGTAACATAATTTCCACTTATATAGAACTTACCCCACTTACCTCCAGGGAAATTGGAAGCTTTTGTACCCGTACCGTCAGAAGAGTTGGTTACAGAGCATTGGAAAACGCGAGTCTTATTGGCAGTTGCAGGACCAGCCTTATAGTAATTGTTCACTATATTATGGTTTCCGCCCATTCCGCCATAAGCGCCATTACCTGTACCTGTATTGTAAATCACGCAGTTACGGAAGTCCACCTTCTCGGCAGCAATGCAACTTTCCACATCTGGATAATCGCTTCCAGAAGGACCTTTCCAGAAAAAGCGAGCTCCATTCAGACGAGGGGCGCGGTTGTCAAGATGGATAAGCAAGTTATGATGGAAAGAAGCTCCTTTGCCGCCCCAAATACCGCCATATCCGTGACCGCCCTTCTCATGACCAGAATACTTCAATGGCTCTCCGATTGTGCACCACTGCATTGTAAAGTCCTTATTGTCATAGAAAGATGCAACTTCATCTATACTCCAAGAAAAAGAACAATGGTCAAGGATTATGTTCTTCTTTTCTCTTTGCCAGATTGCATCAGCTCCATCGTTAACATCCTTTTCCTGTCCTCGGCGGAAACGGATGAAACGGATAATATTATTGCCGCCAGGCCTTACTGTGTAATAACGTATCGTAATGCCATCGCCAGGAGCAGTTTGTCCCAGAATGGTTGTGTTATCTCCAATAGTAAGATCACTCGTCAATGCAATAACACCGGCAACGTCAAAGACTACGATTTTCGGAGAACTGCCTTTAACGGCTTCGCGGAAAGAACCTGATCCCGAGTTGTTGAGATTAGTAACATGAATAACCTTTCCACCACGACCGCCAGTGGTATAACGGCCGTGACCTTCTGCACCAGGGAATGCAGGAACTTGATCTGCTTGCGCCACTGCCGTAAGACTAAAGGCGCAAAGGGCGAATATGAGAGAGAGTATTTTCTTCATTTTTAGTAGTTATTATGGTCTGCTTTCTTTTGTGGCGCAGCGAGTTTTTCGACATCGTAGCCCATGCGCTCCATTTCAAGAGAAGCCCAGATGAAAGGACCTACACCCTTAGCATCGTTATCGCGGATTGGCTCGCTCATGTAATACTCAAAAGAGCCGTCGCGCTTAGGATTGTTCTCAGGGCCAAGGCCAGAAACTGAGCAGCAGTTTGTGAGCGATATTGTCTTGTCTGCATTAATCTTGACAAACTCGTTGATGATGCCCTTGTAAGCCTTGATGCCAGCCTGCTTCATGTCGTCGCCGACATAGCCGAGACGAGCTGCCTTAAGAAGACAATAAGCAAACATTGAAGAAGCCGTTGACTCAAGGTAGTTCTTTGGATCCTTCACATCAAGAACGTCATACCAAACACCGGTCTTTGTGTCCTGATAAGCAACGGTATTCTTGAGAACCTTAGCAAGAAGGTCAATAACCTGCTGACGCTTAGCGTAGTTCTCAGGCATGGCGTCGAGAATCTCTACGAGAGCCATTGCATACCAACCCTGAGCACGAGCCCATGTGTGCTGAGAAAGTCCTGTTTCCTTATTTGCCCAAAAAATAGACTTCTTTGAATCCCATGCGTGCTTCCAAAGTTGTGTCTGCTCATCGAAAGTGTATTTGTCGGTTGTCAGAACCTGCTTTACTGCATCATCATAAATCTTATTTGCCTTTTTTACAGGCAGATAGGTCTTGGCATAGTTGCAATAGAAAGGCAAGCCCATGAAGATGCCATCAAGCCAAACCTGGTTTGCATAGATAGCCTTATGGAACCATACGCCCTGCTGAGTGCGAGGCTGAGACTGAAGCTGCTTCCAGAGAAGGTCGCAAGCAAGCTTGTTCTTAGTCTCCGGATAAAGCTGTTCCATACGGAGGATATACTTACCCGTACGAATCTGGTCAAGATTGTAATCCTCTAGTTTATAGCTCTTTATATCACCATTCTCATCAATCATCTCCTTTGCATACTCATGGAGATAACTGATAATGTCGGAATTCTTTGTATTGTCCTTATAAGCAAGATAAGTATCGAGCATGCCTTCCATCTCAATGCCCATAACATAGCTCCATCTTGGCTTCTTTGCGAAGTCGAGCATATATGGATGGCTGACGCGAGCCATCTCAGAATGAGTCATCCACTCGCTGTAGTGAGCGTAAGTAGGCTTGTCAAGGATATACTTGCCATTGATTTTCAGACCGTCATAGTAGAAATCGCGCATCTGACCAGTCTTATATACAGGAGAGCCTGTTACACCATTGAACTCACAGTTCTTGAGGTTCACATTATAGACATTGCAAACATCCTGGAGTCCGACAGCCATTATACCATACTTTGACTTCTGGCAGGTAACGTTCTCCATATAAACATTGCGCACTGTTGGAGGATAATCACGACAACAGATTTCCTTTGGCTCATAGTCAAGATTTATCTTGAGGACTGCTTCCTTACACTGACCGACCTTCACATTGCGGAAATAGATGTTCTCGATGATACCGCCACGGCAAGGGTTAGTCTTGATACGAAGAACGCGGTCGAGGTTTGGTGAGTCCATCTCGCAGTTCTCTACATAAAGGTTCTGATAACCGCCAGAGATTTCAGAGCCGATTACCACACCACCGTGTCCGTCCTTGAACTTACAATTGCGGACGATGAAGTTCTTTGAAGGGATGTTCCAAAGACGACCGTCTGCGTTACGACCAGACTTGATAGCGATACAGTCATCGCCCGTCTGGAAAGTACAGCCTTCGATGAGCACGTTTTCGCAAGACTCAGGGTCGCAGCCGTCGCCGTTAGGACCATCGTTGATAACTGTCACATTGCGAACCGTGATGTTCTTCGAGAGCAATGGGTGCATTACCCAGAAAGGAGAGTCGAGCATTGTAACTCCCTCAATAAGAATACCATTACACTTATAGAGATTCACAAGCTGAGGACGAAGTCCCTTGCCTTTTCCGAAGATACGCTCGTTCATGTCAACACCATCTTCAGCCATCTTGAGGAGAGCTGGACGACCATCAGGGTTTGACTGACACTCAGGACCTTGCCACACCTCGTTGCCGTGCTTCTTGCCTGACATTGACCACCAGCCTTCTTTCGTAGCACCACCATGGATGGTACCCTCACCAGTGATAGCGATATTATCCTGCTCGTAAGCATAGATACATGGCTGATAGTTCCAACAGTCAAGACCTTCCCAACGTGTGAGAACATTCGGATAGAGAGCCGGTTGGAACACGAACTTAAGGACTGCGTCTTTTTCTATCACAAGGTTCACACCAGTCTTGAGTGTGATGGCACCAGTCTGCCATTCACCAGCAGGAACGATAACCTTACCGCCACCTTTCTTTGAGCAAGTTTCTATAGCCTTGTTTATTGCCTTCTGATTCTTGGCAGCCGTAGCAGTAGTCTTGGCACCATACTTTACGATGCTGTAAGAGGTTTCTGCGAAAGTTGGTTGTTTTATGTTTGCCTCGACGTTCTTGTAGTCGCGAGTCCATATCTCGTCTTGAGCAAACGACGCCTGCGCACAGAGGCACATGAGCAGCATGAGTAAGTTAGTTGTTAAGCTTTTCATCCTTGTTATTTAGTTGAGTTATTTCATTAGTAGATTGGTAATAAGGGCAATTATAGGCTTAGTTTATGCGACAAAGGTATCAAAAAAACAGCAAAAAATA
Source organism: Bacteroidaceae bacterium (assembly GCA_024401275.1). GTDB lineage: Bacteria > Bacteroidota > Bacteroidia > Bacteroidales > Bacteroidaceae > Prevotella. The sequence goes on along the minus strand of JAKSLJ010000001.1, from coordinate 116,738 downwards.
CCCCCAAAAGGAGTAAAATAAAGAAAATCACGACTTAATAGTGTTATTTTTCCATAAAAAATTTGCTATTATGTTAATAATGTGTAATTTTGCACATGAATAATAGTGCGCAAAAGCGCGAATTATCTCCATTTTAGATTATAAATAACAAATAAATAACTTCTAAAAACATCAAATTATGAAAATCGCTAAGATTCTTCTTACAGCTGCATTTGCTGTAATTTCTCTTGGTGCTTCTGCACAGGGCGATCACCAGAACCAGAAGTGGGTGGTTGACGGAGTAGAAACTTCAACTGTTTTCAAGAAGCACGCATTCCTCCAGCTTCAGGGTGGTGCACAGTACACACTTGGTGAGGACACAAAGTTCTCTAACCTCATCTCACCAAACTTCCAGCTCGGTCTTGGCTACCAGTTCTCTCCAGTGTTCGCAGCTCGTATCGCAGCTAACGGCATTCAGAGTAAGGGCGGTGCTATTGATCCAAACAACAAGGATGGCAAGTCATTCAAGTGGAACTATGTAGCTCCAGGTATTGACGCTATGTTCAACCTCACAAACCTCTTCGGTGGTTTCAACCCAAAGCGTTGCGTTAACGTTAACGCATTCATCGGTGCTGCAGTTAACGTTGCATGGGGCAACGAGGAAGCAGCTGCTTGCAAGAACCAGTACAACGAAATGTCACACCTTTGGGATGGCACTAAGTTGATCGCTCCTGTAGGCCGTGCAGGTCTTGGCATTGACTTCCGTCTTTCTGACGCTGTATCTCTCGGCATCGAGGGTAACGCAAACTGCCTCAGCGACCACTACAACTCAAAGCACGCTGACAACCCAGACTGGTACTTCAACGCTCTCGCAGGCCTCAAGATCAACCTTGGTAAGGCTTACGAAACAAACTCTAAGGAGATTGGTCACTGGGAAGACGTTGAGATTCCTGTAGAAATCGCTTGCCCTGGTTGTGGTGACAAGTTCGGTAACGGTTCTTGCCCTGAGTCAGAGCGTGGAAAGTGCTACAACAACTCTGACTGTAAGCACTCTCTCAACTGCTGGTGCAAGAAGGACATCGACCGTACTCCACGTACAAAGAAGATCGACGTATTCTTCCTCATCCGCTCAAGCGTAATCAGCGCAGAAGAGAATGTAAAGGTTCAGGATATGATCAAGTACCTCCAGGAAAACCCAGACGCAACAGTTTCTGTAACAGGTTATGCTGATATCGGTACAGGTAACCCACGCATCAACATGGGCTACTCAGAGAAGCGTGCAGAAGCTGTTACTAAGGCTCTCCTCGACGCAGGTATCTCTATGGACCGCATCACTACAGACGCTAAGGGTGACACAGTTCAGCCATTCGCTGAGAACGACCTCAACCGTGTAACTATCGCTATCGCTGAGAAGCAGAAGTAATTCCAGATTACACATTAATATATAATAAGGCGCATCGTGCTAAGCATGATGCGCCTTATTTTGATAGGTAAATAGTAGGGGCTATAATTGTAGGGCGAGGATTTCCGAGCCGATTGCGGGATAAAACCTTAATCGCGGCTCGGAAATCCTCGCCCTACAACCATTCTAAACAGATTTGCTACTTATTTATTCTTCAACAGAAGTACTGCAAGCCAAGTCAAAGCGTAAACGAGAACAGAACCGAGAGTATTGGCTATGAAATCAAGCCAGTCGCCAGAACGATTGCCGTTTGTACAATAAGCCTGAAGGAGTTCCATCAGACCGCCATAGAATACGGGGAAAATAACAAACCACAATGGAAGAGAGAAAACGGGACGCTTGAAGTTCTTGTCAAAAATCATTACCGCTGTCAATCCGCCGTACATGAGCGCATGCGCCCATTTATCGCCTAATGTCATGTTCTCCAAGTGCAGTTCCCTCACAGGGAAAAGACTGAGAACGGCTATAACGACGCAGGTCAAAATAGTTAAAACGTAGTGTTTCATATATGTTCATTAAAGGACATGTCCAAAGCGCTTGCCTTGGACATGTAGTTAAATTCAATCGTATCGTTATTTCTTCAGAAGCTCATCAATCTTCTCAAGATAGTCAAGAGAATCATCAACAAAGAAGCGGAGATCAGGAATAATTCGGACCTGGCTCTTTATACGATTGCCAAGTTCGAAGCGAATCTGGCTTTTCTGTTCATTAATGCTCTCAAGTATCTCTTGGCTGCGTTCCGACGGGAAAACAGAGAGATGTGAAGTGCAAATACTAAGGTCAGGACTCACCTTTACATGAGTAACGCTGACCATAACACCGCGCATGGCGCGTGTTTGTTGTTGGAATATTACGGAGAGCTCCTTCTGAAGGAGTCTCGCTATACGGTTTTGTCTTGTTTCTTGCATATAATCATATTTATTGATCCGAGGCTGATGCCTCGGACACAGGGGCTTGTTCAAGGGCGGATAGTCTTACTTTAATGTTTATCTGCCGAGCCACTGCTCTGGATTCAACTTACCGGTCTGCTTGCGGAGCTGGAACTGAAGGATGTTGTTTGAGCCTACAGTACCAAGAACCTGCTTTGATGTTACCTTCTGCCCCTTGCTTACGCTTACAGAAGAAAGGTTAAAGTAAACAGAGATGTATTCGCCATGTCGTACCATCACAGCCATCTTTCCGCCATAGCCGAATACTGCGCTGACCTCACCATTGAAGATAGAACGAGCCTGACAGCCAGGTTGTCCCTGAATATTAATACCCTTATTATCAAGTTGTACATTAGAAAGTCCCTGCACGGAATTAGTTCCGAAATGGCTGACAATCTTGTAGCTACCAGTAATAGGCACAGGAAGACGACCACGGTTACTTGCGAACGATGATGACATCTTGCGGTCGTCAGCGCTAATGTCAAAGGCGTCAGTGCTTTCAGCAGACTTCTTTGCGCTTGCCACTTCACGGTCAGCACGCTCCTTATCGGCGGCAGCCTTACGCTCCATTGCTATACGATCAGCCTCAGCCTTCTTTGCAGCAGCCTCTTTTGCAGCAGCCTCACGAGCAATACGCTCATTGCGTTCCTTCTCTGCACGTTCAGCACGAGCCTGACGCTCTGCTCGTTCCTGACGAACTTTTTCCTCAGCAGCCTTACGAGCCTCTTCGTTCTTCTCTGCAGCTATGCGGCGAGCTTCTTCTGCCTGACGCGCCTTCTCCTCAGCAGCCAATCGAGCTTTTTCTTTCGCCTCAGCAGCACGCTTAGCAGCAGCTTCAGCAGCAGCCTTGCGAGCTTCCTCACGAGCCTTTGCCTCAGCGGCACGAGCCTCAGCAAGCTTACGCTGACGTTCCTTCTCAGCAGCAGCGGCAGCAGCCTTCTTCGCAGCCAGCTCTTCAGCACGGCGCTTCTTCTCAGCAGCGGCAGCTTCGCGACGAGCCTTTGCTTCAGCCTCTGCGGCAGCACGAAGTTTTGCCATCTCGGCAGCAACAAGTCGATCAATCTGCGAGTTTATTGCGGCACTCTGCTTCTGCTGGTCGCTAATAACCTCCTGAATAGTTCCCTGCTCTTTCTGCAAAGAGAGAACGAGCAACTGCTGTTGCTGTTTCTTCTGCTCCAGCTTTCCCTGTTCAGACTGGTGACGCTTCATAAGCGACGTCTTACTGTGTTTTATCTGACTGAGCTGTTTCTTCTTCTTCTCCACTTCCTCCTGCTTAGACTTCACCAAATCGCCCTGAGCCTTCTGATAAGAAGCATATTCACGCACAAAACGGAGTCGGCGATACATCTGAGGAAGGTCCTTTGCAGAGAAGACGAACATAAGTTTGTCCTGAATCTTTCCATGCTTACGCATATACTGCATAGACTGCGCATACTTCTGCTTACGCTCATCAAGCTGACTCTGAAGTGTTTTCAGCTGCGTCTGCAATGTTTTGATATTACCATCAATATGCGAAAGATCGTCTTGGATCTTATTGATATTCTCCTGGTGAGCCTCAATATCCACTCCAATGAGGTTCAGTTCACTAAGTTTCTGCGATACCTGCGCCTTGTTGGCATTGAGTTTCTGTGTCTCAACAGCAATCTTAGCCTGAACCTGTGCCTTCTCCTTCTGCAAGTCTTTCACTTGCTGTGAAGGCACATATTTAGGAGTCTTAACCTGCTGAGTCTTAGCCTTGGTCTGTGGTTTTTGCGTATTAGCCTTAGGCTTCTGGGCTGTAGTGGCAGCCTTAGGCTTGGCAGTGGTAGTTGCGGCAGCCTTTGGTTTCTGGGCAGTTGTAGCAGTAGCCTTGCCTTTATTCTGGGCACTGACAGAGCAGCATAACGCTAAGGATAGAAGTATAGAGAATATGTATTTCATTTTCTGTATAATATATTATATGTAGGCATACTATATATTGGCAAAAAGTGCGATGTCCATTACGAAATCATTACTTTGCAATACTCATAAGCGAGCTGAGCATCTTTTCCACACTCACCTTTTCGTACTTCTTGGAAGGTTCTGTGCGCTTCTCCCACTTATCCGAGTGCGAAATATCGCTTAGGACAAAGCCGAAGCGGAGAGTCTTTGCAGGCTTCAAGGCAGATGTTTCAAGAGTAAGTTGGATGTTTGTAGGAAACTTCTTTGCTCCCATATTCGTGAATTTAGAATACTTACAGTTCACATTCGTACTGCCATGAGTACTGCTCTTGTAGTTCACATCCACGTTCTCAAGGAGGGCGGTAAGATTATTCGCGAGCCACTTATACTTGAAGTTTCCGCGATTGAGCACAATATCACTTGTCTTCGAGCCACTCGTCGTATTTACGGCAAACTCTTTCAACTGAGAATCAGAAACATCCTTGGCACCCGGCACATAGAGCTGATTCCAAAGAAGAGCCTGAAGCGCAGAGAAGTCAAGTCCGTTTTCCTTAAGGAAACTCACATTATTATAATCTTCCTGGACATACTGCTTATGTATCTTGTCCATGATAAGAACATAGTCCTTCGTGAATTCAAGGCGACCAACCTCCATCAGTCCGAAAGCCACGAGTTGTACGCGTATAACATCATCTTTCTTCATACGCAGGCTACCTCCGACAGAAACATCCTTGCCACCAGAAGCAAGGGTAAAGTCAAGGTCTGCCACGATGTTCTGCACATCAACAGCGTTTCCACGAACTTTCTTAAGGAAAGCAGTAGTGTTTACCGGCTCAACCACATCCACAGAAGGTGTAGTAGGGTCTTGCGTAAGTACCTTCTTGCTACCACATGATGCAAGCATCAATGTAGCAAAAAATATGACTAGTATTTTCTTCATTTCCATTACTTTCAGAGTTTCTTTGTCTTAATTTTACGCTCAAGCTCAGCCTTGTCATAACCTTCTTCCTGCTCAGCCTTCATGAGGGCAAGTTCCCAATAAGCCACTGCCGCCTCCTTTTCGTTAAGCTTGTAGTATATGTCGCCGGCGTGTTCATATTCCTCCGCGCTGACATTACCAGTATCTGCAATAGCCTTGTTGATATATGTAGCCGCCTCATCATAGCGTCCCATCATATAAAGAATCCATGCGTAGGTATCAAGATAGATGCCCTTGTTCGGTTCGGCAATGATGGTTCTCTTGCTCATCTTCTCAGCACGTTCAAGGTCCTTCCCCTCAACAGAGAGATAGTAAGCATAGTTATTGAGCGTTTCAATATTGTCGGCATCCCATTTCAGGCATTCCTCATAAGCCTCAAAAGCCTTTTCCAAACTGTCTTTCTCGTGATAAATGGAACCGATAAGGCTATAGCATTCGGCATAAAGCTTCGGATTGTTGGCAAACTTACGGTTAGCAACAGCATTCTGGAATGCTTGCAAAGCCTTATCCTTATCATCGAGCTGATAGTAGTAAATGCCCTGATAGAAGTAGAACTCCAGTTTATCTACTCCATTGTCAATAGCCTGCTGACAAGTTTCTGCAAGCAGTTTCTTCTCGTCAATACTTTCGTAATAGTTGAGAAGGAATAGATAAGCATCCTCGTTTGTAGGCTCTATCGCAAGAACATCCTTCAGAGCATTTGCTATAGAATCATGAGAATACTTCTGCATTCCCATATAGCCGATGTAGAGTTGAGTGAGGTCGGTAGTTTCCTGAGGTTGTTTCAGTGCTGTGCGGAACATCTGCATCATGCGCTCCGTTCCGTTTTCCTCTGTCTCAAATTCCTCTAGGAGATCGCGGACGAGCTGCACTTTCAGCTCAGAAGAAGATTTCGGATTGTTTATGATCGCAAGTTTCTGCTGGCGGGCTTCCGCATCGTTGCCCATCTTTTCAAGGCAACCTATATAGCTATATTGGTAATTCGGCTCAGAAGGGTCGAGCTGCATTGCCTTCTCATATTGCGGGATAGCCTTCTTGAAGTTCTCTTTTTCCTCATAGTAGTAAGCCAGGGCTGCATAATACTGACTCTCCTGAGGCGATTTCTTTATCAGATTATTCAAGTATTTTAGGGCAGCCTTGTCGCCCTTTGTCTTTCTCAAAGCATCGAAACGATACATCTCAATGCCAGTAGAAGAACCTGTTACTTCCTCAAGTCTGTTCAGCAGGTTCAGTTCCTTCTCGTACTCTTCCTTGCTCTCATAAAGTCGGAGCAAGACATAGATATACTGCTCATTCGTTCTGTCCAGCTCGACGATATGTTCAAGGAGTGGCTGAACCAAAGTGGTATCACCCGTCTCTGCGCTTGCATTCAGCAGCGTAACAACATACTTCTTATTGTCCGGCTCTTTCTCATAGGCTTTTCTCAACTTCTCCATAACGCCAGTCATAGCGTCTTCGCCAGCTTGAGTAGAATCCTCGCGCGCATACATTCTATCATAAAGTGCCATCTGGTAGTTCAGTTCGGCAGCTTCTGGATCAAGTTCATAGCATTTCTTGAGCACCACATACGCAGAGTCATACAAGTCCTGCACCTCAAGGCCGATGAAATCGGCATAGAGGGAGTCAATGAGTTGAACCTTATCGACAGACTTATCCCCATCCTGCGCAAAAGCGAAGGAAGGAATGAGAGAGAATAATATGTAGAGTAGTTTTTTCACCTTTTACTTGCCTGTATGACCATAGCCGCCAGCTCCGCGCTCTGTGTCGTCAAGTTCCTCAACCTCAATAAGTTCTGGAGTTTCGTGCTTTGCGATAACCATCTGCGCAATACGCTCACCGTCGTTAATTGTGAAGTCCTCTGTAGAAAGGTTAATGAGCACTATGCCGAGTTCGCCGCGATAGTCAGCGTCTATCGTGCCTGGTGTGTTCAAGACCGTGATACCATGCTTGAGTGCAAGACCTGAGCGTGGACGAACCTGTGCCTCATAGCCTTTTGGCAAAGCCATGTAAAGACCGGTATGAATGAGCTTTCTCTCCATTGGATGAAGCACGATAGGTTCTTCAATGAACGCACGAAGATCCATGCCTGCGCTTTGTTCTGTGGCATAGGCAGGAAGTGGATGGTGGCTTTTGTTTATTATTCTGATAGTCATCGTTTCGTTTTATTTGCGGGATGACGCAAAATCATCCCTGTTAAAATTGAAGTGGGTTATTTTTTCCAGCCGTTTTCCTTCTGGCGCTGCATTTCCTCAGCCTGCTTCTGGAGCTCAGCAAGGCGCTTTGCCATACCGCTCATCTTCTGTGGGTTAGCCTTACGCTCAGCCTTGCGTGCTTCAAGATAAGCAAGGAGCTTAGCATCGTTAGTTGTCTTGCGGAGTGTCCACATGATAGCTGCCGAGAAGAAGAGTGAGATAAAGTAGTAGAAGTTAAGACCTGAAGAGTAGTCGTTGAACATGAAGAAGAACATCAGCGGCATGAGCATCATCATCCACTGCATCATCTTCATCTGATCTGCCTGCTGACCAACCATCTGATCTTTCTGCTGACGCATAGTCATCCAAGAGTAGAGGAGGTTGCCCACGCAGAAGAGAATACAAGTAAGAGAGAGGTGATCGCCGATGAGCCAGATATTTGTTCCCCACTCAATGATTGGGTCATAAGTAGAGAGATCGTCCATCCAAAGGAAGCTTTCGCGACGAAGCTGGATAGCATTTGGCACGAAGTTGAACATCGCAATCCAGATAGGCATCTGAATAAGCATTGGTAAACAGCCTGAGAGCGGACTTACTCCGTACTCCTGATACATCTGCATCATAGCCTGCTGCTTCATCATCGCATCTTCCGGCTTATCGTATTTCTTTGTAGCCTCGTCGAGTTTTGGCTTAAGCACGCGCATCTTTGCAGACGACATGTAGCTCTTCTTGACCATTGGGAAGGTAATGAGCTTGAGGAGCAAAGTGATGATAAGAATCACAATACCCATTGGAATGCCCATAGATGTGAGCCAGTCGAAAACATAGATTGTGAACCAGCGGTTGATAAGACGAACGAGAGGCCATCCGAGATAGATAAGCTTATGAAGTTCAAGATCCTTTGCCTCAGCAAACTTGCTCTCGTCGTTCATGTCCTTAAGAAGGCGGAAATCGTTCGGACCGTAGTAGAACTCAAGTTCTGTTGGCTTTGCGCCAGTTGGGTCGAAGTCTGTCTTTACGGAAGCTTCATAGTTCTTGAGATACTTGCTACCCTTATCTTCACAGAGAGAAGTAAACTTGCCGTCCTTGCCGAAGTCTGTGCCAGTTATCATCACAGCAGAGAAGAACTGATTCTTGAACGCAATCCAGTCGATTGTCTCATCCTCGTCGTCCTGTGGCTCGTCAGTATAGTTGCCAGCCTCTGAGAGCTTGTCTGTGCCGCCCTCTGTATAATGATATGTGAGATTAGAGTAGCGATTCTCGAAAGTGAAACCTCTCTCCTGCTGGCGGAGATGGTCTTTCCAGTTGATTGAAAGCTTCTTATAGTCAGGAGCAAACTGTCCGCTCATGCCTTCTGCCTTGAGCGAAAGACCGAGGAGATAGTTATTGTTGAGCGAATAGTCGAAGACAATCTTTCCGCCGCCATTCACTGAAGCCGTGAGTGTTACGGTAGAGTCGCTCTTGTTTGAAGCGGCGAACACGAGGTCGGCAGTGTTGATGTTTACAGTCTTTGCGGCAAGCATGTAAGAAAGCTGCTGCTCGTCCTTGTCAAAGAGTACCACATCTCCCTTGTTCTCCATGTCCTTGTAACCCTTGATGACTGCCTTCTGTACTGTACCTCCCTTTGTAGAAAGAGTAAGTTCTACCTTATCATTCTTGAGCACGATATTCTCTGCCTTGGCTGAAGCGGCAGCTGAATCCTGAAGCATTGCAGCAGCCTTTGCCTGCTCGGAAGCCTTTGCAGTCTTTGCGGCATCCGCCCTATTCTTTGCCTCTTCTGCTTTTACTGCGGCGATTGAGTCCTGCTTCATCTTAGCAGCAATCTCCTCGTCCGAAGGTTTTGTGTACCAGCTGAAGCCTATGAGCACCAGCGCGATAAGTATAAATCCGGTAAGTGTATTTTTATCCATTTCTATGTTTATTTTCTATTCAAATACTATTTTGTATAAGCACAAACAGTGCGCAAAGTTAGAAAAAAAATAGAATATTCCGCAATTTTTAACATTCTTTTAGTCAATAACTGCTAAAAACTTTGTTTTTTGCAAATATATAATTAATTTTGCAGCCACAAAATACACATTAAACAATCAATTGCATGAATAGATTAAACCCTTTTATATTATTCATATTACTCCTTGCATGCCCTGCTGTTGCGCTTGCCGATGATGTGGACACAATAGCTTCTGAAACAGCAAAATACAAACTGTTTTCGCCGCTAACTTACTCTCGTCAAGCAATCAACAAGCAGTTTGACTTTGACATTCCGGCTGGCAAGACTGCCTCAAACTCGGACGATGCGGCAGACAATGCCCTCATCTATACTTACTTGAACCGCCCTGACCTTGTTCGCATTACAGATGCAGCACTCCAAGAAGAGCAAAGCATACCTACGATTAACACGAAACCTTCTGAATATAAGACAGAAATCACTGACAAGACAATAGACATTATTGACGACATCGTGCCGGAAGATCCGGTTACAATTGTCGTGAAAAAACCTAATTTCTGGACCATAAAAGGCGACTACCACCTGCAATTTATGCAAAACTATGTATCGGGCAACTGGTATAAAGGTGGCGAAAGCAACTACTCTTTCGTAGCAAGCGGTACGCTGGAAGCGAACTACAACAACAAGTCGAAACTCACTTGGGACAACAAACTCGAGGCACGACTCGGTTTCCAGAGCACTCGCGGCGATACGCTCCACCAGTTCAAGACCTCGGAAGACCTTCTGCGATACACAGGAAAGCTTGGTCTGCAGGCAACAAAGAGATGGTACTACACGATACAGCTCCTTACTTACACGCAGTTCACAACTGGCTATAAATCAAACGATCCGAAGATTTATTCTGACTTCTGCTCGCCACTCAATGTGAACCTCTCTATCGGTATGCAGTACAAGATGGAGGCTTTCAAGAAGAAGCTCACAGGAACGGTGCTCATCTCTCCACTTGCTTACAACTTCAGATATGTAGGTCGCAATGCGCTTCTGGGCAGCAACAGCATTGAAAGTGGACACACGCTGCATGACTTCGGTAGCTCCATGACTGCCGACCTCACATGGAAGTTCACCGACAACATAAAATGGAAGACTCGTCTCTATGCCTTCACATCGTACAAACGCGTTGAAGCTGAGTGGGAAAACACTTTCACTTTCACTTTCAACAAGTACATTTCGACGAACATCTTCCTCTATCCTCGCTTCGACGACTCAAAGAAACGAGACAGCGACTACGGTTATTTCCAGCTTAAGGAGTACGCTTCGCTCGGTTTCTCTTACTCTTTCTAACCAACAATGAAGGTGAGACGAAAGCTCTTCGTTAGCAAAATAAAAGCTCTCCGTTAGCGGCAGAAATGCTCTCCTTTGGTGAAATGGATGCTCTTCCTTGGTGAAACGAATCGTAACGCCTAGGGAGAGCATCCATTTTCTTATAAGAAAAGTTTCAGTTTCTTACTAGAAAAAATATTTTTTCTTACTAGAAAAATTTCATTTTCTTATAAGAAACCGAACAGCAATCCTTGGCGATACTTTTCGTTTCCCCAAGGATTGCTGTTCGTAAGTGCCGTTTGGAGCTATAATAAGCAATATTTTCAGCGTTATTTCTTCTTAAGTTTGAAGTTAGCCTTACCGCTGTACTCCCCTTGAAACCAGGTGCCCTCGCCGTCTTTTGTCTTCACAAACCCAACATCTGTAGAGTCGCTCGCATAGATGCTGTCAGGATCGCTTACAACAACCTTCAGTTTCTCCATGCCTGGTGAGTTTGTTCTCTCATAGGCATAGGCTCCGTGGGCGTCTGTCTTCTGTTCCGAAACACAATAATCAATATTGTCTTTCACCCTTATATCCTTGCCTTCCAACGGTTTACCATTCTCGTCAGTAATTGTGCCGGTTATGGCGTATCTTGCAAAAGGACAACCGTACTCACACAGTATATCTTCATCCGCAGCGTCACCACTATGGCAAGAAGAAAAGCCAAGAGCACCCACAAGACTTGAGAGCACATAGTTACTCAATTTTAAGATTCGCTTATTCATCTGTCTGTTTTTTAGGGTATAATTATGTTCAATTGTTAACAAAAAATCAGTTTATATATTAGATATAACGCAGAAATCAAATAAATCTTACAAAAAAAGGCAAGTTTTTTCAAATTTATTTGCAATTACAGAAACAATCCGTAACTTTGCCGCATATTTTGTTAACAATGTAGGGCGAGGATTTCCGAGCCGTTTCACCGCACAATAAAGCCAGAATCGCGGCTCACAAATGTTCGCCCTACAAAAAAGGCAAAATATATTCACCTTAATTAATCAAGCAAATCAATGCAAATAAAGAACGGAGACATCAGCAAGACCACCTCATCCGCACTACGCGAAGCTGCTGCCAATCAGATACTTATCCTTGATGGCGCCATGGGCACGATGGTGCAATCTGCCCTACCCGACCACAAAGGTATTGCCGATATTCTCAACATTGAAAAACCGGAAGTCATACGCGAAATTCACCGCCGCTACCTTGAAGCTGGTGCGGATATTGTAACTACAAACACTCTCTCCTCACAACGAATCTCCATGGCGGAGTGCGGCTATGCTGATCGCATAAGGGAACTGAACCTTGCCGGCGTAAGCATAGCCCGCAAGATAGCCGATGAATACACGGCATTGGACAGCAGAAAACCGCGCTTCGTGGCTGCAAGTATAGGTCCGACAGCTATGATGGCGAGCAAAGAAGGAGAGGCAAAGAGGCAAACTCTCCGCGAAGCATATCAGGAACAGGCGGAAGCTGTAATTGAAGGCGGTGCTGATGCGCTTCTGATAGAGACAATATTCGATGTTTTGAGTGCTGAAACGGCATGCGAGGCGGCAGAAGCGGCAATGGAAAAACTCGGGAAAAGAGTGGAACTGATGCTCTCAATGACCATCAACAATGACGGCAGGACATTTGCCGGACATACGATGGAGCAACTTGTTGACCTTGCCGATAGGTACAATGCCTTGTCCGTAGGACTCAACTGCTCGTTTGGCGCAAAGAATATTGTTCCGTTCGTAGAAGAGTTGGCTTCAAAGACATCACGCATGATTTCCGTACATCCAAACGCCGGATTGCCCGACAGCACAGGGTGTTACAAAGAAACACCGGAATCATTTGCCAGTGCGTTGAAATCTCTTATAGAAAGCCGCACAGTAAACATCATCGGCGGTTGCTGTGGCACCGATGAGCGCCACATCCGACAACTCCACAGCTTGGTTTCAAAGCTTTTCGCATAACATTTCCCTTATCTCCCACCTTGATTAATAATCATTAGCACAGTGATTTTCATCAAAAAGTTTTTATGTTTCATGGGAAATTGGTAATTTTGCACAAAATTTAAACTTATTATGGCATTAAAATGTGGTATCGTAGGACTTCCTAACGTAGGAAAGTCAACAATATTCAACTGTCTGTCAAGCGCTAAGGCTCAGGCAGCAAACTTTCCTTTCTGTACAATCGAACCAAATGTAGGCGTTATTACTGTGCCTGACGAGCGATTGACAAAGCTCGCTGAGATTGTTCACCCAGGCAGAATCGTTCCTGCAACTTGCGAAATCGTTGACATCGCTGGTCTCGTAAAGGGTGCAAGCAAGGGCGAAGGTCTTGGAAACAAGTTCCTCGGCAACATCCGCGAAACTGACGCTATCATTCATGTGCTTCGTTGCTTCGAGGATGAGAACATCACACACGTTGACGGAAGCATCGACCCTATCCGCGACAAGGAAATCATTGACACTGAGCTTCAGCTAAAAGACCTTGAGACAATTGAATCTCGTATCGGCAAGGAGCAGAAGACTGCGGCTGCCGGCAACAAGGACGCAAAGGTGGCTGTCGCTGTACTCACTGCATACAAGGAGGCTCTTGAGCAGGGAAAGAATGCCCGCGTCGTAGAGTTCGACAGCAAGGACGAGCAGAAGGTGGCACACGACCTCTTCCTCCTCACAGCAAAGCCTGTGCTCTATGTCTGCAATGTTGACGAAGCTTCAGCAAAGACTGGTAACGACTTCTCAAAGCGTGTTGAGGAAATAGCAAAGGAAGAAGGCGCAGAAGTGCTCATCATCGCAGGAAAGACAGAGGAAGACATCGCTTCTCTCGAGACTTACGAGGACAAGCAGATGTTCCTCGATGAGCTTGGCCTTGAGGAGTCTGGCGTAAACCGACTCATCAAGAAGGCTTACTCTCTGCTGAACCTTGAGACATTCATCACTGCAGGCGAGATGGAGGTTAAGGCATGGACTTACCGCAAGGGCTGGAAAGCTCCACAGTGTGCAGGTGTCATCCACACTGACTTTGAGAAGGGCTTCATCCGCGCTGAGGTTATCAAGTACGACGATTACATCGCACTCGGTTCAGAATCAGCCGTTCGCGATGCAGGCAAGATGGGCATCGAGGGTAAGGAATATGTTGTGCAAGACGGTGACATCATGCACTTCCGCTTTAATGTTTAAGTTAATGCAGAATTCTGAATGCAGAATGCAGAATTAAGCTGTGCCATAACATCAACGCAGAGCGTACCTTCTGCTTTTAATATTCATAATTCTTTTTCATATTCCCAATATGGATATAGATAAAGATAATCCTATCGCTATCAAAACCAAAGCTTTTGCATTAAGAATCATAAAACTATACCAATACCTTCAAGAAAGCAAAAACGAGCATACCCTTTCCAAGCAAGCGCTACGTTCTGGGACAAGTATAGGAGCAAACGTAAGAGAAGCTTTGCGAGGACAAAGTAAAGCAGATTTCGGTGCAAAAATGAATATTGCCTTGAAGGAAGCTGCTGAAACGGAATATTGGTTAGAACTTCTACATGAAGCTTTATACATTGATGATAATTCGTTTACCAGCATCAATGCTGACCTAAGCGAAATACTTTCAATGTTAACATCAATCGTAAAAACTACTTTTAAAACAAATGATCGCAAGTAATTCTGCATTCTGCATTCTGCATTCTGCATTATTTATAAACTGGAATCCGGACCTAATTGCATTCCATCTCGGTCCGATGGAGTTCCGCTGGTACTCGCTCTGCTGGCTTATCGGCTTGCTGTGCGCATTCTTTATCGTGCGCTGGCTCTACAAGCAGGACAACATAAAGGACGAGTTGTTTGACCCGCTCTTTTTCTATTGTTTTCTCGGCATCCTCGTCGGAGCACGCCTTGGTCACTGCATATTCTACGAACCAGACTATTTCCTCTCATCCGGCACTCACATCCTTGAGATGTTCATCCCTATGAGAGAAATGGCAGACGGCAGTTGGAAGTTCACTGGCTATCAAGGACTTGCATCGCATGGCGGTACGCTCGGACTTATGATTGCACTTTGGATTTATGTCCGCTGGAGCAAACTGCCACTCATCAAGGTACTTGACTTCATTGCCATTGCAACTCCTATCACTGCCGGCTTCATCCGTCTTGGAAATCTCATGAACAGCGAAATCATCGGTAAGGTAACTGATGTGCCTTGGGCTTTCATCTTCGAAAGAGTAGATATGGAGCCACGCCATCCGGGACAGCTTTATGAAGCTATCGCATACTTCATATTGCTCTTCATCGGATTTGCTATCTATCTGAAAAACAAGAAATTGGTCGGCACAGGATTCTTCTTTGGTCTTTGCCTTGCCTATATCTTCACATTCCGTTTCTTCATAGAATACACAAAGGAGAATCAGGAAGCCTTCGAGGACGGAATGCTGTTCAATATGGGACAGCTCCTTTCAGTACCATTCATTCTGCTCGGAGGATATTACGTCGTACGCGGATTGAAGAAGGCGAAAACAGCATAATATTACAAACTTTTCTAAACAAAACAACAATGCTATTTTATGTGGTGGCATAATAAACTTTTCAAGAAAATCGGTCAGATAGACCCAAATGTGGCATGGAGCACCTTCTGCGACTACTTCTGGATTACGGTAGGTCTCGCTCTATACACAGTGGCTTATTCTGCCTTTTTGTTGCCGTACAAGATTGTCGGCGGCGGCGTAACTGGTCTCGCTACCATCGTTTTCTATGCAAGCGACATTCCTGTTGACTACACTTATCTCGTAATCAACGCTTTGCTTCTTGGCTTTGCGCTGTGGATTCTCGGTTGGCGATTCCTGGCAAAGACCATTTATGCCATCGGTGTTCTGACGGCAATGCTCCATTTTGGCGTGTCATTAGTGACAGATGACAGCGGCGCACTCATACTTATTCTCGGTGAAGGTCAGGAATTCATGGCACTCGTCGTAGGCTGTGCTATTGCCGGACTTGCCCTTTCCATAGTATTCCTTCATAACGGAAGCACCGGTGGATCGGACATCATAGCCGCTATCCTCAACAAGTACAAGAACTTCTCGATGGGTACAGGCATCATAGCCATGGACTTTTTCATCATAAGCAGTTCTTTGTTTGTACCGCAATTTGGCGACATGGTACAGCGCGTGCAGATTGTTGTGTTCGGTCTCATCTCCATGTTCGTGGAGACTCAGGTGCTTGACATGATTATGAATCGACGCCGCTCATCGGTACAATTCCTCATCTTCTCTGAAAAATATCAGGAAATAGCCAACGCAATCGGCATACGAATGGATCACGGTGTTACTATTCTTGACGGTCACGGCTGGTACACAGGCAAGAAGCGCCACGTGCTCTGTATCTTGGCGCGCAATACGGAATCAGACCAAATGTTCCGCATCATAAAGGAAATTGACCCGCAAGCATTCGTTTCCCAGTCAAGAGTAATCGGTGTTTACGGAGAAGGATTTGATGCAATAAGGCACTGACCCCACCCAAACCCTCCCCACAAGGGAGGGCTTAAAACTCAGAACCAATGAAGATAGTATTTGCAACAAACAATGCGCATAAGCTCGATGAGGTGCGCAACATATTAGGCGCAGACTTCGAGGTCGTGTCGCTCGCAGAAATAGGCTGTACGGAAGACATTCCAGAGACAGGAAGCACGCTGAAGGAAAATGCTCAGCAGAAGGCGGAGTATATCTACAACAAATACGGCATTGCATGCTTTGCTGACGATACAGGTCTTGAAGTAGAAGCACTTGGCGGAGAGCCAGGCATCTACAGCGCCCGTTATGCTGCTTTGTGTAATGCAGAATGCAGAATGCAGAATGCAGAATTAGACCACGACAGCGAGGCGAACATGACCGTCCTTCTACAGAAACTTGAAGGCAAGGAGAATCGCAAAGCCCACTTCAAGACCGTAATCTGTTTAATAATGCAGAATGCAGAACTTGAGAGAATGCAGAATGCAGAATGCAGAATGCAGAATGATTCCCAACCTGAGAATGACGCGCAGCCTAATTCTGCATTCTGCATTCAGAATTCTGCATTATTCTTTGAAGGTATCGTAGAAGGCAGCATCACCACCGAACGCTCTGGCGCAGAAGGTTTCGGCTATGACCCAATCTTCAAGCCAGAAGGTTACGAACAGACATTCGCCGAACTTGGCAACGAAATAAAAAACGGCATCTCGCACAGAGCAAGAGCCGTTGCAAAATTGGCTGAGTTCCTTAAGAAATAAACATTTGCCGGATACGAAAAGGTATTCGGCATTTTTTCTATCTAAGAACCTTCTTAACTTCCACCGTATTATCGGAGCGAGTTGTTTTCACAAGGTTCAAGCCCTTTTGTGGAGCAGAGAGCAGCATACCGTCAGCAGAGTAATACTCTACACCGACAACTTTAGTCACATCACCTTCAGCCGACTGTATAGCAGAAAGTTCAGGATCAACATAAGGTTCCATCTTCTCCACAACTGGCTGCAATTCTGCGACAGCCTCAGCATAAAGCGTTGGAGATGTGGAGACAAAGCCATCGTATTTATCCATCACTGCCTTAAGCTGAGAGCGGAAACTCTTCTTTGCACCTTTCACATGAGCCGTATTCTCATAAACATACACGGCACGCTCCCAAAGACGAAGAAAAGCACCCTTGTATTTATATGCAGTGGTTGTAGGGTCAGCATCTGGTGCCATCACGTCTTCCACGCCGAAGGAATAAGTGTAAGAATACTTTATTCCGCGTTTTTTCTCGGCAGAATTCTTCACGCCACTGATTTCAACCGTATAAGTTCCCTTTTTAAGATCAGTAGTTTCTGGAATAGACAAGGCAAGTCTATCTCCCTCAACGTTTATTCCAAGCTCAATTTCGGTTCCCTCCATTTTCATGGAAGCCTTTGCGATAGAGAAACTTAACACAGGCTGAACGGTAAAGTAGATATTCTTGGTAGTCAATGGCAAATCAAAGGAATTGTCTTCCCAATCCGGGATGATAGGTTCTGCCAGACGGTGACGCCTGAAGAAGTTCCATATCTCTTGCGTTGTATTTATGCCGCCATAGCCCTGAGCCTCCGAGTGCCAGTGGCCAACACCGTCCAATGCAAGGAGCCAGACCTCAGCCTTTTCCCCAGCCTTTGACCATCTTATCATGTAGTCCTTGCTGTTTGACTTATTTGCAGGATAAGGCTTCAACTCCGTCTTGTCGCTCAAACCCATTATGTTAGCGCAGCCTTCAACATAATCAGGAATAAAAGGATAGCCACCCGCCGCGTGACCAGGATCGCCAACCCATTTAAAGACATCATCGCCTGTGCCATGAGTATGGATGAAAGACACATGCTTGTTAAACGAAGGCTTCCTGTTGTCGAAACGCACACCGCTGACAGGAGCAAATGCAGCAACCTTCTCTGCAAAATAATCCATGCAGACATAGGTCATCATTGCCCCAAGAGAGAAGCCGGAAATGTAGATGCGATTCAGGTCTATCTGGTAGCGGTCGTACATCAAGCTCATGATATGCTCAATGAACTTGAGGTCGTTCGAGTTGCTGCCAGTGTCCCAGAACTTATTGATGGCATTAGGATAAACGACCACGAACTTTGCAGAATCGGCGCAGTTGTCCCATTGCGTCTGGTCGTGCTGATAGTTCGCATCCTGATTTGCGCCATGAAGCGAAATGACCAACGGTGCATTTGCCTGGATATCACTAGGAGCATGAACCAACATTGTTCTTTGCTGACCGTTGAAATTAATGGTTTCGAGATTTTGTGCCACTGCATTCTGACATGCTAAGCACACAAAAAGAAAAAGAAAGTAAAAGGTTTGTTTCATAATAACTAAAGGTTAATCTTACTCTTAAAACTCATGCAAAATTACACTTTTATATGATTCAAACAAAATATATAAGCAGCAATTAAAACGAAATTAGCACAAACACAACTTATGTCATGAAACAAAAAGACTATTCAAATGAAACATTTCTTAATATATTAATATGTATGTGCGCGATATTTTGCAAGCATTTATTAACTTTGCGTGCATATAGAAGAAAAAAAACTATACACAAAATATGAGAAAAACTATCCTATCCCTAATGTTCGCCTTCGCCGCAATGAGTGGCTGGGCTCAGGCTCAATTGCCTTATCAGAATCCCGCTCTCTCATCTCATGAGCGTGCCGTTGACCTTCTCGGTCGCTTAACCCTTGAAGAAAAAGCAGTTCTCATGCTTGATGAGAGTGAGGCTATTCCACGCCTTGGCATCAAGAGATTCTCTTGGTGGAGCGAGGCTCTTCACGGCTATGCCAACCAGGGCAATGTGAGCAATTTCCCAGAACCTATCGGCATGGCTGCCTCTTTCAATGATGATCTCGTTTACAAGGTGTTTGACGCTACTTCTACTGAGATTCGTGCGAAATACAACGAGCGTATGCGCAACAACCTTCCCGACCAGCGCTTCTTCTCGCTCTCGGTTTGGACTCCGAACATAAACATCTTCCGTGATCCTCGCTGGGGACGCGGTCAGGAGACATACGGCGAAGACCCATACCTCACTTCTCGCATGGGTGTTTCTGTCATTACTGGTTTGCAAGGTCCTCGCGATGCGAAATACAAGAAGGCTCTTGCCTGTGCAAAGCATTACGCCATTCATAGCGGTCCGGAATGGAGTCGCCATACTGACAATGTGACTGATGTTTCTCCTCGTGACCTTTGGGAAACTTACATGCCAGCGTTCAAGGCTGCCGTTCAGGAAGGTGATGTTCGCGAAGTGATGTGTGCTTACCAGCGTTGGGACGATGAGCCTTGCTGCGGTTCAAACCGTTTGCTCCAGCAGATTCTCCGCGACGAATGGGGATTCAAATACATGGTTGTTTCCGACTGTAGTGCCGTTTCCGACTTCTGGCAGACCCACAAGTCATCTTCTTCTGCAAAGACATCAGCTGCAAAGGCTGTGCTTGCCGGAACAGATGTGGAGTGTGGCTATGACTATGCCTACAAGAGCATTCCAGAGGCTGTGAAGAACGGTCTTATCAAGGAAAGCGACCTTGACAATCGCATCCTCCGACTCCTTGAGGCTCGTTTCAGCCTTGGTGAGTTTGACAAGCCAGAGGATGTTTCGTGGACAAAGCTTCCGATGAGTGTTGTTGACTGCAAGGAACATCAACAGCTTGCCCTTCAGATGGCTCAGCAGACAATGGTTCTTCTCCAGAACAACAACGACATTCTCCCTCTCTCAAAGAAGGTGAAGAAGATTGCCGTTATTGGTCCTAACGCTGACGACGAATCCATGATGTGGGGTAACTACAACGGTACTCCAAACAAGACCACAACAATTCTCGAAGGTATCCAGCAGAAGATTGGCAAGAAGAAGATTGTCTCTCTCCGTGCTTGTGACCTCGTGAACGACCTTACGCTTGAATCTTTCCTCGACCAGTGTTCTGCCGATGGCAAGAAGGGCTTGAAGGGTACTTTCTGGAATAACACGAAGCGCGAGGGAACTCCTGTGACTACTCTTCAAGTGACTCGTCCTTTGAATGTTTCCACTATGGGTAACTATGCTTTTGCCCCTGGCGTAAACCTCACTAATTTCTCTGCTCACTATGAGACTGTTTTCAAGCCAAAGGAGAGCGGTAAGGTGGCTGTTCATCTCAACGGTTGCAGCACTTTCGAACTCATCATTGACGGCGAGGTGAAGACTCACCATAACATCTGGCGTACAACAGACACAAAGACCATCATCGATGCTGAGGCTGGCAAGGAATACAAGATTGAGATAAACTTCGCCCAGGAGGTTCAGAACTGGAACGCAAACCTCTTCTTTGACCTCGGTCGCGAGCATAAGATTGACTATACAGAGACTATCAACAAGGTTAAGGATTGCGAGGTCGTGATCTTCGTAGGCGGTATTTCTCCTCGTCTTGAAGGCGAAGAGATGCCTATCGACCTCCCAGGCTTCAAGGGCGGCGACCGTCTTGACATCGAACTTCCTGCCGTTCAGCGCAACCTGCTCAAGGCTCTCAAGGATGCAGGCAAGAAGGTCATCTTCGTGAACTGCTCAGGTTCTGCAATCGCTTTTGAGCCAGAGACAAAGACTTGTGAGGCTATCCTCCAGGCTTGGTATGCTGGTGAGGAAGGTGGCAAGGCTGTGGCTGATGTTCTCTTCGGCGACTACAACCCAAGCGGAAAACTTCCTATAACATTCTACGGCAGCTCAGACCAACTTCCTGACTACAAGGACTACTCTATGAAGGGCCGCACTTACCGCTATTTCGACAATGCTCTCTTCCCATTCGGCTATGGTCTCTCATACACTAAGTTTGAGGTTAGCAATGGTAAGTTTGACGGCAACAAGGATTCCTTCACAGTTGACGTAAAGAACACCGGTGCAAAGAACGGTACTGAAGTTGTGCAGATTTACGTTAAGCGCCTCGACGATACAGATGGTCCGCTGAAGTCTCTCCGTGCTTACCAGCGCGTGGAAGTGGCTGCCGGCAAGACTGTTTCTGCAAACATCAAGCTTGACAAGAAGGCATTTGAACTCTTTGATCCTGACACAAACACTATGCGCGTAAAGCCTGGCAAGTATGAAATCTACTACGGCACAAGCTCTCGCGCTCAGGACTTGAAGAAGGTTGACATAGAAATAAAATAATGAAAAAATATATCTTCATAATCTCGCTTCTTCTACCACTTGCTGCTCAAGCCAAGCAAGTGGTGAAGATCGTTTCGCCGAACAAAGCAGTTACAGCTACCGTTGACGAAAACAACGGCAAGATTACCCTAACTGTTTTCTCTGGCAAGAAAGCCGCCTTTGAGAGCATTCCGCTTGGCATCGTCACTTCAAAGCGCGACTTTTCTGGACCGCTCACCGTAAAAGGTAATAGCGGAAAACACTACATGTCAGACTCTTACACTATGGCTACGGGCAAGCGCATCAACTGTTCCAACGAGGCAAATGCACGCACGCTTTGGCTCAGGAACGAGAAAGGCGAAGAACTGGATGTAGAAATCCGCACTTACCACGATGGCGTAACCTTTCGCTATATTCTGCCAAACACTCTGCCAGAAGAAACTCTCTGCGATGAACTCACTGCCTACAACATCCGCGAAGGTGCAAACCGCTGGCTACAGATTTACCATCCCGACAGCTATGAGGACTTCTATCCACTCTACACTACCGGAATAAACGATGGAAATGTAAAACAAGGATTCTTCCGAAACCAACATCATCTGTGGGGCTATCCTGCTCTTGTTGAACCGCACGACGGCACATTTGCACTCATTACGGAAGCAAACATAGAGCGCGATCATTGCGGAAGCGTCCTCAGCAACGCAGGAAGCGAGAACCTTCCAAAGCTCGCTGACACAAACTGCTTACACAACAGCAAGGAATCTCTCGGTCAGCCCGTACCATACAAAGTGCAACTTGGTGATGACAAAGCCCCTTTGCTTCCGTCAAAGTCAACAGATGTAGGGCGAAGTTTACTGAGCCGCAAGTCAACGCAAGAATGGCATTCACCTTGGCGTGTAATCATTCTGGGTTCACTCTCAACGGTTGTGGAAAGTACTCTCGTTACTGATGTTTCTGATGCACCTTCTTCCCAAGACGAAGTAAAGGCAATTCAAGGTGGTGTCGCCTCTTGGATTTACTGGGCTTACAACCACGGCTCCCAAGACTGCAAGCTCATCAACAAATATACAGATCTTGCAGCAGAGATGCACTGGCCATATACTCTTATCGATGCTGAATGGGATGTAATGAAGAACGGCACCATTGAAGACGCCGTGAAATATGCTGTAAACAAAGGCATAAAGCCGATGATTTGGTACAATTCCGATGCAAATTGGACAGGTTCTTCTGCTCCAACTCCTCAAGGTCGCATCGATACTCCGGAGAAGATGGACAAGGAATTTGCCTGGCTGAAAAAGATCGGTGTTGTAGGCATAAAGGTTGACTTCTTCAAGAACGACAACACTTGGTCTATGAACAAATATCTTGACCTTCTTGAAATGTCAAAGAAAAACGGTCTGAAGATTGTCTTCCATGGCTGCACAATTCCTCGCGGCTGGCAGCGTACCTATCCTAATCTTATGACTTGCGAGGCTGTATATGGCGCAGAGTGGTACAATAACAATGCAACACTCACAAAGAAAGCGGCAGCTCACAACGCCACATTGCCTTTCACTCGCAATATTGTCGGTTCTATGGACTATACTCCGGGAACCTTCACCGACTCACAGAATCCCCACATAACCACTCACTGCCATGAACTTGCACTGACCATTCTCTTTGAGTCTGGCATCCAGCACATGCCAGACCGTCCTGAAAGCTATCGTTCTATGCCAGAGGATGTTAAGGAGCTACTCTCTACACTTCCTACAGTTTGGGATGACTCAAAGCTTCTCTCCGGCTATCCTGGCAAGTCTGTTGTCATGGCACGCAAGAAAGGCGACAAGTGGTATATTGCCGGCATAAACGGAACAGACGAAGCTCAAACTCTTGGCTTCTCCCTTAACCGCATCCTTGGCAAGAAAGCCGCTACTGTGGAAGCACAAACTTTCCGCGATGGCAAGGATGCCACTTCATTCAACATTAGCTTTGATATGGGCGAATACAGCAATCAAAGCAAAATAAATGTACAGACACTACCTCGCGGCGGTTTCGTAATGATACTAACCATTGAACCATAAAGAATAATACAGATAAATGAAAAAAGCAACAACCCTAATCATCCTTTTCTTAGCGAGCCTTACGCTAGCAGCATCTAGCAATTTCCCTACAGGGAAGAAAAATGCCGGCTCTACCACTCAGGTCATTGATAACGGCGAAAAGGTAACATTCAACGAGAATAACACTAATTTCAGCATTTTGCTGAAGAACGGCAGTATCTGGTCGGGCGATGTGTCACTGACAAAACCTTTCGGCTCAAGCGTTACTGTAGAGAAAGGCGAAATGCACTTCTGCTTCAACAATACCGCAAGCAACTACGCAAGCATCGATGTGCCAATAATACTCCGCGATGGTGCGGAACTCGGAGTTTATACATCCCGCTACACATACTGGATGTCAAAACTTACAGGTAGCGGAACGGTGAATCTCTATGGTGGAGGTGAACGTTCATATACGGGCAACGCCAAGAATGCCGCCATTCCAGACTGGAGCGGCTTCACTGGCACTGTAAACGTGCTTCCTTACAAGGATGTCATCGGCTCCTGTGGCTTCTACGGACTTGTGCTTAACGCCCCAAAGACATTCTACCCAGATGATGTGGAAGGAGGATTGAATGAAGGCAGATACAACAACATGTTCGAGCATGCAACGCTCCGCATCACCAATGGTGCCACCGTTGCCAATGAAAATGGTAACCGCGCTATCCGTATCGGTCGTTTGGAGATGGAGGAAGGTTCCGTCCTCAAAGGTTACTACAAGAGTAGTTCAGCAAAATCCTACTACATCGTTGGCGGTGACGACACAAACTCTACTCTCTACGGTAAGTTCGCTCCTGAGAGCGGGGATCTTCTCGGCTTGATAAAGGAGGGAAAGGGAACTTACACCATTGCCGGCAACCAGAACGCCATCACTGGCGGTATTCGTGTGATGGAAGGTGCTATTAATGTGGACGGAAATACAGGTGCAGCTACTTCAGGCGCAGTGGCTACGGTTTGTCCAAACGCACTTCTTGGTGGTGTGGGTACCATCAATGGCGAAGTGGCGATTTATGGTAACCTTCGCCCTGGAAACGACGAGATTGGTACACTTACCGTTGGAACAGAAAGCAAAACTGCCAACCTGCTCCTTGCCCCTTCTGCTGTTCTTTACTTCCGTATCGGCACAGAAAAGCACGACGAACTTGATGTCAATGGTTTCCTGAACTGGACAGGAAAGAACTACGACTTTACTGCAAGCTCTGGAATGCCTGTGATAAAGCCGATAATTTCCGATGATTTTGAATATGTTCCAGGTGCTGAGTATGTTCTTATAAAGTCTTCTCTGAACGCAAACTCTTCTCCTGACGGCGAGGACGACGGCATAAACCGTGGTTTCTGCATTGCGAACCCAGACCCAGAGAAATGGAATGTTATCCAGAAATCAGATGCTGACGGCTATGAGTATTATGTTCTTAAGGCAGAACCATCAACAAATCCAAACGACATCGCATACAACTTCGATGAATTTGAGGATGACGACGATGACATAGAATACGATCTTGCGGACTTTGACTTCACGATGAAGAGCGATCGTAAGATGATAAAGTACTATGCAGACCTTGTCGGCAAGAAGGTTGGCGTGGCTGTGCCTGTATATAAGATGAGTATCAACGACCCGAACAACTCTCGCACAAAGGCGATAACAAGCAACTTCAACATTTGCGTGGCAGAAAACGAGATGAAGCCGGATGCGCTTCAGCCTAACCAGGGACAGTTTGAGTTCTACAATGCAGACAAGCTTGTAGAGCTTGCACAGGCAAACAATATGCGCGTTCGTGGTCACACCCTCGTTTGGTATCAGCAGAATCCTGGTTGGATAAGCTCTGACGGCAAGAAGAACGACAAGAACTGGACTCGTGAGCAGGCTCTCGAAATCATGAAGAACCACATCACTACTGTCATGCAGCACTTCAAGGGAAAGGTTTACGAATGGGATGTGGTTAACGAAATGCTTGACGACGACCAGAGCATCGTGCGCACAAATCCTGACGGCTATAACCTCCGCTCTAATGTTTGGCTCAAGGCTATCGGCGAGGACTATGTTGACTCTGCCCTCGTCTATGCTCACCGCGCCGATCCAGATGCAAAGCTCTACATCAACGAATATGGCGTAGAGATGTATGGAAGTGCCAAGACTGAGGCATATTTCAACCTTGCAAAACGTCTTCTCAAAGACGGCATTCCTTTGGATGGCGTTGGCCTTCAGTGCCATCTCTCTGTAGGCGAACTTAACGAGAAGAAGTTTGATGCCAACGTAGCACGCTACGCTGACCTCGGCATCAATTGCATCGTAACAGAACTTGACATGTCCATCAAGGACTTCAGCGATCCTGACCACTACAACCGTCAGGCTCTCGAATACTACAAGATCGTAAAGACCATGCTCAAGTACGACCATTTCCCTCATCTCATCATTTGGGGCGTTACTGACGATCTCTCTTGGCGTGGCGGCGAGCCGCTGCTCTTCGACAGCAGTGTCACAAAGAAGCCTGCATACTGGGCAATCCGCAACACTCTTCGCGATTACTTCAACACAGGCATTGACACTCCACTAAGCCCTGGCTTACAGACCGACAATGGCGCAATCTACAACATCCAGGGTCAGCGAGTATCTGCCGACTACAGGGGAATCGTCATCCAAAGCGGAAAGAAGTATCTGAAGAAATAAATATCAAAAACAACATTTATTTATCATGAAAAAAGTATTTTTAAGCGCACTCATCGCGTTCGCATCTCTCACGGCATCTGCCCAAATGAATGGCGGTAGCTTCGGCTTCGGCGGGCAGCAGCAACAAATTGACCTGCCTATCAGCGAGAAGTTCATTGACGTAAACTATGCCGACGATGGTCAGGCATACCACAATCTCGACATCTACCTCCCAAAAGAGAAGAAGGAAAGCTACCCTGTAGTCATTCACATCTATGGTTCGGCATGGTTCAGCAACAACTCTAAGGGCATGGCAGACCTTGGTACTATCGTAAATGCACTGCTGAAGGCGGGCTATGCCGTAGTTTGTCCTAACCACCGTTCAAGCCAGGACGCCCTCTACCCTGCTCAGATCAACGATATCAAGGCTGTAATTCGCTTCGTACGAGGCAATGCAAAGAAGTACCACTTCGACACAAACTTCATTGCAACCTCAGGCTTCTCTTCTGGCGGTCATCTTGCCACTCTCGCTGCTACAACCAGCAACTGCAAGGAATTTAAGGTGGAAGAAACCGTTTATGACCTTGAAGGCAATGTCGGCAACTACACAAACGAAAGCAGTAGTGTAAATGCTGCTTGCGATTGGTCTGGTCCTATCGACCTCATGCACATGGACTGTGCAGGCCCTCCAAAGATGCAGTTCTCACCAGAAGAGGCTATCATGGGCAAGAGTTTGAAGACTGACTTACAGTATTTCGCAGCTCTCAGTGCAACAACCTTCGTTGACAAGAACGACCCACCAGTGATAATTCTCCATGGCACAGACGACAGCGTCGTTCCTTTCTGCCAATCAGAGATTCTCAATAATGTACTTACCGAAGCTGGCGTGAAGCACGAGTATGTGCCTGTACAGGGCGGCAACCACGGCTTCAACGGAATGTACGATCAGCCAAATCTCGATAAGATGATCAACTTCCTCAATGATTTGAGAAAGTAAAAGAAAAAGGTCTAAAAATTATTTATTTTTGTCCCCAAAATGTAGGGCGAGGATTTCCGAGCCGTTTCACCGCATAATAAAATCTGAATCGCGGCTCGGAAATCCTCGCCCTACAAACAAGGCAACTTAGAGTATATACTTACCTAAAAAATATCAATTTACTTTTTGACAAGATACCAACGAACGGTCCAATCTAGCTGCTCTCCTGGACGGAGGTTGGTGTATGCGCCCTGCTCCTCAAGTTCCACATAGACCTTTCCGTTGTGTACGTAAACCTGTATCTCGCCTTCGTCTGGTGCAGGCTGTGAGGCATTGAGATCCTCAAAGCGCTTTATAAGCACAAGTCCTTTGTTTTCGTATCCAAGCCATCCCATTCCGTCGGCATTTATCTTGCGTTGCTTTTCAGACTGGTCTATCTCGTAGTATTTCACGCCATTCTTATCCACAAAATTCATCAGTCCAGCAGGAGTAATGCTTTCCATAGGCGCAATGAAGAAGATGGTTCCTTCCGCCGGCACTCGGGTTATCTCCCATGGCGCGACTTTGCGATCTTCGGCAGATTCATTGACTATGCTATAGGTTATCACAAAGCATTGCTCTGTCTCATCTACAGAGAAACATTTTTTTATGCGGAGCGGAATCTTCTCCGACAACTGACTCGTCATGAGAAGCTTGTCGCCATTCTTCTCTACACTGTATCTCATTATATCATGTTCGCGCACCGGCGGCCAGTTCCATTCTTTCTGCGGACTTGTCCAGAATGTGCTACCATACATATTCGGCATAGGATTCTGCGAAATTACTTCGGTAGTATCGTGCTTCAAAGAAATGATACGCGCGCCATTAGCCGCATCTATGCGCATTGACGCCTTACCCACCTTCAGGTCGTAATATTCGCCCTCGTTCAAAGGCATCGGCCTGCGAAACTGCGCACTGCAAGTCGTTGCAGCAAGCAGGAATAAAGATAATAAAGCTTTTATCTTCATCTAAGTTTTTATTTTAAGTTATTCTTGGTTCTTACTCATATATTCTCGTGGCGACATGCCATAGAGTTTGCGGAATGCTGTAGAGAAATTATTGGCATTCTGGAAACCTACCATGTCTGCGACCTCGGCTATAGAGTGCTTTTTCTGACTCAAGAGTTCAGCCGCACGCTTTAGTCTGATGTTCTTTATGAAGTCGGTTGTAGTCTGATTGGTAAGTTCCTTAAGCTTACGGTTAAGGTGGACTCGACTTATACCTACCTCAGAAGCAAGGAGTTCTACAGAAAGATTATGGTCAAAAATGTGCTGCTCAACAATCTTCATCACACGCTTCATGAGACGCTCGTCTGGAGTCTGCAACTCAGTCTTTGGAATCCTCCTTTCCACGGTCTGCTTGCCCTCATAAACATTCTTAAGGCGCTGACGACTCTTGATAATATTGTCAACGGTAGTCTTCAAGAGGGTTACATCAAACGGTTTCGTGAGATAAGCAGCCGCGCCTACATTAAGTCCTTCCACATTTGACTGGGTGTCGTTGAGAGCCGTAACGAGAACGATAGGAATATGATTAATATTCACATTCGCCTTCATACGCTTCGTGAGCTCAATACCGCTCATCTCTGGCATAAGGACATCGGAGATTACGAGATGTGTAGGATTCTTCAGCACATATTCAAGGGCTTCCTTTCCGTTCTTGCAGACTGAGCAATGATAACGGTCGGAGAGTTCCTGCTGGATATACTTGGCAATATCCTGGTCATCATCTACGATAAGTACATGATAGTTTGTCTGTACCTGCGGACGTCTTGCAGCCTTTGGCTTTTTCTCCGGCTGTTTTTCCAAAGTTGCTACACTGGCTGTTGCAGAGTCTGTCTCAGATTTTCCTTCAGTGACAGCAGTTTCAAGCTCTGCTGTATCCTGAGTCTCCACTTCTGGATTTTCTTCTACATCTTGTACCTCAATCTCAACATTCTGCGCTTCCGGCTGCATTGCAATAGGCGCTTCAACATAAGGAAGTACCACGACGAATCGGCATCCAGGTCCCTCCTCATTGTCTTCAACATGAATTGTTCCGTTGTGCATCTGTACTATAGCCTGAGCAAGATGCAGACCGACACCCGTTCCGCCCGTAGCCTGAAGTCGGGCATCCGAAGCATTTCCCACCGTAAAACTTGACTTTTCTTTCTTCACCTGATAGAAGCGCTCGAAGATATGCACCTTGTCGCTGTCAGGAATACCAATACCATTATCGCTGACACGAATCTGCACCTTACTGTCAGGCAAACGGTTTACGCAGACAGTAACAATACCATTGTCTGGCGCAAACTTCATGGCATTGGAGATGAGGTTGGCAAAGATCTTGTCAAAATGCTGCAAATCGACATTGGCATAGATGCGGTCAATGCCGTCGTGGATATAGGTGAAGGTAATATTACGCTCAACAGCCTTCTCCACGAAAGCCTCGCACACATTATTTATAATAGGTATAATGTCCTGCTGCGACAGACTCAACTCCAGCTTGCCGTTCTCCAACTTGCGCACATCCATAAGCTGATTGACGAGCGAAAGGATACGGTTGGCATTGCGATACATTGTCTCGTAACTGTTATGACGCTTAGTCTCGTCGGAATCGTTCTTCATCAGTCGTTCAAGAGGACTGATTATAAGCGTCATAGGAGTTCGAATATCATGTGAGATATTCGTGAACATCTGGAGTCGTGACTCGTTGATTTCCTCCTGATGCTTATGGCGGCGAAGTTCGTTCTTTGTCTTGAACCATTTCTGCAGATACTGTACAGCCTTATAGACAAGAACCGCCAAGATGAGGAGATACAATATCCAGGCTATCCAATGATTGAAGATCGTTGTATGAACCTTGACCGTGATTTCACACGGATTTGCCTCGGAATTGTCGTGAACGCCAATCTTGATATGGTATGTTCCTGACGAAAGATTGCTGAACGAAATGCGGTTCGTTCCAGCAGGAAGAACAATTGGTTCGGCGCCATCAACGGAATATTCATAGATTAGTCCGTCAGGCGAGTTGAGCTGCTTGGTGGCAAACTCTATTGTGAAACTGTTGTCGTCATTACTTAGATGAAACTCCTTTGCTTCAAGCACATTGGTATCAATAACATTCCAGAAGCCAGAC
Source organism: Bacteroidaceae bacterium (assembly GCA_024401275.1). Lineage (GTDB taxonomy): Bacteria > Bacteroidota > Bacteroidia > Bacteroidales > Bacteroidaceae > Prevotella. The sequence continues at coordinate 86,485 of JAKSLJ010000001.1, read as the reverse complement.
TCAGTAGTGGTGTTTACAGGATTGTTGTTGACATAAAAGTCTGTAACGCGGACATCCCAATTGCTTTCAGGAACACTCATCTCCTTGGTGTCGAAATAAGTTACGCCATTGCTACCACCAAACCAAACCCGCCCCTTGCTGTCAGTGAAAGCCGCATTGCGCGAAAACTCATTACCCTGCAGACCGTCAGAAGCATAGAAGTTGGTGACGTGGTTCATGGACTTATTGAACTCGGCAAGTCCACCGCTTGTTGCTGCCCATACATAGCCTAGCATGTCGCAGCGTACTGAATAAACCGTATTGGTAGGCAAGCCATTGGCAGTAGTGAGCGTAGTAATCTTTTTTGTCTTTGTGTCAAGCATTGACAATCCGACAGGAGTTGCCATCCAGATATTTCCTGTGGCATCCTCAGTGATGGAGTTAATGATTATGCCACCAAGGACATGACTTTCCACCGCCAACTTGCCTTTCTGGACAGTCACAACATACAGACCGTCATAAGTGCCGACATACAGTTTTCCGTTCTTTGCACGATAAACGGAACATTGCCAAGCGTTGATTTCCGGTGTCTCGGAATACATCTCGATAAGCTGATCGGTATTCGTGTCTATACAATAGAGATTGTTACCGAGTGTTACCGTCCAGAGTTTTCCCTCATAGTCAAGATACGTAGCCATGGCACTGCTTACCGCAATCTTGCTGGACTTGCTGTAAAGAGGGTATTTCACATACTGACCAGCAGAAGTCAGATAGCCAAGACCATCTGTATATGAAGCCGTCCACACCCTACCTTTCTTGTCCGATACGATTCCAAGTATGATTTTTGGCATGGCGGGATTCTGGGAATATGAGAAATGCTGCACATTATCGCCGTCACTTCCGATGGCGTAAACACCATCATTATCGGTAGCAATCCACATTCTGCCCAGAATGTCCTCTGCAATGCTGGTAACAGCCTCGCTTCCGATAATGTTCTTCTCGAATGTACGGTGGCCTATTGTATTGAAGAGATTCGACTTGTTCTTTATGAGCATAACGCCCTTCTGGTAAATTCCGAGCCACACATCTCCGTCGGAATCCATGAGCATAGCGTGAATCTTGGAGCGGCGGAAATTGAAGAACTTATTCTCCATAAGCTGATAGACCAATTCCTTCTTGCCTATGTTGTAAGAATAAAAGCCCATGCCGTCTGTTCCTATATACATGTCCCCATGTCCGTTGAAGTCAAGGGAAATAGCCAAAAGATTCTCCGTTCCAGGGATAATCTCAAACTTATCAAGGGCTTTGTTGAACTGCATCACGCCCATTCCGTGTGCCGAAGCAAAGACGTTTCCACGCTCATCTGTTCCGATACGCATATATGATACACCGTCAATTCCTCCAAAATAATGCTTAACAACCTTGTCCCTGCTTCTATATACATAAATGCCATCATGGAGATGCATTGACCAGATGTTTCCTTCTGCATCTTCCATAATGTCCTGAATAAAATGGTGCGGACCTGGATAATCTATGATTTTAGCCTCCAACTTGCCACCATTGATTGTTGCCTTGTACAAATCGTTTCCGGAAACCCATATCTCGCCGTTGCTCAACTGAATGATTTTATTGACATTTCCCATAAGCAACTTCCCCTTATCGTCCGTTGCCAGCGGAGAAAAACGCTGTTTATTACGGTCAAAATACTGCAATCCGTTGTGCGTTCCTATCCAAAGATTCTCCTCCTTGTCCTCAATAACACAGCGAACAAGATTGTGCGATAATGAAGTATCATCGCCTTCCTTATGCTTGTAAGTCACGAATTTTACACCGTCATAACAGCACAGGCCATCCTCCGTAGCTACCCAAATCAAGCCTAGATGATCCTGAAAAATGCTATTGATAAGCGTATTCGGCAAGTCATTGTCTGAATTGAAAAGACGGTATGACTGAGCGTTGGTCGTAAGACTGACAAGTGCAAAGAATATAAGGGTTATTAAATGTTTCATGCTGCAAAATTATACTTTTTATACGATACACGCAAGAAAAAAGATGTTTTTTTGCGAGAAAACATGTATCTTTGTCGCAAAAACGAGTATTTTAGTTGATTTTCAGCCGTTTATGACCATATACTTGATTTTTTTGAAATACTAATTGCGCCAAATTAGACACCGAATGTTTCATTTGAAAAGATTTTGGTAACAGGAAAATTTGCGCACTATAATATAAAAATAGTACCTTTGCAGCCGAAATCAGGACTTCTCCTGTGCCTATGGCGCATCAATCCATTGCAAAATCAACCTTAACCTATGATAATTAGAAGGCACTAAGGCAAGCAGGATTCAACCTATAAACAGAACTTGCAAAAAAGTGCTCTTTGTGCAGACTGCGGGCAAGGAACAGATTCTTTATCTCAAGAACACTGTTCGCCCACAGGCACAAAAGAAGTCAAAATCAAGGTTGCCGCAAAAGGAAAAAGAAAGGAAAACTCCGATTTCCACAAAAAGTTTGAAGGTTAGTTATGAAAAAAAGTTATATTCATCCTTAATTGTTTTCTTTGTTACCGCTGTGAAGCGTTAGCACAAGCCACAAGCTACCAACTCTCCAATTGGAGAGCTGGCAGTAGTGGGACAAGGAAGGAAAGGGAAGAGTCCTCAATGGCTAAAGTTTCTCAGCCGATATCCTATGATTCGGCTGAGAACTAGCCGAAGGAGGAACAACAAAATTGAACACTTTGAACTCATCATTTTTTGCAGATTCTTCATAAAGTTTATACATAAGCTGCGGAAAGGAGCATTTCTTTAGCCAAGACTATAGCTCTCTTTCCGCAGCATTTTTATTCACTATTTTTCTCCTTTCTTTTTCATATTTCACTATTTCGTTGCAATCTTTTTGTTATTTCAAATAAAATTGTTAATTTTGCCCGCGATAATGTGCGTTTTTTCTAAACGCACTGCCATATTGAGTTCATTTTATCAAACAAAATTTCATTCCGTAATGAAAAATCGTATATACCCATTTCTTCTTTTAACGATTATTGCACTATCAGGCTGTGCAAGATACATTCTTGATGAAGAAGACGTTGCAAGCAAAGGAGGTTCTCAACTTACGATAAGGATTTCTCCTTTCGAGAAGAGCAGTTTTGACATCAACCCTACATCAAGGGCAACTGTCGGAATAAATGAAATCTGCTCCAGGATTGGCTTTGCTGTCTTTGACTCAAACGGGAAAAAAGTAGCTAGCGTCAATCAAGATTCCAAAACAGGAGGTTTCGGTACGCTAAAGGCTAATCTCAACGACGGAGTATATGAAATAGTAATCGTTGCTCACAGCACAGGCGGCAATGCCACAATATCAAAGCCAGACTCCATCCGCTTTACCGACAATAAGGTTACAGACACATTCTATTATTACGAACAGATTAACCTGAATGGTTCGCTGACTAAGGACATCACAATGAAGCGTTGCGTAGGCATGCTCCGACTGAACCTCAACGAATCGATTCCTGCGGATGTCAAGCAATTGAAATTTGAGTATTCGGGTGGCAGCTCTGCCCTCAATGCTAAAACCGGCTTTGGCAGAATACAATCTCGTCAAACAGAATACCGCAGCGTTGCAGCCGATGCGGCAACCGCAACAAGGAACACGTTCGACATCTACACCATCCCACATGAGAAGGATGATGTCTTGAAGGTTACAATCACGGCTCTGGCTGCTGACGGAAAGACAGAACTGCTGAAGACGGTGTTGGAAGATGTTCCTGTAACCCAAGGCATGATTACCAATTACAATGGCAGCATATTCGGAGGTGGGACTAGCATCCCAGGAACTGGCGAGGACTCCCTATCTCCATTTAACATCAGCTTAAAAGCAGACAAGGACTGGACAGAACAGACATTTAATTTCTGATGATTCAAGATCTCGGACTAATATTGATCGTTGCCGGCTTCGTAACTCTTCTGTTCAAGAAACTGAAGCAACCGGTGGTTCTAGGCTATATTGTCGCAGGTTTTTTAATCAGCGCAAAAATGCCTTATATGCCTACTGTTGAAGACCAGAACAACTCCGTTGACGAATGGGCAGAGATAGGCGTGATGTTCCTTATGTTCTGCCTTGGACTGGAATTCTCTGTCAAGAAAATCCTAAAGCAAGGATGGGCTCCGGTAAAGGCGGCGTTGATAACCATTGCAGCGATGGTTACACTCGGAATTTTTGTCGGTAAGTCGTTCGGTTGGAGCGATATGAACTGCCTTTTCCTCGGCGGTATGCTTGCCATGAGTTCCACGACAATCATCTACAAAGCCTTTGACGACCTTCAGCTACACCAGTATAAGTTCTCGTCCATGGTAATGAGCGTGCTAATCTTGGAGGACATTTTCGGCATCGTGATGATGGTTATATTGCAGACCATTGCTGGCGGTTCGATAGAAGGAGGTTCCATCTTGAACAGCCTGCTCGGCATTTTGGCTTTCCTTGTAATATCATTCGCATCAGGACTGGTACTTATCCCTGTGCTGTTCAAGAAAATACGCCATCTTGCTTCTGCCGAGACACAGCTCATTGTTTCTCTCGGACTCTGCTGTACTATGGCTATCATAAGCGCAGAATGCGGTTTCAGCACAGCCCTCGGCGCATTCCTTGTCGGTTCTGTGATGTCAGAAACGTCAGATGTTGAGAAGATTAAAAAGGTCGTGGAACCCGTGAAGAATCTTTTCGGAGCAATCTTCTTCGTGTCGGTCGGTATGCTTGTCGATCCCGCCATACTTGATGACTATGCTCTGCCGATTCTTGTCCTTGTACTTGCCATCATATTCGGACAGGCAATCTTCGGGAGTATCGGTTATTTCATCAGCGGAGAATCGCTGAAGTCAGCTATGCGCTGCGGTTTCTCTATGGCGCAGATAGGCGAATTCTCCTTCATCATTGCCACTGTAGGACTCTCGTTAGGCGTCATTTCCGACTTCATCTACCCTGTCGTTGTTACCGTTTCCGTCATAACAACCTTCCTTACTCCTTACATGATTCGCGCGGCTGAACCGGCATATAGCGGATTGGAAAAACTGCTGTCAGAGCGTATCCTTAATTGGGCTAACAATCGCTCTACGGAGAACTATCAGATGCATAGCAAATATGTTGAAGCGTTTGTCAATGCGATAAAGAATCGCATAAAAGTCTTTGCCAACAGTTTCTATCTGCAGACAAAGATAAATGCCGGCAATCTGCCACAGAATTCGCTGAAACTGATGAACCGCGATATCCACATCTCAGAATTCACCATTCCGGAAGACTCCCGATGGATGGGACGCACTCTGATGGAAATGCAGCTTGGTACGATATTCAATGTCCATGTCAGCAGCATCTTGCGAGGCAGCAGACGAATAAACATCCCACTTGCAAGTGAGATTCTTTTGCCAGGCGACCGTCTGCAGGTTATCGGTGGCGATGAGGATATGGCACTCTTCGCCCAAGCCATCAACGGTGCCGTCTTTGAGCACAGCGATTCAAAGCAAGAAGAAGAAATGGTTCTTAAGAAAATTGAAATATCAGAAGGAAGCATATTCTTCGAAAAGAACCTTATACAGCTGAACCTTCGTGAGCGCTATAAGGCTATGGTTGTAGGCTTGGAACGAGGCGAGAAGAAACTGTCCGTCATCAGTCCAGACTATAAATTCCAATCTGGAGACATTGTTTGGATTGTGGCAGAAGCCACCTCTATAAAAAGTTTTCTGTAAGCTATGAAAAAACGATTTATAAATCCAAAATATTATGCAACGCGCGATCCGGAGATTCGCCTTGTGAACACTTTCGACGAGTTTCTGGAGAACATGGCAGAGGTTGCCAAGGAGAACTACAGTAAAGTTCTTGGCTACCCAACTGCAGGAACCTCCAATATGGAAGGGTTCTACGATTGGTATGTCAACACTGGTATGACACGTGTCTTCATGAACAATGCAGGAGATCCTTTCGGCGACAGTGCCGTAAACCTCACAACGATGAGCATTGAGCGCAAGACTATCCAATTTATGGCTTCGCTTCTTGGCTTCAATCGTGACAATGTTTGGGGCATAATCACAGCTAGCGGTACGGACGGAAACAACCACGGCATCTACTTTGGAGCACAAAAGCTCAAAAACGAGACAGGACTCTTGCCAATTGTCTATGTATCAAAGGAATCACACTATTCCAACAAGCGCCTTTGTGACCTTCAGAACCTTGAAGTCCGACTCATTGACTGCGACGATATGGGACGCATGAAGCCAGAAGCTCTTCGTGCTGCCATTTATCCAGGACGTCCTGCACTTGTCATCTTTTCCGTCGGCTCTACTTTCAAAGGCGCCATCGACGACCAGCAGGCTCTCAACGATGTCCTTGACGAGGTAAATCCGGTGGCTGTCTATCGCCATGTTGATGCAGCTCTCTTCGGTGGTTATCTACCATTCACGGAACATCACGACATCGTGGATATTAATAAATGTGGCTATCAGTCTATAGCCATCAGCGGACATAAGTTCTTCGGCGTAGATGCTCCTTGCGGACTCTTCATCACCACAAACTCTGTCTTTGAAGCGCAGAAATCCTTTAAGGTGGGTTATCTCAACGGCTCTATGCCGATGATAAACTGCTCACGTTCGTCTATCATTCCACTGAAATTCTATTGGATAATAGACAGGCTCGGCATAGAAGGACTGTCGGAACAGGCTCAGACTATTCTTGAAAATACGGTTTTTTTCCTTGGTGAACTTCATAGAATAGGTTGGCCAGCTTGGAAGAACACCCATTCCAACACCATCATAATGAAGAAACCTTCTGACAAACTTACCGACAAATACAATCTTGCACAAGGTTATGACAAAGCCCTTGGAGGTGCTCTCGTTCATGTCGTCGTTATGCAGAAGGTAACACGAGAGCTTATCTCCGCCTTCATCTCCGACCTTGAAGACGAGATTATGCTTGGGTAACAGGTGAAATTTCAAATTTCCTCCCCATTAAGAATAAAAATTAAAGTTTTGCGACTTTCATTTTGTATTCTTCTCACTTATTCGTAACTTTGCACCCAGAAAAAGAAAAATATAGCTATGCTATCCACAAAAGAACGCGAAGAAATAATATCTCTGATAAAGCAGCAGGTCGTGCCGGCAATGGGCTGCACAGAACCAATGTGCGTAGCTCTATGCGTGGCTAAGGCAACAGAAGAACTAGGTTGCTTGCCTGATAGAATAGAGGTACATCTGTCGGCAAATCTGCTCAAGAACGCTATGGGCGTAGGTATTCCTGGAACGGGGATGATAGGTCTGCCTATAGCCATTGCACTCGGTGCAATCATTGGCAAGAGCGAATACAAGCTGCAAGTGCTCAAAGACCTCACACCAGAGGTTCTTGAACAGGGAAAGAAATACATCGCAGAAGGTCGCATAAACATCCAACTGAAGGAGGACATCACGGAGAAACTCTATGTGGAGGCGATAGTAAATGCAGAATGTAGAATGCTGGATGCAGAATTAAAGTCAATGCGGAGCGCAAGGGCAATTATTGCGGGTTCCCACACAAACTTCGTTGCCCCCCACCCCCCGAAGGGGGAGTCTTCAATAGGCCCTACGGATGAAAATTGCGCCTTAAAAACTAATAAAAACCTCCCCCTTTGGGGGAATGAGGGGGCCTCTCTCTCTTTGCGTCTCGTCTATGATTTCGCAACTACGGCTCCTCTGTCCGAAATCTCCTTCATCCTCGAAGCGAAGGAGCTGAACATGAATGCCGCAAAGGAAAGCGTGCACGGCAACTACGGCCACTGTCTGGGCAAGACTATCGAGCGCCCAATGTCGCACGGCATTTTCGGCAACAGCATATTCTCACACATCATATCAAAGACTGCCCTCGCCTGTGATGCCCGTATGGGAGGAGCTATGGTGCCGGTGATGAGCAATTCCGGAAGTGGCAACCAAGGCATCTGTGCCACGAATCCTGTTGTGGTCTATGCTCAGGAGAACCAGAATACGGAGGAAGAACTCATCCGCGCTCTCACTCTCTCGCACCTGACTGCCATTTACATAAAGCAAAGCCTCGGCACACTGTCTGCACTTTGCGGTTGCGTGGTGGCTTCCACGGGAGCAAGTTGCGGCATAACTTACCTCATGGGCGGTGATTACGACCGCATCTGCTTTGCCGTAAACAATATGATAGCCAACCTTACCGGCATGATCTGCGACGGGGCAAAGCCAAGCTGCTCGCTGAAGATTGCCTCTGGAGTCTCAACTGCATTGCTATCTGCACTCCTTGCTATGGAAGGCAAGCATGTCACATCGGCAGAAGGCATCGTGGACAATGATGTTGACAAGACAATCCATAATCTCACCTCCATCGGAGCAAAGGCCATGGACGATACAGACCGAATGGTGCTGGACATAATGACAAGTAAATAAGAAAACCAATAATATCAAATGAAGAAAATCTCTATTTCTCTCTTGTTGTTTCTCATGCCACTTCTGCTTTTCGCGCAGATGATGGATCCTGTAAAGTTCTCTTCTTCAATGAAGATGCTTGGCGGTGATCAGGCGGAGATTGTATTCTCGGCTAAGATTGATCCGGGATGGCATGTATATTCTACAAACCTCGGCGATGCTGGTCCTATTGAAGCCTCTTTCCATGGCACAAAAATGGATGGCGTGGAACTTGTGGGCAAGCTGACTCCTCGTGGTAAGGAAATAAACCACTTCGACAATATGTTCGGCTGCAACCTCCGCTACTTTGAGAACAGCGCTCAGTTTGTTCAAAAGGTAAAGTTCACAAAGCCGGAATACGATATCAACTGCTACCTTGAATGGGGTGCGTGCAACGACGAGATGTGCATGCCACCGGGCGAAGCAACCTTCAAGCAGAAGGGAAAGAGCCCTGAGACCCCCCAGCCCCCAAAGGGGGAGTCTTTAAATGAGACAAACCCTCAAAATGCGAATAAGGCTGCTGACGCTACTGCAAATAAGGCAGAAACAACAGACGCAACAGCAGACGCCCCTCCTGTGTCAGAAGCACCAGCGTCTGCCGATTCCACCTCTGTTTCTTCCGACTCAGCCTCTGTGGACACTGCCGTGGTGAAATCAGCGCCAGAGTCAAATGAAAGCCTCCCCCTCGGGGGGAATGAGGGGGTCGACCTATGGATGATCTTCCTTGCCGGTCTTGCGGGTGGTTTCGTTGCCTTGCTTACTCCTTGCGTATGGCCGATAATCCCGATGACGGTAAGCTTCTTCCTGAAGCGCAACAAGGACCACAAGAGTGCTGTTCATGAGGCACTTATCTACGGAGCTTCCATCGTCGTAATCTATGTTCTTCTCGGACTTATCGTAACCTTGCTCTTCGGCGCAAGTGCTCTCAACTCGCTCTCTACAAACGCTTGGTTCAATATCTTCTTCTGCCTGCTGCTTGTTGTCTTTGCTGCAAGTTTCTTCGGCGCATTCGAAATAACCATGCCTTCTTCATGGAGCAACGCTATCGACAAGAAGTCCAACAACTCTACCGGACTCATCTCAATATTCTTCATGGCATTCACGCTTGCCCTTGTCAGCTTCTCTTGCACAGGTCCTATCATTGGCTTCCTGCTTGTAGCTGTCGGCACTCAGGGCGAGTTCCTTGCACCACTCATTGGTATGCTCGGCTTCGCAATAGCTCTTGCTATTCCATTCACCGTATTTGCCATGTTCCCTAGTCTGCTCAAGGCAGCGCCAAAGTCTGGCGGTTGGATGAACACAATAAAGGTCGTGCTCGGTTTCATCGAGCTCGCCTTTGCCTTGAAGTTCCTCTCTGTGGCTGACCTTGCTTATGGTTGGCACATCCTCGACCGTGAAGTGTTCCTCTCTCTCTGGATTGTGATCTTCGCCCTTCTCGGTGTCTATCTCCTTGGCTGGCTCAAATTCCCTCACGATGACGCAATGGAATATACGGAACTGGGCGAACAGGTTCCTACTTTCGGTAGGACAAATGTTCCGCAGTTCTTCCTTGGCATGGCTTCTCTTGCCTTCGCAGTCTATATGATTCCTGGACTTTGGGGCGCACCACTGAAGGCAGTTTCTGCTTTCGCACCACCTATGAACACTCAGGACTTCGTGCTGTCTGCCGGTGGCGGTGAGGGCGAAAACAAGAATGTCGTGGAGGCGAAGTACAAGGACTACGACGAGGCTATGGCTGTGGCAAAGAAGGAAGGCAAACCGCTGATGATTGACTTCACCGGTTTCGGTTGCGTAAACTGCCGTAAGATGGAGGCTGCCGTTTGGACAAATCCTGAAGTTGCCAAGATGCTGAACGACGAATATATCCTCGTTTCACTCTTTGTTGACGACAAGACTCCGCTCGAACAGGAGGAAACTGTCACTGAGAATGGTCAGGAGCGCACTCTACGCACCATAGGCGACAAGTGGAGTTATCTCCAGCGTAGCAAGTACAAGGCTAACACTCAGCCGTTCTATGTGCTCACTGACAATGAAGGAAACCAGCTCGGCGACACTCGTTCCTACAACGAGGACATCCCGGCTTACATAGACTTCCTCAAGAAGGGACTTGAGATGTACCGTGGGAATTGAAAATTGATAATTGATAATTGACAATTGGAAGATAACGTAGTACTCAACGAACATAACAAGCAGGAGTTTGCTCCAGCGCACACTGCGGAGCATCTCCTCAACGGACTTGTTGCCCAGCGATTCGGCTGTGGCAGGGCTTTCTCTGCTCATGTAGAGAGGAAAAAGTCAAAGCTTGACTATCATCTTGACCGTCAGATGACGGCTGAAGAGATTGCTTCTCTAGAAGCGGAAATAAATCGCATTATTAAAGAGGATGTGGAGGTTTGGACGGAGTTCGTAACTCAGGATGAGGTTCGCAGTCGCTTTGACATGAACCGACTTCCCGACGATGCTTCGGAAACTGTCCGCATAGTCCATATCGGAAATTACGATGAATGCCTTTGCGTAGGCAAACATGTGCAGCGAACAGGTGAGATCATTGGCTTCCGCATCAGTAGCAGTCGCTGGGAGAACGGCGTACAGCGCCTCGTCTTCCGCGTTGATGCGAAGTAATTAAGGTAAAAACAGAAAAATGAAAATTGGTGTTATAGTAGCGATGGATAAGGAGTTTAACGCTCTCTCATCATTGCTCGCAGAAAAGAAGGAACTGCAGATTCTCGGTAAGAACTGCATAAAAGGAAAGCTCTCTGACAAAGAGATACTTATCATGCAAAGTGGCATTGGTAAGGTCAATGCGGCTATCGGCGTGATGAATATGATAAACACATTCAAACCGGATGTCGTTGTCAGCTCAGGCTGCGCTGGTGGTGCAGACATCAGTCTTGAGATTGGCGATGTCGTTGTAAGCAGTTCGTGCCAATATCACGATGTCTATTGCGGACCGGAGAACCTTGCTGGTCAGGTACAGGGCATGCCTTCCGAGTTTGAAACTCCACAAGAACTTGTTGACAAGGCATTGTCAGTCAACGAGTCGCTCACTGACACAAAAGTTGTGGCTGGCAAGATAGCCACAGGCGATTGGTTTGTTGACACGGTAGAGAAGATGAAGGGCATTCATTCAGATGTAGCTGATGCCAAGGCAGTTGACATGGAAAGCTGCGCCATTGCCCAGACCTGCTATGTCAATAACATTCCGTTCGTCAGTTTCCGTGTCGTGAGTGACATTCCACTGAAGGAGAACAATGCTGCCGACTACGCAGACTTCTGGGCAACGATGGCAGAGAAATCGTTTTCCGTAAACAGGGAGTTCCTGAATAGGCTATAATCTCTTAACTTACAATACATTCTTACTTTTCAACTGCCACTTCCATCTCGGCATTTGGACCATGGTGATATCTGCCATGATGGCTGCTATGGTAGTGATGTGGAGCTGGGCGATAGTAGCCAGGTCCGTGGTGGTGTCCGTAGTACCAAGGATCATCGTAGAAGCAGCTTGAAAGAGTCATTGTAAACAAGCATGCGGCTATGAGCGAAAGTAAAGTCTTCTTTTTCATTTTTCAGAGAATTAGTAGGGTTCAACTTCTTTATTTTTCTGCTGCAAAAGTAAGACTATTATCCGGTTCCCACAATATCCGTTTCCCTATTCAGCAGAGTAAAATCCCTATCTTCGTTAGAATTAATCAACCCATAAAAAAAAAATGAGAAAAGCACTGACCATTTTGCTTCTTACCATATGTTCCCTCTCCGCGTTTGCCCAAGCGAAGGCTGGCAAGCGCAAGGCTGCCCAGCAAGTTGACCTTGAAATTGTGTTCACAACCGATATTCACGGAGCCATATTCTCCAAGAACTATCTGTACAACAACGAGTCGAAAGGAGGCATGTCGCGCGTTGCTTCGTTCTTGAAAGAAGAGCGCAAGACATACGGCGACAACCTTATCTATCTCGACAACGGCGATGCACTGCAAGGTCAGCCTACAGTTTATTACTATAACTACGTAAACACAACTGCAACTCACATCGAGGCAGAGGTCCTGAACTACCTGAAGTGCGATGCAGCCGGTTTTGGGAACCACGACATAGAGCCAGGACATGCCGTCTATGACCGTTGGATAAAAGACTGCAAGCATCCTGTAATAGCCGCTAACCTCGTGAGCGTCGCTGACGGAAAGCCTTATACTAAACCTTACGTTGTCCTGGAGCGTGGTGGACTGAAAGTAGCCGTCCTCGCCATGCTTACGCCTTGCATCAAGGGCACTCTGCCTCCAAAGCTTTGGACGGGACTCGACGTGCTGGACATCCAACAGTCGTGCAAGAAGTGGGTTCCTTATATCCAGAAGAACGAGAAGCCAGACCTCATTGTCGGACTTTTCCATTCCGGTGACACTACACGCTATCTTGGCGACGTCATGGAAGATGCTTCGCGACTTGTTGCGCAAACAGTACCGGGTTTCGACATGATACTCTGCGGCCACGACCACAAAAGACTCTGCGAAAAAGTGAAGAATCCTGATGGTCAGGATATCTGGATTGTCAATCCTGACAATAACGCAAACAATGTCGGCAGAGTGAAGATACATGTTGAGAAGCGTGGCAACAAACTGACGCGGAAAGACATCACAGCCGACCTCGTGCGCATGAACAATTACGAGAACGACGCAGACTACATGGCGCATTTTGCCAGCCATAAAGCCGAGATTGAGGCATATATCAACCAGCCGATAGGAGAACTTACCGAGACCATTAGCACAGACAGCATCTTCTTCGGACCGTGCAGCTTCATCGACATGATACAGCAGTTGCAGCTTGACCTCTCCGGCGCACAAATCTCCCTGGCAGCACCTTTTGCCAAGCATACCGAACTGAAGGCAGGCAAGATCACCATGCGAGATATGTTCACGCTCTATAAGTACGAGAACCAGCTCTACACCATGCGACTGACAGGCAAGGAGCTGAAAGGCATTCTGGAGATGAGCTACGACAGACTACTCTCCGAGTCGTCAGACCGCTTCATTGTCTTCAACTTCGATACGGCGTACGGAGTTTATTACGAGGTGGACAAGTCCAAGCCATACGGAGAGCGCATCACCTTCAGCACTCTCTTCGACGGCACACCGTTCAGCTTGGGCAGGGAATATCTCGTTGCCGTGAACAGCTATCGCGGCAATGGCGGTGGCAATTTGCTTACCCAAGGAGCAGGCATACCGGCAAAGGAACTGCCATACCGCATTGTTAACTCAACGGATAAGGAAATCCGCCACTATCTGGCAGAGATGTTCCGCCAGAAGAAAGTCGTAACGCCGGAATGCAAAAACAACTGGAAGTATAAGTAACTAACTTTAATATTAAAGGGAGTTAGTGACCTTAGAAAAAACATTTTTTGCTTCTTGTTTTCCCGTTTTTGTCTTTTGATATAATGAGATAAAGGCCAGTGTGCAATTTCTTGAATTCGTTCAAGTCATGTCCTCTGTACAAAACATTTCCAGAAGGACTTACCACAGTTATCTCTGCATCTGCAAAGATACGGTAATTCTGTATCTTTGTTATGTCGCCATCTAAAGTTGCGACATTGCCTTCAGGAGAAACCTCTAGAGTCTTTACTGCAGTACCATACTCGTTTGAAGCTATGATGCGAATCCATGAGTAAACGGAATTGTAGATATCGGTTGCCTTAATGTGTGCTATAGAAGGTTCCTCTATAAATGAATTTCTGGTTGCTACGCTGTATTCTCGCTCAATTGACATCTCTAAACGATTTGTACCTGCATAGTAAACATCAAAATAAATGTCGCTCATCTGGCCATTTGATTGGGGAATAATCTGCTTTATGACGATGTTTGTTATCACAGGTTTGAACTCAAAGGTTACACTGTATTCCGCTGTATGCTCTACACCATTGTTATATACAGAACATTTTACTATGCCAACAATGTTGCCATTACTGTCTTTTTGGTATTGGTCTTTGTTGCTTATAGGTTCTATGGTAAAGGTCTTTGAGTTGTTTTTATATGAAATCTGAACATATTCATTCTCCGTATTCGGCAGCAAAAATGTCCAATTGCCAGTTGTTGTGTATTCCGATTCTAATTCAAATGAATGTTCCTGATAAGCTGACGCAATGCCTGTACTGTCAATGTCGTTTGAAACAATTGAATATGCCGCAGTTGAAGTTCCGTCAACATCGGCTGCTCCTATTGACAACTGCTGAGTAGGATAGACTTGTGCAAGTGCCTCCATTGCAAATGCCACCAGGGATGTCAATAGTATAGAGCCTAAAAATTGGTAAAAACGTTTCATTGCTTTATTCTTAATTTTATAAGATTATATGAAAAGAGTTTGGATGGATGCGGTTCAAGCGCCTTATTGAATGCACAATAAATTACTTTTGCAGTAGTTGGTGCGCTGAGGACAGTGCACCTTCGAGAACACCAGCAGTTGATGCCTAAGGTCTATATTTGGGGGGCAAAGTTAATGAATAATTACATAACCGCCAAACATTTCCGTGATTATTTCGGTTCTGCGTCAGTTTAGTGGCAGGATATAGGCGAATTTCGTCTGAAGGACGTCAACATTCTAGCCTATGGCAACGCCATAGGTATATGATTGCAACAATAGAAACTCGTCGCAATGCGGCAACAACATTTTTGGGCAACGCCCTTTGACTTAACCCGAATATCACGAAGTATTTAGTCGTGTAGAAAGCTGCGCTGCAGCATATTGCTATTGCTGCGTTGCAGCGATGCTAACGTCCTTAGTATCAACCTCCTAGGGCGTTGCCCTAGGCTACTGTGTTTATGGCTTTCTGCCATTCTTGTTGCCACCAAAATGCGCAGAACCGTGTTTTCCGGAAAACTGTAGCACTGTAGCACTAGGGCTTCGTAACTCGCTGATTATAGGCTATTTTTGTAGTGCTACATACCCCTATTTATGTTGCACAATATGTAGCACTACAAAAACTCGCGCTGTTCCAGAAAGGTCGTTGGGACTGCGTCCCTCCTATCAGAACCTCCAAATTCCTTTGTGTTTTATATAGAAAGCCATAGGGAAACGATTCGTTTTCTTACTAGAAAAAATATATTTTCTTACTAGAAAAAATTAGTATTCTTATAAGAAAAAAAGGATTTCTTATAAGAATATTGGTCATAATCCTTAGGCTTACGAAGTGTTTCCCTATGGCTTACGGATCGAAGATTTGGCAAAAAAGGCAAGCACAGTCTTGGGAAAGAGTGCTTGCCTTCGAATGACATAAAAAACAAGAGTGTTTATACTTGATCAAATTTACTTGTCGCCATCGTAAGCCCACTTAAGGTATGAAGCTCCGTGAACGAAGCCTGCACCGAAGGCTGTGAGGATGAGGATCATAGGGACAGGTACCGTGATCCGCCGCTTTTAATGTTGATGTAGTTTAATCATTTTGCTGCAAAGTTAAGGATATATTTTTGAACATCAAAACAATTCCATGATTATTTCTCGCAGAGGATCATGGTACCTGTCCCTATGATTCATTTACTGTGTCTATTTTACGGAAGATGCCACAGAACCATCCCTATTATTCCTATTTTCCAAAAGCAAGTTTAGGGAATCCAAATAGTCTGTATGCATTTGTATATATCTCACCTTGTAAAAAGGTATCTTCATCGTACCTCTTTCATTAAGATCTGTATCATATGATGATAGTATGAATGCCATGGAACCAACATCCATTATTTTTCCAACATATATTACATCTTCATTATGCAAACATACTGCTACCAATATTTGATTGGTCTTCAAGAAAGAAAAAAACGAGTCATAACCATTCAAAATAGAATCGTTATAAATATACAGATCTTTCTTTGCCTCGTTTTTTAATGACAATATCTTATATAAGGTTGTATCCCTGTGTATCTCGTTTTCATACACAACAAAATGTCTGTTTATGTATATGAAACCGTCCAACATATAATCCACAACATTCTGTTTTGCTAGGTACCAATGTGTTCCCTGCTTTAAAAGGATTCCTGTTATAGGTTCCTTAAAACGTCTAATTTTTAATTCTAATAACTTCATTGTCCTGTATTATCTTATTATCACTTCAGTAAAAATCTAATGATAATGCTTTATCTTGTTTTTATGTTATCTACGATATGGACGTCTTTCATCTCCTTTTTCATTACCTTTATCCTTAGATTTCCTTCCTAGACCTTTTTCATGTTTTTCTTTAGTAGAAGAGCGAGCATTTTTTTTATGTTCAGATTCTGTGGAATTGTATCCTTTATCTGGATTGCGATTCTTCTGACCTTGTGCTTTATGGTTGCCATGAGCTTCTTGTTTAGAGTTTTTTATGTTAATTGGATTAGGTTTGCTTATACTTTCAGCTGCATCAATTGCAACCCCAGTACCGTATGTCGCTAAACCTGCTTTGATAGTAACATATCCTGTGGAAATAAGTTGTCCACCTCCAACCACAAAACCTCCTCCTTCAGTGACAACGGAATACACAGCGCCACCAGCCATCATTAGTGTTCCTCCAATAATTGAGAGTAATCCTATTGTTTTGAAATTCTCGCCTCCTTTTGGTCGCATTAATTTCATTCCATCTGGATCAATAAATCTCACAGGATTATCCGCACAATACACATACGGACTAATATTATAATATTTCTCACACAGAGGATCCATGGCGTGCCATCTACCGCCGATAGCAGCATCCTGCCACCTTGCGCCGTAGTCGTACCAGTCGAGTCCGTGCATGCGGTCGAGTTCCTTGCCGTTGTACTTGTAGCGCTGAGTGTTCCAGCCAGTGCTGTTTGCCATCAGACCACCGTAAGGATAGTAGTTGTTTACCTGATCTACTGTTCCTCTTTGGTTGACAACCATGCGGTTGTTACCAAGATGATCCTTTATGTAAAAGCAGTAAGGGTGGCTCCAGTCGTCCATCATAATATAGCCACCTTCTACAAGTATCTGTTTGAGAGTGCCGTTTTCAAAGATCAAGTTGCCACAGTAGTCGATGGTCTTCGTCGTGGCAGGCATTGCGGTGGTGTACACAGCCCTGAGTTTGCGTCCGTCGGCACTGTACGTGTAACGGATTGCGTTGCCATCCGCAAAGAGGATTTGCGTCGGCAAATTTAGGGAATTGTATTGAATTGACGAAATGTTTTTGTTTAAATCTTTCGTCAGGTTGCCATTTTCGTCATATTCGTACTCAAAATCGCTATCTGCACCGTCCTTGAAGTTCCACGCATTGTTGTAGGTGGGGTCTCCCATTGAACAGTTGGGTTATTGTATCGGTCTTGAAATCCTCATAACTTTCATAGAGCACCTCTCCACATTTTTCAGACTGCGACAAGTTCCAGATATTATCTGTAGTTATTTTGTAAGTCTTCACCACATCTCCTGTTCTCATGGAATTGTGGCTGAAATCTATCATTGTTTGTGAGGAAATCGTAGATAGGCCTAAACTTCCTCCAATTAGAAGCAAGGTCGCCAAAAGTTTCTTTACATGCATAAGAATTGAATGTTATAATAGGTGTAACAGAGTTGCCATACTACAACTTAGTCACTTTCCCCATGAAGAGGACCACGTTTGAATCCTTAGCCTTGATGGTGAAGACGAATGGATGGTCAATGAAAAACTCGCCGTTGGTTATGCCACTGTTGAGAGTAGCGACATCATCATACATTGTAGCTGCACTTGCTATGGTTCCCTTTTCGTCAAACTTAAGCACTGCCGACTGCTGGGCAAGTCTCAACGTCAATGGCTCTTCCGTATCGGCAATGCCTTTCAGGTTACCTTCAGAAAAGATGCTCTTTATGCCCATAGACTGGAATGTTGACACCAAATCAATATAGTTGGCGAAGTTCACCTTTGGCATTTTCACCTTCAGCGATTTAGCCTTGCGCTCATTGGAGATGTCCATTTTTAGCATCTCTTCCATACATTCGTCCAACGGCACGTTTTCCTCTGGTAGAGCAACAGACAGAACGAAAGGATAGTATCCTTCATTTCGGTCTCCGTAAGGAAACTCAACCACCGCTATATTCGCAGTCTCATAGTAGGCGAAAGTCTTTCTCTGGTTCATCATTCGGACGGTTGACTTGCTGCCGTCAGCGTTAGTAAACTGCTCGTCCTTTGTGTCCTTCTCGTCATACGGATATGTCCACTGTCCGTGGAATGTAAGGGTATTCACCAAGGCAAAGTTCTTTAACTTGATTATATCGTTTTCTGGGAGCACTTGCGGAATATTGCCATTCGTAGCCTTACTTATCCACTCGTTCACGGCAACAATACCTTTGTCTTTATCCGTTGTCAATACTTCGGAATTATACGACTGCTGCATTGCGCTGACGAATGAAGTCTGTGGCTTGATTGTGTTCTGCAGCCAGAGTAGGTTTCCCATAGACAGAGAGGCTTTTGTAGCCATCTTCGGAAGATTCTCCACGAAGAGTTTGTTATATTCGTTCAACTCGGCAATGGAGATGCCCTTCATGTCTAATGCCTCCAAGATTTCAGCTTTAGCTTCCTCCGAGGCTCCATTTGCAAGCATGGAGAGGGCAATGCTTGCGCTGAGAGGAGAGATTACAAAATTGTCAGCCTTTACATTCTTACAGAGGGCTTTATAAAAGTCGCCGGCAAAGAAATTGAGACTGTCTCTGAGTACCTTCTGTCTATCGTTGAGCACGATATTGTACTTCTTTGCGTAGTTCACTTCTTCTTCATCATCATTGCTGCAAGACACGCAGGCAGCAATGGCGAAGAGAGAAAGAAGAATGAGTCTGAATCGGTTCATTGTTAATGTGTTTGTGTTATTACCAATTAGCATCTTACAGTAAAGTATTTAAGATTATTTGTGAAATTAAAAGTTGAAGAAGATATATTATTATTTGTGTTAGAGTAATCATAATGATTTGCATAGCGTGCATCAAACACCCCCTTTGAGAAATAACCATTACAGTCTCCATGCCACCCCCAATTTATATGAAGGTAAGTCTTTTCTTCCCGCTCATCAAGAATACATGTCCAGATGTAAAGAAAGGTTCGTTTCTGCCTGTGCGCTTGCTGTGCATGAGAAATAACTATGCTTTCCCTTATGAGCTTTTATATCGTTCCAGTCAATTGATATATATGAACATGGAGCACCGTCAAACGTTATAGTTGTTCCTATTGGACGTTCAAAATATGACATTATCTGCGCCATAGCAACAATTGAACAACCTGCAATGCCTCAGGAAGCAGGATCTCTGTTGAAGTGACAACTCCAGAATAGATAGGCATACCATCGGAAAGAATTTCCAACTCATAGCCTATAAGGTTCTCTGGAACTGTGATAACACTCTCGGTAACATTGATTATCGGTCTGCGCATCGGTATACGAGAGATTGGTTTGCCTGTAGTGGGTTTCTCATAACATACAGATAAACTGACATCAATTCCTCCAGATGGAAGGGATGGCTCAATAGCGAATGTGCTTGCGACATTAAAAAGTAACACAAACAACGTAATAATTAGTTTCTTCATAAAGTGAAATATTAATGATTCAATGTGATTAAACTCGCTGCAAAAGTATAGAGGAAGCTGCATTTCTGCAAGAAAAATCGTTGATAAGAATTGCCAATAATTGTCACAGAATTAAAGTATTCGTTTGATATTCAGCACATTGAACGATTTGTTTCGTGATTCCAGACAATTATTTTCTGACGTAAAATTTGGGGATTAGAGTCAAAAAGTATAACTTTGCGCTTTAAAACGTTTTGTTATGAACAAATATCTACTATACTTGATTCTTTGTTTCTCCATGGCTTGTTGCAATCAGATTGACTCCGATTGTGAGAAAGTTATGCAGCATGCTGACGAGATTATGGAGAACAATCAAGACTCTGCCACCATTTCCTTCAGTATGCTTGACAGCATCTCCTGCAAAGTTATGTCCATGCCAAAGAAACAAAAAATGCGATATCATTTGCTTTGTGCCAAAGCTATGAATAAGGCGTACATAGACTTCACAAATGACAGTGTGATGAAAGATGTGGTGGAATACTATGACAGTCATGGAACAGATGAAGAAAGGATGATGGCAAACTATCTTATGGGATGCGTTTATCGCGACTTGAAGGATGCGCCGAAAGCCTTCCATTTCTTTGATAAAGCCATAGAATACAATGCTCAAAATAAGAAATCTTATTTAATGCTAAATAGAATACACGCACAAAAAGCGGAAATACTACATAATCAAGCTTTAGTTGAACAGGAACTGAAAGAGCTTGACAAAGCAGGACACTACGCAATGCTTGCTGGTGATACGGTAACTGCTATCATTGATGTCAGTTTGAAAGCTTTGGCTTTTGCCCTTGTCAACAATCACGATTCTGCTATATATCATAATAATGAAGCAAGCAGAAAGTTTAAGGATTTAGGATACACACAGAACGTCGCGCAAATAAGTATAAATACCATAAAAAGCTATTTAGTTACTGGACAAATAGAAAAAGCGAAACATGACTTGGAGTTATATGAACAGCAATCCGGTCATTTCGTTAATGGGGAAATTATCCCAGGATATGAATCTTATCACTATCTCAAAGGTTTATACTTTGTTTATGCTGATGAAGCGGATTCTGCAAAGCATCATTTCATGAAATGCAGTTCTTTTGCAAAAGACTTGAACATGAAAATAATGGCATGTAGAGGTCTGAGTTTGCTTTACAACAAGATTGGAAAGGCTGACTCAACCGCAAAATACGCGATGTTGACTTACGAAATGAACGACTCTTTGTATCAGTTGGACGCCGCTGAGGCCCTTCTGCGTCAAGAGGCTTCTTACAACTATGAAAGATATCAAGAAGAAGCAAAGAAGAAATCGGATGACATCGTTGTAATGCAATGGTGGCTTATGGGTGCCATTGTTATAATAATATGTATAGTGGGAGTTTCTGTATATATACACAGAAGAATAGAAAGACAGAACGAATGGAAATTGTCACAGACAACAGAACGATATGAAATGGAAAAACGATTACTGCAAAACGAGATGGAGGAGATGTACGCTCTGTTAGAAGAGAAGGAGTCTCTATTGGAAAACAAGGATCTCATCTTTGAGCGAAAGCGTATGGAACTTGACGATGAGATTGCCAAGAAGGAACTGTCCATCAGTGAACTGCAAGACCGTGTGACACACTATGAACAGAAGCTGAACATAAAGAATAACGCTGCTTTAGAGGACGAGATTCAGTCATCACAAATAAGGGCAGAGTTTGAATATTTCACATTACAAGTCAGGGAGCATCCTACTGAGAAACAGTGGAGGAAACTTGTAAGATTCGCAAAAAACAACCTTCCACAGATGTACATTTTGCTCCACAAATACCATGTGACAGACCGAGAACTCCGAATTTGTATTCTCTCGCGCTTAAGGTTCAAGCCTGGCGAAATTGCTACGATAATGGACTGCAAATTTCCAGATATCAGCCATATTCGCAGCCGCCTTCTCAAGAGAATCTACGGAATAGACGGAAAAGCCGCGGACTTCGACAAGCGAATCATGCTGCTGTATTGAATTACAGGAACATACGAAGAAAAAAAGGCAAGCACTAACCAATAGCACTTGCCTTTATTTACATACATAAAACGGGGGAGATTATATACCTGATCAAATTTACTTGTCGCCATCGTAAGCCCACTTAAGGTATGAAGCTCCGTGAACGAAGCCTGCACCGAAGGCTGTGAGGATGAGATTGTCGCCCTTCTTCAGGTTCTTCTCGTTCTCCCAGAGTGCGAGTGGGATAGTAGCGGCTGATGTGTTACCGAAATGCTCAATATTTACCATTACATGATCCATGCTGAGCTTCATGCGCTTTGCAACAGCTTCGATGATACGCATGTTAGCCTGATGAGGTACAACGTAGCGGATGTTGCTTTCGTCGAGGTTGTTGCGCTCTGCAATGATTGCGCAGTCCTCACTCATTGAAGATACAGCGTAGCGATATACGGTGCGACCTTCCTGATAGAGGTAGTGCATGCGGTGGTCAACAGTGAAGTGAGTAGCAGGGCATACAGAACCGCCAGCCTTGAGGTGGAGGAATGGAAGTCCGGCACCGTCTGTGCGGAAGTGGTGGTCGAGAACACCGATGTTCTCCTCTTCTGTACCCTCAACTAGTACGGCAGCAGCGCCATCACCGAAGAGCGGACAAGTAGCGCGGTCAGTATAGTCAACTACAGACGACATCTTGTCGGCACCGATAACGATAATCTTCTTGTAGCGACCGCTCTGAATCATTGAGGCTGCTACGTCAAGCGTGTAGAGGAATCCCGAGCAGGCTGCCCAGAAGTCGAAAGCCATGGCGTTCTTGAGGCCAAGCTTTCCGACAACGATGGATGCTGTTGAAGGGAACTTATAGTCGGCAGTAGATGTGGTAACGATGAGAGCGTCGATAGAATCTGGATCAACACCAGTCTTCTGGATAAGCTGCTTCGCTGCCTTGCGTGCCATATAAGATGTGCCGAGTCCTTCTTCTTTGAGGATTCGGCGCTCTTTGATACCTACACGCGTCATAATCCACTCGTCATTGGTGTCAACCATTCTTGAGAGTTCCTCGTTGTCGAGGATGTACTCTGGAACGTATCCGCCAATACCAGTGATTATAGCGTTAATTTTGCTCATAATTTATGTGTTGGAAATGAAAAATGAAAATGAAAAATGAAAACTAACGAGGCGAACTCTTTTTGTTTATCATTTTTCACTTTCACTCTTAGGACTCTTATTCAGCTGCATCAACTACGATAGCGATCTTGCCACGATAGTAGCCGCAAGTAGGACATACTGTGTGGTAGATGTGGTATGCGCCACAGTTAGGGCATACTGCGAGTGTAGGGAGTGTAGCCTTGTCGTGAGTTCTTCTCTTGAGTGTACGGGTTTTAGACTGACGTCTTTTAGGATGTGCCATATTCTTTTAAGTTTTTTTATTATTAATTATTCGGTTATGGGGTGTTTGCCATCAGCGGCTAACACTTATTTTTCGAGAAGTTTGCCGAGTGCTGCCCATCGCGGATCGATGTCCGTCTCTGCCTCACCGTCGGCTTCTTCATTTTTATTATATAGCAAAGACATCATATCCGGATTGCATTCGCCTTCTGGATGTGAGTGCTGTGGCGGAATAGTGAGTGCGATGAACTCGTAGATATGCCAGGAAGCGTCGTACTTCTGCGAGCTCTCGGGAATGAAAATCATCTCGTCGCCTTCGTCAAGGTATTCTTCGCCGAGCTTAACGTACAGTTTGTCTTCAGTCGAGACAGGCAGAGTGACTGGGTCGAGACATCTGCTACAATCTACGGTTACCGTTCCTTCAGAAAGGAAAACTACTTCGAAACAGCCGTTTTTGCGACTCACCTTGACGGTGGTTTCAACCTCTCCGCCTCGTATCTCTGTGGCTTCAATCGCCTTGAAATAGTCGTCGTTGAGCTTGAAGGAGAAGGTTTCTTCATTTTCCTTGATGCTCTGAAAGTCAAGTATGAACTGCGATAAATTGTACATTTGACTATATAATATAATGTGCACCATACGCACATTCGGGCTGCAAAATTACAAACTTTTTCCCGAAATGGAATAATAAATCTCAAAAAATAGTACAAAAATGCAAAAAAATATTAATGTTTATCATTATCAGCCAATTATTTAGTAACTTTGCACGCGATTTTTTGCGCGCTAAATCGTCGTGATTAAGCGAGAGATTAAAAATCGCAGAATCATCAAATCGTAAAATCAAAAACTGACAATATGAAACAATTTAAGCTGGTGGACAATATCTTCGGATGGGTGGCATTCATGATTGCTGCCTTCGTTTATTGTAGCACCATTGAACCGACAGCCAGTTTCTGGGACTGTCCTGAATTCATCTCCACAGGCTACAAGCTTGAGGTTGGTCACCCACCAGGCGCACCATTCTTCATGCTCACTGCCAATCTGTTCTCACAGTTTGCAAGCGACCCTTCTGACGTAGCCCGCATGGTGAACACGATGTCTGCGCTGCTGAGTGCGGCTTGTATCATGTTCCTCTTCTGGACGATTACCAATCTCGGTCGCAAGCTCATGCTCGACCCAGACCGCAAGGAAGCCTTGCTCAGGGGCGAGAACATGCCACTTGGCACTCTCATCGGCATTGAGGCTGCGGGTATGGTCGGTGCACTCATCTACACATTCAGCGACACATTCTGGTTCTCTGCTGTCGAGGGTGAGGTTTATGCTTATTCCTCTGCATTCACGGCTGTCGTTTTCTGGCTGATTCTCAAGTGGGAAGACCATGCCGACGAGCCTCATGCTGACCGTTGGCTTGTACTCATTTTCTATCTGACAGGCTTGAGCATCGGTGTCCATTTGCTTAACCTCCTCTGTTTGCCAGCCATCGTTCTTGTATATTACTACAAGCGCACTCCGGACGCAAACCTCAAAGGTTCTTGCATAGCACTCTGCATCTCTTTCGTACTCATCGCAGCCATTCTCTACGGCGTAGTTCCGGGAATCGTGAAGGTTGGCGGATGGTTCGAACTGCTCTTCGTAAATGTATTGGGAATGCCTTTCAACACAGGCGAAATCGTTTACATCTTCACACTTATCGGCGTTGTGCTTTGGGGTGTTTATGAGAGTTATACGCAGAAGGACAAGACTCGCGAGAACATCTCGTTCTGCCTTTCCATCCTTCTCCTCGGTATCACTTGCATCGGATTCGGATGGTCAGCAGGTATCGTTGGTCTCGTACTCACTGCTGTTCTCTTCGTAATCCTCAAGACCGACAAGGGTGTAAAGCATATCACTTCGCGCATCAAGAACACTACCCTCCTCTCTCTCCTCATGATCATGATTGGCTATTCAAGCTATGCGGTCATCGTTATCCGCTCGGCAGCCAACACTCCGATGGATCAGAACTCACCAGAGGACATCTTCACCCTCGGCAACTACCTCAGCCGCGACCAGTACGGAGACACTCCGCTCCTCTACGGACAGACTTTCGCAAGCGAGTACAAGTTCGGTGATGACGGTCGTGTAGAGATGAAAAAGGGCGCTCCTATCTACTCTAAGGTGGAGAAGAAGAGCGACGAGCAGCCAGACGAATACTTCATCGTTGACAGCAAGGACAAGCCAAAGTTCGCCCAGAACGTACTCTTCCCTCGCATGCACAGCAAGGCTCATGCAGGAGCTTACGACTCATGGCTCGGCGGCATCCAGGGGTCAGAGATTCCTTCCACAATAAACGATGGCACAATCGTCCTGCCTACGATGTTTGAGAACATACAGTTCTTCCTCTCTTATCAGGTGAACTTCATGTACTGGCGCTACTTCATGTGGAACTTTGCCGGTCGTCAGAACGACATTCAGGGTAACGGCGAGATTGAACACGGCAACTGGATTACTGGTATTCCATTCATCGACAACATCCTCCCATGGTCTGACGGTTTGCAGAATCTCCCTGACGAACTTGCCAACAACAAGGGACATAATGTGTTCTACTGCCTGCCATTGCTTCTCGGCCTCATCGGACTCTTCTTCCAGGCTTACCGTGGCAAGCGTGGCATCCAGCAGTTCTGGATTGTCTGCTTCCTCTTCTTCATGACAGGTCTTGCCATCGTGCTCTACCTCAACCAGACTCCACAGCAGCCTCGTGAGCGTGACTATGCTTATGCCGGTTCGTTCTATGCTTACGCTATCTGGTGCGGTATCGGCGTGCTTGGCATCATTGAGGGTATCAAGAAAGCGAAGGTAAACAGCACCGTTGCGTCAGCCGTTGCCGGTGTTGCTTGTTTGCTCGTTCCTGTGCAGATGGCTTCTCAGACTTGGGATGACCACGACCGTTCTGGTCGCTACACATGCCGCGACTTCGGTCAGAACTACCTGAACTCACTCCAGGAAGGCTCAAACCCAATCATCTTCACAAACGGCGACAACGACACATTCCCTCTCTGGTACAATCAGGACGTGGAAGGCAAGGGCACAGATGTCCGCGTCTGCAACCTCTCTTACCTCGCTACTGATTGGTACATCGACCAGATGGTCCGTCCTGCATACGACTCTCCTTCACTTCCTATCACATGGAAGCGCTACCAATATTGCTCTGGCGTTAACGACATGGTTTATGTTGAGCCAGAGATGAAGGACAAGGTGCTCAGTTTCTACGAGTCAAATCCTGAAGCTGCGAAGAAGCAGTTCGGCAACGAGCCGTTTGAGCTTCGCAACGTGCTCGACCACTGGGTTTGCAATCCTGCCAATGAGGACTACCATTGCATCCCTACCGACACGCTTTATCTCACTATCGACAAGAATGCCGTTCGCAAGTCGGGTATGATGATTCCTGACAGCATGGAGATTCCCGACAAGATGGCTATCTCGCTTTCAGGCAAGCGCGCTCTATATAAGAACGACCTCATGATGCTTGAAATGCTTGCAAACCACAACTGGACTCGCCCACTCTACGTGGCTACTACCGTTGGTGCAGACAACTTCATGAACCTCGGCGACAACTTCATCCAGGAAGGTCTTGCCAACCGCATCACTCCGTTCAACACAAAGGACGACGAAGCTGACCGTTACGGCGAAATCAACAGAAAGAACTTCGACACCAAGCGTGCTTACAACAATGTAGTGAACCGCTTCAAGTTCGGTGGTCTCAGCACAAAGGGCATCTACCTTGACGAAACCGTAATGCGCATGTGCTATACTCACCGCCGCATGCTCTCTAACCTTGCAGAGCGTCTGCTCGACAAGGGCGAAAAGGACAAGGCACGCAAGATTGCAGAGATTTGCGAGAAGGAGATTCCTGCATACAATGTTCCTCGCTGCTTCGCTGACCAGAGCGTATGTCTCGCTAAAGTCTTCGCAGAAACTGGCGACAAGGCTAAGGCAAAGGCTATAATCAACGATTACTTGAGCTATGCTCGTCAGTATCTTGATTATATCAGCAAGCTTCCAGCAGGAGCAAACACAGGCTTGAATCCTGCCATCTTCGTCTATATCATCGGCTCATGTGCTGATGCTGCAGAGTCTGTAGATGAAGACTTGGC
Organism: Bacteroidaceae bacterium; assembly: GCA_024401275.1. Taxonomy (GTDB): domain Bacteria; phylum Bacteroidota; class Bacteroidia; order Bacteroidales; family Bacteroidaceae; genus Prevotella. Next base: position 59,038 of record JAKSLJ010000001.1, on the reverse strand, counting down.
ACAGAAGCTTACTGAAGAAGCTAACGCTCTCCACAACGCGATGAGACGATAAGAGCCTCTCCCCCCTTACCCCCTCCCCGATTATGGGGGAGGGGGAGCAATTACTCTATAAAGGTGAGGCTTAACATTTTATTTATAAACATTATTGAAATTATTTTCTCCCCACAAATCATATCTCTCCCCCTCCCCATAATCGGGGGAGGGGATTGGGGGGAGAGGCTTTTAATCATGTCCAACTTAGTAGCTATTGTAGGACGCCCTAATGTGGGTAAGTCCACACTTTTCAATCGATTAACAAAAACCCGTAGTGCCATTGTCAGTGATGAAGCCGGCACCACACGCGACCGCCAATATGGAAAATGTGAATGGTGCGGCCGTGAATTTTCTGTTGTGGACACCGGCGGATGGGTAGTAAACTCTGACGATATCTTCGAAGAAGAGATTCGCAAGCAGGTTATTGTCGCAACAGAGGAAGCTCAGCTTATCCTCTTCGTCTGCGACGGACTCAATGGCGTAACAGACTGGGACGAGGATGTAGCACTTATTCTTCGTCGTACAAAACTCCCTATCATCCTCTGTGTCAACAAGATTGACAACAATGAGGGCATCTATCTTGGCGCGGAGTTCTACAAGCTCGGTCTTGGCGATCCACAGTGCATCTCAGCCGCCACAGGCTCTGGCACAGGCGATCTTCTCGACCTCATCCTTGAGACTCTCCCTAACGAGGAGCAGGAAGTAGCAGAGGAAGGTATTCCTCGCTTCGCTGTTGTCGGTCGCCCAAATGCAGGCAAGAGTTCGCTCATCAACGCCTTCATCGGCGAGGACCGCAACATCGTTACCGACATTGCCGGCACCACTCGCGACAGCATTTATACTCGCTACGACAAGTTCGGCTTCGACTTCTACCTCGTAGATACAGCCGGCATCCGTCGTAAGAACAAGGTTTCCGAGAATCTGGAGTTCTACAGCGTCATGCGCTCCATCCGTGCCATTGAGAACAGCGATGTCTGCATCCTCATGCTCGACGCCACTCGCGGTATTGAGGCACAAGACATGAACATCTTCCAGCTTATCCAGAAGAACAACAAGAGCCTTGTCGTGGTGGTAAACAAGTGGGATCTCGTAGAGGAGAAGTCGCAGATAGTCATCGATACCTTCACCAACGCCATCCGCGAGCGCATGGCTCCGTTCAAGGATTTTCCGATTATCTTCGCCTCTGCACTCACCAAGCAGCGCATCTTCAAGGTGCTCGAGACAGCCAAGGAAGTCTATCTCAACCGCAAGGCGCGCATTGGTACCACTAAGCTCAACGAGGTAATGCTGCCTATCATAGAGGCAACACCACCGCCATCCATCAAGGGTAAGTTCATCAAGATCAAGTACTGTGCACAGCTTCCGGACACACAGATTCCGTCTTTCGTGTTCTATGCAAACCTTCCGCAGTATGTCAAGGAGCAGTACAAGCGCTTCCTTGAGAACAAGATTCGCGAGAACTGGACTCTCACCGGCTCTCCTATCAATGTCTTTATCCGACAGAAGTAAGTACCACTTACCGCATAACAGAAAATGACGATGTCCCACTCGTGGCATCGTTATTTTCGTTTGGCAATGATACAAATAGATACATTTGCGATACATCCCACACATTATTAATTATAAGGAATATTACTTTAAGGATTTATTTTTTACCTTTGCACAAACTAACAATCTTAACCACGATATGAAAAAACTCTTTATACTATCCCTTTTTGCGTTTGCATCTGCTCTCGGCGCACACGCACAGAACAGCAGTTGGTCAGCATCATCTGCTGGCGAAAACAATGTTTATTTCAACAAAGTTGAAAAAAACTCAAGTTCTACTCCTGACGAAAACGGTTTTATCCGCCGTTGGTCTCTGTTGGAGCCAATCTTATGGCCAAACCGTTCCAACACAGTGTTCACAGATTCTTACCTCCGCGAGACTTTCTGCTCTAAGCTCACTTCGTCAAAAAAGAAGCCATTGGTTCTGCCAGAAACTCCAAAAGACGGTCAGAAGACTGTAGTCAACGACTCACTTAAACTCAAGTGGCATGTTCTTGAGAGTACTGGTTACAATGTGCAGCTCTATCGTTTTGCCACACAGCGTTCACTTCAGAGATACGGCATTATCCTTGCTGCCGTAACACATGTCATCGCTCCTGAAGAGATGGATGTTCGCTTGTCAGTCGGTTCTAATTCTGCCTCTATGTGGTGGATCAACGGCGAGGAAGCACTCATTCTCTCTGGCGACCGCCGAATGGTTGTTGACGACGCATCAGCACTCGTTCATCTCAAGAAAGGCGACAACCGCATTAACGGCTATGTCATCAACGGTCCTGGTATGAGCAACTTCTGCCTCCGTTTCCTCGACAAGAACAATAAACCTGTAACTTATCTCACAATAAAATAACCTCAAAAGCCACTGTGCCCAACGGTTTTCCGTTGGGTCTCCAAAATATGAAAACCCTTCTATCAACAATACTCCTCGGCGCAAGTCTCTGCGCCTCTGCACAAAGTGTTCACCTCGATGGCGAACCATTCATCCATGACCCTTCTACAATAGCTGTTTGCGACGGCAAGTACTACACATTCGGAACCGGCGAAGGCGGTATCTGGTCTGCTGACGGCTGGAAATGGAATCGCGGTGCCGTTCGTCCTGGTCGCGGCGCAGCTCCTGACGTACTGAAGATTGGCGACCGCTACCTCGTAGCCTACAGCACTACCGGCGGTGGTCTTGGCGGCACTCACCGTGGCACTGTCGTTACCATGTGGAACAAGACTCTCGACCCTAACTCTCCTGACTTCAAATATACAGAACCTGTCGTAGTAGCAGAATCTGCTGACGATGAAGACTGCGACGCTATTGACGCCGGTCTTCTCCTTGACCCAACAACAGGCAGACTCTGGTGCAGCTACGGCACATACTTCGGCTTCATCCGCATCGTAGAGCTTGACCCTGCCACTGGTAAGCGCAAGGAAGGAAACGTGGAAAAGAACATCGCCATCGACTGCGAGGCTACCGACCTCATCTACCGTAACGGTTGGTATTATCTGCTTGGTACTCACGGCACTTGCTGCGACGGCGTAAACTCTACTTACAACATCGTCGTTGGTCGCTCACGCAACGTAACAGGACCTTACCTTGACAACATGGGACGCGATATGCTCCATGGTGGTGGTAAGATGGTTACATTCGCTGAAGGCAGACAGGTTGGTGCAGGCCACTTCGGCCGATTCATTGAGGCTGACGGCGTTGAGAAGACATCCTTCCACTGGGAGGCTGACATGGATCGTGGCGGCTACAGCACACTCGCCATCCGTCCACTCCTTTGGAAGAACGACTGGCCTGTAGCTGGTCAGCTCTTCAAGGAAGGCAACTACTCTCTCATCTCTGAACGTCGCGGCTATGCACTTGAACTTGCCGTTGACTTCGTTCGCCTTCAGCAGCAGCGCGGCCGTTGGTTCCAGATGGACACTACTGCCACTAAGAAGCGTCTCCCTGAGCAGACTCTCGCTGACGTGAAGGATACATGGAAGAACGCTGCTGAAGAAGATGGCAGCTTCTATGTCCGCATCGGCGACTACATGATGCGTCCTCATCAGAAATGGACTATCACTGCTGTTGCAGACAAGGGCGGTTATCTCGGCTCTCTCTACTATAAGATAATGATTGAAGGTACAGAACTCGCTCTCACTGCCGACGGCACAGATGTCAAGGCTGCTCCATACTCAGGCGAGTGTGTACAGCTCTGGCGCATAGAGCAGTGTACTGACGGCACTTACCGCATCATGCCACGCCGCACAAAGTGTGGTGGCGAGATCAACACTACTCTCTGCCTCTACTCTGCCGGCGACAGCACACCTTCTCTCGCCCCATGGGACATGAAGAGCGACAACTCTAAATGGAACTTCAAGAATAATCAATAGCCACAGTGCCCTGCCATTAATGGCAGGGCCTTTTTACACCATTATGCAAGATAAGGAATACTTAGACAACTTCGAAATAACTCTCTACAAGAATCTCCACGGCTACCTCCTCGCCCAGAACGAGGTAGATAAGATGAAGCCCGATGCACCGGACATTGAAGACAAATGGGAGCAGATTTGCCAGTCTTATCTGCCCGATGGCATGCGTGAGTTCGGCGCCTACCCTACCGTCTCTCTCGGCTGGATGATGTTCATCGGCATGGCTGTGGCACAACTGTGGGATGACGACTGGGAGAAATACTCAAAGGAGAAAGACCTTTACTTCTTCCTACGCGAAGTGCGCGGCTACGACTGCATGGACGAGCACATCTGCGAGGACATCCTGAAGCTCAATGCCGACGAAGCCAAAGCCCTTACCAAGCTCTGTGGCGACATGGCACTTTCTGCCCACCACGCCCTACTCCACGAAGGCTTTGAGCCAGGCACACCAATGGCTTTCCACGCCTATGTTCGAACCCTGCACCAGCTCTACCTCGCTGGCGCCGCCGTACAACTGAAGCGAATGGGCTACCACATGACGAAAATCTAGATTGGAACTTTTGCTTGTAGGGCGAGGATTTCCGAGCCGATTGCGGGAATTAAACCTGAATCACGGCTCGGAAATCCTCGCCCTACATTTTGGGGACAACACCATATATCCCCACTTTTTTGGACGACGTCTTTTTTTACTTTCCGATTATCAGATGTCTTACCGGACCTGAGGCATCAGGCTTTACATCGTAGCGTTTTTCCTTAAGTTCCGTACGCACGCAATATACCTTGCCAGACTTGAGGTTCTCAAGGTCTATCACACCGTCGTATGCAGGCATGTCACGAGCGATGATTGTATAGACATTTGTCACACACTGCTTAGGCATCTCGAAGCCATTCTGCAACTCGCCTATCTGAAGATGGCCGAGAGCTACAGTACTACCGATATTCTTTATCTCTGGCTTGTTTACATTGAACTGGAGGAAGTAAGGAATATTCATCTTGCACTCTGCATAGAGCACAGGGATGCTCTCCTGGAGCTGTGTGTCATAGATGAATGTTATGCGATTACTGAAAAGCTGGTACTGATACTCAATGATGTCGCCAGCCTTTGCTTCCGGCACACGGATATGACGGATTGAATAGAACTTGTCAACGCGTTCATTCTTGATATTGGTAGCGGCGACTTTCTTTTTCTTCACCTTACCATTAACCATGCTATACACAACGACACTCATCTCATAGAACTCTTCCAACACGCTTTGGTCGTCCTGGGCATCAAAAATGATGATGTCCATTGAAGCGTAGCCCGCACCAGAGTCCTTCAGAATCTTTGTGCGCACCTTGACATTATAGAGCATTGAGGTCGTCTCTGGGTCAATTTGCTTGTTGATACCTGTAGAAGCAGAACCGCTGTCGTCAAGACTGCCGTCGCCATTGCTGCCGTACGCACCGAAGCCGCCCGAGAGTTTGTAGGTTACATCCACTGACTTGTAGAGCACAACTGCCTCTGCATCAGGAGCAAAGCTCACGCTCTGGAGATCCCATTCTTCCTGTGAAGGCTTGCCGAACTTAGCGTTCTGAGCGCCTGCCGAAACAGCTATCAGCAGAGCTGCAATAAATGATAAAAGCTTATACATCGTATTTTTGTTTTTGGTTTTTAGTTTATGGTTTGTCGTTTATAGTTATGGTTAAGGTTATCGTTAAGGTTATAATTTCTGCTGCAAAAGTACGATTTTTTATTCTTTCACACAAGAAAATGCTCGAAAAAATAACTTTTTAGGATTTATTTAAAAGCCTGCGAACAGCACGTCCTCCTTAGAGAAGCACCACATGTTAAAAGTGCCATGATTCTCAATGATGGTAAGCGGTCCTCTGCTCGCAACTTTCGGAACGCACTTGATTATGCCGTCTTCTATCGAAACGATGTCTGCGCCAAGCACAGAATAAGTGCAATCCGCTCTCATTCCTGACACAGTTACGGTCAACATCTCACCCTCTCGCACTTTCACTGTCGTCTTGTCAAGGCTCTCTATACGAAGTCCAGGAACAGTTACCTTTACAGGAGTACTCTCATCATATTGTCTCAATGTGATTTCCGACTCACCGTATGCCGATGCGGAGCAGTTGCCTATGACAATGCTATCGGAATAGACGGCAGCCCCGAAAGGATAAGGCACTTGTACATGGCCTTTGCTACTGCCAAACAGATGACGCTGGGAGAAGTTCTTGCCGTAAATATGTACTTTGCCTTTGTTTGACTTGCTGATATCATCAAACACGAATGTCGCCGATGTAACTTTGGGGGCGTATGTTCCAGTGATGACCATCTTTACCTCACCACTTCGTGCTATGCAATTTCCCACAACGGCGTATGCGTACGCCTTGTAGGTATCACCTGTGAAAGCATGAGGAAACTCGTCTTTCGCAGTATAGACACATTTACCACCAGTGTACGGCAGTTCTATATCCTTGACCTCGTTCTCAGATTCAAATCTAGACATCTGGTCGTGATACAGCAAACGAATCACAACCTTGTCTATCTTATGGTTCATGGGATTGTTTACGGTCACCTCAAACTTAGGGTACTTGCCGTCCCAAGCCTGCATAATCTCCACATCAATATCCTCAAAAGCGTATTTGTCAGGCTCTACATCCGCGCACGACACAAAAAGCATCAGGGACGCTATCATTGATATTATTATATTCTTCATATTCAATAATTGTTTCCTACAAATTCAATCCAACAACAAACAGGAAATCATTATGGCTAAGCTCGCTTATGCCCTTTGCATAACGGAGTTCAAGGAACAGCGAATGCTTGTTGCTCACAACCCATTCTGCACCAACGCCACCAATAACACTCGTATGCAAATCGGAAATCTGGTCGCTGACTTCCTTAACCGAGTATATCGAACCGAACTTGTCGTATGCCGTGGACACTACTTGCCTGTAGTCACAGTTTTGTTTCAAGGCATAGCTTGCGCCAACGCCCAACTGAACGAAAGGAATAAGATTGCCTCGAGTAGCGAAATGGGTGTAGCGAAGCATCAGTGGAACACTTATCTCCGTCCTGTTATATGCTACGGAGTTGGGAAGTGTGCCAGCGTTTTTCATTGTTCCCTTCACCGATAATTTACCAAACAACAATTCAGGATGAAGCGAAACGCCTCCTGCTATCGGGATGTCGGCGAAGAATCCTCCTGCTGCAAGGAGCTTGCTATCAAATTCATAGCTATCCGAACTAACCTGTCCAATACCAGTACTCGCTGCTACTCCCCATCTGAAATGAGGGTAGTGAGAGTAGCCTCCTTGAGTCAGAGCCTTATATACCTTGCGAATGCCTTCTGCCGTTGGCTTCATATTGGAGATCATCCTTCGCGTGCCCTTGTCTTTCGCATACTCGTTTTGGAGAAAGCTCTGCTTGATAGCATCGATGTTTTCGTTTCCGTCATCGTCTATCATTTGGAGCATTTCTCCATCAGCCACCTGCGCAAAATGATGTGTCTTGCCGTTCTCGTCTTCATAACTGAACACACGCACGTCACATTCTTTGTACAAATCCTCGCGCTGCAAGAACACCGTTTTATTCTCACCGTTGAATTTTATCGTTCGACGGAAGTAATAGTAGCCTCTTGTAAAGAATCCATATACGCTGTCTGGCGTAAGATAATGCTCTATGCTGTTGTTGTCAAGAGCCCTAATACCCTGCTGCATATCGAATTGTGGCGCAGGATAGATGTCCTTGACATTGATTTCCTGGTACTGGTTCGTGAGAGGATCAAGGGAGATTATTCTGTGACTTCTCGGACCTACCAGTCTGTTCCGCTTGGTCTTGCGAGAGAAATAGTTGTCCATGCGAAACAGTTTCTTGTCGTCGTGGCTGATAAAGTCCAAGTCAACATCTATCGTGTCATTCTTCTGTGCGCCTGCAGTGAGCGACATCATCAGGAATAATAGTAGTGTGAGCGTCGTTCTCATTTCTTCAGCATTTTCTTCACTTGTTGAACATTGGCATCGCCTTCCATGAATATCAGGATAATATCCTTGCCGCCCTTCAGCAGATTGTTGAGGTAAAGGATATGGCGATATGAATTGTAGCGAGAGTCACGGATGGAGATGAAGGCGTAGTATAGCTTGTCGCCATCATACTTCACCTCCTTGGAAGTGGCTTTCTCGGCATCCTCCAGAACGGCACGACTCATCTTCGCGGCAAGAGTAGGCTGCCTTGTAGATAGACTGTGGTAAAGGTCCAGTCCATATTCCTCAACCTTTTCGCCCTTGATGATAGTCTCGGAAACATTGTTCTTGCCCAATCGTCCGTGGAAAAGGCTGTTTATTGCCAGATTCTCCTGTGCAGACAGAAGCAGTGGCATTAGCGTAAACAGAAGTGTAGTCAATATTTTTCTCATGATCAATCCTCCACTATTACAGACATTTCTGACAACTGGTCTTCCATTGTCTCATCCACAACATCCGAAACTGCGTCGAAAGCGTCCAGTTCCTCCTGCATTTGCACAAGCACGAGCCTATTGTCGTTGATTATCTTGCCATCATCATACATGACGCATTTGTTCGACTGTGATTTCAATTCAAGCTCGCTGATGACCGCTCCATCATTGTTTTCCCATGGCATATTCAGGCAAACGATGGCTGCCAGACATGCTGCGACGGCTATGGCAGAACGCTTTAGCCAAACAATGCGTAGTTGCTTCCTCCTTTCTTGCACCCGAATCTCTTGGATTCGAGTCCACAGTTCATCTGAAACAGGAATCTCGTAGCCCTGTTCCGCATTTCTTGCTTTATCTATCCAATTCTGATTCATCGTTGCAATTGTTTATAACGTTTTATTTTGTCCGCGAGCAAATTCTTTGCCCTATGGAAGTGTGAATATGATGTATTCTCCTTTATGCCGAGAATCCTTGCAATCTCCTTGTGGGTTTTCTCTTCGAAGACATGAAGGTTGAGCACCGCTCGATAGACATCCGGAAGTTGTCGTATCATCTTGTGGAACACATCTATCGGAATTCCATCAAGGTCAGGGTCTTCGTCCGGCAGATTCTGGTAGTCGCAGGCAGGAATTTCCTTCAGTTTCCGTTGTTTCCTTAACAGGTCGATGGCGTTGTTGGCAACTACTCTTGACATCCACGACCGCAGCGAAGCCCCCTTTTGCGACTTGTACTTCCCGATATTCCCGAAAATCTTCAGGAACGAATCTTGCAAAACATCCTCCGCATCACTATCATTACAGATATAGCGATGGCAGACAGCGTTCAGATAACCACTGTCACGGAGATACAGAACCCGTAATGCCTGCTCGCTGTCGGTAGCGTACAAGCTAAGGATTTCCGCATCTGTTATGTTTTCCGTCCTTGGTTTCAAATGGGTTTGTTAAGTCAACTTTTATCTATATAACGAACAAAATAGCGAAACCTTGCAAAAAAAAAGTAATTAATATTCTATTTTCAAATTTTGCAGGTCTTCTTTCTTCGGGAAGTTGGCCCTTATCTCCTTCTCAAAGCTTTTGAAGTCTTTGACACCGAGTTCAAACAAACGGTCAAGTTCTGCGTTCGAGCCAGTCTTCTCCTTGTTATGATTGTAGAAGTTCAGCATGTCTGTTACTGCGCCCAGATAAGCATCCTCCGTAAGCTCCTTTGTGCCATTATCAAGTAGCCAGACCGAGCATGCTGCCATATAAGTTATGAGATAAGGCAATGTCTCTTCTGCAACCCATTTTTCTTCAGTTTTGCCTAAAGGGACAGTAACATCTGGAGAAGATGATACCCAACTAAAGATGAACTGCATTGTTTTCTGCATCTCTTCCGTTCCGATGTAATGATTCAGGTAATATATGCAGGCAAGCTTTGCCTCCTCGTTGCGTGCGTGAGCCTCCTCTGCCGAAGTCACCTCAGGGCCAGGAACCTTGCCGTATGTCTGTTCATAGACCACATCAGGGTCGAAGTATCTGCCTTTGTTCAGCATGTCGGTAAGTTTCTTCACAGCCGCGTCGTTCCTGTCTATCCAGTTCTTGTTTGGAATAGTACTTCTCTGGATGCGCATAGCCGCAACATGGCAGAATGTCTCAAACACACCTTCGCGAATCATCTTTGCATACAGAGGGTAGAGGAATTCTTCATACATATCTTTTGCCATACACAAAGGCACAGGCTCTTCCTTGAAGTTTTCTGCCACTTTAGGAATGGCATACATGAACATGTCGTACAGTTTTCCGTATTCCGACGGTTCCTTTTTAGCAGACTCTTGCACACTCGTTAAGGCCATCCTTGCGTTGTGGCTGAGAGAGTCCATCTCTGCCTGGGTCAGATTCACAGTAGCCCACCTCTCTGGCATTTCAGCCATCTTCTCAATCAAAGGATGACCATTGCCGAAGAATCCGTACCATCCCAACATTCCCAGTGCCCAAGAATAGCCGCCATCCGCAGGAGCTTCCTCTGGAGAAGCCACCGCGTTATAGAAACCATAATAAGAACTCGCGTGAGTAGGTTGGTAATGCAATGAATAATAAAAGCATCCCAACGCAGCGTTCTTATGAGCAGAACAGCTGTCCGGCTCCTGCTTGGCAAGATTTGTGAAAGCTATGCCCAAGTTGTACATAACAGAATGACGCTGTATTCGCACCCTGTCATACTCATCGTTATTGTCAATAAGGTCATTAGCCTTCCAGTAATATTCAATAGCCTTGCGAGCATTGCCTTCCTCATCCGTGATATCGCCAAGGAACTTGTAGTTCATTGCAATGTTACCCCAAGTAGCCTTCTTAAGGCCCTTTTCCAAAGTCTTCTTCGCCTCCTTGTTGTTGTCCATGGCTCGAAGTGCCAGCGCCTTTTCGTAGTAGGTGGAAGCGTAGGTATCGTCGAGTTTCAGGGCAGCATTGAATTTCTTCAACGCCTCCTCATACTTGCCGCTGTCATACAGTTTCACGCCTTCAGACACGAGGTCGTAGGCAGCCTGCTTTTTCTCATCGTTCTGTGCCATTGTCACAGCAGAAAGAATCGCCATAAGGACGAATAAGATAACCTTTTTCATAGTGTTGTTTGTTATTTTTAGTTATTTATTAGGTAATGATATACAATTCGGCATTTCTTTTGACATTTAGAGCCCCTTGATAAGGGGCGGCTATAATGCAGGGATAAACCCACCAGCCTTCAAAAAGCGATAAACAGAAAAAAAAACAGATGCCCTCCTAATCGAACCGCGAATGTTTATCTTCGGTTTATCGCCTTGAAGAGTATGAAAGCCTTCGTTAAGAAGGTGATGTTATGCTTTCGGTTTGGGCGTTAAGAGCTCGCTCTTATAAGAACAAAGCGGAAGCATGACATCAGGTGCTGACAAGCACCCATACTCTTCAAGGGGGTTATCTTGGTTTTTGTTTATAATCAGCGTTGTGCCAAATAGTATATTACTTCCATTTATTATGGGCAGAGAGCACGGTACCTGTCCATTTTCCAGTAACAGAATTGTATGACCTGTTGCGGTTGCCTCCCCTAGCTTCAATATACCCCAAATCCGCAAGTTTGCGAAGATAGCGTTTTGCAGAGGTAGCAGAGAAACCGAACTTACTGGTTATCGCTTCGGTCGTCACTGTTTCTTTATCGGCCAAAAATATCAGAATATTGGCCAATTTATCGGCCAAATATGGTTTTATCGACCATTTACCGGCCATTTCTGCAATTAATTCTTGTTTATCGACCACTTCTCCTGCGATACTCGTATGCATCCTTGAGGTCAAGATTCATCATCTGTTCCATCATGGTACGCTTGCTGCTGGTGATACCCTCATCAAAGAGCAGTTGCGCTTCCACTTCGGTTACAGTAGACCCCTCTATTGCGGTAGAATGGGTAATGAGAGAGTACAGATAGAACTTCTCATAGTCTATCTGGTCAGAGATTCCGAGTTCCTTATGTTTCTCAATCAATCCCTTCAGTATGTCCTTGTTCTCTTGGTTCATTATAGCTCTTGTCGTAAAGTTTGCTGCAAAATTACAGATATTTATTCTTACTTCAAAATATTACCGCGATTATTTCTACATTTGAGTTAGAGAGCCGTCCATTGACTCATAATAAATTGAACCTTACCCGTCGCATTCTCAATACATTTACCCGCTGTTGTTTGTCTTTTTAATCATTTAAAGCAAAAAGGAAGCCCAATCTCATGCCTAACAACACTACCACCAAGTTCTGCTGGCGTCCATTTTGGCATCAAAGATAGCAACTTCATCGCTTTATTGGTATATTCTGGTGATGGACTATCAATCACCCTTCCATTAGTGATAGTTCCGTCACATTCTACAACAAATTTCAACACCACACGATGATTGTAATCTTGTGTCCTACTAGTAGAAGCTTCATTTTTGGCGTAAAAGTCCTTCATGGCACTCCAGCCGCCTGGGAAATCAGGAACTTTATCTACTAATTCGTATATGGTGGTATCATTGGCCGCAACATTCAGAACACCATTAGGAGTTGACTGGGTGAAATTTCTTATATCTTGACCTCCATACAGGCAAGCTTCGTCAAGACCAGGCTGCATTGCCCAAACTCCCAATGAAGTCTTGGGGTATTCGTATGCAGTCTTCGTTTCTTTTGAGCAGAGATTGTATTTATTATCATCGTATGAAAAAGAATACTTTATCACCTTTGGAGAAGTCCCTTTATACGTCATCTTGCCCGAACACAATAGCCAAACCTTTGAGCGTAGGTCATCTGCATAGCTTTTGAAATCCTTGCCAGACATGCGGAACTCGGAAACAACATCTGAGGTCTTCACGAAGATTGTCTTAAAGATAAAATCATCACTATAGTCGGTCTTCACTTCCAGAATGGTGTCATTGTAGAAATATCGATCATACGAACGAGCCATCTTGTCCCATTCGCTTTTCACGACTCTATATCCATTCTTTTTCCATAATTCATAATCCATACGACTATACCACATATCTTTGCCTTTCCTAACATACAAACGCAAGGAATCCCTTTCATCGGAACTTTTTACGAATATGGAATCGCCCTTGTCCCAAACATAGACACAAGGCAGCATGTCAGTTTTCCCCGTTCCCTTCATGGTCAGTTCGTTGAAAGTTTTATATGATTGGAAGTTCTTCATGTCCAATTCATAACACGCTTGAATAGGTTCTTCTCCGTAGTGAGGAGAATCCGAGCTCACAATGTCTTCGGAATGCTCAACATGGATTCCATTATTCTTACAAGCAATCAAAGAACATACAAGGAATAGGTAATTAATTATTTTCATTAGTCTCATTTATTAGCGTAGTCTTAAAGGGTGATCTTTTATTGATTCTAGTAGAATAAATTAAAAATGGTAAACGTGAACCACCATGATGCAAGGCACAATAATACAGGCAGGAGCATCATGAAAATCTGTTTTGGCAGTTTCCATTCATCGAACTTCCTCTTATGATGTTCAAAAAGCAATGAAGGGGCATTATCATATCTTTTAATAATAAAGATTCCAATAAGGATGCTAACTATTATTGTTAAAATTTGAAGGGGATTATCGTTTGACCTCAGATTGAAATGTGGGCAAACGATATGTGAAACTACAAAGATACATGATAGAATCCAAGGTAAAATGGTACAACCTGTTAGTATATGAGCGTATTTGTCATCATTGAAGTGGTTGATTCCCCTTCCTTTGTCAACATGAGCTGAGGTAAATAACTCCAGACTCAAATAATACAACCAGTCAATGGCTTTTGTTAAATATTTCATAGATTTGAGAGCCCCTTAACAAGGGGGCGGCGTAAGCCCAGGGATACACTTATTTGCGTGAGTCAGAGAACCGTCACTTGACTCATCATTCTCTTTATCTTTATATAAAGGAGACAAAGTATTATAGTTAGACAAATACTATAAACGATTATTAGACCATCACCATACCACCATGCATCTTCCCATCCCCAGATTTCAAGATCATTGCCTGTTTTATGCCTCCACACCCGAGAAGAAGGTAATAAATAACAGATTATCTTCCCAAGATGGGCTGCCAAATTAATGAAAAAGATGCTTTCTACTATTGTTTCAATCATGGTAAACCTATATTTATACAATACCATGAATACTGGCAGATTTAATACAGGATAGATAATACCGCATACTATACCAGTAAAAGCTGGAGTTGAAAACGGAGTTTGCTGTTCTGGTGGGTAATAGTACTGTATGACTACCGTTCCAAGGTAAGCCACCAGAGTAATAGCGACGGTACTCAAAAGATATGTCCGTAGTATGTATAACAGAAAGTTTTTCATAGTGTCTGAAGTAGGAGCCGTTTTACCACTTAAAGATTCTTATTATGTTACTGTATCACCTTGACACACTGCAAAGGTATGCTTTTAAATCAAAACGGGCAAATTATCCGATTTATTTCTCTGTCAATGGGGTAAATTATCGGCATTTTTGCCCATTTACCTATAAACTCGCACATGTTGTGAGCTGAAAATCGTTAATGACAATTGACAGTCGTGACAATCGTGACAATGGTGACAACCATTGAGTCAAGGGACGGTTCTCCTTCACGCTTTTGTCACAGTTTATTTACTCTGCCCATAAACAATACAGTCCTTGAGTCTGTCTCACGAATGATATAGAAGAAAGGACGATCGAATCTTAATTTCACCTCATTCATCAAACATAGTTCAGCTAAGAACACAGCATTGTCCGCAGCAGCCATACAGCCACTCTCATCGATGCTTACTCGCGCCGAGTGCAGAATCTTTCCAACATACTGATCTGGAGTGGACAACTTTGAGAAGTCAGCACTCTCATTAAACGCAGAAGTGATGCCCATAGTGCGGAAAACAGAAACCAAGTCGGTTGATGCACTGACATCAAAGCGAGGCAGATCGAGATATACTTTCGTGTTCTCTTCCCGTACGATTGGTGCGTTGTCAAATTTCGCTATGCATCCATCGACACTCTGGCCTTCATCCGGGAGATAAAGTTCCATCTCATAATGGCGGTCGGAGAAGCGCAGGCTTACCACGCTGTACCCTTTGTCCGTATGCTGATAGCTGCAGTCGCCATCTTCATATATGCCGTGCATCATACTAACCTTCGCTTCAGTACCATCAGCATTATGGAAGGTACTTTTCCTTGTAAACTCTTTATAAAAAGGGAACTTCCATTTTCCCTTGAAGCTCAGGAGGTTCATAAGGATGATCTTTGCATCAGAAATGTCGCCTATCTCAGGCTTCAGCAAACCATCTGTCTTTTTGCGAACCGATGTCTCCATAGTATTCTTTGCATCATTGGAGTTGAAATCCAAAGTGCTAATCTCTGCATCAAAATACCTTTTGCACTTGCTTGTGTATGAAGGCTCTTTCAGATTGTTTAGCCACATCATATTATACATACTTACCGAGTCAAGATGCTCTTCATTGATGAACGCCATATAGTTCTTTGCCTCCTTGTTCATCTGTTCAAGCATCTTAGGCTTTCGTTTCATCGCCGTCATTATCTCGTCAAGAGTTTGTCCATCGGCAGCATTTGCTATCATCATAAGTCCATACTCAGCCGCCAATGGAGAGAAGCATACATTGCTGTCGCTTGCAGCACACACTTTCTTGAAAATCTCCAAAGCAAACGCTGTGCGAGATTGGCCTTCTTCAGGACGCGTCTCAACACCACAGAACTTATTCACTTCGTCCAGCTGCTTTTCTATAAGTTCTATAACATCATCCCCAGCCTTATGCTTATGAATACAGCGAATAACTACAATACTTATGCCTGACAGAACAATGAGCGCCAGTAGCACTATAAGTATGATTCTTCTATTTTGTCTCTTCATAATCCTTCAAGCTTTATTTTCCATGAATAATATATTGAACCTTGCCCGTCGCTTTCTCTATCGCAATATGAAATGCCCCTCCTTCACCCTTTGGAGGACAACCAGCAATATCCCAGACTTGTTCATTAATCAATGAAATGCTATATGGCTGTTCTTTATTCGCACATTCCTCTCCAAAGACAGCAGAGACATATTCGTATGCGATTCTTGCAGCACACTCTTCGTTTGGGACCATTCCTTCTTTTATTCTCGTTGGACCAAAGTTTGTACCATATTCTTTGCCTGTATATGAAATGCTATCAATACGATTGCCCTCACTTACATAGTTTACCTGTTGTCTTTGTCCGTTCTTGCAGCCGAATAAACACGGCAATAGTATGTATAATAACAAAAATCTATTCATATTTATTTAACCTATTCAGTATGTTATTTTGAAACTAACGATCAATGATGACATCTTCATAACTTTCACTTGTTTTAGGACTTGCATCCCGTTTTGACAATAATCTCGATACATATACTATGCAACTAATAATATGAATAACACATAGTGAGATGTAAAGATTTGTATGATTTACAACTCCAATTCTGACCCTTGATGAGATATGAAAATATCCCCATGCCATGCAACATATTGAGAAGACGGAATATGCAACTATGCTTTTCAGATTTCCTTTTTCTGTTCTTTGGCGACAAAGCCTTATTGTTTCAACTATAAGCACTATTATATTTGCGATAATAGTAGCTATGATGGCATTGTATGTTTCTGGGATTAATGGGAGAATAATATCATTATAATCTAGAGGTGGCTCGTATTGTATTCTACTTTCATACCATATAATCCAGAAAATCACCAATAGATCCAGAATACACAAAAGAAGTATTCTGTCTCTTAATATGTTGTTAAGGGTTGATCTCATGTTTGTAGTTTCATGTTTAAGGATAGTTTATGAGTTAGAGTTTCGTCTCTTGACTCATCATGTGCGGTCCGTTCGTCATAAAGAACAAAACCTTCTGCTTTGAGAGGTTTATCTTTGCTCTTGCAAATTGAGGACCGCCATCTGACATCTGTGACATATATTCTTTAAGTTCCATGTAAGGGAAAGGACTAAACATTGTATCCGTTCGAGTAAGAAGAGAGACATTTACTATCAGTTCGCCATCTACGATACAACCGGAATATTGCCTGAAATACTCATTAAATGGATAGGCATCGTCTATTCCATTCATACATTCCTCTACATAGTCTTTATTCACAATGTAGTTCTCAAGGAGCTTGCGAGCCTGTTGCACTTGCTCGTTACTTAGGATTTGGCTCTTGCCTTCGTAATTATACTTATTCAGGGAGTAATAAGACTTAATATTGATGTCAAGACTGTCTTTGGGAAAGCACTTAGCTTCTATGGAGCATCTACTACACATTCCGTACTTGAACAGCGGCTTATCGTCTCCAAGGTATCGTCTCACATCACCAATTCTTTTGAATTCCAATCTCTTGTTGGCACCAGGGAAATCTGTTATTACAAGGGTGCTGTCATGCAGTTCATTTATTCTACAAATCAACTCTTTACCATTGTCATCCGTAAGGCAAAGGGAATCGCCAGTGACAGTCAACTTATTGTAATGATAGATAGTATCACTCGTAACAGGATCTACCCAGCTACCCCATTTTTCATCATCAGTGAACTTAAGATGCGTAAATACAACACCCTTGAACTCCACTTCATTCTGTAGAGCCCAATATGCATATATATCGTCTGCCACAATTTCTTTTTTGCATGATGCTATGCACAGAAGACATACTGCCAGGAATGTATATTCTATAATTCTTTTAATCATTTTGCAATGTTAATTATCGGTTTTCAAAGGGAATCAAGAGACACTTCTTCTGTTCACATCTATTATGAATTGAGTTAGAGATCCGTCCCTTGACTCAATAACTACATCAGTTTAAAGGCTATTGGGAGTGTGTATTTCATTCTTCCCGGCTTCCCCTCAACATGTTGTCCCGGAATCCATTTAGGCATGGACTTTACGAGTCGTACGGCTTCTTCGTCAAGCTCTTTTGCTATGCTTCTTACGACCCTTATGTCAGTCAGGCTGCCGTCTATCTCAACGGTAAAGGTAACAACCACTCTTCCTTCTCCACAGAAATCAGGATGCGGATAGCGGAGATTCTCATCAATGAACTTTTTCAAAGCATCATAACCTCCAGGAAATGAAGGCGATTGTGCTGGTACATCTCCTACAAGATCATACACCTTCACTTCCTGTGCAGCCTCCATTTTAGGTTTCTCTACCGTCCTGCCTTTTTTGAAAACTATAGGTAGTGTGAATCTGATTCTTGCCAAATGTCCATTCTTCTCTCCGGGAATCCATTTAGGCATAGACTTAATCACCCTTACGGCTTCCTCGTCAAGTTCCTTTGCTATGCCTCTCACGACGGTTATGTCAGTCAGGCTGCCGTCTGTTTCCACGAAAAAACTGACAACAACTCTTCCTTCTTTATCAGTGTCCGGATAGCGGAGATTATCAGCAAGATACTTATTTAAGCCAGGAAATGTAGGTTGGTGTTCTGATGATACATCGCCAAACAATCTGTCATCATCATTTAGGATAGTAGTGTCAACTCTCTGATAGTCAGCAGTTGGCACAACAGCTGTCATAGCATTTGAGGTTAGCACATTCATGGAGATTCCTGCCAGTAAGACAGCCTTGCCAAGCATTCTGCGGCGTTCAAGTTGCTCCTCAAGATAACGCACTTCCGCCTCGCACTTAGGGCATGTGCCGAGACAATCGCCCTGGAACTTACATTCGGAAGTAACGAACTCTATGTCGTTAGCTTCTGCTATCTGCCTGCGTATCTCCTTCAAAATCCTGCAGGTTCTTTTTCCTCTTGCCATAATAAAGGTATTTATATTATCATTAGAGATATACAGATTCATAGAATCCAAATTGACTAGTATTCGCCTAAACTTGATAAAGTTCCACAAAGTTTGGCACGCGGTTTCCAATTCTTATCATTTTTCCATCCTTTGAAATATTTGTTCAACTTTACATAGGCATCATCCAAATCTTCATGAGCCGCTTTCATATACCACTTCTTAGCCTTGTACATATCCTTCTTTACCCAAATGCCCAGACGATAGTACTCGCCAATGAAATAGAGCGCACTTGGATTATTATACTCCGCTGCTTTGCGAAAGCATTTGTATGCCAAATAATAATTCTGCTCCACGCCACGACCTTTATCATAACATCTTCCCAAGCGATATAATGCAGTCGAATAATCTTGCTCTGCAGCTTTGATATACCACTTTACAGCCTCACTGGAATCTTTCGGCACTCCTCCATATCCAGTCACATGGAAATAGCCCCAGTCACATTGTGCCATTGGATCACCTTTTTCTGCTGCCATGCTACTCCACTCCACAATTCTTTTTGTTTTCTCATCTTCATTTTTCCATTCATAAAAATGTGCTAAAGAATATTGCGCATGCATATTCCCATGCTCTGCGGCTTTGAGATGCCATTGGAACGCCAACGAGTTGTTCTTTTCAACGCCTTCACCATATTCATAACAATCACCTATTGCCTTCCAAATATCACATAAATAACTCTTCGGCACACTAGGTTTTATGTTCGGTTCATTATCTTTGGCAATCTTCATCAATGCACGAAATGTCTTCTGAGCATAGTCATTTTCATCGCCTATCTCGGAATCATTTATATCTAGAAGTCCTCCTGTAAGCTTTCTCCCATACATGGCCAGAGGTTCACCTTGATCAGCATATTCTTTGAACTTCTCATAGTCTATCTCCAAATACGAGAGAAGATGATTTTGAAAAAACAATTCCGCAAGTTTGCAGCCTGCCTCCAAGCATCCTTGTTTTTCAAGTAGGCGGAGTCGCCTTAAAGCTTCTTTCTCGTTTTTAGGAGTGCCGTTGCCTTCATAGAAATAAGACATTGCCTCATCATAACGAGCAGCTTTCTCTTCCGGTGTCAATTCTACAAACTGACAACTTGTAATTATACAAATGAGAAATAAGAAACAGTAAGGAATGTTTTTATGCATAGCTTCTTTATTGTTTAGAAATCTGCCACAAAGTTAATCATTTTAGTTGTTTCCTACAAGAAATATCGGCAATAAGAATTTTCTGCGAATTATTTTCAAAGGCATAAAATAATGATAATCAACACATTAAGCTTACTTGCACGAAATTTTTGAAAATTATTTTTTGCAAGAAATTTCAGTAAAGGAATCAAAATGTGTAAATTTGCATGGCAAAACAAACAAATCCTATCACTGAAGAATGAACAAACTACTGTGTATATTGATACTCTGCCTCTCATTGGTCTGCTGCACAAACTCCACTGGCAACGAGGAGCAGAAGCAGCACGATAGCATGGCTAAGGAATCCTATCCGGATTCCGCGAAAGTATCTACACAGATGCTTGACAGCATAAAGCATTTCCTGAAGCTTGGGCAATACGACAAAGCCAAGCAATGCATGGACTTCTACGAACTGCAATCGGGAATAGCCAGCAGCGAAGTAGTTTCGCCGGGCTATGAATCATACTATTACATCAAAGGCATTTATTATATTAATGTAAACAAGCCTGATTCCGCGCAGATTCTTTTCCAGAAATGCAACAACAATGATGTTGATCCGTATATCAGAATGTTGGTTTACGGTGGTCTTAGCCTACTCTACGACAAGAAGGGCATTGCCGATTCCACTGCAAAATACGCTTTGCTGTCGTATGAAGCAAACGAATCGCTATCACAAAAGAAAACAGAAGAATCTGAACGGAAATCCGCAGACATCCTCACATTGCAATGGTGGCTTATAGCCGCAATCATCATTATCATCCTGATAGCCGGCAGTTCGATATTAATAGACAGGAAATCCCGAAAGGCAAACGAAAGGAAACTCAGAAACGCTACCGAGCGTTACGAAAGGGAGAAAGCCCAGCTGAAGAACGAAATGGAGGATATGAACGCCCTGCTTGAAGAGAAGGTTGTACTTCTTGAAAGCAAGGACCAACTCTTTGAGCGCCAACGTATGGAACTGGATGAGGAAATAGCGCAAAGGGAACAGTCTATCAGCGAACTAAAAAGCCGAGTGTCTCAATACGAGCAACAACTAAACATCAAGAACACGGCAATGATCGAGGACGAGATACAATCGTCTCCAATAAGAAGCACGTTTGAATACTACATAACTCACATCACAGAACATCCAACAGATAAGCACTGGAAGGAACTTATCCGATTCACAAAGAAGCACCTTCCGCAGATGTTCATCCTACTCAACAAGCATAACGTCACCGAGCGCGAGCTAAGAATCTGCATTCTCGCCCGATTGAAGTTCAAACCAGGCGAGATAGCAACAATAATGGACTGCCGATTTCCAGAGGTTTCCCTTACCCGCAGCCGACTGCTGAAGAGAATCTACGGTGTAGAAGGCAAAGCAGTTGACTTCGACAGGCAACTGATGCTACTGTATTGAAAAGACTTCAAAAATTGTTAAGGGGGAACTTTTTGCTCAAAGAAAAGAAAACTTTCCTCGCCTAGGGAGGAAAGTTTTCCTCGTATAGGATGACAGGTTTCCTCGCCCTAGAATGAAAGTTGTCGCACTGTAGTTTAACGATTTTGTTGACCACAAAATAAAAAATAGTTTTTGGAAGTAATATACTATTTGGCACAACGCTGATTATAAACAAAAACCAAGATAAACCGAAGATAAACATTCGCGGTTCGATTAGGAGGGCATCTGTTGTTTTTTTTCTGTTTATCGCTTTTTGAAGGCTGGTGGGTTTCTGTTTGGCATTTTATACGAGAGCTAGCTCTCAGGAGAAAATGACGAACAGAAAGACACGAAACTCCAGAGAGTTTCAACTGAAGACTTCAAAAAGGGTTTTTATTGTTTTTGTCTAAAGAAATGCCCAATTATCATTACCTAGTTTTTCAAGCAAAATCCTACATTCCTACATCAAATCTCAGCGAACCCCAGTGGTTATCGGGTGTCAGCGGCGATGTAGGATTGGTGTAGGAAGGGGGTGTGTCAGTTACTTTTGACACGCCCCCTTTTCTTAACTTTGTCGCCATAATGAGTCAGAGCTGTCCCTTAACTCACAAAGTCTATTAACCCGAGTCAAGCAGACAATCAAGTTCTGCGTTCGAGCCAGTCTCTTCCTTGCCACAAAAGTGGCACCCCTTACGAGTTTTCGGCTCTCAACATAATATACAATATAGAGAGAGCCATATTGCTGTTTATCAGCACTATACACACAGAAACTACATTTACAGGCATTTACATTTATCAGAAGGATGCTTGTAAATGTATTTTTATTAGTAACTTTGCAGCAAAATTTCAGAACATGAAGAATCTATTTCCTATTACATTCGTCGTCTTGTTTGCATGCTGTACCAAAGTAAGCAATGCTCCTCTTAATGAAGAGGATTCAGAATTGGTCACATTACTTAATGAACTGGACGAATGTCAGCAGTCTGGCGACGGGGAAAAGCGTTTCCACCTATATTCGAAAGTTTCCACGGAATACGAAAAGAGGAATCTCACAGACCTGCAAAAAATCTACCAGCAGAAAATGCTCAATGAAGCGGAAGCCATCTGCCACGACGACAAGCGCCATGGTCAAGCTCTGATGGCAGAGGCTCTGCAAAGGCTGGCAACGACAAATCTAGTTGAGGGGAAAACAGACAGCGCTTCACTTAATGCCCACAGGGCTTACGAACTGACTCGGAGCGATACGCTTGACTTCCGCGCTCAAACACTCCTATTACTTGCCCAGATAAACATGGCGATTGGCAACGGCGACAGCGTGTCGTTTTTCACGAAAGAAGCGATGCGTATCTTTCCGGAAGTGGTGAACTCTGACCTCTATCGTATTACCTACCTCTATGGTCTCAACCTACAAGAGAGATACGAGGAGATGATGATGCTTCTGCCGACGTACATTGAAGAAAGCGGTATCTACAATAAAGCAGAACTGACCCGATTGATGATGTTTCGTTACGAGGACACAGAGAGATGGAAAGATGCTTACGAGAGTGCCGTCAGTCTGATGGACATAACTGACAGTATCGCCAAGGACGAAAACTCTCAGAACATGGCTAAGATACAGTCTCTTCAGCATGAACGGCAGATGGAGTCTAAACGTGCTGAACACGAGGCGGAACGAGCGAAATTGTTTTTCATTATTATTATAGTGTTACTCTTGCTGCTCGCTGCCTCCATAGCCGGACTTTTCTATCGTCGGAAGGCAAGAGTCGCACACACCCGCGAACTTGAGGCCATGCGACTGTCAGAGCTTGCCAAAGCAAGCGAGAACCAGGTGCGCGAGGAAAACATAAAGTTACAGAAGCTCTATTATGAACATCTATATGCCATAATCCTACCTATCCTGAATGCCAATCGCGGCAAAAGCGGTCACATAAACCTCGAGGAATCATCATGGGAACTAATAGAGAAGAATACGGATATGGTTCTTCCCGGGTTCACTTCCCGACTGCGCAGACGGCATCCTGTTCTGACAAACGAGGACGTTCGCTTCTGCTGCCTGATCATGATGCGTGTACCTAACGCCCTTCTCGCTGATGTCTATGGCATTGCACCATCCTCCGTAGCCGTAAGGAAACAACGCATGAAGAAGAAACTAGACAGCGATGTACAGAACCAAACGATTGAAAACTACTTAAACCAATATATGTTATGAAAAGATTACTAATTTCCTTGTGCGTCATTGTGCCGATACTTGCACAAGCGCAAAAACAAAATGTGTCTAACTTTGATTCTATCCAACTATGGACAGAAGGCTCTGAATGGGAAGTATTCTTTGAACCGGAACCTGGTCCAGACGGAACTTTACAGGAAAAGAGCGTCAGATACCGACTAGGACGTGCAGAAAGCGGCTACATGCCTCTTGACAAAGCGGAATACACAAACGGCATTGAAGGAGATACCATACTGATAGGCTACATCCGAAACGAGATGGACACGATGGTTTACGTTCGTCCGATATTGGATGACGGCACCGTCGGAGAGGAACGCATGCTCTATGATTTCAGCACAGCGTTTGAGTATGGAGGAACAATTCGCTATGGTCTCCAAGATGGTAGCGTCGGAGAGGAATATATAGACTGGCAGAAAGATTCGTTGCAATATTACATATATAATGGCGACATGCTTCTGCTGCCTTCGTGGAATGGAATTATCTATCGCTATGGCTACATCGGCGGTCCGATGGAACTTTTCCAATGCAACCAAGCTCCAAACAAAAAGAGACTCCCGAAAGCCACTAACATCAGCCACGTAATCTTCTCAACCAAGGGCGGCAGAAAAGTGAACAGCAGAGAAAATGCGGGAGATACGGACTTTGAGATCTGCATTCCTTACCAGAGAATGTTGACGGAGGGTACTAAATGGGAATGCCATGCCGTTTCCATAAGTAATCACAAAGCTATGCACTCTTATACCGTGGAAGTTAAGGGAGATACGGTGATAGGCAACCGCTCCTGCAAGCTGATCTGTTCACCAGAGTTCAAAACCGACAAGATTGCATTCGAAGAGGGACGCAAGATATACATAGTCAATGCGGACAATGAGCCAGAAGTATTACTGGACTTCGGCATAGAGCAAGACTACCTGATAGAAGGTGTCGGAGTAAGCAAAGATGAACACCTTAAGGAACATTGCCTACAGTCCGAAGACGACGAAGTCATTTCCTATTTGCTTCGTTGCTGGAAAGGCAACGTGCTTGTCTATCAAGCACCATTCAGCGAAACCTCAGCAGGCATAAGCAGAGTGAGCACGGGCAGTGATTCCTCACTGTACGACCTACAAGGTCGCCGATTACACTCTGTTCCGAAAAGAGGCGTATATATTAATGGTAAGAAAAAGATAATAATAAGGTAGATTATTGGAATGAAAAGTGAATCAATGGCAATAAACATCGTCAGATGCTTTCTGATTTTCCTTGTAATACTCATTCACTGCACACCATTCAAGGATTCATATCCTAATGTTCAGAATGGTATCTTGGCGTTTGTAGTTCCTTTGTTTCTCTTTATTACGGGTTATCTTTTTAATGTTGGGAAAACGTGGAAGGAGTTCGCTGACTATATTACAAGAATGTTGATTATGTATGCCGTTTTTGAAACGGCGTACATAATACTTTCATATTTCCTTCCAGTGAGAGATGGCGTATCAGAACTTAGTCTCCCTGTAATATTGGAGAAACTTGTTCTGAAGCCGTTAGGTCCTTATTGGTATCTGCATACAATGATAATTTGTAGCAGTACGTATTATCTTTCACACCGATTATCCCTCAAAGTCGGTATTGACAGAGCGATTTGGGTGTCTTTGTTCTTGTGCGTATTAATGTCATATTGTTCGCCTTTACTGGGGCTAATGTCTCCTCTCGCTTATTTTTCGGGAGTGATAACAAGAAACTGCGGAATTCGTTTTTGCAGTATATTCAAGGGCGCTTTCGTGGCGATACCAATAGGCTTTGTCACATTGCTCTACGGCATTGTCTGCAATCATGAGTATGCCTCGCAACTGACGTACTACTGCATAATTCTCGGCGTCTGCACGATAGAATCCTTAGTTTGGTGTACGAAGAAATTTCCGTCAAAAGTTTGTCGGGTTCTTGATTATATAGGCGGCAACACTCTGCCTGTATATTTACTACATCCGCTATTCACACTATTATCAAAGCATATATTACGAGGATTTATAGACAACGGATACGTAATAAGCTACAGTCTGACCGTGATAGTCTTTGCAACCTCCGGATCGCTTATGCTTGGTTACGCAATGGACAAAACCGGCATCAGCCGGTTGCTGTTCAACAGAAACATGCTGAGACGTCTGTGACCATTACTATCAAAGACAATGAACAATCAGCACTTCAATTTTGTAGCCGTTTTTTACATAGGGAATTGAGTTAGAGAACCGTCACTTGACTCACATATGATTGAAAAGGGTGTGGATAGATGCGGTTCAGATGCCTTATTAAATGCACAATAAGAATGCTATCAATACAACATTGAAACCTATGAACGACAGACCTCCTAGATTTTTCTTTATCGTTTCTCGAACGCTTCTGGTAGTGTGGTAATCATCACAAACTATAGCCACCCAACTTACAAAAACCACAATCGTACAGATGAGTCCAACATAAAAAAGCGGCTCCCACTTGGTAATCCGATGTGCCACGCCATTACCAAGCCATATCACTTCTGCATACTCAAATACGTTACGAATAATATTGGGATATCTCATATTACAGAAATAGTTAATTATGGAGTGTCTAATTGCTCACCATGAGTACGCCCTGCGGACCGCTGGTAGTAGCGCGGTAGCGATAGAGCTGCCTGCCTCGTTCGCCGGCAGTGATGTTGCCGCCGGTGTTGAGATTATAGGAGCGGTGGCAGTTGGAGCAGGTGGCAATGCCGGAAGAGTTCATCTGAAGCGGCGTATAGCAGCCAACGTCGTGCAGCTCGTAACAGTTTGGACATACGGCATCGTAGGCATAGAAAACAGGGGGATTGTCGAGGTTGCCGAAACCTACAATCAGTCCGCTCTCGTTATAGACTCCGAGCAGTTTGGTGCGCTGGCGATCGACATCGTTCAGCGTAAATGAAGAGGAAACGGGCTTCTTCGTCTCTCCGTTCAACTGGTTTGACTCAACAAAATAGGTCTCCGCACCGTTCTTCCTGCCGTAGGATACGCGGCAAAAGACTCCCGGCGACATGCTGTTCATCGCGCTCATGAGGGTAGCGTCGAGGTGCATGCCGTTGTCTATGACAAGATAGCACTTATGCGACGTGTCGTACTGGCTCTCCGAATTGCAGGCGAGGAGTAAGAAAAGAAGAAATAAAGCCCCCCATCCCCCGAACTTGCCGAAGGCCAGTCGCGAGCGACAGCGAGTCCGAAAGGATGCGCAGCACAAGGGGGAGCTTTTATGTGATTTGTCGCTTATTGTTGGTGATGTATTGTTTGTCATACTCGTAATTTCGTCTTGGTAATGATATACAATTGGGCATTTCTTTAGACAAAAACCAGAAAAACCCTTTTTGAAGTCTTCAGTTGAAACTCTCTGGAGTTTCGTGTCTTTTCAGTTCGTCATTTTTTCCTGAGAGCAAGCTCTCGTATAAAATGCCAAACAGAAAGCCACCAGCCTTCAAAAAGCGATAAACAGAAAAAACAACAGATGCCCTCCAAATCGAACCGCGAATGTTTATCTTCGGTTTATCGCCTTGAAGAGTATGAAAGCCTTCGTTAAGAAGGTGATGTTATGCTTTCGGTTTGGGCGTTAAGAGCTCGCTCTTATAAGAACAAAGCGGAAGCATGACATCAGGTGCTGACAAGCACCCATACTCTTCAAGGGGTGTATCTTGGTTTTTGTTTATAATCAGCGTTGTGCCAAATAGTATATTACTTCCTTCGTCTTTATAATTACCTTTTTGAGGGATAAAATCTATTAAAAGTTCCCCCTTCGGGGGCTAGGGGGCTCCTTAATTATACATCGCATCGATCTGGTCCTTATAGTTTTGAAGGAGTACGCGGCGCTTTATCTTGAGGGTATTCGTGAGCTCGCCCTTCTCCATGGAGAATGGCTCAGGAAGGAGCACGAACTTCTTTACCTTCTCGTAGCTGGCGAGTCCCTGCTGGAGTGTGTCGAGACGCTCGAAAATCATTTCGTTGATCTTCTCGTTGCGACAAAGATCCGCATTGCTCATATACGGAATGTTATTGTCATCAGCATACTTCTTAAGCATGTCAAAAGCAGGAACGATGAGGGCAGAGACGAACTTGCGGTCATCTGCAATGATTGAGATCTGCTCGATATACTTATCTACAAGCAGCTTCGACTCTATCATCTGTGGCGCGATGTACTTTCCGTTTGAAGTCTTGAAGAGTTCCTTCAAGCGCTCCTTCAGGTAGAGCTCGCCGTCCTTCATATAGCCGCTGTCGCCCGTACGGAAGTAGCCGTCCTCAGTGAACGATTCCTTGTTGAGGTCGTCGCGCTTATAGTAGCCCTGAGTAATGGTAGGACCTTTGAGGAGAATCTCGTCGTTCTCGCCGAACTTAATGTCAAGTCCCTTAATCGGTTTGCCTACGCTGCCGATGGTGTTCGGCTGACCTACGCGCATACAAGAAACCGTGGCGAAGGTCTCCGTAAGTCCATAGCCCACGAGCATATAGATGCCGAGCGAATGGACGAACTCCGCCACCTGGTCGCTGACGAACGAGCCGGCAGTAGGGAAATAGTGGGCATTGGTCAGTCCGAGCTGCTTCTTCACGATAGAGAAGAGAGTCTTTTCGTAGAGCTTATACTTAAGATGCAAGCCGATTGGCGGATGCTTTCCCTTGAGCTTATACTCCACATTGTGCTTTCTGCCCACCTCAAGGGCATCCAGCATGAGCTTCTTCTGTATTGGGGAAGAGTTTTCTATCTTCGCCATCACACCGATATAGACCTTCTCCCAAAAGCGCGGCACTGCCGACATGCAGGTAGGGTTCTGCTCGCGAAGCGACTGCTGGATAAGCTTCGGATTGGTATTGATAATGACCTCAACGCCTTCAGAAAGGTTCAGGTACATCCAGCCGCGCTCGAAGATGTGGGTAATAGGGAGGAAAGTCATCACTCTGCCGTGCTTAACGTCAAACTCCAGGGCGTCGTCATTGGCTATCAGGGCAGCAGCAGCCTGTCCGTGGGTAAGCACAACGCCCTTGGAATTGCCCGTTGTGCCAGATGTGTAGAGTATGTTGGCAATATCGTCGTTGCTTGCCTGAGCGTGCATCTCGCTCAGCTTAGCCTCGTCAGGATTTCTTTTTCCTAACTCCATGAAATCGTCAAGATATACAGAATGAGCCGGATTTATCTTCACGCGCCGGTCGTAAACAATAACCTTCTGCAGGGTATTGCAAAGAGGCATCACAGTGATGACTTTGTCATACTGCTCCTGCTCGCCCACGAAGACATAGCGTATCTGGGCATCGTCTATCATGAAGTGTATCTGCTGCTCACTGCTTGTAGCATAGAACGGAACGGTCACGGCACGGACTCCCCATGCCGCGAAATCGGTGAGGATATAGTCAAGGGAGTTCTGAGAGAACACACCGATATTCTCCTGCACTCCGATTCCCTCCCTAAGCATAGCATAAGAGAGAACTTTTACGCGGCTTGCGACCTCTGTCCACGAAATCGTATCCCATTTCTTTTCGCCCCACTTCTGATAAGTGAAAGCGGTCTTCTTTCCATACTTCTCCGCCTGCTTATAAGCAAGCACTGAGAGATGACAGCGTGTCTGCATAATTGAGATTTTTAGAAATTTCTGCAAAATTAGTCATTTTTATTTATATAATGTGCGCAAAAACCGAAAAAACTTTTAACTTTGCCCAAAATTATGGAAAATATCATCAAGCAATATACAAACGAGGCTATTGAACTGCTCGAAAAGCTCATTAGCATTCCGTCGGTAAGTCGCAGCGAAACGGCTGTGGCAGACCTCCTTGAACAGCAGATGAAGGACTGGGGTCTGGAGCCTAAACGCTACAAGAACAACCTTGTGCTGACCTCTCAAAGACCCCCTCTGACTCCCCCACAAGGGGGAGGACAAATCCGCTCCACCATTCTGCTGAACGCTCACATAGACACGGTAAAGCCTTCCGACTCATGGACTAAGGAGCCTTTCCAACCTACATGGGAAGGCGACCGGCTCTACGGACTCGGCTCAAACGACTGCGGCGGCGGACTCGTTTCATTGCTTGCGGCGTATCGCATATTAAGCCCCACCCCAACCCTCCCCCCAGTGGGAGGGAGTCAAAAAAATGACTCTGCGGTAGGCTGTAACGATTCCCTGTCAAATCCAAATGACAATCTCTCCCCCACTGGGGGGGGAGTCGGAGGGGGGCTAAATGATAATCTCTCCCCCACTGGGGGGGGAGTCGGAGGGGGGCTAATCTTCGTAGCCTCAGCCGAAGAGGAAGTATCGGGCAAGGACGGCTTTGAATATGTCCGCCAGTTCCTTCCGAAGATAGATGTTGCCATTGTCGGCGAACCAACCGGCATGCAACCTGCCATTGCGGAGAAAGGTCTGATGGTGGTGGATATGGTTTCGCACGGCAAAGCTGGTCATGCGGCTCGCAACGAAGGTGTGAATGCCATCTACGAAGCGCTCGACGATATGCAATGGATTCGCGACTATAAGTTCCCTAAGGTCAGCGAGTTGCTCGGTCCTACAAAGATGTCGCTGACGGTGATAAATGCCGGTCGCCAGCACAACGTGGTGCCAGACCGCTGCGAGATGGTCATCGATGTTCGCACCAATGAACACTACACAAACGAGGAGGTTTTCCAGATACTCCAGGAGAACTGCAAGAGCGAACTGAAAGCACGCAGTTTCCGTCTCTCTTCATCGCACATCTCGCCAGCACATCCTTTTATAAAGAAACTCGTGGAAATGGGCAGAGTGCCTTTCGGTTCCCCTACCCTCTCCGACCAGGCCCTCATGCCATGGCCTTCGTTCAAGCTCGGTCCTGGCGACTCCGCACGCTCTCACACAGCCGACGAATTCATCTGCCGCAGCGAGATAGAGCAGGCGGTTAGGATGTACGTGGAGCTGTTTAAGCCCACCCAAAAGCCCACCCAAGCCCTCCCGAAGGGAGGGATGTCCAATAGACTTTGAATGGGAAAAAGCACTAATCAATCTGTAAATCGTAAATCTGTAAATCGTAAATCTGTAAATCCGTAAATCTATAAATCCGTAAATTGGACTCCGAGCTTGCTCGCCTGAGCACCTACGGAGCGCAAGAAATCCGTAAATCCCATTGGTTCTCCCAATAGCATATTTCCCTCCGATTTCATGGTTCAAGGCATTGCTGCTTGAGGACTCCCTGATAGAGCAGCACGAGAACTACATGAAGCAGACTCTGCGCAACCGCTGTCAGATAGCTACTGCCAACGGTGTGCAGCGACTCTCCGTGCCTATCATAAAAGCGGAAAAGACCACCGATGTCCTCATTGCTTCTCACGACAACTGGCAGCAGAAGCAGTGGCACGCCATCTCTACAGCCTATGGCGAGAGCGCTTTCTTCGACTACTATGCCGACGACCTCAAGCCCTTCTTCTTGCCATCACAAAAAGAAGCCACAGAAGTTCTTGCGTCAGCAAGCGAGAATCCGCACCTCTTCACCCATAACCTCGCCATCATCCGTAAGCTTCTCGAGCTTATGGACATCGACCACGAGCTTCGCTTTACAGAAACTTTCGTCGGCGAGACATACACTGCATTTAATGCAGAATTTAAGAGAATGCAGAATGCAGAACCAACGGTCGGCGGCCGAAGGGAAAGTCAATGCAGAATGCAGAATGATTCTCCAACCAATAATAATGCGCAGCCTAATTCTGCATTCTGCATTCTGCATTCTGCATTAAATAAGCCTTATTACCAAGTCTTCCGCGAAAAAATCGGTTTCATTTCCGACCTCTCAATTCTTGATCTTCTCTTCAACTTAGGTCCGGAATCGGCATGTTACCTGTTAAAATAAAGGTAAATAACAAGAAATACCGAGAATTATACAAAGTTACGTAACGCATATTTGCATAATAGGAATTAGCGAGTCAAGGTGTTGTCCCTTGACTCATTTTTTTGTTTATTATAAACCACTAACATCGACAAGTTGTTCCATCTCACAATTGATCTGTAAACTTTTTCTACAAAAAATTAGCAATTTTCTTGCTAATTTAACACAAAAGACATAAATTTGCACCTTGAAAAGTGCATATTTTATCGTATTATGCACTCTTGAAAGTGCATTTACAATCACAAATTGCACCTTGTGGGGTGCAATTTATACAAATTTTCACCAATTTAAAACCAAAGAAGAAATGGAGCTTACACTCATAAACTACATGCAGGAACAGTTAAATAGAGTTTCAACAAGTTTCAAGCGATACATGTACGACAAGCTTCCTTGGGAAGCTAGGATGGTAGGATTGACGGGACCTCGCGGCGTTGGTAAGTCAACAATGGTTCTGCAACACATTAAAGAACATACAGAAGCAAAGGGCAAGAGCCTTTATATCTCTGCTGACCACAGCTATTTCACCGCCCATTCTCTCACAGATACCGCCGATCAGTTTGTAAGGGAGGGAGGCGAATGGCTATACATTGACGAAGTTCACAAGTACGAAAGATGGTCGTCAGAACTTAAACAAATATACGATGCCCATCCTAAACTTCACGTTTTCTTTACAGGTTCATCGGTCCTTAATATTCTTGAGGGCGAGGCAGACCTCAGTCGCAGAGCCTTACTTTTCAACATTCAAGGACTATCGTTTCGAGAGTATCTTGAAATGCACCACGGAATAAAAACACAAGTACGAACCCTTGATGACATAATAAAGGGAAATGTGCAGATTGATGGATTAGAACATCCGATTCCTCTGTTTAACAAATACCTTCAAGAAGGTTACTACCCCTTCAGCATTGAAGGCTATTTCCATCAAAGGCTCCAGCAAATAGTACAGTTGACTATGGAGGTTGACATACCACAATATGCCAACATGACCCCTGCTACCGGTAGGAAACTTCGGCAAATGCTTACCATTATTGCAGGAAACGTGCCATATAAGCCAGAGGCAACAAGCCTTGCAAACGAAATAAAAGTCAGTCGCAATGATATTCCTTCATATCTTTTATATATGGAGAAAGCGGGAATGATAGGACAGTTGCGCGACAAAACCGGTGGTATGAGAGGACTGGGAAAGACAGAAAAGGTATTCCTGGACAATACTAATATCATTTATGCCATAAGTGGTGATAATGCAAACATAGGTAATGTCCGCGAAACATTCTTTTACAATCAGACTCGTCTCAACCTGCCCGTAACATCCTCTAAGGTTTCCGACTTCGAAATAGGTAGTTATACCTTTGAAGTGGGCGGAAAGAAGAAAGGCAGCAAACAAGTAAAGGATGTGGAGAACTCATTCATAGTACGCGATGACACCGAATATGCCAACGAGAAATATCTTCCTCTATGGAGCTTCGGGCTGTTATACTGATTTTCGGTTGTTATTTTTCATTCTCCACTTTCCACTTTACAGTGACTCCTCCATCTCAACAACCTTGGTCATTACATCCGGAATCTGTATGTTCTGCGGACAATGTCCCATGCAGGCTCCACACTGTATGCAGTCTGCCGGTCTTCCTTCCGTAACGATATTTTTCAGATCGCTCTTTATGCCCCAAGTGCCGTTAACCTTAAACTTATTGTAAACACTGATGAACTCCGGGATGTTTATCTGCTGCGGACAGTCTGCCGTACAATAGCGGCAAGCTGTGCAAGGAATATGGATATACTCGCGGAACATCTCGCAAGCCTTTCCAAGCAGTATCTTGTCAACCTCCGAGAGTCCCGGATTGTCGGTTGAGAATGTCTTGACATTATCCTCCACCTGCTCCATATTGCTCATACCGCTGAGCACCACCAGCACATTTGGCAGCGTCTGTACAAAGCGCATAGCCCAAGCAGCCATCGACCAATCCGGATGAGCCTGGCGCAACAGCTTCTCGGCAGCTTCAGGCAGAGTGGCAAGTTTTCCACCGCGGACAGGTTCCATCACGATGCACGGGATGTTGCGCTCCTCCAAGATTTTGTATTCAGCAGGAGTAGCACTATAGCGCCAGTCGTAGTAGTTTATCTGCAACTGTGCGAAGTCCCACTCATATTTATCAGCAAAGATGCGCAATGTTTCCACGCTGGAATGGCACGAGAAACCGAGGAAGCGAATCCTTCCTTTGCGCTTCTGCTCCTGAAAATACTCAATTGCTCCACTGTCCATGTATCGCTGTATGTTGCTGTCCATAAGGCAGTGGATGAGATAGAAGTCGATGTAGTCCGTCTGGAGACGCTTGAGTTGCTTCTCAAAGACCATCTCGTAGTCTGTCGTTGCGTCGATATTAAACTTATCGGCTATATAGAACTTGTCCCTATCTGCTTCGTGACGCTTCAAGGCTGCTCCGAGGCATCTTTCCGACTCGCCCTCATTATATACCCACGCTGTGTCAAAGTAGTTTATGCCATGCTCCAGAGCATAGTCTATCATTTCCGCCGATGCCTCCCAGTCGATAGGAGCATTGGCAGCTGTTCCCTTCTGTGGCAGGCGCATATTGCCCATGCCGAGAGTGGAAACATGGAGATCGTGGAAAGGCTTTGTATTCATGTTTTATGGAGAGTTTGTCCTCCCCCTGTGGGGGAGTCAGAGGGGGTCCTATTTCTTAATAAGATAGCGAATAACGAGATAACCACCTACAACCTGAAGGAGAAGTCCTGGAAGTCCGAGGCGGAAGTCCTGAAGAGGAGCTGCGATATTGCCAACAATAGCCCATTCAGCCATGCCGCCGAGAACTTGATAGATCAGCACCACTGCAAGAATGGAGAGAAGGGAAACCTTGCGAATATAGCTTGCCATGAGTCCTGCTGACAAGGCAAGAAGAACAGACTTGATAAGGATGACTGGCACCATGCCATAAGCAGGCATACCGAACAACAGGCTGTTTACTATTGGCGATGCTACGGCAGTGAGCAAACCAACCTGCCATCCGTATTTATAAGCACCTATGAGGGTAAAGAAGTATATAGGAAGCAAGATGAGTCCTCCTTGTGGAATAAGGTGGCAGAGCTGTGGCAAAGCGATGTTGCCAGCAATGAATGCTAAAGCTACGAGGAAAGACTTGCTCTCGCGAAGAGAGAGGGAATAGAGTTGTACGTCTTGAGTTTGCATAATATGTAAGGGTTAAGATATTCTGATTAAAGATTAAAAATTAAAAGAGCCGCGCTGAGAAAAATTTTAATTTTTAATTTTAAATCTCATAATTTCCCCGAAAGGAACTGCTCTATCAGCGGAAGGCATTCTTCTGCTGTCGCGGCAGAACGACAGAGCTTTTCCACTGGACACCAATCTGTGCCGGCACGATTTATGATATGCTCCACACATTGTGAGTAACTTACGCTGACGCCAGCATCTTCCAGGAGTTGCAATGCAGGCTGACTGATTACGTGAGCATAAACTTCAATCACGCCGCCCAGTACCATCAGCGCCGCTGCTCCTTTGCCAATAACCTTGTCAGCAAGCTGAGCTTGGTGCAATTCATCGGGTTCGTTATGGAGCAAAAACAGCAAGTCAGCGACGCCGCGCTTCCAGTAACATTGCTCTTTGCCTTGACTGCGTATTACCAAGGAACAGCCTTCTCGGTCAAGTATTTCTTTCAGAAGTTCCATTTATTCACTTACTTCCTGTTGCTTGCTATTGACAACACCACGTACCACGCGATGATTACAGCAAAGGCAGAAAGTTGGAAAATAACGAACAATGGGATGCAAGAGATAATAAACGACCAACGGAGCTTGTTTTCTGCCCAGTTCCATTTCTTGAACTTCAGCGAGAACATCGGGATTTCGGCTATCAGCATATAGCTCATTACGAACATCAATATCAATAGCAGGATATAACTCCACTCGCAGTTCATCAAAGCCTCTTTGCCACCCACCAAGAGTGAGCCCCAGAAGAGGGCGTTTGCCGGAGTTGGCAAGCCGATGAACGATGTTGTCTGGCGCTCATCAAGGTTGAACTTAGCAAGTCGCAGAGCTGAGAAGCCTGCCATGATGAATGCAGCGAAAGGCAGATAGGTGCTAACACATTCCGATGCTATCGGACAAGCCACAACCTCCTTCAGAGTGTAGTAGAGAATCGCTGAAGGTGCCACACCGAAAGTTACGCAGTCGGCAAGCGAATCAAGTTCCTTTCCTACTGGCGACGAAACGCCAAGTCTTCGTGCCACCATGCCGTCGAAGAAGTCAAAAACTGCTCCGAGCACAATAAACAAAAGCGCTGTGACAGGATCGCCCATCACAGCAAAAACTATTGCTATACAGCCAGATACAAGATTGCAGGCTGTTATCGTATTTGGTATATGCTTTTTCATAATATCACAGATATATAAATTGATAATGGATAATTGACAATGGACAATTGGGCTGCGCGTAACTAATTATCAATTTTCCATTTTCAATTATCAATTAATTCTTAAGTTTTCCTATCACAGTGACATTTCCTGTGGTATGCTCGTCCATCTTCACATTAACCTCCGCGTCAATAGGGAGATAGAGGTCCACGCGCGAACCGAACTTAATGAAACCGAGATGCTCGTCAATGTAGCAGTCGTCTTTCGGTTTTGCGTAAGTAACAATGCGACGTGCAACGGCACCAGCCACCTGGCGGCAGAGTATTCTCTGACCGTTCTCAGCCTTTATCACCACCTCTGCCCTCTCGTTTTCCTCGCTTGCCTTTGGCAGCCAAGCCTTGTGGAAGTTGCCGTTGTAGTGGTTTACCTGTTCAACGACTCCCTCGCATGGGAACCAGTTTGCATGGACATTCCACAAACTCATGAAGATGCTCACCATCTGGCGAGGCTCATGGAAATATTTATCCTCGAAAACTTCCTCCACAACGACAATCTTACCGTCGGCAGGAGCCACGATAATGTTGTCCGTATCGCCTTCAAAACGGCGGATAGGACAGCGGAAGAAATTTACTGCTATGCAGTAGGGAATGCCACAAAGTACAAGGAATGTGTAGAAAGGTATCTTGTTTTCAATCGAGAACCAAAGGATTATGCCCACAAGAACGACAAAAGCCAGTCCTACCATAAGTAGGTCGGCGCCCTCATGATGCAGTCTTATATTCTTGATTTTCTTTATTCTTTTGTCCATTAGGTTATATAGTCAGGGGGGATCAAACACCCCGTGATAATTTTAGTTAGTCAAAGGAAAAAGCTTGCTATTAGCCGATGCAAAGTTACAAAATTTAAGTTTTCCACACAAACAAATCGGTTTTTTATTACAAAAAAGACGGAAATATTGCACAAATAACGGAAAAAACAGTACCTTTGCCACACTTTTGTTTTGAAATTTTGAGAAAATAAAGTAATTTTGCAGCTACAATCAGTCAAGTTGCGAAACACTTTTCACTTCTTATTTTCACTTCTCAATTTTCATCTTTCAGTTTCATGAACACCGACGAACAATATATGCGCCGCTGCCTTCAGTTGGCGAAAAACGGACTCCAGAACGCCCGTCCAAACCCAATGGTCGGAGCTGTTATCGTAGATAAAGACGGAAACATCATCGGCGAGGGTTACCACATTCGCTGCGGGCAGGCTCATGCCGAGGTAAACGCATTTGCCGACTGTGAGCGTCGCGGCAACAATCACCTGCTGTCTGAAGCTACCATCTACGTCAGTCTTGAACCTTGCGCACACTATGGCAAGACACCGCCATGCGCCGACCTTATTGTCCGAAAGGCAGTAAGAAAATGCGTTGTTGGCTGCGTGGATTCGTTCTCCGAAGTGTCTGGCCGTGGTATTCAACGCATAAAGGATGCCGGAATAGAGATTGTCGTGGGCGTTCTTGAAGAGGAATGCCGCGAACTGAACCGCACTTTCTTCACTTACCACACTCACCACCGTCCTTTCATCACGCTCAAATGGGCACAGTCAGCCGACGGATTCATCGACCGCGACTTCCAGCCCGTCCGCATCTCCAACGAAAAGACCAGTATGCTTGCCCACAAGCTCCGCGCCGAGAACGACGGCATCCTCGTAGGCAGGACAACCCTGGAGCGCGACAAACCGTCGCTCACCGTGCGTCATTGGTATGGCAAGGAACCGAAGAAGTTCGTTCTGAGCAGCCAAAAGAGCGAACTTTCCATTCCGGAAGACTTCACCGCCATCAGTTCTCTGGAAGAAATGGAGGACATACAGTCGCTCCTCGTCGAAGGTGGCGCTGCGGTTCATAAACACTTCATAGACAACGGCTTATGGGACATCATCCGCGTAGAGGCCTCCGCCCAACTCTTCCATCGAGGCACCAAAGCCGCCGCCATACCGCAGAACGCCGTTCTCGTCAGCGAAAAATGGTATGACGGCAATGTCATCAGGGAATATCGAAAAGCATGATATTATGAGGGTGACAGGGGACGGTTCTGTGTCACCATTATATAATATACAAAAAAGGATTTGTGGTCTCTTTGCATCTAGAAATATTTTATTAATATGAGAATAATATTGTTGTCTTTTTTTATAGCATGCATACAAACACTTTATGCTAATAATGATAATGTATCCATTAATGATATTTTGGATAGAATCTATCAACTTAATTTTTCCAAAGTTAACAATGATTCTTTGTATGTAATTATGGGAGATTCTTTTGAACAGGAATATCGCTATGAAGGTTTATGTCCTATAAGAACAGGGCTACCGTATTCAAAAGATTCTTCAAAAGAGTATCCTGTGATAAAAATCCAAAATATTAAGCAAAAGGGGAGAAGAACAGAGGTTCAAATCTCTTATTATCTATTAACTTATAGAAATTCTGAGATATTTCTTGCTCTTCAAGGAGGATACGTTTTCACCTACATTAGGAAGAACAATAAATATGTATATTATAGGCATAAAGAATGGGGGGTATAAGTCTGTGTCACCCCATAATAATACAAGACAATGAAGTTATTAGGAATAAAAATTAGACGTTTCAAAGAAAACAATAAAAATATTTAGGAAAAATGGATTCCAAACATCTCAAGACTAAAGCTATATACTATTGGATTAGACAATTCTACGAACAAACGTCTTATGATAGAACTAGCCGCCATATAGATGAGTTCTCTAAGCATGATAGTAGGTATTTATCTCGTCGATATTGGATAAACTATGCATTAGAGCTATACGCCCTTGCCAATAGTTACATTGAAAAGAAGAAATATAATATAAATGTTCAGTTATGCATATACATCAACATTGGAATAGAGAACATTGACAATATTCAAGAATGGAATAATGCATACATAAAAAAAGAGTGGACACCGCCTGAACTTTATTTATATAAGAACCCCATCGCTGAAAATTTCGTGAATCAGCCTAAACGCTCAGAGAATTTATCAAGGGTATTCCATCAAGGCACCAAAGCCGCCGCCATACCGCAGAACGCCGTTCTCGTCAGCGAAAAATGGTATGACGGCAATGTCATCAGGGAATATCGAAAAGCATAATATTATGAAGCATTCATCAATCATCATAGTCCTTACATTCGTACTCGGCAGCTTAGTGTCGTGTTACTGGAACCCTTACGACGAGAAACTGGCAGAGATAGACAGCCTAACACAGTCCTACCCGGACAGCGCGATAGGGCTGTTGAGCGATATTGACGTCGCAAACTTCTCTTCCGACGCCAATCGTTTTTACTACGACCTTCTGTGTCTGAAGGCTGTTGACAAGGCTCATTATACGGTACCGTCCGACAGCGGTGTCTCGGACATAGTTTCGTATTTTGAGACACACGACGAGCGAAAACTGCCTGAAGTCTATTACTATGCAGCAAAGACATATAAAGGGCTGAATGATGCCCCACAAGCCATAGCCTATTTCCAGAAAGTCCTTGACCAGCCTCTTGACAGCGCCAACAAGCTCCTCAGTAACGCATTATACCACTCTGGTCTCATATTCAGAATGCAGTTCCTTCGCGAAGCTTCCGTGGATATGTTCAAAAGATCATATCGCTGCGATTCCATTCGCAAGGATACCGTTGCGATGATAGACAACCTACAAATGATTGCATACGCTTTGGGAATGAATCATTATACGCCAGAGCTTATGGATAGTGTAGCCTTCTTTTATCATAAGGCAAAGAAACTTTCTATTGAATCAAACAATCTAAAGGAAAATGCCAACTGCAATATTTATTTAAGCACTGCATATAGCAATAACGGCAATCTTACTTTGGGAGAAGAATTCCTTGATAGTGCAGAGCTATATATAAAGAATAACCAAGACTATCCTGATATGGATTTCTATAATACAGCAAGAGCACAACTATTATTTGAGAAAAAAGATTATGATGCATCAGAGTCCATTTGCCATGAACTGCTACAAAGCAAAGAAATTTTCAAGAGACAAAACGCCTTATATTATCTGTCACTTATCGCTGCAGCCCACCATAATGCAGAAGATATTGACCGTTACTTGCCAAGATTCAAGGAAGTGACAGACTCCATTGACCTTATCACTGCATCAGAGGCAACGGCAAATGCAAACGCACTATACAATTACCAGCTGCGCGAAAGGGAAAATATGAGATTAAAAACAGAAAGTCAATCCCGCCTATATATCATTACCTTACTGATAGCCATAACTATCGCTATGGCACTCGCCTTCTTTGCCTATAGACTAAAGCGAGAAAAGGAACGTCGTATAGCACAAGCACAGATAGCCAGATTAAAGCAATACGAGAAACAGCATAATCAGCAGAAGAAAGAATCCAATGTCGCTCCACAGTCCATCAACAGTCAGATAGCCGTTCTTGAACAGGAGATGCGTAAAGTCAACCGTAAGAAACTCGTCACTTCCGATGCCTACCAGATGTTGAGAAAGAAACTCTCGGAAGGAAAAGTCCTGAAACCAGCAGACATGAAATTACTTGACAAAACCATCAATACTATAGTAGAAGGATTCAAGGAAAACCTCTTCAGCACATACCCCCTCAGTCAGCAGGAATACTTTATCTGCTTGCTCTTGAAATTTGATCTCACTGCCACCGAAATTAGTAAACTCTTAGGTCGTTCAGGGGGTGCAATAACATTGGCAAGAAGACGCCTTTTTGTCAAACTATTCGGAAAAGATGGCTCAGCAGCCGAACTGGATGACTATATCCATTCGTTGTAAGTGTAAAACACACAAATCTCTAAGTTTCTGTCTATTACATTATATTTGTAAAGGATTTGTTAACACCTTAATTCGTACCAGGAGCATTTGTAAAATATTTGTAAAGCGACTTTTTTGCTCACTATTTCATTTCTTCATACTTTTGCAGCGTCAAACCAAAACAATGCAAAAAGTATGAAGAAATTTTTTTTATCAGTATCTATGACAGTTGTGTTATTAACTGCAGTCGCTAAACCTATTGTTATGACATATCAAAATAATGGTAACACTCCACACTGGTCAGAAGTTCCTACCGTTGATCAAGACGGCGATGTCATCACAGTCTCTACCGATTCGGTTACCGAAGCAGAAGTCTATATTAAAGATGAGTGTGGCAATGTTCTCGCTGCATCTTCTTTAATCCTCTCTCCTACAGGCGACCAAATCATCGTACCAGAGGAGTATCAGGATGAAGTGTTTACCATTGAGGTACAAACTGAGAACGACACATTCACCGGTTATATCAACAACTAAACGGCTATCATGAAACTTCCTAAAACAATTCCCCGAACAATTCTATGCCTTACTATAGGCATATCTCTGTTAAGACTATTGAATACAGATGACATAGTCTTACTGATGGACAACCATGGGCTGCCAATCATATCAGGTTCACATCTATGGTGCTTGCTGTGGCCGACCCTGTCACTGGCATTGAATTTCCTGACAAACATGCCCACAAAACATATCCGGCTATGGTACTGCCTACAACTGATTCTGTTGATCACGATTCTGGTTGTGTGCTCATGTTCGTCTATTCGTTAGAGTACAAGCTATTTGCTTTTTCTCTAAATTCCATCAATATTATTCAACTAATAATCATTAAACTCTTATGAAAAAGAGTTTTATTATCTTTACGCTTGTCGTAATGGGCCTTGTTGGAGTTACTTCTTGTTCCCAAACAGAGATTCCTGAAATAAAAGAAAGTTCCGAAAACATCATGCCAGCTAACAAAGACTACGTACAGTTGGCAAATCAGATCAAGGAGTTGAACAATGAGAACATGTGTGTTTCTCGTTTATCGTTCCGCGACTTCTTCAAGAAACTTGTAGGTGTAGTTCGTGCAGATGCAGTGGGTGCCCTATTTGGAGGTTTATATTTAGGCCCAGTTGGTGGAGTTGCAGGTGCAACCGCATGCTCCGCAGTTGCTGTACTCTGTCCTTCGACTGCTCAAGAAGTTTCTCAACCTAGCTCAAGAAGTGCAGTGATTCCAGACGATGACCCATCAATCGGTGTAAACGAGCCTAATGAAGTTCTAGAAAATACCGTTTGTCAAATTGGTTCAAGTCCAAGCTTTGCTGATAGTGTAGGATATTATCACAACAGAATCCTGCTAGAATATTACAATAACAACGATGCACCCACACCTACTGAGAATGTTGACTCTATAATTGTTAGTATCTATGCGGAAGCTGCTAATATCTTTAACATGTCACCACAAACGTTGTATTATGATACATCTGCGGCTTCATGCCTTAATTCTTTCTTTGACAATAAACTCTATCAACAAGATGAAGATATGACCATGTCTGCTTATTGCTCAAAGTTAAAAGTGTACTATCCTGAACACTCTATGGATTTGGACGTGTTCGAACAAATAATGGAAGGCATTCTCAATATTCCGAATATTGATGAAAGCAACTATGTGGAGAAAGTTATAGCTTATATTCAGGCTTCAAATATTAGTCAATCCCACAAGGAAAGCTTAATCAATGCCACACTTGTAGGAAATGCAAGTGCAAAACTCTGGGAAGTTGAAGATTAAGCGGTTATGAAGCCGCTAATTGATTAGCGGCTTCTTTGGCTTTATCAGAAAATCAGATTAAAAACATTTCGGTTATGAAAAGAAAAACAGTGTTATTCGCTATGGTACTTCTCTCAGGAATTGCCTTCGCACAGTCAACAAGCAGCTTTTACGAAAAGATGCAGAAGCAATTGTATGTAAACATTTCTTCTGACGTATCAGGCCAGAGTAAAGGTTATAATACATTGGGTATGGACATACAGATGGGATGGAAATTGACACCAAACTTCTTTGCTTATGTAGTTTGCGACGAAGGAGTCACACTGTATGAAAAAGACGAGGCAAAAGACCACATGCGCCATTGTAATCTTGGAGCAGGTCTTGGATATCGCCAGAAGTTGACCTATGACCAAGAGAGTTTGGACTTCAAAGTATTTGTATCCACATCAGTAGGCAAGAACGACTGAAAGAATACCACTTATGACGCAGGAGTGTACTACCGTTTAGCGTCGCGTGGTGTTTCTCCTCAGTTTGGCATTGGCTACAGATACTATGATTCTCGTACTCCTGGAGTGAAGAGTCATGGTGGAATATATGCCTCAATCGGTTTGTCGTTGTAAAATTACAATGTGAAATGAGACGGTTCTGAAGTGAACCCTTTCTATGTAAAATGATATAATGTCTTTTTTGGTTACTTACACTTAGCCACATTCGCCAATAGGAGAATATTATAGTCGACGATAATATATGCAGACCTTACTGCCATAAAGGAGCGGAATCCGAAAAGCATATAGAGTAGGAGAAACAAATCCAAATAGTTTATGAGAAACGTATTCTTGACACTATTAATGGTCTTGTGCTATCATTCCATAAGAGCACAAGACTTTAAGTTTGGAGCCATCGGTGGTTACAACCATTGCGCTCCAAGTGCAAACAACAGAAAGCCAGGCTTTCACGTTGGTGCAAAAGGAGAACTCAGCCTGACTAAACAAGGTGATCTCTACCTTGAGTTTGAAGCCATCTATTCCGCCCAGAAATGGGAACACTGGGGCTTCAAGTACAATGGCGCCAATGTAGATGGAACAACCATCAATCACGCCTTCACTCCCGCCTATCTTCAGGTGCCAATACGACTTGGCTATAAGATGCCTGTCAGCAATGAAGTGAAACTGTTTGTAAATGCAGGACCATACGCAAACATAGGTCTTCACGGAAAGAACAAAGTCACGGAATATACAGCAGGTGTGATAGAGTCGTCAAGTGAAGAAAACGCATTTGGTGACAAGGGACTTGAGCGCTTTGATGTCGGTCTTGGTGTACGTGTAGGCGTGGAGTTTCTCAACCACATCCAACTTAGCGGAGGTTATGATTACGGTTTAGTCAAAACGGACAACATTCACCATTTTGGCAACAAGAACCGCACCTGGACTCTATCTGCCGCATACATTTTCTAAGCATCCGGAAAAACTGTTTGCACAAACGAAGTATTAAAAACAATAACACATAGAATAACTAGGAAAAATGAAGCAACTACTTTTTGGTATTGCCATCGTTACATGCGCAACACTATCTTCATGCTCAACAGACGATTATCTGTCTGAAAGCTTTGAAGACAACAATCTGTCCACGCTTGCAGAAAAGGGCAAAAACGATTGTGACAAGATTCTTTCGTTCGCAAGTGAAGTCGAATATCAAGCAATATTGGACTCACTCTCAAGATTGTCCCACAAGGAACTTCTTGAATGGGAGGCAAGCAACAAATTCCATTCGATGTATCACTGCTATACCGATGCCTCAGATGACATTCTTACATCCCAGAATGCAGCGGATTACTTTGCGAAGAAGAACCTGTATTCACATGACTTCATCTTCAATGATGGGGACATGGAAGACCTGTCCATATATATGCCAG
Organism: Bacteroidaceae bacterium; assembly: GCA_024401275.1. GTDB lineage: Bacteria > Bacteroidota > Bacteroidia > Bacteroidales > Bacteroidaceae > Prevotella. The sequence continues at coordinate 14,727 of JAKSLJ010000001.1, read as the reverse complement.
TATTGTCTGCGGCAAAAGCGGTTACGCTTTCTCCAAAAGGTCTTGTAAGAATAGGCGGAGAACTCAAATGCATGAAAGAATTTAGCGATTATGCAGGGTACATTGACGCAGTAAATCGGAAATACCCTGTCCTTCTGTCAAGAAATACCATAGAAGATGGAATAAACCGCGTGTATGTAAGAACCTCTGACCGTAAATTCTCCGCTCAAATAGGAGTCGAATTTGGGCAGCAGGGCATACGTGTAAACGCTTCAAAGAAGCTCTTATGGGGATGGTATGAATATACAACCGCTTATTATTGGCGTCTCTCTCCAGACGGTCCTGTGATGTGGGGACAAGAAGTTGCCAGTGGTCATGATATTCCAATCCCTAGACCATTCGAAAATGGAACAAAGCTTTACATGTGGTCACGTGGAGTTGGCGAAGAGAACCGTGCTGTCATGACGGTGAATCTTTAGAACAAAAGGAACATCTCATTTGAATCTTGATAGTTGGGGCTGTTTATCTGTTCATGAAATAAACAGGTAATTGCCCCAACTGACATATCCATAATTGTGAAAGGAAACAGCTCTCTTTCACCTTGCGGTTGCAAAATTACTATATTTATTTGAAAATCAGAAATAAATTCAGCGCACTTGGCAATTTGGCCGAGGTGACAGGGGACGATTCTGTGTCACCATAAAACAGCAAATATATTTGCTGTTTTTCCTAGAACAAAAAGGAAGAAAAGGGCTTTTTCGATTGCCGTCATTTCCAGAAAAAGACAGTATGATAAAAAACATACATGGATTAACAATTGGGCATTTCTTTTTACATTTAGCCTCAAAAACTTGCCGATAGCGGAAAATAATTGTACTTTTGCGTCGGAAAAAGCAAAAAAAACTTGCCGATAATGAGTTTTATATCAGTTGCAGAATATGCAAGGCGTTACGACATCAGCGAACGCACAGTCAGAAATTATTGTAATCAGGGAAAACTTGACGGAGCTTTCTTGACAGGAAAAACATGGAATATACCAGAGGATGCCGTCGTAACCAAAGGAAAACAGAAGGTAAAGGAATCCGTCCTTCTGAAGACATTGCGTGAACAAAAATCCATGCGACTTAAAGGAAGCATCTACCATAAGACTCAAATTGATCTTACGTTCAACTCCAATCACATGGAAGGCAGCAAACTGACCCATGAGCAGACCCGTCACATCTTTGAGACAAACACTATCGGAGTTGAAGACAGCAGCATTCGGGTGGACGACATCATTGAAACCGTAAACCACTTCAGATGCATAGACAGCATCATAGACCACGCCACAGACAAACTCACGGAAGCCTACATCAAGGAACTGCACAAGATATTGAAATCCGGTACTCAGGATTCCAACATGGATTGGTTTCACGTCGGCGATTACAAGATGCTGCCTAACGAAGTCGGAGGTCAGGACACATGTGCGCCCGAGAAGGTACACAAGGAAATGGCATCATTGCTCAAGGCATACAACAGCAAAAAACGAAAAGACCTTGACGACATTCTCGACTTCCATCAGCGCTTTGAGTCTATACACCCATTCCAAGACGGTAATGGAAGAGTCGGCAGGTTAATAATGTTTAAGGAATGCCTTGCCAATGGAATCGTGCCATTCATTATCACAGAAGAGCTCCGCCGTTTCTACTATCGTGGTCTTCAGCAATGGCAACATATACCCGAATATCTGCGAGACACCTGCCTGACAGCACAAGACAACTACAAAGACTACCTCAACTATTTCAGGATTAAATTCTAAGGGAATGATACACAAACATCAGTTATTATCTGGAGTCTATATCGCAGTTGTCATTTCAAAAACGTCTGAAGGACCTAAAAACCATAGCTTAGGGCAACGCCGTAGGACGCATTTATAGTCCATTTATCTCATCTATCGTCAGTCCTGTTGCCTGAGCAATCTGCTCTGAGTTCAAACACATAGCCTTTAGGTTTCGTGCTATCTGTACGTTTCTTTTTTCTACGCCTATTGCCTCACCTTTCTCAAGACCTATTGCCTCGCCCTCAGCAAGTCCTTCCGCACGACCTTCTGCACGACCTTTCTTTTCTGCCGTTTCAGTAACAGCAAAGAGGTCCCAGAAATCTTTCTGGCTTTCGCGATAGTCACGACGCTCTTCTTGGGAGAAGTTAGCTATCTCTGCTTGCTCAAAGAAGCGTTTGAACACTGCCTTCTGCATCTCTATGAGGAACTTCTCTCCCTGTGGATTCTCGCAAAGCACGTCAAAGACTGCCTTACGCTCTGAAGCGGCAGCACCGAAGTGCTCTACGTTCAGGTAGGTAAGGTCGCTTATTTCCTCCTTGCCATCAAACAAGGCATTCAGGAAACTGATAAGGCATTCCTTATTAGCTTCCGTGCCGAAGAGTTTCTTGAAGGCGAAGTCGGTATAGAAATTCGCGTATCTTTCGTGTGATGCAAGTTCTCCCATAGTGGTATTGAAGTTTTACAGTTTATAGGATTTCGGGTGCAAAGTTACTAAAAAAATCTAATACACAAAAAATATCAAGAAGAAATTAGCAATCTCACATACCTCAACACATTCCCATCTTGCCTTCCGTAATAGAAAAAGCAAGACACCGGAGTACATCAGTTTCGTACGCAGTGTCTTGCTTTTGTAGTGTGAGAGAGAGTTAGTAATCCGTCCCTACCAGCATTGATGCCATGTAAAGAGGCAGGTATATTATTCCGTTATCTACCTCTACATTGAACTTTGAAAGAACAATGCTGCGATTTATATGCATAGCATTATTTGTTATCGCATTGTTCAGGGAAGCATGTTTCTTATGGTCTTCGCCCGACTTCACTTCAATTATGCTAATGCCATCACCATCAGCAATTATGAAGTCCAGTTCCAGCTTACTCTTCTTATCATAGTAATGTAATGAAACATCCTGTGAAGCAAGCGTACATGCCACAAAATTCTCTGTTAGAGCACCTTCGTTGACAGCAATATCTCCATTCATCACCTGAAACTGCATGTTCCTAAGCAGTTGGGAACATAACAATCCTGTGTCAACCATGTATAGTTTGTATAGACGTCTGTTTTCTGTCGCTTCAAACGGCAACTCAAAGGAGTTTGTATTAAAGGAGTAATATGCAACTCCCGAATCAATCAGCCATTGTGTCGGATCCTCATATTTGCGCAAGGAAGCTCCTTTCTCTATGTTGGCCAGGACAAAGCGTTTGTCTTGCTTGCCCAGTTCAGAAGGAATGGCGTCGAATACACGCTTTACCAGTGAAGCTTGCTTGCCCGCATAGTTGGTGATGTCTGCACGATAAGTTGAGATGATTGACTTTTGTGCCTTTATCACCTCACGGAAATCATTCTTCTCAACAAACTTGCTTACCACCTCAGGCATACCTCCAACCACCAGGTACTCCCGATAATAGCGAATTAGTTGTTGATGGATAAAGTCTGGAACAGGCTTCAGTTCGCGATATGACCTTTTCACTATATCATAAACATCCGATGTGATTCCTTTTGCCCAGAGGAATTCTTCAAAGTCCATAGGATATACATCGTATTTCTCTTCGAAACCAACAGGGTATGATGGAACGGGCTTGTAATTGATGCCAAGCAATGAACCGGAAGCTATATAATCGTAAACATTCTCCTCAACCAGAAACTTGATGGCTGTACGGGCATTGGGACATTCCTGTATCTCGTCAAGGAAAAGCAATGTTTCTCCCTCAACGAAAGGTCCAAAGCCCATTGCCGACAAGTTCGTCACAATATTCTTGGTTGTCAAATCGCCGTCAAACGCCTGCATGGCTATAGGCCGTTTCACAAAATTCACCTCCACAAAATACTTGTAGTGGCGAGTGGCGAACTCTCTTACCGCAGTTGTTTTCCCGACTTGACGAGCACCATAAAGCAAAGGAGCCTTGTAATGCCCTGATTCATACCAGCTTTCAAGCTTGTTTTGTATCTTTCGCTTAAGCATATTTGCAACTTTTTTCCATTGTTTTCGACACAAAGATACAACTTTTCGCCAATATATTATGCATATTTTTACAACTTTTCGCCATAAGAAGAACAAATCTAAACTTGTATCAAATTGGTGGTATATCTCAACACACTCCCATCAAACCTTCCGTAATAGAAAAAGCAAGACACCAGAGCACATCAGTTTCGTACGCAGTGTCTTGCTTTTGTAGTGTGGGAGAGAGTCAGAGAACCGTCCACTTGACTCTTTAAAAATTGGAAATAATGTACTAGATTGGCTGAAAGCCGAAAACATTGTAGCCTAGGGCATCGCCCTAGGAAATGTCATGATTCGTTTTGAATACGCTGCAACGCAGCAACGACAACATTTCACAACCCGAATAGGTTGGGATGTTTGGGCTATGTTTCAGGGCGCTGCCCATAATTGTTGTTGCCGCGTTGCGGCGAATTTTCCCCCTACGCATTCATTCCTAGGGCGATGCCCTAGGCTATAGTGTTTACGGCCTTCAGCCTATTCTTGAAATGTCTGAACAATTTGAATGATTTGTGACATAATGATTTTGAATTAGTTGTTATTTAGTGAATTATATATAAGCACAAGAGTTCTGCTAAGGGATAAGGGCTGGGGGCATGAGGTAATTCTAAGCCACGGGCTACGGACAAACAGCGCGGACAGATCGACCGTTGGCACGGATAAATTTAAGTCCATATCCGTGATGCCAACCAATATCATTTGAGCAAAAGTCTAGATAATAAGCGAAGTTCAAATAACTCACATCATAAAACGACACTTGCGTATAAAGAGAAGATGTCCAATAGTATCCATAGGAACCTTCTCCCCGAAGAACACCCTCATATCCATAACCAGCAGCAGGAAGAAAAATAGAATTACCATTCAAACCTGTTACATTATATCCCCAAACATTGTTTTTAATAGTCCAAGTCCATGTACATTTAATTTTCAATTCATCTAATTCCTTAAAAGTTGGCATACGCCAAGAACCGCCCCAATTTGCACGGGCTGCATCGTCAGCGAGGTCAAGGGTTATCTTATCATCAACCGTTCCATAGTTTGATGATGTGCAATACTTGGTCATAGTATCGTCAGAGCCATTACACCACTTGTACGTACTCCAATTATATGTAGTCTTAGGTGTTGTCTCACCCCATGCAAAGTAATCGCCATATTCTTCCGGCTTACTTGCGCCGATATTACAAGTTGCCCATTTGACGGACAAGCCGAGGTCAACGTATTCGTGCTCAGGCTCCTTTGGACAAACTGCGCGGACAGAGAAGCCGTTGCATCTGTAATAACCATCGTAGTCAGGGACATTGGAAAAATCAAAAAACAAATCAAAAGCCATAACCGAACCGACCGCCGCGGTAAAGAGTATAGACGACCAATAGTGGCCCAGATCGCCATCATAACAGAGAGAACCATTGTCACGATAACCGGCAGCAGGAAGGAAAATGGAATTACCGTTCGTCTTTGAAGTAACCTTGTAACCTTTTACCCCATTCTGGGTAGTCCAAGTCCAAGTGCACTTTCCCCGAAGTTCATCCTGCTCTGCTCTTGTCGGCATGCGCCAAGAGCTACCCCAATTTTTATATGCAGCATCGTCAGCGAGTTCAAGGGTTCTCTTGTTGTCAACATCAACAGTGCCTTCTCGTGAATCTGTGCAGTACTTGGTCATGGTCTTTTCAGAACCGTTGCACCACTTGTATGTACTCCAATCGTAGATTGTCTTAGGCTTTGTCTCGCCCCAAGCGAAGTAGTCGCCATACTCTTCCGGCTTGCTTGCGCCGACATTGCATGTAGCCCAATATACAGACAACCCCAAGTCAACGTATTCATAACCATTTTCGTAACCACTAACCGCACTACCAGCAATCTTACTCCAACCCAAGCTGCTGTAGTTGCTATTTGTCGGAATAGTCAGATAGCCGCTTGAGCCTACAGACAATTTTGTTCCGGAGAAAGAAGTCTGCTGATAGTCGTTTGGCTCAGAAATATTCTTCACATAGATTGTGTTATTTCCGCTTGCATTTGTCAGAGTGCCATAGATGTATGGCGTATAGCCATCACTACCGACTTTCAATGAAGCATTTATCTTAGATTTTGTAATTTCAAGTGTTGACAACGAGATAGACGACACATAGCTAATATCATTCTTGTCCGCAGGCAATTCAATCTGCGTGCCGTAGGAGCCCTTGAAGCGCATGCGGGCAGTTACTGGCGAGAGGTTGATGTTCACATAGATGTCATCTGAGCTACAAGTGTATGTGCCTGTGCCTTTATAGACGGCAGATTTCTCGTTCAATGTTATGCTGGAACTGCCAGTGCTTGCAGGATTCTCCACATAGACTGCTGTACATGAAGCTGCGCTTGATGTGTTCGACAGAGTAGAGTTCGTCTTAAATGTCCACGATGAGCCGTCGTAAGTAGCTTTGCCCGACACATTATCAAAAAGGAAATACAACACACTTCCTGAAGCCCAACTGCTCGTTGTGGCTCGTGACTGCGCACCTTCAAAGTCAGGTACACCAGTATTCAGGTGAAGGTTATAAGTATGGACACCATCCTGCTGTGCATCAGAGTTAAGCAGTTCGTCGCTATGCGAGGAGCAAGAAGCGGTAAAGAGGAAACCGACAATTGCTAATAACGATGTAAGGATAACAGATATTCTTTTCATTGTTTTCTATTTTGTTTCAATATTAATTTATACCATATTACTTCTGCGGCGGCTGGTGTCCTGAGGGCAGGACACCAGCTGGACTATGTTAAGGTTTCAAATGGAGAGGGTACGTTGCATTGCCTTTTGGGATTTGGCAATGCCACGTACCCTCTCTATTTAAAACCTTCTGGGTTAGGTATTCTGCCTGTCTGGACATAAGTTGTGCTTCGCATCCTTCGGACTCGCCTTCGGTCTCGCGACTAGCCTTTGGCTAGTTGTAAATTCGAAGGCTACGGGCAGACGCCGCGCACAGAGAAACCGCCGCCGCGGCCGCTGCTGAGCCAATCGACACCGCCCGAATAGAAGAAGAGGTAGTACGCGCTGTCCGAGTACGACTCGCTGAGCGACGACGACCAGTAGCTGCCGTAGGAGCCGACATCGTAGAGGTCACCACCGTAGCGACAGCCGGCAGCGGGGAGGAAAATGGAGTTGCCATTAGACTTAGAAGTAACCTTGTAACCATTTACACCACTTTGAGAAGTCCACGTCCAAGTACACTGTGTGCGTAGTTCATCCTGCTCAGCCTTAGTCGGCATGCGCCAAGAGCCGCCCCAGTTTTTGTATGCAGCATCGTCAGCAGGTTCAAGGGTGGTCTTGTTGTCAACAGTGCCAGAGATTGATTCGTTGCAGTACTTGGTCATGGTTGAAGAAGATCCTTTGCACAATGTGTATGTACTCCAATCGAAGTAGCTCTTAGGGCTTGTCTCGCCCCAGGCGAAGTAGCTGCCGTAATCCTCCGGCTTGCTTGCGCCGATATTGCAAGTTGCCCATTTTACGGACAAGCCGAGGTCAACATATTCGTGACCGTTGCCGTCTAATGAGTTGTCGCCCGAGAAGTCATCACGGCTAATATCGGAAGCTTTAGTCTGAGTCACATTAATACTAACAGACTTTCCGCTATTGGTACCTTTGATGGTAACAGTGCCGCTACGCTCTGGACCATTGTTTGCTTTAACACTTATTGTAAATCCCTGTTTGGTGACATCTGACAATTCAATCCATGAATCTTGTGTAGTCACCTCCCACGAGTCATTTGAGCTAACAGTTATATTTTGTGAAGACTGACCAGAGCCGAAATTAACTGATGTTGGTGTAGCTGAGATATCATAAGATATACCAGACTGAGTAACATTTATTGTAACTTTGCCGCTATTTGTACCTTCAACGGTAATAGTACCTTTGCGCTCTGAACCGGTATTAGCCTCTACACTTACCGTAAATCCGTTTTCATTTTTATCTGACAATTTTATCCATGAATCTTGTGTAGTCACCTCCCACGAGTCATTTGAGCTAACGATTATTCTTTGTGAAGACTGACCTGAGCCGAAATTAACCGTCGTTTGATCAACGGAAAGATTGTAAGTTATTGTTTTTTTCTCTTTGGAAAAAACTATTTGAGACAAATCTCCACTCAACGTTTCATCACAGGACGACAGAAGAAGGAGAGCTGCCCCAAGGAATATATATGCGTATTTAAATATTGTTTTCATAGTGATTTCTTTTTTAGAACTCTACTGACAAACCAATCTTAAAGTTGAATCCGCCGCTCCACTTGCTTAAGCCGTCAGCCTTTTCACAAATCTGCTTATATCCATCGCTTTCAGAAAGTTTAAAACCGAAGGAAGGAGCAGCGAAAAGCGCAAAGTTCTTAGCCAAACTATACGATACGCGAACACCAGCAACACCAGAAATGGCATTGGCTTTATCGACAAGCAAACCATCAGAGACTACCAATAAACTGGCACCAACCTGCGGAGTTATGAACAAACCTCGGGCAGCTTTTATTCTATAGCCTAATCGACCTTCAAGAGCCATGGCATCAAACGCAGATTGTCCAACCTCAGTTCCGTCAGAACGATAAACAAAATATTCTTCTTTACTCATGCCCTTAACGCCGCCAAGTTCAATATCGAAACCACTGAAGTTCAGTCCAATAGCAGCTGTAACACCAGTCAACGAGCCAATTTGGTAAGCGGGCTGAATGCGGAATATAGGGAGATAGTCCGACACAACTGTATTCTGAACAACATTCGCGATCTCAGGTTCTGGCTGTTTTTCCTCCACCACAACATTATTCTCAGGTTCTATCTCTGTTTCAGTTTGTGTCTGAGGAATAGGCATTATATAGTTTTCTGGCACTGTGAGAGTCAGCACGTATGTGCAGTTCATCTTCAAAGGTTCTGGGAAATTATATTCTAATGGCAATACGCCCGGAGCTGTCACTTTAATATTTTCAGAACCGTCTGTGAAATACACCCAATATTCGCTTGTCTTTGCTACCGTTTTTACAATATATCCATCGAATTCGGCATTAGGGATAACCAATCCCACCTTCACAAGGGCACAAGGATCTCCATTCGCGTCGAGAACTTGATTTGTTCGTGCCGACAAGTCAGTCTCGTCAAGCGCAAACGACTTGACCGTAAGTTCCTGCGCCATCATCGTAGTGGCGAAAAGGAGGAAGAGTATTACAACTTTAATCTTCATAAACTATAATTTGAAAGACTTTGTGTTGAATACCTTGTCATCATCTGTAGCTTGCCAAGTGCGGACATGTATCTGCGGATGGTTTTCGTCAGAGAAATCCCAAAGCATGAAGACCACACCAAGGTCTTCGTAATGTCCCCCATTGGCACGCTTTGTCTGCCAATCCTGAACACATGTTACACCATAAATCCAAGGCTTAGCACCGTTACGCTCAATGGTGATGTCGGAGAACTTGACATTGACATACTGATTGCGGGCAAAGATTCCTTTCAGTCTTGAAAGATATTCCACCTTTGTCTGCTTGTCATAGACATACTCCGGCTTCAGCCCAATCTCAGCATTCTTACGCTGTACCTTACGTCCAGTGATAATCAGGGCATCATTAGAAAAGACATTCTCCATAAACGCCAGGTCCTTCTGGCAGTAAGCCGTACGGAACTGCTCAACATAATGCAGTATCTGCATACGTCTGTCAAGGTCGTCCACACCCACAGCTTCCTGCATGAGAGTAGAATACTGATGAATGCCTGATGAGATAACAAAGTCGGAAATACCTCCTTGAGTATTGAACGTAATGGTAACCTCCTGGTTAAGGTCGTCCTTATAATTATCAGCAAATGGCTTCATCTCAACAGGTATTCTCATTATTTCGTAACCACGAATGCGATTGCGAGACCTTAGCGTAAGACATTTTTCCACGATATCTTCTTCAACGACACGCATGTGGATGCTGCTCCAAAGCATGGACAATACGTCCTTGGCGTCTTGCTCTATATTTATGCCTGAATAATTAATGGACTGAGAGTTACTACTCTCTGCCTCATTAATGGCTGTAAGCAATTTCGAAGCATTATTCTCCATTGTCTTTCGGAGATTAGCATTACTGAGATCTTGTATTTCTACAGCTACATTATCTTGAGCCGAAATGCTAAGAGAGAGAAGGATGAATGTGAGTGTATAAAAAAGTCGTTTCATTGGGATATTGTTTATGACCGAAGTTGAAACTTCAGGGACGGTAGGTGTTAAAAGTTTGATAATGTAAACCAAATCTGCTTATAGTCAGAATAGCTGCTGAGTGAATCGTTTTGATTTGTCATGAAGTTAATTCTGCTGCCATTTTCGTCTTTTCCGAGAATGGTTACGAGTTTGTCATCTGCAGAGAAGACGGCATAGAATGCCTGCTGAGAATTCTGTGGAACACTTTCACTATCTCCCACCCTCTTCACCTTATTCTGAATCTTCATCTTGTTGAGGAAGATAAGGCAATCATTGAGGTTAGCACAGTTCAGCATATTGGTGAGAAGCGTTTTCTGCCAGTCTTTCAGATAGGAGGCTGTGACTGTTTCGTGAGTCTGTATCGGAGAAGCAGGAAAGTTTGTTTTCTCTAAAGGAGACACATCCTCGTACCCCTCTTCTTCTGCCGCACGATCGCTCTGATTTTGCGCTCCTTCCATAGCCTGCCATGCGCTTTTAGGAAGATAGGTAATACTTTGTGCAGACATGATATCTTCCTTCTTCACATAAACGAACATGCGGAACTTGTCTCCACGAGGCATCTCAATACGTTCACATTTTGCTGCCTTGTCCTTGATAAGCACCATATCAGCTTCTTGAAGTTCACGCTGCGAAAGGATAAAGTTCTTTATCTCAAGCATGAGCTGCACATTTGCCGCATTGAAAGACTGCTCAACAGTGGTGTCCGTAGCCTCTGCATAAACAAAAGAAGAGTCACGCTTAATAACATTTATCTGCTGTGACGGTGTCAATTCTTCCTGGGCATAGACTCCAAGGGCAGCACACATTAATATATATAAGAATACAAGTTTTCTCATAGCTTATTCTCGTAATAAATGTCCTTCAAATTAGATGTAGGAACAAAAGCATTAAGACGTGCCTTTATTTTCCCTTTTCTATAAGCAAGTGTTTCTGTGTCAAAGTTTAGTCGCATCACATGATTGCATCCCATTTCCACATTGCGAAGTATGAGCAAGCAATCCAGCATGCTCTTATTTTGACCGATTATGCAGAAATAAGGTTTGAAACCTTGCTCTTTATAATAGGCTATCCATTTTGTAAGTGGAACACTGAATACGGACTGGTTATAATTGAACTGCTTAAGAGTGACATCAAGCGTATAGTTATTCTCTATATCATTGTCTGTAAGCAAATTAGCAAAAGACTCTCTTGGTACCATCGGAGTACAAAGAGGAGAGAAAGAGTTGCCCACATTCTTAGTAAAGTAGCGGTCGGCTGTGAGTTCCTTGAACATATAGTTTCCGCCATGTTGAATATAAACCTCGTGATGCTTCTGCAAAGAACTTTCGTCAAGATTTCGTAGCTTGTTGATTACGGTGTCAGACATAGACATGATGTCCATTTGGAGACGCTCATCGTTCTCCAACATGTTTCTGCCTGTCATAAGCTCATGGTCTGCAGGGAATCCCATCTCGCAAACAGTCTTTCCTGCCTTTTTCCATTTCACATCATGGAACTTTTCCTTAACAAGGGAAGCTTCCACAGAGCAGGAATTGTCCTTGACGAATCCTTTCAAAGTAGCCAAACCGCCAGAGCGGAACACGATTTTCTCCTCCTGCATCTCTATCTCTACAGACTTCTCACGAACGAAAGGAAGATCAGTGGTGAGAAGAAAACGCTCAACAAAGTTACTCCTTATCTCGCCTATATCATTGCGCTGCTGCTCGGAAAAAACAGAGTAACCGATATGCTGTACTCTATTGCCTTTCTTCACGACAGAAAGAGGAAGCCCCTTATAGCTAAAGCAACCTACAGAAACACCTTCCGGAAGTTTCTTGACAACATCCGTCATCTGCACCATCTTTGCCATTTGTTCCAACTGGCGGGAAGCATAGATGACCGACTGCGCATTAACTGACATGAAAGGAAATACGAGAAGGGGCAAAAATACATGAAAATACTTTTTCATAATACTATCTCATAATCAGTTGGGAAATTCCATTATGAAGCCAAATACCCTGTTTTAGTTCACCATCTCTGAAAACGGTATTATAGATTTTATCTCCCGGTTGGAGATATACAGACTCGCCATTGCTCTTGCGAAGATTCAGACTATAGGCTCTTGTCACTCTGATTTCTCCACCAGTTCCATTGGCAGGTCCGCTATACGTTCCGTAAGGAACCTTTGGACCGGCAGACTTAGCCTCAGCCTCAGCTTTCTTCCTGGCAGCTTCTTCTGCCTTCTTAGCAGCAGCTTCAGCCTTCTTAGCAGCAGCTTCTTCAGCTTTCTTGGCCGCCTCTTCTGCTTTCTTCTTTGCAATTTCTTCAGCCTTCTTGGCAGCCTCTTCAGCCTTCTTCTTTGCGGCTTCATCTACCTTATTTGCTTCTTCTACTATTTTATCAACACCATTGTCTGTATTCTTTACATCAGCTGCGCCATCAGTATTATTAACATCCGATGCGCCTTCCGTATCCTTGACATTAGGTTCGTCTTCAGGCTTAGTTTGCTGATTTCTATTAGAAGGAGTATCCTGCCCTGCTCCACTGGCAACAACATTATTTGGAGCTGCTGTAGTCTGCTGAGCATAGGTATTTTCTGCTGTATTGCTTACCTCGCCATTGTCGCTTCCGCCAAACAACTTTGGCACTATCAGAATAAGAAGTACCGCTGCGACCACTGCGGCCAGACCAATACCAGCAATCTTTGCCCATTTCTTCATGGCATCTTTATCGACTCCTTTTCCAGGTTTCTCAGGACCGTCAAGTCTTACGCGAGTCAGTGCCTGACGGAACTCCTCAGCAGACGAATATCTGTTTGACTGTTCTTTAGCCGTAGCTTTTTTAATAATCGCGCGCAAGTCAGAATTAGGCACCATATCCACTGGGACAGGAGTACTCAGGTGCTGCTGTGTAATCTCGTGGATACTACCCTTAAACGGCAACTTGCCTGTGACAAGTTGGAAGAGCATGATACCGACGGCATACAAATCGGTTGTAGGATTCTGGCTGTTCACATCTCCAAGAATAAGCTCTGGAGCTGCATAAGCATGCTTGCCTACGAAATCGCCGACATTCGTAAGATGTGCAGCACCAGGCTTTGCCGTTGCGGAAATATCCTTGGCAACTCCAAGGTCTATGAGCTTTATCCTACCGTCCATCGTTATCATGATGTTGCTCGGATCAATGTCTCGATGGATATAGCCATTTTCATGCAAAGCCTTCACTCCCAAGAGCAGTTCAGAGACAACTTCACAGGCAAAGCGCACAGGGTCTGTCTGATACAGTTCAAGAAGATTCTGGGCACGCGGAATCTCATTTCCCTCACGATCTGTAATTCTTCCGTCCTTCATAAGGCTGAGAAGCATCACGCCCTGAAGGAGTTCGCTAACGACATGATTGCGCACCGACTTGTTGCCATTTGCATCAGTCGCAACAATCTGCACAAAGTCAATCATCTCTACCAGATTATCGTTCTTTATTCGTATAGCTGCCTCGCGGCGTGAACGCTCTACGCCCTGAGCAGACAAATCGCTGAAAAGGAACTTTATGGCTACATCGCGGCTGCTTCCCGTCATCTCGTCAACCATCACACCCTTACGGACTGAGCCAAAATTACCTTCGCCCAGCACAGGCAGATCGCCATCCACCTCATAGTGTACAGACCTCCTCTTTTCTTCTGGGCCTTGAATTATTAGTATGTTGTCAGACATTACTACAGATTTGTTTTTTGTTGCTATTTAGTCACGATCACGTTTTTATCTAATTTCCCTTATAATCAGGATTAGGGATTTTCTTGTACAAGGCAAGGTCGCTCATATTGAACTTCATCATGGCTCCATTACTCATCTCAAGAACCGACTTTTCGCCAGAAGTGTAAGACTGGGTTGTGATAATACCTTCAAACTCGCCTTCCACACTGCCTTTCATAACGATAACGTCAAGGAAAGGACTCTGCTTGAAGATACTTACATTCTCGCGAACAGGTTTCTTGCACAATTTCGATACTTTTGCAGAAGGAATAACCTTCTCGCTGCCGTCTTCACAGGTCATCCTATACTCCTTACCAGGAATAACCCTATGGATCTGGCCTATGAAGAAGACTGTGTCTTGATAGACCACGTCCAACAGTCCATTTTTATTATTGTCTGTGCGTATATTTATATATTTTGACAGGATATCAGATGTCTTGATATCATTTACGACTGTATCGTTGCACGTAAACTCAATAGTTCCTTTCTTGAAATCCTGTTTTGAGATATAACCCTCATAGAGGTCTCCATAAGGCTTCAAAACCAAGGTCTCGCAATATTGCGCCTTTGCCTCGCTGATGGCGAGGCAAAGGATAATAGACAATATATACTTAAATATCTTCATAACGTCAAAGTAGTGCTTATTGCTTCAAACCAGACTTAACATAAAGCCCCTTGAGCCACTTAGCCTGAACAGCCTTTGAAATAGTCTGTCCTTTGACTCCGCTATACAATACGCCCACGAGTGAAGTGAACCCAAGAAGTTGGACACAACTCAAGAGGTTTACATGAAACATACAG